>NZ_NHYM01000002.1 GCF_003288815.1 Helicobacter sp. 16-1353 | reverse complement strand
ATTTCTAAGCGAATCTATTTCCTTAGCTTATATCCTAATCCTACTTTTTATATAAACAAGGTGTAAAAGAAAGATTAAATTAAGATTATCTTAAAAACTGCTTTAGTAATTTTAAAAGATTGTGTTAGTCTTATATAAATAAAGGGTTAATAAGTGTTATATTAATGTCTCTATCTTTTGCTATAAGGGCATTAGTATTATATAAATAGGGATAGTGTATCATCTAGATTATCTATAAAATCGCAATATCAGCATTATATAAAGTGGCATTAGATTAGAAAAATCACTTAAATATAAATAAATAAATATAAATAAAATATAGATTCTGGAATCTAAATTTTACAAAACCACAGCAAAAGTTTTATCGCTTATCGCCACATTTCACTTTTGGTGCCTCACCTCAATGCCAAATCCATCATCCTCATCAAAGCCACAAGATTCTAGTAATTTTTGGATTTTTTGCGTTATATCAATCGCACTTCCGCCAGTAATTATAATTCTACTATCTTTTTTAAACACGGCGTCGTGCTGTTTGCTACGAGATTCAAAGCTCACTCCACCGATACTTTTCTCCACGCATTCCATAAAATCATCATTGCAATTATCATATAAAAATTCAGCGATTTTATGATGCACTTCTTTCCAGCTATCCACGCGGATTTCTTTGCTATCTGGCAAGATTAAAGCCACTGGCTTTTTATTTGTCACCTCAAATTCTTCATCTAGCAAGTTAATATAATCACTGCCCTTAGCCCTTTTCATCTCCCTTGCCTCTTCTCTAAATTCCTCCGGCAAATCCTCAAAGATTTCTATTACTTGATTAAAAAGCCACTCTGAGCGAGATTTTATCGCCTCCAAATCCCAAGTATTGATGTTTTCAAAGTATTTATTTATATGCAAGTTTCCAGATTCTGCCATTATTTTCTTTTTGTCTGCAAATGGGCGATTTGATAGCTTAGAGTTTATGCCGCTTAGCGTGAGATTCCCCATTGTGTGATGCCAATTCCGCCATTCAATATCCTCCCAATCTTTCGCCATTTTATGCCATTCTTTTTCAAATTTGCCCGGATTTTGCGGATAGATATGCTCAATTGTCAAGTCCGCCTCTTTTGGCGATTCCTTGTTCGTGTTGCACTCAATGGCAAGTAAGATTCGCTTAATTAGATTCCTGTTTTTATTGCTAAAAACCAGCTCATTAAAAAATTCTCTAAATCGTTTATTATTTGCAAAATGTGCGGCGTCTTTGCTTAAGACTTTTTGCATGGCAATAACTTTTGATGTCTCGTTCATCTCGCTCATTTGTCTATATAACGGATATAAAGTCTTGTTTAAAACATTGCTATTCTCACAAAAATTCACGCGGATAATGTAAGAGTGGAGAATCCTAAATATAGAATCTAGCTCATCAAAGCCAAGATTCCCACACAAAAAATCATCAAAAATTTTCATCACAAATGGATATGAAGTCCCAAACTTTAAATCCACTAAAAAGCTAATGTTATAAATGATTTTCTTTCGCTCTGTGGGGGTTAGGCTGACTTTAAAGTGGGATAGGGAATCTTGCAAAACCTTATCATCGTTTGGATTTAAAAATAGGGTATAGATTTTAGAATATGAAAGCATATCGCTTAATATTATTTCGCTGGAATCTAGCTTGGAATCGTGGCGGACATCTTTGCTAAAAACCGCTTCCAAACTAGAACTAGAAGCGAAATCCCAATCCGGCTTTATCTTTTTTGGCAAGTCATCTCGTTTAAAATACTCATATAGATTCTCATCTTTGATTTCTGCTCCGTAATAGATTCTTTAAAAATGCTCCACAAATTGCTCTAAACTATCCTCATCTTTTGTAGCCTCCTCAATATGTCGCCAATATGAGTTGAAAAGTCGCTCTTGTGTTGCCCTATCTTTGCCTATCATTAGGAAGTTTCGCACCAAGTCGCAATTCCTTAGCTTCTCGCCAGTGGCGTTTATAGACTCAAAAATCACCTCAGCTTTGTCATCGCTTCCCAGCTTTAACGCCACTAATTGTATGCGATTAAACGCTCCACAAATCGTTTCTAAATCCTCACAAGTCGCCTTTTCTAGTGCTTTTACAAAATAGATATAGCTTTGATACAGCCACTTGATTTAATCCCCTCGCTTATGGAATCTTTCATAATCTCCTCAAACGCCTTAATATCCTTTGCCATAGGCTTTAAGCGCAATTTTGAATCGCGACTATTGCATATAATTCTATCTATATCATCTTTTGTTCGCGGGTCAATTTTGTTGTGTTTTGAAAGGGCTTTTAGAAGTAGCATTGAAGTTATGATTCTCTGCTGTCCGTCGATGATTGAGTATTCTGCGATATTGTTATTAAAATGCTCTTGGTAGCAAATAGTGCCTAGAAAATGCTCTCGTTTTGAGTTATTTTGGGAGCTATCCCCAACATTATTTGAAATACTAGTATTTACTAGGGCTAGAATATCGTTTAGAAATTGCTCACAATGTTTCCTTTTCCACGCATAATTCCGCTGAAAAATAGGGATAGTAAAGCTCACCATTGGCATATTTAAAAAGCTATTTAGTGTGCTATTCTGTGCGACCATTTTTTCCTCCGTTATTAAATTTATTTTGATTTTTAAATAACAGATTTTATCGAAATCTCGCACAATTCTTGGCAGAACCAAGATTGATATTAGTCCTTTTTTAGGCTTGGTATAACTTATATCTTATTCAAATAAAGATTTATCAACATAAGCAATAGCTTTTCGAATATTTGTAACATATTTGCTACTTGAGTATTTCCTATGAAGCCATAAGAGCTGTTTTAGCATATATTTGCTATCAAAATCTTTTACTTCTAAACTCATAATAGCTTTAGTGATTTTATTGATATCGGCGTCTTTTTTAATCAAATATTCAAAGTTTTGTTTCTTTTTAATTTTTCCTATAAATATATTAGTATCTGATAGTGCTACAGGCTCATCATTATTGAGAACTTCTATGTGATTTTTTACATAACTTTTCTTTGTCGTTTTAATCTTTTTCAACATTTCTATAGTTTGCTCTTTATCCATATTTGCTTTTTTAATAAAATACCTCATGGGTATCCATTTGCACTGAGATTCGGCAATCACTTCTAAACACCTTTTAGCCTCATTAGCATCAATATCCTCTTTGTTAAAAAATATATTATAAATATCAGCTTCCTTTATATTCACACGAACAACCTCGGCTGTTCTAACATCGCCTTTTAACACAAATACTGGGGCTCCATTTTTTTCTACAAAATTTCCTTCTTTGATAAAAGATATTTTAGGCAATAGCTCTTTGTCTATCAAAAAACTTCCACTTTTGCCCTTAATGCTACCTGTTGCGATATTTAAGATTGCTGAATTTTCAATACCATTTTCTAAAATCGTATTTATAAATTTATATAATATTGGTTTAAGTATTTTGCCTTGATATTCATTAAGGATTCTAACTAAATCGCCCTTTGCCATCTTTTTTGTTTCGGCGTCATATCTATAGTAAATGTCTCCTTGTGTGTTAATAATTGGCTTATTTTCAGCCTCCTCGATTTTTAAATATCCTATTGTTTTGTTATTTATAGTTTTACATTCCTTTTTATATTTTACTTCTTCGCCAAAATTAGATTGTAGTTTTTCACTAATTTTTTTATTGTCTCCCATCAAGTCGTTTTGTTCTTTTTCGTCAATTCCTTTAATTTTATATCTTTTTGATATATTGGCATCGTTGCTTTCTTTTATGCCAAAAACAATATATCCGCCCTTATTGTTTGCCATCCCTTGGATTGTTTGCAACAATCTAGAATCTTTTATGCCACCAAAAGATTCTTTGTATTCTAAAGTCTCACTTTCCCTACCAAGCAAATAGCCATCTTTATGTATTAATAAATTTTCAATGCTATCAATGTTTATAAAATGATTTGCTTCTTCTTGGGTTGCCATTTTAACATTGTTGCCTATTTTGCCTTTTTTAATATCTGTAATTCTGCCATTATTAATATGATTACAAACATCTCCACGAGACTTATTTATATGTCCTAATATTTCTTGGTTTGGAATTTTCATATCAATCAATCTTTTTATGATTGATATTTCTTGATTTGTTATTTCTTTTCTTTTATTTCTCATTGTTTTTTTGCCCTTAAGCATCATATTTCTATAAAAATAATTATTTAACCCTTGATTTATTTTAGATATTTTAGTGTAAAAATTTATCGCAATATTTTTCTAGTTTTGCGTATCCACTAATTTAGCTTTTTAAATGAATTGGCTTTTCTAACTTCTTTTGTGCCTGCTTCCGTAGTATAGATTTTTCTAAACAAAATATCGCTAAATGTATCAATATCTTTTGCATTGTTTATTTCAAATTTGCCATCTTTAATGAAATCCAGTTTGTATTTTTGGGCGTATTGTTTGTATTCATCGATATTATCAATCTTTTGAAGTTCATCAACTATCATCGCAACGGCTTTTTGTTTCGTTTTAGATAAAGATTCTAAACTCTCTATATTGATTTTCATAAAAGGAAACTTATTTGCGTCTTTAAATATATCCCAATCTTGCTGGTTTGCCACTCTGTAGTATTCTGCAAAATTAGGAAATATAGTTTCCAAATCACTAAACTTAAAAAAATATATTCTTTCTTGTTCTTGATTCCAATATAGATGTGTTTTGTTGACAATACATATATTGACCTTTTTCTTTTTTTATTTCAGCCCTTTTTGTCGGTTATGTCTATATGGATTTTTTCGATTCTAGCAGATGGCATTATTCTTTGAAAACTTACATGATATTTATTTTTATTTTTTGTAAAAACATAAAAACACTTCTAAGTTTTTTAACTCATTTTGAGTTATTACATCGCAATTACTGGTATTAATTATGTTTGTTAAATAGTCTCCTATGTATTCATCTTTTGCTCGAATAAAAAAGATTTCATATTCTTCTAGTTTATATGTGCTTCCATTTTCGGCAATAAAATCAACTATTTGATATTTCTCCAAATCAATATCAAATTCCCATACATCTTTTAATATATCTTCTGCAATTAAGCAATGCTTATCTTTCGATTTTCCATAAAGCTTTATTTTGTCTATTTTTATTATCCCTTGTCAAGATATGTAAAATTATTTAATCCAATTAAATCATTATGATTTTTATAACCTTAATCTGCTTTTTTGATATTAAGAATATGCTATATTTAGCATATTTATCATTGTAATTATTTATTTTTAGTTTATAAAAATGGTATCCAAAAATTAAAAGATAGGGATTGAAATATGAAAATTTGCCCTTGATTACCAACCAAGCAATCAATATAAATATAACAATAAAAATCAAAAGATTTGAAACGCTTAAAGGTATAATGAAATAAGCTATATAGATAGGAATATATTTTGGCTCGGCGATTTTAACTTCATCGCATTGAATTTGCTCGGATTGAGTATTGTGATGGCATTTCTTATTGATTTTAATGTAAACCCAAGAGATTAGCACTGCAATTAATACAACAGCAATAGCGCATAATAACTTGAATAAATGTTTAATATAAAAATTGCTTAAGTGGAGATAGTGCTGAAATAACATATAAATAGTCAAACAACATCATCATTTTCCCATTCAACCATTCATGTTAAACATTACAACAAAACATTTCCGCTTTTTATCTCTCTAAATCTCCCTTTAGGTGTTTTATTTGGTGGGGCTTATGAGTTTAGTTGCGAGAAATGAACTGGATTAAAAAAGCTAGATTCTAAATCGCCTAGTAAATTACATTTAGGTTTGCGTTTAAGTTTAGATTTAAAAAATCCTCTAAGGAAATGTCGCCATAGCCATCTATGAAAAGCACAGGTTTTATATCGCTTAGAATCGCCATTGCTTCTTTATCGCATTTGACTAAATAGTAGGAATCTTCACATTTATAAAGCCTATCTTTTAGGATTTCCACTAGCTTTTTATCTAGCGTTTTGCCACTTTGCAGGGCTAGGTTTATCGCCTTGTCTAATGGGGTTAGGCTATTTTTGGTGTATAGCTTTAAAGTGTCTTTTTTATCGCTTAGCGGAGCTGGCTTTTTATCTAGGGAAAATACTCTAAATCCCAAGTCTATTTTTTGGCTAACTAGGCTTTGGGATAGATTTTTTTCTATATTTTTCGCCGCTCTTTTTACTCGCTCTATGGTGATGTCGCTAATTTTTGGGCTTTTAGAATCTAGCGTATTTTTGCAAAAATCAAATGCGGCTTTGCTCTTAGATTCATCAATTTCCTCCGGCTTTTGGACTAGTATAAATTGCCGATTGCCATTATCAGCGGCATTTAGCTCCATAACGGCGTGGGCGGTGGTGCCACTCCCGGCAAAAAAATCCATAACAATATCGTTGGTGTCGGCATTTGTGGCGATTTTAATTAGGTATTCAATTAAGCTCGTAGGTTTATTAAAACTAAAAACTTTTGCTCCCATTAATTTTTCTAATTCTTTTGAAGCGGTTTCATTTGTTCCAACTCCGTCTCTTTTTGAGATTTCATTTGTAGGCATAACGATTCTTTCCTCTTCCCTACAATATCTAATGGAAAATTTATTGCTCTTAACCACAAGATAAACATTGTTCTCAATTTCCTTTTCTAGCGTTTCTTGCTTCCACCTAAAATGCCCTTTAAGCCTAAAAAGATTTGTAATTTTTCCCTCCACAACTTCCACATTGTCTAATAATTCTATTTTATCTCTTACGCCTTTTTTATAGATTCCGTTTGGCAAATTTGTCGCAACATAATTTCCCGGAAACGATAAAATCCGTTCGCTATTTGTTTCATTCCATAATGGAGCGTCGCCACCACCTGCGAATCTTGCCACCATTTTTTTATTATCTTTATATTTTTGATAGCACATTATAAATTCATGCGTTTTTCTTGTTTTATTTGAAGCCGATGGGGGCGTTTGGGTTTTATTCCACAAAAAAGTTTCAATAAAATTATCCTCGCCGAAAATCTCATCGCAAAGTATTTTTAGATTCGCCTGTTCGTTATCATCAATGCTGATAAATATCACGCCGTCACTCTTTAGTAAATCCCTTGCTAATTTTAGTCGCGGTAGCATAAAGCTAAGCCAGCCGCTATGGCTCTTTGTGCCTAGTATGTTTTTTAAAAAATTTAGCTCGCTAGATTCTACCTCTTTGCCATTATCATCATATTTTAGTAGCCCAGATTTTCGCAAAGTCTCTATGTAATCCTCCCTAAAATTATCCGGATAAATAAAATTTTCATTTTTCGTATTATATGGCGGGTCAATGTAAATCATCTTTATTTTGCCATAATATGCGGCTTTGAGTAGCTTTAGGGCGTCTATATTATCGCCGATAATTATGGCATTATTTGTAGAATCTGCCTCTTTGCTTTGGGTGGATTCTAGCTTTAATAGCTCTTGTGTGGGCGCGGAATACATCGCATTTGCTATTCCCTTACCAGTCCAAGTCAGCTCGTAGCCTTGAATGTTTTTTAAATCATCTATTTGGGATTGCGTCAATTTGGAATCGCCAGAATCCCCAGAATCGCTATTTTTAGAATCTTGTGCGGCAGATTCTTTCGCGGATTCCGCCTTTTTAGATTCCGCAATTTTATTTTCAAAATCCAAAAGATTTGTAATAGTTTCTACATTTAGCTTACTATCTTTTATCACTTGTGGAAAGTGCGATTTAAGCATTTCTATAAACGCCGCTTTGGAATCTTTGGATATAGATTGCGCGGAATCTATAATTTTTACATTATGTTTTTTTGCTATTTCTTTATCTATCATTTTGCGTCCTTTTTGTTTTGATTTATAACTTCATCTAGCAATTCTCTTAAATCTTTGTTGTTTATCCTTGTTTTATACACCACTTCAATATCCGGAAGCATTTTATTTAGGCAAATAAAAAATTTCTCGGCATAGTCAATTTTCACTTGCTCTTGTAGCGGAATCTCGCGTAAATCATCATATCCCTTAGTCTCGCATATGAAAAATATCGTTTTATTATCCGCCACTTTTATCAAGTATGCGAAATCCGGCTCGTAGGATTTATATGGCGTTTGGATTCTAAACTTTGGCAATTTGGCAAAAACTTCTATACTGGCTCCATCTATTTTTTCATATTCATTTATAATCGCATTTTTTTCAATTTGGGAATCCCATACCGCTTGGCTATAAAGATAGTTTTTAGCTGGAGTTTCGCTAGATTGGCTAATTTCCCTGCCTAGCATACTTTTAGCGATAAATTCCTTTGGGGTGCCGTCTGTCTCATAAAGTGGGTCATCATTACTAAAAGCATGTTCGGCAAAATCGTAGCTAATGCTAGAAATTAGATTTTTATGTAAGGATTCTTTTATGATAGATTCTAGTTCTTTGAATGCTTTTTTAGGGGAGTTTTGAAATTTTTCTTTATCTAGCCTATTGTAGATTTTTAATAAAAAATGAAGTGGGAGTTTATTATTTTTTGCAAAATCTAAAAGTAAGTTTTGTATATCATTAGTAATGGCGTTGTTATATTCAATAGAATCTTGTTCTAGTCTCTCTTTGGATTTAAGCAAGATTCTATTTGTTTTGCTCTCGTAGTCTTTACGCTCGTAGGTGATATATTCCTTTGGTATATTTACTTTGCTAAATTCACGCACAATATCATCTAAAAGCTGTTCTTCTTGCAAGTTTTTATACACTAATTTTGCGTTTTTGTTTATTTTCTCCCATAGCTCTTTGAATCTTTTGGCGTTTTCTTTGCGGATTGCTACTTTTATGCTGGGATTGTCGGCGTTTTTTATTCGCTCTCTTAAATCGCGTGGCTTAAATGAATTTAGGATTCTTTCAAATTTATCGCCCAAAGCCTTTTTTATACTCTCATTATTTTGCATTGCCTCATAAATAGGCGTGATGATTTTGTAAGAATTACTTTCCTCATCAAATTCTAGGGCGTTTGCATTATTTAAATGCATTGTTAGCTGAAAAATCTCATTTTTATTTAATCCTAGCTCGGCTAATTTTTCCTCATCAAAAAACTTCCCAGTAATCATAAAGCTAGAATCTATAATTTCTTTTTGTAGCCCCTCAATATAATCCGCCTCATAGCCACTCACTACGACATCAAGGGAATTTGTATTAAGGAATTTTTCATCGTTAAAATCTAAATGCTTATGCGTAAGTCGCTTTCCCTCGCTATTGACGCAGATTCTAAGTCCGCGCCCTACTTGCTGATGGCGACTTGAAATGGAGCTGGAATGAGCTAGTTTAGTAAGTGTGAAAATGTTTGGATTATCCCAGCCCTCTTGGAGCGCCCACACGCTAAAAATAAATCTTAGTGGCGTCTCAAAAGATAGTAATTCTTCCTTTTCCCTTAAAATTAGCCGGACGCCCTCAGCCTCTTTATCCTCGCTACTTCCCTTATCGCCACTAAAATAGCCCTCTAAAAATTTTGGATTCCCATTTTTGTCAAAATCTCTTTTTAGATATTGCCTATATTCATCGCTTATATTTTCGCTTAGCTTTTTGTCTCGCTTGATTTTATAAAGTCTTATAAATTCATTTCTTATAAATCCCGGCTCAAGCGTGGGCTTGGGATTCCCCCCCCCCCATTTTGTGCTATTTGCGCGATATTATGAGAATCTATAACGCCATTTTCTGTGCGGTTTTTCTCGCCGCGAAAGCTCTCAATACTTGGTATAAAAAATAGGCTTAATGCCTTGATATTTTGCTTAAAAAGTCGCTCTTCTTTTTCAAAATGCAAATCAATCGCCTTGCTTAGCATATGGGTAATTTCACTCTCGCTTAGCACATAAGATTCCCTTTTTTCTATGGTGGCGAAATTGCCAGATTCATCGCTTAAATATGCTATTTGATTTTTAAGGCTAGTTAGAGAAAATCCGCTATATTCGCTCCCTAAAATTCCCACGCTTTCGCCCACTTTTATAGTTGCCTCTTGCTTTACATTGTCACTAAAATATATGAATTTCGCGCCCTTTCCCTTGCTATTTGTGGAATCTAAATATGGCTTCTCGCCGATTTTGCTAATCGTATGAACGCTAATTTGCTTTACAAGATAATTGCTAAATGCATTGATAGAATCCAAGCAATATGCGACATTTGAAAGCTCAAAAGATTTTGGCGTGGCGATTGTAGAAGGCGCGTCGGTTGATAATTGCACGGAATCTGTGGCGGTTTTAGAATCTGTGGAATCTAGTGCGTTTTTGGAATCTGTGGAGATTTTAGATTCCATAAATTCCGCCGAATCTTTGGTATTTTTAGATTTTCTAGGCGTTGGCGGTGCTTTTGGGAAAGTCGCTCCAAAGCGGAAATATAGGGAATCTATCTTGCTAAAATACTTATTAAACGCATCGCCTTTTAGCAAATGCGGCTCATCAATAATGCTTATAGGCTTTAGTGCCGCGATATTTTCAAAAATGCTTTTTGTGTCAAATAGATTCTCGCTATTTTTATTTAGGATATTATCTTTTTTATCAATCGCGCTATTTGTAAGCACTAGGACGCCTAGCTCATCGGTGTTTTTAATATAGTGATTTACAATCTCATTTGGGCTTTTGGAATCTGCATAAATATAAGTTTTTAGGTGCTTTTTATACTCGTTATAAAAATAGCTCGTAGTCAAGGCGATATTTTGCTTGATAGATTCTAAAATCGCCTTGCGTGGGACAAAAATGATGAATTTATTTTGCTTATATTTTTTATTTAGCTCAAAAATTAGATTTAAATATGTAAAAGTTTTACCCGTGCCAGTCTCCATTAAAATATCTACATTTAGCCCATTATTTAGGTTTTGAAATGGCACTTTTGGAGGCGAAGATTCAAAGCAATTTTTTAGCATCTCCGCATTTGGATTTTTAAAATCAAAATTTTCCAAAAGATTTATTATATTATCAATGCATTCTTGCTGATAGCCTTGCTTTTCAAAAATCACATAAATTCCTTTTTAGTTTTTTAGCTTGATTGCGCGATTTTGCTTTTTTGTCAATTTTCGCCTTTTGATTCCGCCAATTTATAGAATCAAAATTTAAAAATAAAGTCAAATTTTAACGAAAAAAACTTAATGCCACTTTTCTAAACTTCCTTTTAAGTGCTTTTATGTAGAATCTGAAAATTTTTTGCACTTTAAATTTATCGAGGGAATATGCCAAAACGAGATGATATACAAAATATTTTACTAATCGGCTCTGGAGCGATTGTAATCGGGCAGGCTTGCGAGTTTGACTACTCTGGAACACAGGCTGCAAAGACACTAAAAGAGCTAGGATACCGAGTGGTGCTTATCAACTCCAATCCAGCTACCATTATGACTGACCCAGAGTTCGCCCACCGCACTTACATTGAGCCAATTAGCGAGGAAATCATAAGCGATATTATAAAAAAAGAAAAAATCGATGCGATTTTGCCTACTATGGGCGGACAGACGGCACTAAATGTGGCGATGAGTATGCATAATAAGGGAATGCTCGAGGGGATAAAATTCCTAGGGGCGAATCCAAAGGCGATTGAAAAGGGCGAAGATAGGAAGATTTTTAAGGAAGCGATGATAAAAATTGGCATTGATGTGCCAAAAAGTGGCTATGCCTACAATCTCTCCCAAGCCACAGAAATTGCCGAAAATATCGGCTTTCCGCTCATTATTCGTGCTAGTTTCACCCTAGCTGGGGGCGGAAGTGGCGTGGCGTATAATATCGATGAGTTTAAGATTCTCGCACAAAAGGGGCTTGAGGCGTCGCCCATTGGGGAGATTCTAATCGAAGAATCGCTACTTGGCTGGAAAGAATACGAAATGGAAGTTATCCGCGACAAACTTGATAATTGCATTATCGTTTGCAGTATTGAAAATCTCGACCCTATGGGCGTTCACACTGGAGATTCTATCACCATTGCCCCAGCACTCACGCTTACAGATAAAGAATATCAGCGAATGCGAGATGCGAGCTTTAAAATCTTGCGTGAAATCGGCGTAGATACGGGCGGAAGCAATGTGCAGTTTGCCATAAATCCCAAAAATGGGCGAATGACTGTGATTGAGATGAATCCGCGTGTAAGCCGAAGCTCCGCACTTGCCAGTAAAGCCACTGGCTATCCAATCGCTAAGGTTGCCACGCTCCTTGCGGTGGGCTTTAGCCTTGATGAGATTAAAAACGACATTACAGGCACGCCGGCGAGTTTTGAGCCTACGATTGACTATATCGTTACAAAGATTCCGCGATTTGCCTTTGAGAAGTTTCCAAGGGCGGATTCTACGCTTAGCACATCGATGAAAAGCATTGGCGAGGTTATGGCGATTGGCACGACTTGGACGCAGAGCTTGCAAAAGGCGCTTTGTAGCCTTGAGAACGGCACTTTCGGGCTAAAGGCACTTACAAATGATATCGAGCTAATTAAAAAGGAGATTCGTCGCCCAAATGCGAATCGAATCCTATATATCGCCGATGGACTGCGGAATGGCTTGAGTGTGGAGGAGATTTATGAGCTGTGCTTTATTGATAAGTGGTTTTTGGAGAAAATCGCATTTTTAGTGAGTCTAGAATCGAGCATAAATGCAAGCGTATTAAGCGATGAAAATGCCCTTAGAGACTTAAAAATCAATGGTTTTAGCGATGAGATGATTGCCTTTATAATTAATAAAAACGACAATTTGGAGCTGCGTGAAAATGATATTTTCTTAGCTCGAGAAAAGCTTGGTATAAAATATGATTACAATGAGGTAGATACCTGCGCTGGGGAGTTCCCAAGCCTAACTCCTTATCTATACTCAACTATGAATTTTAAGAATCTAAATGTTTTGGATTCTGCGAATCTAGATTCCGCAAACTCGCACGATTCTAAAGATTTCGCAGATTCCGTAGATTCCAAAAAAGCACGAGATTCTAAAGAATCTAAAAAGATTCTTATATTGGGTAGTGGTCCAAACCGCATAGGACAGGGAATCGAGTTTGATTATTGTTGCGTTCATGCGAGTTTTGCACTAAATGATTTGGGCTATAAAAGCGTGATGTATAACTGCAACCCAGAGACAGTTAGCACAGATTACGACACAAGCGATATTTTGTATTTCGAGCCAATCACATTTGAGTATGTCCGCTCCGTGATTGAGAGGGAAAAGCCAAGCGGGATTATCGTGCATTTTGGCGGACAAACGCCACTAAAACTCGCTAAAAATCTCTCGCTCCTTGATGTAGAAATCATCGGCACGAGTGCAAAAGTGATTGATATGGCAGAAGACAGGGAGAAATTCGCCAAATTCCTAGAGGAGAATAACCTCCTCCAGCCACAAAATGGCATTGCCTTTACCAAAGATGACGCTTATGGAATCGCCTTTAAAATCGGCTTTCCAATCCTCGTGCGCCCATCATATGTGCTTGGCGGACGAGCGATGAAGGTCGTGTATAACGAGGAGGAACTCCGCGTGTATATGGAGGAGGCGATAAATGTGGGCGAGAAAAATCCAATTTTGATTGATAAGTTTTTGGACGGTGCAATCGAGCTTGATGTGGACGCCATAAGCGATGGGAGCGATGTGTATGTGGCAGGGATTATGCAGCATATTGAAGAGGCTGGGATTCACTCTGGGGATTCGACATGCGTCATTCCAACTATTTCAATCCCCACAAAAACGCTAAAAGAGATAGAAAATATCACGCACACAATTGCCTTGAAACTGGGCGTAATAGGGCTTATGAATATCCAATATGCTATTTTTAACGACCAAGTTTATATCATCGAGGTAAATCCTAGAGCCTCCCGCACGACGCCATTTGTAAGCAAGGCAACTGGAATCCCACTCGCCAAAGTCGCCACGCTTGTAATGTGTGGGAAAACGCTTAAGGAATCGCTAGATTTCTACGATAAATTTGGGGTCGTTACAAAAGAAAATCATATTTTTAAACCAAAATTAAGCACTCATATTTCGGTAAAAGAATCTGTCTTTCCATTTAGCAAATTAAGCGGAGCTGATGTGATTTTGGGACCTGAGATGAAAAGCACGGGCGAGGTTATGGGGATTAGCGATAATTTTGGCATTAGTTTTGCAAAGAGCCAAATTGCGTGTAATTACACATTGCCAAAGGCTGGAAATGTGTTGCTATCGATAAAAGATAGTGATAAGAAGCTTATCCCGCCCCTTGCAAGGAAGTTTATCGAGCTAGGCTTCAATCTATACGCCACTGGTGGGACTTATGCAATGCTAGAATCCCACAAGATTCCAGCTACAAAGGTGCTAAAAATAAGCGAGGGACGCCCAAATATCCACGATTTACTCGCAAATAAGGAAATCGATATGCTAGTAAATACGAGCGATAATAAGTCTAGCAAGGACGATGCAAAGATTATTCGAGAGCAGGTTATCCGCCTATCTGTGCCATATTTTACGACTATTTCTGGGACAAATGGGGCGCTAGAGGCGCTAAAGGAGCTAAAGAAAAAATCGCCATACAAGGCGAAGGCATTGCAGGATTATTTGGGGTAAATGGTTTGTGTGCGTGAAATCTCCGTGTGTGGAATCTGGTATTCGTGCGTGGAATCTTGCAGAATCTAATATTTTAAGGTGAAAAAAAGTGAAAAACGCATTATTTTTAGCTCAAAGCGACACAACTGCGGGTTTTTTAAGTGCAGATTCTAAAAAAATAATTAGGGCAAAGCAAAACGGGGAAAATAAAAATCTATTAAGGGAATCTGCCTCAATTGGGGCGATAAAAGAAATATCAAGGATTCCGCAAGTTTTAAATAAAGCCATTCGTAGGCGGAAAAAAACCACATTTATTTTTCCAAATGCCAAATCTTTCCGCGTGGTGCTTGAAAATTCGCATTTTTTTTGTGAATGGAGCAAGAATCCGCAATATGGGCGTGAAATGGGTGGGAATCCACAAACTAGGCACGAAATGGGCGAGAATCCGCAGAATCCAAATGGAAATACAAATCTAAGCGAGAATCTAGAGGCGAGTCCGAGCTGGAATCCGCAGAATCTAGGCGAAAATCTCCACCTAAAATTCCTAAAAAACTTTGGGATTCTCTACTCATCTTCAGCGAATTTACATAATAAAAGTTTTGATAAATCTTGGGCGGAGAGCGTAGCAGATGTTATAATCTATGATAATCGTGGGATTTTTGAATATATTTCATCGCATATTTTTCAAATCAAAAAAAATAAAATAAAAAAGATAAGATAGTGAATTTTATAGTTTCGATTATTGGCTTTGGGGCGTTGTTTGGGATATTTCCACTGATTTTATTCTATGGTGGGATTTTTAGCACTTATTTTTCATATTTTGAGATAAAAGAGTTTTTTAATAGCTTTTTTATGGCAAATTTTAACTTGCTATTTTATGCGATAGTGGGGCTTTTTAGTGGATTTGCCATTATCTCAAAATGGGATTTTTTAAAGATTCTATACTTGGCTTTACTTATTTTTTCCTCCCTTGCTTTTATCCCAAGTATCGGGCAGAATATTGGCACAAAGCTTTTTTACAAGGCAAATACGAGGATTATCATAAACGCCCAAACCTATAATATTAATGTAATTTATAGAGATAAATACAAGATTTATTACAACACGAAAGACAATAAAAAGGTAGAAAGGCTGGATATACCAGCTAGTAAGGCTATAAATCCAGATGAGAATCCAGCCAAAAATTAAAGGGGGCAGAATGCGAATTGATAAATTTTTAAACACCACAAATATCCTAAAGCGACGCACAATCGCCCAAGATATGATTGAAAATAAGCTAATTTTTATCAATGGAGCGGTCGTAAAGTCCAGCCGAGAGGTAAAAGTGGGCGATATAATCGAGGTTAGATTCCTAGAAACTATTAAAAAATACCAAGTGCTAAAAATACCAGAATCCAAAAATATCCCCAAAAATCAAAAAGAACTCTATATAAAAGAGTGTTAAATCCAATCTAGAAATAGGCAAGAAAACGCTTTCTTTAAAGATTCTATTTTGGTTTGGCTGAATTTAAGAATTTTTTAGATTCTGCTACAATTCGCAATCTCAAAAAATATTAAATTATAGTTTTCTAAAAATTACTAAAATTTCCGTGATTTATGGCTAAGATTCCACAATTAATTTTGTAATTTTTATCAATAAATTTAAAGGTTTAAAAAATGGTTTTTTTCTTTTCTAAGGTTTTTATTAACTCAATCAATGCGTTTTACAATTGGATTCTAGGGCTTTCCATCGGTGCAATTATCGCTTCTGGTGCATTTGTCGCCCCTGTGATTTTTAGAGCGAGTAATTTTGGCGTGGAGTTGGATTTAGCACAGAGCGGGATTCTTATGACTGCGATATTTCTAAAACTCAATGCATTATTATTATTTGTGGCTTTCATCATCGCAGTTTATGAGATTTTCTCGCTTCGGCTCTCTTCTCACACGAGAATTCAAAAAGCCATTTTATTCGTAAGTGGTGGGATTAGCGTGGTTTGTATATTGCTTTTTGCCTTGTATTACACGCCATTTATACTAGAATCCCAAGAATTAGGCACAATCGCCACAAGTGAGTTTAACGCAATGCATAAGCAAAGCGAATTTGTCTTTAATGTGCTGTTTTTCGCCCTAAGTATAAATCTAATCTATCGCAATTTAGTTAGAATGTAGCAATTTATAATTTTTGGTAATTCATTGAATTATGGATATTCTTGTAAACTAAAACCTGTAGAATTAGCCAAGATTCCATATTACGATTCTTAAGGATTCTAGATTCTCTTAGTTTTAAAATTAATGCATTTCAAAGGAATAAATTGACTTATTACTAAGTAATAGTTTGCCATTTTTGCGTAGCAAGATTAAAAAATTTATTTCTTTGCTTGACACTTAAGGGAGTATTTTGTAGAATACAGATTTTTACTTTTAGAAAAATTCCGTTTAATTTGTCATTTGCTAGTGTTTTAAATTGTAACTATGCTGGTTTAGCTCAGTTGGTAGAGCAGCTGCCTTGTAAGCAGCAGGCCGGGGGTTCAAGTCCCTTAACCAGCTCCATAACACTTTTAGATGTTTGATTTTTCAGTGTTCTACCAGTTTTAATGTTTTTTTGGGTGAGTTACTCAAGTGGCCAACGAGGGCAGACTGTAAATCTGCTGGTTTTTACCTTCCGTGGTTCGAATCCACGACTCACCACCATTATTTAAGATGGTTTTATAGAATCCTAGAATATTAGAATCTAGCAGAATCTAAATCTTAAATGAGTGATGCGGGAATAGCTCAGATGGCTAGAGCATCAGCCTTCCAAGCTGAGGGTCGCGGGTTCGAGCCCCGTTTCCCGCTCCAAAAAAGATTATATTGTATCTGGGAGCTGATTTAGTATTTATTAATAGCTTCTTTAAACTAGATTCAATATAATTTAACTTTACGATAATTTCGCCCATATAGCTCAGGGGTAGAGCACTTCCTTGGTAAGGAAGAGGTCGGCGGTTCAATCCCGCTTGTGGGCTCCAGTTTATATTCTAAAAATTTAAGGAGAAAACGATGGCAAAAGAAAAATTTGTCAAAAACAAACCGCATGTCAATGTGGGAACAATCGGGCATGTAGACCACGGTAAAACTACACTTAGTGCAGCAATTTCTGCTGTTTTGTCGCTAAAAGGTCTAGCTGAGCTAAAAGACTATGACAATATCGACAACGCACCAGAGGAAAAAGAGAGAGGTATTACAATCGCTACTTCTCACATCGAGTATGAAACAGAAAACCGACACTACGCTCATGTGGATTGTCCGGGGCACGCTGACTATGTAAAAAATATGATTACAGGTGCAGCTCAAATGGACGGTGCGATTTTGGTTGTATCTGCCGCGGATGGTCCTATGCCACAAACTAGAGAGCATATCTTGCTATCTCGCCAAGTTGGTGTGCCATACATCGTGGTATTTTTGAATAAGCAAGATATGGTTGATGATGCCGAATTGCTTGAGTTGGTTGAAATGGAAGTTAGAGAATTGCTAAGTAAGTATGAATTCCCGGGAGATGATACTCCAATTATTGCAGGCTCTGCACTAAAGGCACTAGAAGAGGCTAAAACAGGTCAAGTAGGCGAATGGGGACAAAAGATTCTAAAGCTTATGGAAGAAGTGGATAAATTTATCCCAACTCCGCAAAGAGATACTGAAAAGTCATTCCTAATGCCTGTAGAAGATGTCTTCTCAATCGCTGGTAGAGGAACTGTTGTAACAGGAAGAATCGAGCGAGGCGTGGTAAAGGTAGGCGATGAGGTTGAAATCGTAGGTATTAGAGATACTCAAAAAACAACTGTTACTGGCGTTGAAATGTTTAGAAAAGAGCTAGACAAAGGCGAGGCTGGGGACAATGTTGGCGTATTACTACGAGGCACAAAGAAAGAGGAAGTTGAGAGAGGTATGGTTTTATGTAAACCGGGTTCAATCACTCCACATACGAAGTTTGAGGGCGAAGTTTATGTGCTTTCAAAAGATGAGGGCGGACGACATACTCCATTCTTCAATGGTTATCGACCGCAATTCTATGTGCGAACTACCGATGTTACAGGCTCTATACAATTACCTGATGGCGTAGAGATGGTTATGCCGGGTGATAATATCAAAATCACAGTTGAGCTAATCAATCCAATCGCCCTCGAAGATGGGACAAGATTCGCCATTAGAGAAGGTGGACGAACTGTAGGTGCGGGTGTTGTAACTAAGATTATCCAATAAGGGAATTAACTTATGAAAATAAAAGTTGGACTGAAATGTGTTGAATGTGGTGATATAAACTATAGCACGACAAAAAATGCTAAAACAAATGTAGAAAAACTGGAGCTCAAAAAATTCTGTCCTAGATTAAATAAACGAACCGTTCATAAAGAGGTTAAGTTAAAGAGTTAAAAAAATACTTAAAGAATATTTTTCTTTAAGTATTTTAGGTCAGTAGCTCCAATGGTAGAGCATCGGTCTCCAAAACCGACTGTTGGGGGTTCGAGTCCCTCCTGGCCTGCCATTATATTTGTAATATATTATTTGAATTAATTAAATGATTATTAAGTTGAATAAATATGTGAATACAGCTATATGTTTTTAGTAATATTGATTTTGGAGATTTAATGAAAAAGCTATTTGTGTTTTATAGAATGGCAAGGGAAGAATTAGATAAGGTTATTTTTCCTACTAAAGAGCAGATAAGAAGTGCTTCCATATCCGTTCTTATTGTTGTTACCGTGATAGCCTTATTTTTAGCATTGGTTGATGTGATACTTGGTGCTATTATGTCTAGCATTTTGTAAAGGTTTTTAAATGGCTTTAGAATGGTATGCAATTCAAACATATTCTGGTAGTGAGAAATCAGTAAAATTAGCAATTGAAAATTTACTTCGTGAATCTAAATTGTTAGATAAAATGGAACAGATAGTTGTGCCCACAGAAGATATAGTGGAATTTAAAAATAATAAGCGTAAAATAACCGCAAGAAGTCTTTATCCCGGATATGTTTTCATCAAAATAGATTTAGACACTCAATTATGGCATATGATACAATCTCTGCCTAGAGTGGGGCGATTTATAGGCGAATCTAAAAAGCCCACACCCCTTAGTCAAAAAGATATTGATGTGATTTTGGAAAAGGTGCATAATCGTGCTGCTCCAAAGCCAAAAGTTTCATTTTTTCCGGGCGAATTTGTGCGTATTATTGATGGGGCGTTTTTAAATTTCACTGCCACTGTTGAGGAATACGATATGGAGCATAGGAAATTGAAATTAAATATTTCTATTTTTGGTAGAAATACACCTATTGAGATTTCAGATTCTCAAGTAGAAAAAATAGTTTAAGGAGATAATAAATGGCAAAAAAGGTAGTAGGTGAGCTAAAGCTTCAAATCCCAGCAGGAAAGGCAAATCCTTCTCCTCCTGTTGGTCCTGCTCTTGGTCAAAGAGGAGTGAATATAATGGAATTTTGCAAAGCTTTCAATGAAAAAACAAAAGATATGGGAGATTTTAATATTCCTGTTATAATCACCGTATATCAAGATAAAAGTTTTACATTTATCACAAAAAAGCCTCCTGTAACTGACCTAATAAAAAAAGAGGCGAATATTAAAAAAGGTTCGGATAATCCGCTAAAAAACAAGATAGGTAAGCTTACAAGTAAGCAAGTGGAATCTATTGCGAGTTTGAAGCTAGAGGATTTGAATGCAAATGATTTGGAAGCGGCTAAAAAGATTGTAGCAGGAAGTGCCAGAAGTATGGGCATTGAAATAGTTGATTAATGGGAGAGCGTATGAAAAAAGTTGCTAAAAGATTGCAAAACCTTAACTCAAAGGTAGAAAAAGGCAAGGTGTATGATTTAGACACTGCTACGAGTTTGGTGAAGTCGCTTGCCTCTGCGAAGTTCGATGAGACGGTGGAAGTGGCGATTAGGCTTGGAGTTGACCCTCGCCACGCCGACCAAATGATTCGCGGAGCTGTGGTATTGCCACATGGGACTGGGAAAAAAGTGCGAGTAGCCGTATTTGCAAAAGGTATAAAAGCAGATGAGGCGAAAAATGCTGGAGCTGACATCGTGGGCGATGATGATTTGGTGCAATCTATAAAAGATGGCAATATCGACTTTGATATGGTTATAGCTACCCCCGATATGATGGCAATGGTAGGTAAGGTTGGTAAGATTCTAGGACCAAAAGGGCTAATGCCAAACCCAAAAACTGGCACAGTTACAATGGATATTGCAAAAGCCGTGAGTAATGCAAAAAGCGGTCAAGTGAATTTTAGGGTTGATAAAAAGGGCAATATCCACGCCCCACTTGGTAAAGCGAGCTTCGAGCAGAGCAAAATCAAAGATAATTTATTGGAATTAATCAAAAATATTAATCGCCTAAAACCAGCCAGTGCAAAGGGGAAATACATACGAAGAACTTGTATTTCACTAACGATGAGTCCATCTGTGGAGATAGATTCCCAAGAATTAATGGATATTAAATAATTGCGTTAAAAGCGTTAAAAGTGGGCTTTGGAGATTCTGCAGATTCTATTGAAAGCCCAAATCTAGCGTTTATCTTAGACTGAAGACTACAAGGGGATTTCCCTTAATTCTTTTTTAGCCAAAGCAAGAATCTAGAATCTAAAAGATTCTTTAAAGATTCGCCAAAAGCCCACGAAAAAGTCCTTGTATAGGTTAGTCTGAAAGGAGGAATAATGACAAAGCAAGATAAGGCAAAGCTTGTCGAGCATCTTAGTTCTAGCTTTTTAGATTCTAGTATTATAGTTTGCGATTACAAGGGACTTAGCGTTAAGGATTTAGAAACCCTTAGGCGAAACGCCCTCAAAGTCGATGCAAAAGTCCAAGTTGTAAAAAACAAACTAGCAAATATCGCATTTAAAAACGCAAAAGTCGAAGGCATCGCACTCAAAGACACAAATATATTTTTGTGGAGCAAAGACCAAATTTCACTTGCCAAAAGTGCGCAGAAATTCGCAGATGACAACAAAGACAAGTTTGTTATAAAGGTCGGCTTTTTTGATGGGCAAGTTGTGGATTCTAAACATATAGAATCTGTTTCAAAACTGCCAAGCAAAGAAGAGTTAATCGGTATGTTGCTTTCGGTTTGGACTGCTCCTGCACGATATTTCGTCACTGGACTTGACAACCTAAGAAAGCAAAAAGAACAAGCATAAAAATTAAAAATAGGAGTTAAAAATGGCTATTACAAAAGCAGATGTTTTAGAATATATTTCTAATCTTTCAGTATTGGAATTATCAGAATTAGTTAAGGAATTTGAGGAAAAATTCGGCGTTAGTGCCGCTCCAACCGTGGTCGCTGGAGCAGGTGGTGGAGCTGGAGCAGCAGCTGCAGCAGAGGAAAAAACAGAATTTAGCGTAATTATCACAAATAGTGGTGAAAAGAAAATCAATGTAATTAAGGTCGTTAGAGAAGTTACAGGACTTGGACTAAAAGAGGCTAAAGATGCCACAGAGCAAGTCCCTCATACGCTAAAAGAGGGCATAAATAAAGAGGAAGCCGAGAGCATTAAGAAAAAGCTTGAAGAGGCTGGAGCAAAAGTGGAAATAAAATAGCCCTAAAAAATTAAGATATAAAGAAGTGTAAATTTATAAGAATATTCTAAATTGAAATAGTCTCTCAAAGACTATTTCAAAGATAATTCTTTTGAATATGAAATATTTTAAATATTGTAAATATTTATTTATAATATTTAAGGAATCTAAAACTACAATAGAGGTTATACAATATGCCAGCAACAATAAAATCAGGTAACAGGATACGATTAAATTTTGTTAAATCGCAAGAAGAATTACCTATCCCGGATTTATTACAATTACAACGAAATAGCTACGATTCATTCATATCTACGCAGAATCCAGAGGAAAGCGGAATAGATAAGGTTTTTAAATCTGTATTTCCAATCCACGATGCTCAAAATAGATTAACCCTTGAGTATGCTGGATGCGAATATGGCAAACCAAAATATACTGTTAGAGAGGCGATGGAGCGAGGTATAACATACTCAATACCTTTGAAAATTAAAGTTCGCTTAGTTTTATGGGAAAAAGATGAAAAAACTGGTGAAAAAATCGGCGTCCAAGATGTTAAAGAACAAAGTATTTATGTTAGAGAGATTCCGCTTATGACGGATAAAACTTCGTTTATCATAAATGGCGTTGAGAGAGTTGTAGTAAATCAGCTATATCGAAGTCCGGGTGTGATTTTTAAAGAGGAGGAGTCTGTTACTTCGTCAAATAAGCTAATCTATACAGGGCAGATTATCCCTGATAGAGGCTCTTGGCTGTATTTTGAATATGATACTAAAGATACACTTTTTGTTAGAATTAATAAGCGAAGAAAAGTTCATGTAACGATACTTCTTCGTGCTTTGGGGTATAATAAACAAGATATTATTAGAATCTTTTATCCACTCCTTGATGTGAAGTTTGAAAAAGGAAATTATTTAATTCCTTTTAATCCCAATGATTTTATTAATGGAAAGGTTAGCTTTGATGTTAAGGATAAAAATGGTAATGTAGTAGCTCAAGCTGGTAAAAGATTGACACCTAAAAAAGCTAATGCACTTAAAGAAGAGGGATTGGATTGGATTTTATATCCAACTGAGACGCTAGAGAATCGCTATTTCGCAGAGCCTATTATTGACAAAAATAGCGGAGAAATTATATTTGATACGCTAACCCAAATCGATGATGCGAAATTAAAACGATTAATTGAATTAAAAATAAATAAATTTAAAGTTATTAACGATACTGCATCGGGATACGATTCGTCTATTATCAATTCATTTATGGCAGATGTAGAATCCTTAAAATTGCTAAAACAAACCGAAAAAATTGATGATGAAAATGATTTAGCAGCTATTAGAATCTATAAGGTTATGAAGCCCGGCGACCCTGTAACAAAAGATGTCGCAAAGAATTTCGTCCAGCAGTTATTTTTTGATACTGAGCGATATGACTTAACCAAAGTTGGTCGAATGAAAATGAATCATAAGCTTGGCTTAAATGTTCCTAGCTATGTAACAATCCTAACTAGAGAGGATATTTTAGAGAGTATTAAATATCTAATTAAATTAAAAAATGGCATTGGGCGAATCGACGATAGAGACCACTTGGGTAATAGGCGGATTCGTGCTATTGGTGAGCTTTTGGCAAATGAATTGCACACTGGATTAATGAAAATGCAAAAGGCAATCCGCGATAAGCTTGCTAGCACAAACACAGACCATGAAAATATTATGCCACACGAGTTGATTAATTCTAAAACAATTACTAGCACTATTTTAGAGTTTTTCACTGGTGGACAATTATCTCAATTTATGGACCAAACAAATCCTCTCTCCGAAATTACGCATAAAAGGCGATTATCCGCACTTGGCGAGGGTGGTTTGGTAAAAGAGCGAGTTGGATTTGAAGCTAGAGATGTTCACCCTACTCATTATGGGAGAATCTGCCCTATTGAAACGCCAGAGGGGCAAAATATTGGGCTTATTAACACACTCTCTACTTTTACGCGTGTAAATGACTTGGGATTCATAGAAGCCCCTTATAAAAAGGTCGTAAATGGCAAGGTTACAAATGATGTTATGTATGTAACAGCTTCGCAAGAAGAGGGTTTATCCATAGCTCCAGCAAGCACGAAGTTAAATAGTGATAATAGCATCCAAGAAGATTTAATTGAGGTAAGAAAAGATGGTGAAATAATCTTAAGCGAAAAAAACAAGGTTGATTTAATCGACCTAAACCCTAGAATGCTAGTTGGCGTTGCCGCTTCGCTTATACCATTTTTAGAACATGATGATGCAAATAGGGCTCTTATGGGCTCAAATATGCAGCGTCAATCTGTGCCACTTCTAAAGCCAGATGCACCGATTGTTGGAACAGGAATTGAAAGTATTGTTGCAAGAGATTCTTATGAGGCTATAAAAGCCACAAGAAGTGGAGTCGTAGAGCTTGTAGATAGTAGAAATATTTATATAATGGGTGAAGATGAGAATGGTGCATATATAGACCATTATTCATTGCAGAAAAATCTACGAACAAATCAAAATACTTGTTTTTCGCAGATTCCAATAGTGAAAAAAGATGATTTTATACATAAAGGGCAGGTTATCGCAGATGGTGCGAGTATGGATAAGGGTGAGCTTGCCTTAGGGAAAAATATCAAGGTCGCATTTATGCCTTGGAATGGCTACAACTTTGAAGATGCGATTGTTGTAAGTGAGAAATTGATTAGAGAAGATGCTTTTACCTCGATTCATATCTATGAAAAAGAGATTGAAGCAAGGGAGTTAAAACACGGCACAGAAGAGATTACCGCTGATATTCCGCAAGTTAAAGAAGAGGAAATCGAGCATTTAGATATTAGCGGAATTGTAAAAGTGGGAACTTATGTTAAAGGCGGTATGATTTTAGTTGGTAAGGTATCTCCTAAAAGTGAGGCTAAGCCAACGCCTGAGGAGAGATTACTTCGAGCTATTTTTGGCGAGAAAGCTGGGCATGTGGTGAATAAATCGCTTTATTGTCCGCCGAGCTTAGAGGGTGTTGTAATTGATGTTAAAGTCTTTACTAAAAAAGGATATGCAAAGGATGCTAGAGCAATAAAATCCTATGAAGATGATAAAAATCGCCTTGACAGCGAATATCGTGATAAATTATCTATGCTTGATAAAGAAGAAACACTTAGAATGGTTTCGCTATTAAGTAAGGAAAAGCTATCTTCATCATCTACGATTAATAATGTCAAATATAAAAAAGGCAGTATTGTAGATAAAGATGATATAACTGCACTTGGTAGATTTGGACTTAATGCATTTGTGAAAAATTACTCAAAAGATATACAGAATCAATATGAGCATATAAAAAATAATTTTGCAAATCAAAAAAAGATTCTAGGTGAAGAATATCAAGAAAAGCTCTCTATTTTGGAAAAAGACGATGTTTTACCAAGTGGTGTTGTTAAAAAAGTCAAAGTTTATATTGCCACAAAGAGAAAGCTAAAAGTCGGTGATAAGATGGCTGGACGACACGGAAATAAGGGTATCGTTTCTACGATTGTTCCTGAGGTTGATATGCCATATACAGCAGATGGTGAAAGTGTAGAAATAGTGCTAAATCCGCTTGGTGTGCCATCTCGTATGAATATCGGGCAGATTCTAGAAACCCATTTAGGACTTGTAGGCAAACAACTTGGAAAAGATATAGAAAATATATTTAATTCTAATAAAAAAGATTTCATCACTAGCTTAAGAAATAAAATGTTAGATATTATAAAGGTGGTAAACCAGCCACAAACTATACAATTTATCAAAGATTTGAGTGATGAGGAATTAATTAAATATGCAAGAGATTGGAGCAAGGGTGTTAGATTCGCAACTCCAGTATTTGATGGTGTAGATGAGGAAACATTTAAAAAGCTTTTTGAATTAGCCAAAATTGATATGGATGGTAAAACCGAGCTATATGATGGCAAAACTGGCGAAAAGATGAAAGAGCGTGTAAATGTAGGATATATGTATATTTTGAAACTCCATCACTTAGTCGATGAAAAAGTCCATGCAAGAAGCACAGGACCTTATTCGTTAGTAACACAACAACCTGTTGGTGGAAAGGCATTATTTGGCGGACAAAGATTCGGTGAGATGGAAGTTTGGGCGTTGGAGGCATATGGAGCATCGCATACATTAAAAGAAATGCTTACAATAAAATCCGATGATATTGATGGTAGATATAATGCATATAAAGCTATTACAAGCAATAAATTAGTTGGAGAATCTGAGATTCCACAAACCTTTTATGTTTTGACAAAGGAATTGCAATCATTAGCACTTGATGTTATTGTTTATGATAAAGAAAATAATCAAATTCCACTATTTGAAGAGAATAAAGATTCTAAGACAAAGAGAGATTTTACTTCATTGCAATTAGTTTTAGCTAGTCCAGAAACTATACGAAGTTGGAGTTATGGAGAGGTTAAAAAACCAGAGACGATAAACTATAGAACGTTAAAGCCAGAGCGAGATGGGTTATTTTGTGCGAAGATTTTTGGACCTGTTAGGGATTATGAATGTATTTGTGGAAAATATAAAAAGAAAAGATTCAAAGATACTGTTATGGTATGTGAAAAATGTGGCGTTGAGATTACAAGCTCCAAAGTTCGTAGAAATAGAATGGGGCACATCGAGCTAGTTACGCCAGTAGCGCATATTTGGTATGTAAATTCACTTCCAAGTAGAATAGGAACATTGCTTGGTGTGAAAATGAAAGATTTAGAGCGAGTTCTATACTATGAAGCATATATTGTAAAAAATCCCGGCGAAGCATATTACGACCACGAGGGCACAAAGCCAGTTTTAAAATATGATGTGCTAAATCAAGAGCAATATGATAGCTTACACCAGCGATTCGAGCATACGAATTTTATCGCTGAAATGGGCGGAGCAGCAGTAAAAGAATTATTAGAAGACCTTGACATCGTTGATTTATTGACTAAATTAAAAGAGGATATTAAAAATACCAATAGCGAGGCAAAAAAGAAAAGTATTGCTAAGCGATTAAAAGTCGTTGAGAGCTTTATCAATTCTAAATCCAAGCCAGAGCATATGATGCTAACTGTGCTTCCAGTGTTGCCACCGGATTTGCGTCCATTGGTCGCACTTGATGGCGGGAAATTTGCCGTTAGCGATGTGAATGATTTATATCGTAGGGTGATTAATAGAAATCAGCGATTGAAGCGATTAATGGAGCTAGATTCCCCAGAGATTATCGTTAGGAATGAAAAGCGAATGTTGCAAGAGGCAGTTGATGCCTTATTTGATAATGGCAGAAACGCAAATGCCGTAAAAGGGGCAAATAAACGACCTTTAAAATCACTTTCAGAGATTATCAAAGGTAAGCAAGGGCGATTTAGACAGAATCTACTTGGAAAAAGAGTGGATTTCTCTGGACGAAGTGTTATAGTCGTGGGTCCAAATTTGCGAATGGACCAATGTGGATTGCCTAAGAATATGGCATTAGAGCTTTTCAAACCACATTTATTAGCGAAATTAGAGGAGAAAGGCTATGCCACTACTCTAAAACAAGCAAATAAAATGATAGAGCAGAAAAAAGATGAGGTTTGGGAATGTTTGTCGGATATTGTCAAAGGTTATCCTGTGCTATTAAATAGAGCTCCAACATTGCATAAGCAAAGTATCCAAGCATTTCACCCAAAACTTATCGAGGGCAAGGCAATCCAGCTTCACCCACTCGTTTGCTCGGCGTTTAATGCGGATTTTGATGGCGACCAAATGGCAGTGCATGTTCCGCTTTCTCAAGAGGCAATTGCTGAGTGTAAGATTCTAATGCTTAGCTCTACAAATATTTTGCTTCCAGCGAGTGGAAAGGCGATAGTTGCACCATCTCAAGATATGGTTTTGGGATTATATTACATTTCTTTAATAAAAAATAATGTTAAAGGGCAACATAAGTTATTCGGTAATATTGATGAAATAATGATTGCTATAGATAGTGATGAATTAGATATTAATGCTAAGATTAGGACTTATATTGGCAGTCGATTGATTTATACAACAGCAGGTAGAATGATACTATATTCTATTATTCCTGATAGCGTTCCAATTGATTTATGGAATAGGGTTATGAAGAAAAAAGATATTGGGAATCTAATAGATTATGTAAATAAAGAAAATGGACTATCAGTTATGGCTAAATTCCTTGATGATTTAAAGGATTTAGGATTTAAGTATGCCACAAAAGCTGGAATTTCCATTTCGGCTTATGATGTTTTAGTTCCTAATGACAAGCAATCAATAATCAATGAAGCCAAAAAGAAGGTTAAAAATATTCAATCCCAATTTGATAGTGGATTATTAACCGAGCAAGAGCGATATAATAAAATTATCGATATTTGGACAGATACAAGCAACTCAATGGGCAAAGATATGATGAAGTTAATTGAATCCGACAAAGACGGCTTTAACTCCATTTATATGATGGCAGATTCTGGGGCTAGAGGAAGTGTAGCACAGATTCGTCAGTTGTCTGCTATGCGTGGACTAATGGCAAAAGCCGATGGAGCGATTATCGAAACACCGATTATCTCTAACTTTAAAGAGGGCTTGAATGTATTGGAATACTTTACTTCAACGCACGGAGCGAGAAAAGGTCTAACAGATACGGCACTTAAAACCGCAAATGCGGGATATTTGACTAGAAAATTAATTGATGTTAGTCAAAATGTGAAGATTGTAACAGATGATTGTGGCACTCACGAGGGTGTAGAAATATCTGATATAACTGTGGGAAGTGAGCTTATAGAACCACTAGAAGAGCGAATTATAGGCAGAGTTTTGGCTGAAAATGTTATAGATTCTATAACAAATGAGATTCTGCTAATTGAGGGAACTCTAATTGATGAAAATATGGCTAAAAAAATAAAAGAAGCTGAGGTAAAATCTGTAATAATAAGAACCCCAGTTACTTGTAAAGCAGAGAAAGGAATCTGTGCTAAATGCTATGGATTAAATCTTGGTGGTGGAAAAATGGTAAATATCGGGGAGGCTGTAGGCGTTATCGCCGCACAATCCATCGGTGAGCCGGGAACCCAGCTAACTCTTCGAACTTTCCATGTCGGTGGAACTGCCTCAAGGTCGCAAGAAGAAAGACAGGTTATAGCGGAAAAAGAGGGCTTTATTAGATTCTATAATATAAAAACTTATACCAATAAGCAAGGTAAAACCATTGTTGCAAATAGGCGAAATGCAGCGATTTTAGTTGTTGAACCAAAAGTGAAAGCCCCATTTGATGGTGTTGTAAAAGTTGAAAATATTCACGATGAAACCATCGTAAGCATTATTGGTAAAAAAGAAACTGTAAGATACACAGTTAGAAAAAATGATGTAGCCAAGCCAAACGAATTAGCCGGAGTAAGTGGCAAGATTGAAGGTAAGATATTTATCGCTCACGATAATGGATATAATATAAAAAAAGATGGAAGTATTATTGAGATTATAAAAGATGGTTGGAATATCCCACATAGGATTCCATATGCTAGTGAATTAAATGTCAAAGATAATGCTCCAATTGCACAAAAGATAATTGCTAAAGAAAAAGGGGTATTAAAAATCTATAAATTAGTAGGCAATACCTTAGAGAGAATGAAAGATGTTAAAAAAGGGTTTAAAGTTACAGAGAAAGGAACTTTTGCTATTATCGCTGATGAAAATGACAGAGAAGCAGCTAGACATTATTTAGCAAGAGGTTCTATAATGCAAGTTGCTGATAGTGTTGAGATTGATATTGGAACATTGATAGCTAAGCCAGAATCCGATGAGCAGAAAGTAATCGCACAATGGGACCCTTATAATACGCCTGTTATTAGTGAAGTTGATGGTGTTGTGAGCTTTGAGCATATTATTTCTGGACTAACTGTAACAGAACAGATAGATGAAATCACAGGACAAAGTAACTTAGTTG
Source organism: Helicobacter sp. 16-1353 (assembly GCF_003288815.1). Taxonomy (GTDB): domain Bacteria; phylum Campylobacterota; class Campylobacteria; order Campylobacterales; family Helicobacteraceae; genus NHYM01. The sequence goes on along the minus strand of NZ_NHYM01000002.1, from coordinate 164,389 downwards.
TAAATGAATATCTACCTTCCGGATATAAACCTGCAATAGTAGTTACAACCAAAAAAGGAGAATCTTATAGATATCCAATTGACCCTAAAACCTCTATCGTAGTTGATGAGGGTAGCAATGTATTTGTTGCAGATATCTTAGGTAGAGCACCTAAAGCACTTGTCAAGTCTAAGGATATTACAGGAGGTCTTCCACGAGTATCCGAGCTATTTGAGGCTAGAAAGCCAAAAGACCCTGCGATTTTGGCTGAAATCGATGGCTCAATTAGCTTTGGTAAGCCGTTAAGAGGCAAGGAGCGATTAATTATCACTTCGCAAGATGGTAGAACTAGTGAATATTTAATCGATAAAAATAAACAGATTCTAGTTCGCGAGGGAGAATTCATGCATTCTGGGGAAAATATCACAGATGGAATTGTCTCTTCCCACGATATTTTGAGAATCTTGGGTGAAAAGGAATTGCATAAATATATCGTAAGCGAAGTCCAGCAAGTTTATCGTAGGCAAGGCGTTACAATCGCTGACAAGCATATTGAGATTATCGTCTCTCAAATGCTTCGCCAAGTTAGAATCGTAGATTCTGGGAATACACGATTTATCGAGGGCGATATAATCTCTAAGCGATTCTTCAAAGAAGAGAATGAATCTAAGATTAGATTGGGTGGAGAGCCAGCGATTGCTGAGCCGATATTGCTTGGAATTACACGAGCTGCGATTGGAAGTGATAGTATCATTTCTGCGGCATCATTCCAAGAGACTACAAAGGTTTTAACAGAGGCATCAATTGCCGCAAAAATCGATACATTGAAAGATTTAAAAGAAAATGTGGTTTTGGGTAGAATGATTCCGGTTGGAACTGGAATCTATAAAGATAGGATATTTAGGATTAAGAATAAACAAAGTTAAACTTATAAAATGCTTATTTTAAGAGAAATAAAAGATTTTGTTATATAAAATAAGTGTTTTTAAAATTTTTTGATAAGGAAATAAAGTCGTGCCAACTATAAATCAATTGATAAGAAACGAGAGAAAAAAGATTACTAAGAAATCTAAATCTCCAGCATTAATGGAATGTCCGCAAAGGAGAGGGGTTTGCACTCGTGTTTATACCACTTCACCAAAGAAGCCAAACTCAGCTTTAAGAAAGGTAGCAAAAGTGAAGCTAACTAGCAAGATTGAGGTTATTAGCTATATTCCGGGCGAGGGGCATAATCTACAAGAGCACTCTATAGTATTAGTTAGAGGCGGCAGGGTAAAGGATTTACCGGGTGTAAAATACCATATTATAAGAGGTGCACTTGATACTGCAGGTGTGGCGAAAAGAACTGTTTCGCGAAGTAAATATGGTGCTAAAAAAGTAAAAGCAGAATCTAAAAAATAAAGGAGTATGAGTGAGAAGGAGAAAAGCAGCTAAAAGAGAGGTATTAGGCGACCCTGTTTATCATAATAAGGTTGTTACAAAATTTATTAATAAAATGATGTATGATGGCAAAAAGAGTGTATCCGAAAAAATCATATATGATTCTTTTAATAAGATTGAGGAAAAAACTAATGAAAAAGGAATTGATATATTTCAAAAAGCTTTAGAAAATGTTAAACCTCTAGTTGAAGTTAGAAGTAGAAGAGTTGGTGGTGCTACATATCAAGTTCCTGTTGAAGTGAGGCTTGATAGACAGCAATCGCTCTCCATTCGCTGGATTCTAGAATCTACTAGAAAGAGAAATGAAAGAACGATGGTTGATAGATTGGCAAATGAGTTAATTGATGCTGCAAATGAAAAAGGCAATGCTTTTAAAAAGAAAGAAGAAGTTCATAAAATGGCTGAAGCAAATAAGGCTTTTGCTCATTATCGATGGTAATAAAAATTTATAAATAGGGGGACTATATTATGGCAAGAAAAACACCTTTAAATATGTTGAGAAATATAGGAATTGCCGCTCATATCGATGCGGGGAAAACGACTACATCTGAGAGAATCTTATTTTATACTGGTGTTAGCCATAAAATAGGTGAAGTGCATGATGGTGCTGCGACAATGGATTGGATGGAGCAAGAAAAAGAACGCGGGATTACTATTACTTCTGCGGCTACTACTTGCTTTTGGAGAGATTATCAAATAAACTTAATCGACACTCCAGGCCACGTGGACTTTACTATTGAAGTTGAAAGGTCTATGAGGGTTTTAGATGGAGCAATAGCGGTATTCTGCTCGGTTGGAGGTGTGCAACCACAGAGTGAAACTGTATGGCGACAAGCAAATAAATACGGCGTCCCTAGACTTGTTTTCGTAAATAAAATGGATAGAATCGGGGCAAATTTTTATAGTGTGGAAAATCAAATTTCCCAACGCTTAAAATCCCGCCCAATCCCAATCGCTCTGCCAATTGGAGCTGAAGATTCCTTTAAGGGCGTAGTTGATTTAGTGGCGATGAAAAGCTATATTTGGAATGATGAAACAATGGGTGCGAAATACGACACACTCGAGATTCCAGAGGATATGAAAGAAATATCTAATAAATATAGAGAAAAGATGATTGAAGCAGCCGCCGAGCAAGATGAAACTTTAATGGAAAAATATCTAAACGGCGAGGAATTAAGTGTCGAGGAAATCAAAAAGGGCTTAAAAATCGGCTGTCTTAATATGTCAATTATCCCTATGCTTTGCGGTTCATCGTTTAAAAATAAGGGCGTTCAAACACTACTTGATGCAGTTATTGATTATTTGCCTTCGCCAACGGAAGTTGCCGACATCAAGGGCATTAATCCAAAAAATGACGAGGATATCCGCGTAAAGTCTGGCGATGAGGGCGAGTTCGCCGGCTTGGCGTTTAAGGTTATGACAGACCCATTCGTAGGGCAGCTTACATTTGTTCGCGTGTATCGTGGGTCAATTGAGAGCGGAAGCTATGTGTATAACTCCACCAAAAAGACCAAAGAGCGAGTAGGGCGACTTCTTAAAATGCACTCAAATAAAAGGGAGGATATTAAGGAAGTTTATTCCGGTGAAATTTGTGCGTTCGTGGGGCTAAAAGATACGCTTACTGGCGATACGCTCTGCTCGGAAAAAGACCCAGTGATTTTAGAGCGAATGGAGTTCCCAGACCCAGTTATCTCAATTGCCGTTGAGCCAAAAACCAAGGCAGACCAAGAGAAAATGTCAATTGCACTCTCAAAGCTTGCCGAGGAAGACCCAAGCTTTAGGGTGAAAACCGACGAGGAAACAGGGCAGACGATAATCTCCGGTATGGGCGAACTCCACCTAGAAATCATTGTCGATAGAATGAAGCGAGAATTCAAGGTCGAAGCAGAGGTTGGAGCCCCACAAGTGGCATTTAGAGAGACTATCAAAGCTCCCGTTCAAAAAGAGTATAAATACGCCAAGCAATCTGGCGGTAGAGGGCAGTATGGGCATGTATTTATCAAGCTTGAGCCGACAGAGCCGGGTAGTGGCTATAAATTCATCAATGAAATTAGCGGCGGGGTCATTCCAAAAGAATACATTCCAGCCGTTGATAAGGGAATCCAAGAGGCAATGCAAAGTGGCGTCCTAGCGGGATATCCAGTGGTTGATTTCCAAATCACACTATATGACGGAAGCTACCACGATGTGGATTCCTCAGAGATGGCGTTTAAAATCGCCGGCTCAATGGCATTCAAAGAGGCTTGCAGAGCAGCTACTCCAACACTCCTAGAGCCGATTACAAAAGTTGAAGTTGAGGTGCCAGAGGAATATATGGGCGATGTTATCGGCGACTTGAATCGAAGAAGAGGGCAGATTAACTCAATGGACGATAGAATGGGGATTAAGCTAGTTAATGCATTTGTGCCGTTAGCCGAGATGTTTGGCTACTCCACAGATTTGCGCTCTGCTACGCAAGGGCGCGGGACTTACTCTATGGAGTTCGACCATTATGGCGAGGTTCCGGGCAATATTGCAAAAGCAATTATTGAAAAGCGACAGGCTTAAGATTCTCTAAAATTGCCAAATCTAGTGCATTTTTAAGAATCTAAGCGAATCTAAAGCGGAATCTAAATTTTATGAAACTTATATCGTGGAATGTCAATGGTTTAAGAGCGTGTTTAAATAAAGGATTCCGCGATTTTTTCGACGAAGCGAACGCTGATATTTTTTGCATACAAGAAACCAAAATGCAAAAAGAACAAGCCGACTTCACCTTCCCAAACTACCACAGCTTTTGGAATAGCGCGATTAAAAAGGGCTATTCCGGAACGCTCATCTTAACTAAGCAAGAGCCACTCTCACACTCCTATGGCATAAATGTCGAAAAGCACGACAACGAGGGCAGAGTAGTAACGCTCGAATATGATAAATTTTTCCTAGTAAATGTCTATGTGCCGAATTCGCAGAGGGAATTAGCGAGGCTGGAATATCGCATGAGCTGGGAGGACGCATTCCGCGAGTATTTGCACTCATTTAATAAGCCAGTTATCGTGTGCGGAGACCTAAATGTCGCCCATAAGGAAATCGATTTAAAAAACCCAAAGCAGAATGTAAAAAATGCTGGATTTAGCCCAGAGGAGCGAGAGAAATTTGGCGTTTTGCTAGATTCTGGCTTTGTGGATTCTTTCCGCCACTTTTACCCCGATAAAGCCGAAGCCTACACTTGGTGGTCGTATATGGCGAACGCTAGAGCGAAAAATATCGGTTGGCGGATTGACTACTTTCTAGTCTCCAAGGGTTTTGAGAAACATCTAAAATCCGCTACCATTTATAGCGAAATCTATGGGAGCGACCACTGCCCAGTGGGTATCGAGCTAACATTGTAATATGAAAACTTTATCCATTATTGATACATTTGGTTATTTTTTTCGTAGCTTTTATGCTATGCCAAAACTAAAAAGCAAAGATGGGCGACCTACTGGAGTTTTGCTTGGCTTTGTTAATCTCATTAATCAACTTTATAATGATGATTCCTCTTATATCGTTTTTGCATTAGAGGGAGAGGGGGATAAGATTAGACGACAAATTGCCCCAGATTACAAAGCAAATAGACCTGAAGCCGACCAAGAATTAGTTGAGCAAATCAAAGTTTCAATCGAGTGGATAAAAAAAATGAAACTTGCATATATTTCTATTGATGGATATGAGGCTGATGATGCTATTGCTTCATTAAATAAACTAGCAAATTCAAAAAATATTATTGTAAAAATTGTTAGTGTTGATAAAGATTTATATCAATTAATAGATTCTAATACTTATATTTATGACCCAATTAAAAAGAAAGATATTAGGGAGGCGGAGTGCTTTGAGAAGTTTGGCGTTTATCCAAAGCAATTTGTGGATTATCAAAGTTTGGTTGGCGATACCAGCGACAATATATCAGGAATCAAAGGCATTGGTGCGAAATCCGCCCAAAAGTTAATAAGTCATTTTGGCTCACTTGATGCAATATATGAAAATAAAAAGGAATTACAACATTTTTTAACCCCAAAGTTAATTGATAGAATTATTAATGATAAGGATTCCGCATATAGAAGTAGAGAATTAGTTATTTTAAGGGATAATTTATTGGATTTTTTTGATTTAGAATCTATGATTAAACCAACTCATAATCCATTATTTTTAATAGAAGAAGAGCTGAAATCCTATGATATAAATATACTATCAAAACTTACTCAAAATAGTAATTTTAAGGTTCCAAATAAGAGCCTTAATCTTAAAGATAATAATAATATTCATACAATCAAACCTTTTGCGACAAAAGCAATCTTAGATAAAAATGAGCTTTTCGATATTATTAATGCATTGAGTAAAGATTGTGTTGTGGCTTTCGATACAGAGACAGATTCACTTGATACAAAGAGTGCTAATATCATTGGGTTTTCATTCGCATCTAATTTGGATATAGGATATTATGTCCCATTAAATCATTTTTATCTTGGTGTTGAAAATCAAATCTCAATATCCGATGCAAAAATTGCACTACAAAAACTATTTTCAAACCATCACATAGTAGGACATAATCTTAAGTTTGATATAGCAGTAGTTTCACATAATTTTGATTTAGATATTTTAAATTATAGCGATACTATGATTTTAGCTTGGTTGGAAAATACTTCTCAAGTGTTGAATTTAGATTATCAAGTAAAGAAAAATTTTAATTACATTACGATTAAATTTGATGAGATTGTCCAAAAAGGTGATACATTTTCTAGTGTAAATATTAATACTGCTACTAAATATGCCGCACAAGACGCTATCTGCACTCTAGCACTATATTATTTTTTTCAAAATACCTTAGGTAAAGAGCAATTAGACATTGCTTTGAATGTTGAGTTTCCATTTGTAAAAACCATTATAGAAATGGAAAGTAATGGCATTAGCATCGATAGAGATTTTTTTGTTTTACTTAAAAATGAGCTTGGAGATAGGCTAAAAGAAGTTAGCAATGAGATTTATAGGATTGCAGAAGTGGAATTTAATATTAATTCCACAAGACAATTAGGCGAGATTCTATATAATAAATTAGGTCTAAAAAAAGGCAGAGCTTTAAAAAATAGTGGTTATAGCACTGATGAAAAAACATTGGAATCTTTGATTGATACTCATATAATTATTCCATTTTTATTGGAATATAGAGAATTAAATAAGTTGCTTAGCACCTATGTTTTACCAATCCTAAATCTTGCAAATAATAATAGAATCTATACTTCGTTTTTACAAACAGGAACTAGCACAGGACGACTTAGCTCTAGGAATCCAAATCTACAAAATATTCCAGTTAAAACTGATATTGGAAGAAAAATTCGTTATGGCTTTATTGCTAAAGATGGATATAAATTATTATCTGCGGATTATTCGCAAATAGAATTAAGGCTTTTAGCACATTTTTCAAAAGACCCAAATCTAATAGCTGCTTTTATGAATGATAAGGATATACATTTAGAAACAGCCCTAAAGATTTTTGGAGCATCTTTAGCTCAAAGTAAAAGGAATGTGGCAAAAAGTATTAATTTTGGATTGATTTATGGAATGGGGGTTAAAAAACTAGCCCAAACATTAAAGATTTCACAAACGCAAAGCAAAGAATACATAGAGAGTTATTTTAAGAATTTTCCCACAGTTAAAGATTATCTAAACAAACAAGAAGCAATAATATTAGAAAATGGATATTCACAAACTCTGTTAGGAAGACGAAGAATCTTTGATTTTCATAATATTGCAGAATATGAGAGATTGGCATTTTTACGCGAAGGTGTAAATTCTATTTTTCAAGGAAGTGCTGCTGATTTAATAAAATTATCAATGAATGAGTGTTATAAACAATTTAAAAATCGTGATGTTAAATTGCTTTTGCAAGTTCATGATGAGCTTATTTTTGAGATAAAAGAAGATGAAATAGATGTAGTGTCAAAAGAGATTCTAGAGATAATGAATAATATCTATAAACTAAATGTTCCCCTTAAATGCGGGATAAACATAGGCAAACGGTGGTCAGAATTGAAATAATAAGTAGAATCTATTTTAGTTTCAATCTAAGATTAGAATTGATAACTACTATGATAAATCTTAATCCCAAATTCTACTTTTAATATATTATTTTGTTTTGTTATATTTATAGGGAAATTTATCCTTACACTATTATTTACCAATTTTAAGTTTTCTATCAATGATATTATTTCTTGTGTGTTTTTAGCCTCTCCGCTAATATATATTTTATTGATTTCTATATTATCATTGTTAGATTCTGTCCCCTCATCAACTATCTTTACATTATTTAAAAATTTTGAAATATATTGTTGCAAATCCTCTACATCAATCTTATTTCTTATATTTTTATAAACTTGTTTATCTTTTTCTAGCATTGTTTGTAGATTATGATTTAGAATCTCGACATTATTATTGATTGTATAGTCTAGATTCTGTATTTTTTTGTAATCCAATGTCTGCATTCTATGATTTTGAATAATTGGCATTAAATAAAACAATATGCAAAATACTACAACCATTATATATACAATAAATAATATAATATTTTTACTCCAATCAATATCATTCAAAAATTCTAAGATTCTCATTGTTCCTCTTTTAGCACACTAATTGATGTGAAGTTATACCAACCATTTGGCAGTGGAAAGAAATCTACCCTACTTGTTGTAAAGATTGATTTTAATGGAGCTTGAAGTAGGAATGAATAAATTTCTCTAGATGGTGTTATGCCCTTTAAAACAAGTCTCTTTTCTTCTAAACTTATTTGTGTTATTGTAATTTGGTTTGGTATGAGTTCAAATAGCTTTAAGAGAGCGGATTTTAATTCACTATTGTAGAATTTATTCGTATTATCAAGATTTAGTTCATATTGAAGTCTATTTATATCTGCTTGTATTTTCGCAATTTGCTCATCTTGCGTGTTTATATTGCTTTCTGCTATCTCCATATTACTTCTTAATGTATTTCTTTCTATATTTAGATAAAGCCCACTTAGATAAACTATCATAACGCTTAAGATAATATAAAAAATCCAAATCTTTGTTAATCGTGAAATAATAGATTTTGGTAATGGTGAAGTAAAGCTATATCTCATAATTTTAATTCCAATTTGACTAATTTTTCTATTTCCTCACAAATATCAATTCGTAAAAAATGCGTTTCCATCATTGTATTATTTTTTAAATGTATTAGTGCATTATCATTTATGCCATATCCATCTAATATTAAAAGTTCATCAATGAAATCACTAGCATATCTATCATCTTTGTAAAAATTATTTAATGTTTCTTTTATGATTTCTATCATATGGTTTGCAATGGAGAGCTCACTCAAGCCACCTGTTGAAGAAATTTCATAATTTGTTTTATCAAAATCCTTGATTATTATATTTTCATCAATATCATCTATAGCATCAAATTCTATTGTATCATTTTGTTTTGTATCATTTTCTTTTATTTCATCTACAAAATTATCTTCTTCAAAAATAATATAATTACCAAAATAAATGCCATCTTTATCGGCTACAAGCAATGATGTAGAAGTTTTTTCTTGTAATATATATAATTTTTTTGCTTCTTCTAATCGATTTTTAATTTTTTCATAGATAATTATAAAAGGTGAAAATATAAAATCAACCCCATTTACCTTATTGAATTTATTTTTATAGTTTTGTATGCTTTCTTTGGATATATACACAAACCATTTTTTATTAATCAACATAATTGTAAGAGCATTTATATCTAATCCAAATTTATTAAATATATCTATTTTATTGCCATTTATTAAGCCTTGATTCGCACTTCTTGACATCGTCCCAATATAAGTAAAAGGATATTTATTTTTAATTCGTCTTATGTATTTTGCAGCCTCTATTGGAAAATCTGCATTAATAGTTTTATATGAACGCTCTTCTTGTTTCATATGTTTATTATTATGATAGGTAATTCTCAATCTACAAGTTTTCATATCTAAATCAATCGAGATAATGACTTTTTGATACATTCTACTAAAAAATGACAAAACCTATCCTTCAAAATTTATTTAAGATTCTACAATGTTGTGTGTAATTTTAAGATAAAATTAATTAAAAATATAGCTTATTGCAAATGCATACGATTTTTAAGTATCGTTGAAAATATCTTCTGGTTTGAGTGTCATTTTTTTATAAACTAATTCTTTTGCATTATCCAAATTCATTTCTTTATCTATCTTAAAACTTGGCATTGAATAGTATTTTATAGTGGAAAAAGGCTTTGGAATCTGGAATCTATCCCAAGTTTTCAATTCCCAGAATCTACTTGGAATAGTATGCACAACTACGATATTTATATTTGTTTTTTGTGCCATCGCTACCACACCATCGGCAATGCTATGATAGGGACCTTTTGGACCATCGGGTGTTATTGCCGTATCGTAGCCATTTCTTAGCTTTTCAAATGCTTGGATAAGCACCCTCCTCCCACCTTTTGAGCTTGAGCCTCGAATCGTCTTAAATCCAAAATATCCATATAATTTCACCATCAATTCCCCATCAAAATGCTCACTTGAGATAACAAATATCTTTGGAATTTTTCGCATTTTACGATATAAAAATGGGAGCATTAAAAACTCTCCGTGCCAAAATGTAAGAATAGCATTTGACTTTTTTATATCATTATGAATGTAGAATCTATTTTTGCAACTTATATATAAAACCCATAAAAATATCCAAACAAGTCTTGGTGCAATAAGTAAAATGATTTTTCTTTTTATTTTTTTACGCTTTTCTTTATCAAACATTAACTAAACTACCAAATAAGCTTCCATTTTCATTATTTGTGATGACTACATTATAGATTTCGCCAAGATTTAGTTTTTTATTTTGGATTTTTATTACGCGCCCATTATCACTTCGCCCTTCGCTCATTGTATCTTTGATATTTTCAATCATAACTTTGTGAATCTTATTAATCTCATTTTTTGCTTTTTTCTCTAAAATCTGCTTATGTAGATTCTGTAATATTTCTAATCTATTTGTCGCTATTTTAGAATCTATTTCTTTGAGATGAAACGCCAAAGTGTCCTTACGCGGTGAATATATGAAGCTATACATTGTGTCAAATTCTACTTCTTTTACTATCTCAAGTGTATCGTAAAAATCATTTTCATTTTCATTTGGAAATGCCACTATTATATCTGTTCCAATGCCTACATTAGGGCAGAGAGATTTTATCTTATTCACTCTATCTAAAAACCATTCTCTACTATATCCTCGTTTCATATCCTTTAGCACTTTATTTGAGCCACTTTGTAAAGGCATATGTATATATTTTACGATTTTTTCATTTCTAGCAAATTCCTCTATAAATTCATCGTCCATATGCAATGGATGCGGAGAGACAAATTTTATTCGTTTTATTTCTTTAATCTTGCTAATTTCTTGTAGTAAATATGTGAAATTAATTTTCTTATCTGTGGTTTTTGGCGGTGTGGAGAATCTAGCCCCATAATTATTTACATTCTGCCCTAGTAAGATTATCTCTTTTGCTCCGTTTTTAACTCGAATCTCAGCTTCTTTTAGAATCATTTCAAGTGGGATTGAAATCTCTTTTCCCCGCGTATGTGGCACAATGCAATAAGAGCATTTTTTATCGCAACCTATAGAAATATTTATCAAAGCCCTTATATTGGATTCCGTATTCATACAAAATTCATAATTCGATTCATCATAATTTATTTCAACTTCGACTGCTTTTGGATTTTTTATTATATTAGTGATTTTAGATACATTTCTAGCACCTAAAACAAAATCCACACTCGGGGCTTTTTTGATAATCTCCGCTCCCAACGCACTCGCCGTGCAACCACAGATTCCAATTTTTGCATTTGGTTTTTTAATATTTGCATAGATTCCAATTTCGCTAAAAAGTTTTCTTTCTGGTTTTTCTCGCACACTGCAAGTGTTTAATATGATTAAATCTGCTTCTTTTGCATTTTCTGTTAGGGAGTAATTTTCTTTCTCTTTTAATTCTGCTATGATGTGGTCGCTATCTCGCGTATTCATAGCACAACCAAAGGTTTTGATAAATAATTTTTTACTCAAATGCTACAATCTTTTAATAATTAATAATATGCAATTCGTATAAAAAACTATCTTTGTCAAGTCCGAATCTTAGCTCATTCCAATGAACTGATTTTGAGTTTTTCTCTAGTTGGGTTCGCATTTTTTGAATATCTTTTATGGAATTATCTTTATCAAGATAGAAAGTCGCACTTCCTTTTTCTTCAACTTGTTTTTCTATTTCTTCTAAAGAAATCATTTTTTGCTTTTCATTTGAATCTTTTCTAGCCAATTTTAAATCCATATAATTCCTTTTGTTTAATAAGAAGTTTAAAATTAAAGATTCTAGCAAATTTAGCTTAAAACTTTAAGCCTAATTTGATTATAATCCAAAGATTTTTTAAGCTTCATAAAAATAAGGAAATTTGTATTGGATAAAATTTTAGACATTATAGAGATTATTGCCTATGAAAAAGGGTTGCAAATTGACATAGTCCAAAATATAGTAAAAGATGAGATTTTAAAATTAGCTAAAAATAATATTGATAATGATATGAATTTTGTTGTTGATTTTGATAAGAAAGATAAAAATATTAAATTATTTTATAAACTAAAAGTTGTAGATGATGATGAAAATATATCCAAAGAGGATTCTAAGAAAATTATCAAACTAAGTGAGGCAAAACAACAAAGCGGAGCTGTATTAGTTGGAGATGAGATACTTTTTGAGATGGATATTGATAATTTAGATTTTAATAGAAGCACGATTAGCAATCTTTTAAAAGACCTTGAAAATAATATTGAGAAAAATATCGAAACCCAGATTTTTGATAATCTAAAAAATAGCGTAGATAAGATTGTAAATGGAATGGTTGTTCATATTGACCAAAATAGCGAAGATACTATTATAGAATTAGATTCTATTAGGGCTAGATTATTACGCAAAAATCGCATCAAAGGCGAAACTTTCAAAATAGGACAAAATATTTCTTGTATTTTAAAAAAAATCTATATTGATAAAAAATATGGTATTCAAATTGAGCTTAGTAGGACAACGCCAAAGTTTTTAGAAGAGCTTTTAAAACTTGAAGTGCCAGAAATTAGCGATGGTGAAGTTAGTATTATTAAATGTTCTAGGATTCCGGGTGTAAGGGCTAAGGTTGCTGTTCAATCAAATACTCCAAGAGTAGATGCTGTTGGTGCGACTGTAGGAGTAAAGGGAGTTAGGATTAATGCAGTAAGTAAAAAAATATGTGGTGAGAGCATAGATGCAATTGAGTATTCAAATGTTCCAGAGATTTTTATTGCAAATGCCATCTCTCCTGCTAAAATCACTAGTGTTAAAATAGTAGGAAATGAAAAAGCCATAATCTCTTTACACAGCGACCAAAAATCAAAAGCAATCGGCAAAGACGGAGTAAATATCCGCCTTGCTTCAATGCTACTTGGACTTGAGCTAGAAATAAATGATATTGGTTTAAATCCTTCACTTGAAAATCTAGCAAATTTTGAAACATCTAATCAAGAAAATAAAGACACAAAAGATATAAAAGAAAGCGGAAAGCAACTCTTAGAATCGTTATTCAAATCATAATTTTAGATTAACTTTTATCGATAGATGGCTAGATTCTAATAGAATCTAAGCATATACTTTATCCACTAGCATCTCATTTTTTACTTTATCATATGTTTTATCGCCTTTTAGGTGTCTAACGATTTCTAAGGCAAATAAGATTCCGCTTGCAGGTCCTATTGATGTTATTATATTCCCATCTATGCAAACTACATCTTCTATATGTTTGGCATTGGATTTTATTGCATTTTCGCAGCCCGGATAACAGGAAAATTTATTTTTTAGGATATTGGCAGCTCCTAGCACTATTGGTGCAGCGCAAATTGCTGCTATTAGCTTATTATTTTTATTTAGATTCTCTAAAATATCCAAAACTTCCTTGCTATTTTTTAGATTCATCATTCCTTCGTATCCGCCGGGTAGGACTATTCCATCTATATTTTTTAGATTTACATCAGCGATTTTACAATCTGCTTTTATGCTTATATTATGTGCTCCTTTTATGGAATCCTCATTTATAGCGGAATCTTTGGCTACTACTACATTTATCTCAGCTCTTCTTAATGTATCTACAATACTTACAAACTCAATCTCTTCAAATCCCTGCATAAGTGGAACTAAAACATTCATATTCACTCCTTGTAATTTTTTAAAATTTTACCTAATTTTATCGGTGAAAGCATTGTTTTTTCGCAAGATAGATTAATGCAGAATCTATTGTTTGTGTCTTTTGAATGGGTGTGTCCGTGAATGTTTAGTGAGCAATTGCTAAATCGAAAATAATCATCTAACACATCTCTAATCGCATCAAATCTATCATTTATTTTGCGATTAAATACGGGAAAATGGCTAAATAAGATTCTCTCTTTTTCTATATCTACAATAATACCATTTAGAAATATTTTTTCTTGGATTTCCCCATATTTTAGGCGGATTTTTTCCCTTATATGATGTTTTTCTGGAATCTTTAAGATAACCTTATTTTTTGTTTTCCAACCTAATTTCTTAAGATTCTCGAATCTTTTAACATCATTATTGCCGATTATAAGCCGTTTGTTGCCATTTAGTTTTTTGACATATGATAAGCCATCTTTAAAATACACATCTCCTAAATGCAAGATATTATCATCATCGCCTACTTTTCTATTCCAATTATCAACAATTAGTTCAAAATGGTTTTTATATCCCAAATGCCCAGCAATAATATTTCTTGAAGGCTCTTTATGGATTATGCTATCCTGCCCAAAATGTGTATCAGAAATCAAATAAGTGTCAATTGTAATATTCATTTTTACCTTTATTTTGCTATTTGTATGTCGATTTTTACGCCTTCATTAATATTCATAATATTAATTTTTCCAAATAAGATTTCTTCTACTAGCACCTTACAAGTCGGCAATCCAAGTCCAGTAGAATGATTTCTAGTTGGATAAAATGCATCAAAAACTCTACCAATGATACTATTATCTATTCCACCAGCATTATCTTCGATACTAATTAAAACATAATTGCTTAATTCTTCTATTGTAATATCAATCTTGCCATAAAAGTTTGTCCCTTTATTTATATCAATGCTTTTTAAAGAATTATTGATAATGGTTATTAAGACATATTTTATAGCATCTTCATCACAATAAACCTCTTTTACATCGCCTTTTTGGATAATCGTTATTATGGTGTTATTTATAATTTCTTTAAAAAATATTGTTTGTTGTATGGTTTCAAGTAAGGATTTAATATTCACATAGGTTTTTATATTTGCTGGTGTGTAGAATGCAATCAAATCTTTTATAGTTTTATTTATAAATTCCGAATAATCTACAATCTCTTGCGTTTCATCTTTTATATTTGAAAACATATTATTAATAATATTTGCTTGCTCGTTTATGTTTTTTGTGGCTTTGTAGATTCTGGCAAATAAAATATGTAGTAGATATACAACTAATCCTATTTTATTATCTTTTATAGCAATTATTCTATTTTTATCTCGTTTTGCTTCTAATTCTTTTCTTAGTGTAATATCTCTAATGCTTAAATATATGCAATCTTGATTATAAACCTTACACAAATGTGCATTAATTTCTACCGGGAAAACCCGATTTTTATCTAGCATTAATGTTTCAAATAATATAGGTTTTTCATTTACCATATTTTGAAGTATTGCTTCTACTCTTTCTTTTTCACTGATATGTAATAAATCATAAATATTTAATTTACTTAAATCTTTTTTATCTCCATAAAGTATATTTTTTATAATACTATTAGAATCTATATAGCCCAATACTTGCTTGTTAGAGCAATTATATGCAAAGATTAAGATTCCATCTTTGTTATTATCTAATAAATCTTGAAAACTCCTTTGTTTTTCTAATCTATTTTTTACCTCATTACTCATTTGCATTTCTAATTGTGTGCCAAAAAATTCTAACATTTTATTTCGCTCGATTATCTTTTGCAAGTATTCATTCAAAGCTGTTATATCAAGCTCAATATTGGCATAGCCTATAGTTTGTGCATTTTTATTTTTAATACTTTCTTTATATGTGAAATATTGTTTTATTGTATTATCAACCTTAACTTTTATGATTTTCATATCATTTTTAGGATTTAATAGATTAATGTTTATATTTAGATTCTCACAATATTGGCTCATATCTATTGTTTCTAATACCATTCGATTTTTTATATTTGTGGCTATTTGATTGTCATTTTTATCTGTTATTGCTAAATTTATAGGGAGATAGGGAACTAATAGCGAAATATCTTCTAATGAAAGATTTTCACTATGATTTGTATTGGTTTGTTTATAGTGTTTATATTTTATAAGTGCAATAATCAAACTTAAGATAATTACAGAACAGGCGATTAATATATCACCCTGTATTGCTAGATATAAGGATATAAAAATATTTAATATAACAACATATAAAAAACTATTATCACGAATAATAAAGCCCAAAAGCAGAATCCTTGCTATAAATTAAATAGCAAATTTTACATTATTTAATTTTTTAATACAATAAATGTTGATATGAATGATTCATTAAGATTTCTTAAAGTGTATAAATTATAAATTAAGTATTATATAAAGTATAATTATAAAAACTAAATGCTATTAGAAGAGGGTGTATTAATGGATATGAATAATATTGGCACAATAGAAAAAGCCACTCAATTTGGAATGAAAGATGCCAGAAAACTAGGCATAGTTTTGGTTTTTATGTTTTTTGCTTCAGTAGTTGCAATATTTTTCAGCGAAAGTGATAATAATATTCTCCTTATAGTAAGTGTTGTTGTCGGTATGTATATGGCTATGAATATTGGGGCTAATGATGTTGCAAATAATGTAGGACCTGCAGTCGGCTCAAATACAATGAGTTTGGGTTTGGCTATTGTAATAGCTGCTATTTTTGAGGCATCAGGAGCTATTATTGCAGGTGGCGATGTTGTGGATACTATACGCTCTGGCATAGTATCACAAGAAGCCTTTAGTGATATTAATGTTTTTATCTCAGTAATGCTTGGAGCACTTATCGCAGGTGCTTTGTGGCTAAATTTAGCTACATTTGTTGGAGCTCCTGTTTCAACTACGCATTCTATCGTAGGCGGACTTCTTGGCTCATCTATAGCGGCTGGAGGATTTGGAATAGTAAATTGGCGTGCAGTATTAGAAATCGCCTCAAGTTGGATTATATCTCCTATAGTTGGTGGATTAATAGCAGTTATTTTTTTATATATTGTAAAACGAACCATAACTTATCAAAATGATAAAAAACTTGCAGCAAAAAAGAATGTGCCTATTTTAATATTTATTATGTCTTGGTCTTTTTGTTTATATCTTTTGCAAAAAGGGCTATCAAAAATATTGTATATCAATCTACCATCTCAAATAGCCATTTCTTTTGTAGTTGCTATTCTTATTTTTATCATTACAAAACCTCTAATAAATAAAAAAGTTGATTTATTGCAAAATACAAAAGATTCCATTAGTGAGCTTTTTACTATTCCTTTGATATTTGCAGCAGCACTTCTTAGTTTTGCACACGGAGCGAATGATGTCGCAAATGCTATTGGTCCTCTTGCTGCCATAAATCAAGCTTTAAGCAATGTAATGGAGGCAAAGTCTAATGTTCCTATATGGATTATGGTTTTAGGTGGACTTGGAATCTCAATCGGTCTTGCTTTATATGGTCCAAGATTGATTAAAACTGTTGGTAGTGAGATTACAGAGCTTGATAAAATGCGTGCTTTTTGTATTGCATTATCTGCTTCTATAACTGTTTTAGTTGCATCTGCATTAGGACTTCCTGTAAGTTCAACACACATTGCTATAGGGGCGATATTTGGAATTGGATTCTTAAGAGAGTATTTGAAAAGTAATTATAAAAAGATGGAGCAAGAGATAATCCAAGCACATAAAGGCAAAGATGCTATTATTGTTGAGAATTTTTTAAATGATTTTAGAAAGGCATCCATAAAGCAAAAACAAGCTATTTTGCAACATTTAAAAGAAAATAGTAAAGGTGTAAAATTAAACAAAAAAGATAAAAAGGCACTTAGAAAGAGTGTTAAAAGTGAAATAGTAAAACGAGCAGCTATGACTAAAATCGTAATGGCTTGGATTGTAACTGTGCCTGTATCAGCTATCGTTGGTGCTTTTTGTTTTTATGTAATTGTGCAATTTGCAGATAAATTTTAAGTTGTCCTTAAGATTTTAATCTCAAGGACATTTATAGCGGATTATTGTCCAGCTAAGCCTTTTATATATTGGTCTATTAGATATAAGCTAGTATCACTATCACCCGCAAGTTTGATTTTATCTTTAATGCCTCTAAATAATGTTTCTTCTTCGTGTTGCTCGGCTACATACCATTGTAAGAAATTAAAAGTAGAATAATCTTTTGTGGTAAATGCAAGCTCAACTAATTCATTGATTGATTTTGTAACCTTTAATTCGTGCTCGTATGTTCTCTCAAATACATCAAGCAATGATTTAAAATTAGATTCTGGCTTGTCTATTTTATCAAGTGTAAGTAGAGAATCTGTTTCGTTTAGATATGTTATAAGCTTTGTTGCGTGGCTGTTTTCTTCTTTTGCGTGTTCAAATAAAAATAAACCAGCTCCATCATATCGATGAGTATAGCACCAAGAACTCATATTTAAGTATAGATTCGATGCTGACATTTCTTTTACAACTTGCTCGTTTAGCTTTTTAATAACTTCTTTTGATAGCATTGTGTTTCTCCGTTTGATTAATTTAGTATGGATACATTGGGATTATATAGCAAAAAACATAAATACAATATTTAGAATCTCATTTC
Source organism: Helicobacter sp. 16-1353 (assembly GCF_003288815.1). Classification (GTDB taxonomy): domain Bacteria; phylum Campylobacterota; class Campylobacteria; order Campylobacterales; family Helicobacteraceae; genus NHYM01. The sequence goes on along the minus strand of NZ_NHYM01000002.1, from coordinate 146,004 downwards.
TAAGTAAAAAATCATTTTAAAATTGTAGAATCTTATTTATATAAATTTGATTTCAATAAAAAGGTTAGCTTATGAATTTTAGAATCTTAATTGTATCTTTAATTGCTGTTATAGCATTCATCGGGTGTAATAAAAAAGATACTTTAGTGATGGCAACTTCGGCAAATTTTGCTCCATTTGAATATATCGATGGTGGAGAGTTTAAGGGGATTGATATAGAAATAGCACAAAGAATTGCTAAAGATTTAGATAAGGAATTGGTAATAAAAGATATGGAGTTTGATTCTGTAGTGCAGTCCATTTCTTCAAATAACGCAGATATAGGCATATCAGGACTAACTATAAATAATACAAGAATGCAAGTAATTGATTTTAGCGATACTTATTTTAGTGCTTCACAAATGATAATCACAAGGGACAATGACGCTAGATTTGCAAATCTAAAAACAAAAGAAGATGTGGTAAAAACTATAAATAGTTTGGAGAATCTAAAAATTGGTGCTCAAGTTGGCACTACAGGAGAATTTTACGCTAAAGGTGATAAGGATTGGGGGTTTGATGGATTCCCAAAAGCACAAACCTTAAGTTTTACAAATGGAGCGATGGCAGTTACTGCTATGCTAAATAATCAAATTGATATAGTGATTATTGATGAGATGCCCGCTAGAGTGTTGGTTCAAACAAATAAAGGTGCAAAATTAATCGATATTTCTTTAACAGATGAGAAATATGCCATAGGTGTAAATAAAAATAAAAAAGATTTATTGGATAATATAAATGCCATATTAAAGAAAATGCAAGAAGATGGCAGTATGCAGGCAATTATCAATAAATATTATGCACAATAATATTTTAAGATTCCGCGCTTACTAGCTCTAGGGCTTTATTTTTTAGCGCGTTGTAGAGATTGTCGCTGTTTGTTTGATTTTTAGCGATGATTTCAACGAAAACTGACCCAGCGACTACGGCATACACATGCGGGGCTAATAGGCTAGATTGTTCTCTTTTAGAGATTCCAAATCCAGCTAGAATCTTTGCTTTATTTTGCCTAATTTTTGCTATAAATTCTAGCGTCTCAGTGCTAATTATGGTTTTCTCCCCAGTTATCCCGCTTCGTAGTGCGGTGTAAATATATGGGAAGTTCGCACTTACTAGCTTTGAAATTCGGCTTTGGCTCATAGATGGGGCAGCCACAGGGATATTTAAAACCCCATATTTAGAGCAAATCGCCCCCAACCCCTCGTCATTATCAAATGGCAAATCTGGGATTATCACCCCACTAACGCCCACATTTTTAGCATTTTTTATAAAGTTTTCTATCCCCGGAGTTACTATAAGCGAGGCATAGGACATTATAAAAATGGGGATTTTTGGGTAGAGATTATGGATAGATTCTATGAAATTTAGAGCATCTTTGGTTTTATAGCCCCTTTCTAAGACACTAGAGCAGGCGTTCTGTATCGCCTTGCCATCGGCGGAGGGGTCGCTAAAAGGGAGCTGGATTTCTAAGATAGAAGCTCCGCCATCGATTAGGGCTTTTGCTGCGCTTAGGGCTAATTCATCGCTTGGATAGCCGGCTACTAGGTGAGTCATAAGATTTATCTTTTTCATTTACTGCCTTAAATTTTTTAGTTCATTTTGTAGGAAATTTTCCCATTCTTTAGGGCGAAAAATAGGCGAAGTGATGAAAATATCCTTATCGCCCCGCCCAGACATATTGATAATAATCGCCTTTTCTTTCTCAATCTCTCTAGCTAATTTTATCGCAATAGCCCCAGCGTGCGCACTCTCTAGTGCGAATAAAATTCCCTCATTTTTGGCAAATAAATTTAGTGCTTCTAGCGCCTCTTTGTCGCTAATAGCATAAAACTCAACTCTGCCTTTTTTGCCTAAATCAGCCAGCTGGGGACCAATCCCGGGATAATCAAGCCCCGCAGAAATCGACCTAGTCTCCGCCACCTGCCCGTCGCCATCAAGTAAGAATCTACTCTTATATCCATGCACTATGCCCTCTTTTGCGCCTCCTTGCATACGAGCGGCATTCTCCCCTACATTCTTGCCAATGCCACCGGCTTCAGCTGCAATTAGGCGGATATTTTCATCATCAATAAAAGCCGAAAAAAAGCCAATGGCATTTGACCCACCGCCCACACACGCACATAGAGCCGCGATATCTAGCGATTTTGCCTGTTCCTTAACCTCTTCGCCAATTATTGCTTGAAAAGTGCGGACAATATCTGGGAATGGCGCTGGACCAAGAGCTGAGCCTATCAAATAATGCGTATCCTTAAAGCTGCTCGCCCAGTCGCGCATAGCCTCATTTATGGCGTCTTTGAGCGTTTTTGCCCCCACATTTACGGCTCTAACCTCCGCGCCATACATCTCCATTGTAAGCACATTTGGTTGCTGCCTTGCGACATCGACTTCGCCCATATACACGACGCATTCAAGCCCTAGCTTTGCTGCAGCTGCCGCACTCGCCACGCCGTGCTGACCTGCTCCGGTCTCAGCGATTATGCGTTTTTTCCCCATTTTTTTAGCCAGTAACGCTTGGGCTATGGCGTTATTTATCTTGTGTGCCCCAGTGTTGGCAAGTCCCTCTAATTTTATATAAATTTTCGCACCGCCTAGCTTTTCGGTGATATTTTTGGCATATATTAGTGGCGTTGGACGCCCGATGTATTCGCTCCTTAGGGCGTTAAGCTCATTTAGGAAGCTAGAATCTTTGATAGCTTTTTTAAAGGCGTTTTCTAGCTCATCTAAGGGCGCTCTTAGCACCTCGGCTACATATTTCCCGCCATAATCGCCAAAATAGCCGTTTTCACTCATATTTTTTTCTATATTTTGCATTTTTGCCCTTTATTTCAATTTCTCAAATAATAGCTTGATTTTATCCCTATCTTTCACGCCCGGCCGTTGTTCTAGCCCACTGCAAATATCAATTAGCTCTGGTTTAAAGGCATTAATGATATTTTCTATATTTTCCACATTTATCCCACCGGCAAGCCAAAGCGGAGCTAATCTCTTTGCTTTTTCTACTAGATTTTTATTGATTTGGATTCCGCTTGTGGAATGCGTGGAATCCGGTAAATTTGTGGAATCTGTGGGGTGCGCGGAATCTTTTAAATGCGTGGAATTCGCCGAATCCAAGCCCGGCTTTATAGAATCTGCCAAGATTCTAGGATTCCCCAAATGTAAAAAATCTTTGATAGATTCTATATCGCTTTCATTTTTTAGGCTCTTTGCCGCATAAATGGGGATATTTGGGTGCTTGGCGGTGAAATTTTTATATTCCTCCAAGCTACAATTATGATATTGTATTGCATCGAAAATCCCATCATTTGCGAGTTGAATCGCAGTTTTGCCCTCTTTGGAATTAGATTCCGTGATGACGCCAATAAATAGCGGAATCTTTTGAGTGCTTTTTTCTAGCTCAATTTTTATTTGTTTGATAGCCTCATAATCTATGTTTCTAGGACTTTTCAAGCTACAAATAAAGCCCAGCATATCGGCATTTATAGCCAAAAGCGCGTCATTTATATTTGTTATACCACAAATTTTTATAAGCGGAGAATTTGGGATTTTTCGCTTATAAATTATATTTGCGATTTTCTCCCAAAATAGGGCGGATTGCGGGATTTGGGATTTGTTAGATTCTATAAATTTCGCGGAATCTATAGAATCTAGCGAATCTAATAAATCTAATGAATCTTTGGAATCCACAAAATCCCCAGATTCCACAGAATCTAGCACATTTGATAAAAAGCTACTAACGATTGATTTTGCTAAATCTGGATTTTTTGCTACAGATTCGCCAACTAGGATTCCATAAAAGTCCCTTTGTGCGATAAATTTAGCAGCTTCCGCACTCCCAATCCCAGATTCAAACACGATTTTTTCGCCCATTTTGTATTGATAGAGCAGATTGCGATAAACAGAGGGTTTTAGCGTATCAATGCTAAAATTCCGCAAATCTCTACTATTTATCCCAACCACAATTTGAGCGGACGAAATGGCGGAATCCCGCACAGAATCCGCCGAATCTAGCGAATCCGCAGAATCCGGCGAATCTGCAAAATCTAGCGAATCTAGCGAACTCGCCACATATCGCAGTTTCTCCACACATTCCAAACTTGCAATTTCAATAAATGGCGTTAAGCCAAATTTTACGCACTCCGCGCTAAAAGAGAGCAATTCTTCTTTACTTAAGATTCGAGCGATTAGCAAAACCGCATCAGCCCCACAAAGATAGGAAACCCTAATTTCTTCCCTAAAAATTATAAAATCTTTCCTTAAAATCGCAATATCGCTCATAGCCTTTGCGACCTTTTGCAAGTCATCTAATGAGCCTTTGAAAAAGTTCCGCTCGGTCAAAACGGAGATATTTTTTGTGCCAGATTCCCTATAAGTTTGAGCCAGAGTCAGCGGATTTAGATTTATTGCAATATTGCCTTTTGAGGGCGAGGCTCTTTTTATCTCTAAAATTGTGCCTTTTTCACGCATAAATGGCACGATATTCCGCACTCTTTTTAGCGGAATCTCACTCCCCAGCCCAAAGCCCATTTTTGCTATATCTTGCCTTTTTTGGGCGATTATCGTGGCTAAAATATCATTCACATTATTCATTAGCACACTCTTTTATTTCGTTTAATTTTGCTAGTGCTTTTTTTGTTTCTAGTGCATTTTTGGCATTTTCATAGCCCTCTTTTAGGCTACGCGACTTACCCCCGATATATAGCGTAGCAGCGGCATTTAGCAAAATCGCCTCTTTTATTGTTTTATGTTTATTTTCTAGTGGATTATTTAGGATTTCAAGGGCGATTTTTGCGTTATGCTCGGCACTCCCGCCTTGCAATTCATCAGTGGTGCAGCCACTTATCCCAAAATCGCTCGGCGTTATGCTATAAGAGTGCTTGATATTATCCTCTCTAATTTCCGTGATAAATGTCCTAGCACACGGGGAAATCTCATCAAATCCATCTTCGCTACAAACGACCATAACGCGCTTCGCCCCTAGAATCTTAGCTGCCTCTGCGACCACATCAAGCAGTGTCGGGGAATAAACGCCTATCATTTGAAACGTCGCATTTGCTGGGTTTGAAAGCGGACCGATAAGATTCATAATCGTTTTAATGCCAAGAGTGGCACGAACGCTTGAAGCGTGTCTCATCGCACTATGATAGATTGGCGCAAAGAGGAATCCAAAGTTTGTTTTCTCAATGATTTGGGCGGTTTTTTTGGGCGAATTGTCTATTTTTATGCCGAGTGCCTCGTAGAAGTCCGCTGCCCCAGACTTGCTAGAAACGGCTCTATTGCCGTGCTTTGCTATGGCAAGGTTACACGAAGTAGCCACAATTGCTGCCATTGAGCTAATGTTAAAGCTGCCTTTTTCATCGCCCCCAGTGCCCACGATGTCTGTTAATTCTAAATTTTCTTTTAGTGGAATTGGCTGCTTTTTACGAACTAAAACTTCCGCACACCCGGCGATTTCACTCGCACTCGCACCCTTTGCAGCAATCGCCGTTAATATCGCCGCACTCGCTCCCTCACTTGCAAAGCCGTCTGTCAAATCCTCCATAAACGCCATTGCACTCTCTTTTGTCAAATCTTTTTTGTTTATTAAGGTGTTTAAAATAATCGTCGTAGGGAGATTTTCCTTTCTATAATTTAAAAACGCCTTAAAAAGCTCATCGCTATTTTTTGAAGCAATTGATTCCGGGTGGAATTGAACGCCCTCGATTTGGTATTTCTTATGGCGAATCCCCATTATATCGCCATCGCTTGAAGTGGCTGTTATCTCAAAGTCGCTTGATAGGCTACTTTCCTCAATGACTAGGCTGTGGTATCGTGTGAATATTCCCTTTTTGCCAATTAGACGGAAGATTCCCTTGCCATCGAGCTTTATTTCCTCGACTATGCCGTGCTTTATATGTTTGGCATTGATGATATTTGCGCCAAATGCATATCCTATCGCCTGATGTCCTAGACAAACCCCAAGAATGGGAATCTTCCCAGCGTAGTATAAAATCGCATCATTGCTAATCCCAGCACTCTTGGGACTTCCTGGACCCGGAGAGATTATCAAGCGAGTAGGCTTAAAAGATTCAATATCTTTGATAGTGCATTCTTTAGAGCGGAGTGTTTTAATCGGCTCATTTGTGAGCTTGGAGAGATTCTGCACGATATTATATGTAAAGGAATCGTAGTTATCAATCACAATAATCATTTTATTTCTCCCATAGTGTTTGCAAGGGCGTTTGCGGGGTTTAAAGCTTGTGTTAGCACGGAAATCATTGAGTTTAGCTTCTCATTTGTCTCCTCCCACTCTCGCTCTGGGATTGAATCATAGACAATCCCAGCTCCAGCTTGAAGATTCCAAATATTCTCTTGCCTTAGTGCACATCTAATAGCAATGCAAAAGTCCAATCCGCCCTCTATATCCACATATCCTATCGCTCCGGCGTAGAAATTACGCTTGGTTTTTTCTATGCTGGAAAGTAGCTCAATCGCTCTTATTTTAGGCGCTCCGCTAACTGTGCCGGCTGGGAAAGATGAACGCAACACTTGCATAGAAGAAATATCTTTTTTCACCTTGCCATTTACTTGGGAGACTAGATGAATCACATGGCTAAAAACCTCACATTGCATAAAGGAAACCACCTCCACCGAGCCTATTTCACACACTTTCCCCAAATCATTCCTAGCTAAATCAACTAACATTAAATGCTCGGCTTTTTCCTTTTCATCGCTTAATAATTCTAGTTTTAGCCTCTCATCTTCGGCGTCGTTTTTCCCTCTTCGTCTTGTTCCGGCGATTGGGCGGATAGTGGCATTCCCACCCCTCACCCTAACCAAGCTCTCAGGCGATGCCCCCACAATCTCAAAATCCCCAAAATTTATGTAAAACAAATATGGCGATGGATTACTTAGCCGAAGTCGCCTATACGCCTCTAGCGCGTCAATCTCGCATTGTATTTGAAGCCGCCTTGACGGCACAGCTTGGAGTAAGTCGCCATTAGTGATACACTCTTTTAAATGCAAAACTTGTGCGATAAACTCGCTTTTAGATTCCTTAATATCAGTTAGAATCTTAAAATCTACTGGATAGCTAGAATCTTGCGAAGCGGGAATCTGGGCGATTTGCGACCCGGAATCTTGTGCGACGGGAATCTGCAAGTATGAAAAATCAAGGTCATTAATGCGTTTTTTTAATCGCTCAATTGCCTTATTTAGGTCGATTTCATGCTCGTTGTAATTTAGCCCAAAGATATGTAGTTCCTCGCTAAAATGGTCGAAAATGATATAAATATGCCCCACGATAAAGATAGATTCTGGAATCTCCAATGAGTCTGTTTGTGTTTCCAATACAATCGTGTCGCATTTCGCACAGAACTCATACCCAAGATAGCCAATGCCGGAGGCTGGAAGCGGGATATTATTATTCGCTCTTTTATTTTGTGCTGCGATGTAGGATAGAATGTCTAAAATGTCCGGGGAGTTTTTATAATCCTTAGAATCCGCCCTAGATTCCGTCGTGGATTCCGTAGATTCCGCCTTAGTCGCAGAATCTGCCATAGATTCCGCAGAATCCACATTAAGATTCGCCGGTTTTTTCTCGCCATTGATGATAAACCACACGCCAGATTTATCTTGGAATATCTTAAACGCCTCCTCCACCATTAGAATCGAATATCGCTCTTTTCCGTGCGAAAAACTCGCAGACTCCAAAATCGCTTTTGCCCCTAGCTTAAAAGCGAGTGAAAATGGCGTATATCTATCGCTTGATAATTTCTCATATATCGCATCATTTCGCTTATCCACAATATCTCCGTTATTATAAATTTCGTTTGGAATTATAATGAGTTTTGCATAACTTGTAATCAAAAATAAAATAAATTCTATACAATACACTTTTACATTTCTTTAAATATCGAAGTTATAAGGGTTTATATTTTGGGTGATAAAATAGATATTTTTTATAATCAATTTATACTGAAAGATGGTTATAAACTAGTTTTAGAGGGGCTTGGAACGACGATAATATTAAGCATTTGTGCTTTGATTATTGGTTTGATTGTGGGGACTTTAGTAGCTATTTTGGTTACAAAAAAAGATAAAACTTTATTGCATAAGATTCTAGTTGTTATTGCAAAAGCTTATGTTGGTTTCTTTCGTGGGACGCCTATAGTCGTTCAATTATTATTTATTTATTTTGTAATTTTGCCTCTTTTTGGACTTGGTGGGCTTAGTGCGTTGATGGTGGCAGTATTTATTTTTGGATTAAATAGTGGGGCATATGTAAGCGAAATAGTTCGTAGCGGAATCTTAAGCATTGATGTGGGACAAAATGAAGCAGCAAGGGCTTTAGGATTAAATCAAAAACAAGCAATGAGATTTGTCGTATTTCCACAAGCGTTGAAAAATTCCCTCCCACCACTTGGAAATGAATTTATCGCTTTATTAAAAGAAACTTCAGTGGCAAATTACATAACTGTGCATGATTTGACTTATGCATTTAAAGCAATCGGTAGTGCGAGTTATGAATTTATGGTGCCTTATTTTTTCCTTGCTTTGTGTTATCTTATGTTGGTATTAATTGCATCATATTTAGTAAAAATATTTGAGGGGAAATTGCGTGCAAGTGATAAATATTAAGCATTTAAGCAAGGTTTTTAAGGATAAATTAGTTCTTGATGATATAAATCTAGAGATTAAAGATAAAGAAAAAGTAGTTATAATCGGTCCAAGTGGTAGCGGGAAATCCACCCTTCTTCGGTGTATGAATCTATTGGAGATTCCAAGTAGTGGTGAAATATGGTTTAGAGATAAGAGAATCTCAAATATTGATATTTCCTTATATGATGAATTTAAGGGCTTAAATAATAGGGATTTAAAGCATAAAATAAAAGAATTTGATAGATATTATAAATGGAATCTTGATGAAGCTAGAACTAAAATGGGAATGGTTTTTCAGCATTTTAATTTATTTAATAATCTAAATGTTTTAGATAATCTAACATTAGCTCCAATAAAGCTTAAAAAATACTCTAAAGATGAGGCAGAAGCAGAGGCATTGCTACTTTTAAAACAAATTGGATTGAGCGATAAAAAAGATGAATTTCCATCTAGATTATCCGGCGGTCAAAAACAACGGGTTGCAATAGCAAGGGCATTAATGAATAAGCCAGAGATTCTATTATTTGATGAGCCTACAAGTGCATTAGACCCAGAAATGGTTGGCGAGGTATTAGATTTGATAAAGAAATTAGCACAAAATGGTATGACTATGGTTTGTGTAACGCACGAAATGGGCTTTGCTAAAGATATTGCAAGTTATGCCATTTTTATGGAAGATGGGAAAATTGTAGAAAAAAATAATGGAAAAGAGTTTTTTAATAATCCAAAAAGTGAGCGATTAAAATACTTTCTAAGTCATATAAAGCATTAGAATCTAAGGAAAATTATGTTTAAAAATATCATAATAACTGGTGCAAGTGATGGCATTGGCTATGAGCTTTGTTTGCTATTTTCACAATATGGAGCGAGAATCTACGCAAATGGCAGAAGTGTAGAAAAACTAGAAAAGTTAAAAGCCAAATGTTTAGAAATCGGTGCAAAAGAGGTTAGTATTTTTGCTTGTGATGTAAGTAATAGGGATTCTATAATCAAATGGTTAGATTCTATTTTCAATAGCAATAAAAATATTGATTTAGTTCTTGCAAATGCAGGTATAGCAAGAGCTAATAATGCATTGGAGAGCGATTTTAATGTCTTAGAAGTAAATATATTAGGTGTTGCTAATACAATCTTGCCGTCAATAAATTATTTAAAAATGCAAAGTATTTCTTCACAAATCGCTATAACAGGCTCTGCTGCGGGATATTTTGTTATGCCTAGCTCGTATTCGTATTCTAGCTCGAAAGTTTTTTGTAATGCTTTGGCAGAAGGTTTATATCTTAATCTTAAAGATTCTAATATCGCTGTGAGTATTATAAATCCGGGCTTTGTAGATACGAATCTTATAAAAAATGCAAAATACAAGATATTTTCTAGTATCTCACCACAAAAAGCAGCTAAAATTATTCTTAGTGGTTTAATTAGGAAAAAAAGAGTAATATCTTTTCCATTCTTTATAGTATTTTTAGCAAGGTTTTATAATATATTACCCATATCTATAAAACGAATGTTTCAATTTATATTACCTAAAGGACTTTAATGATTTTAAATAAAAGATATTAGTAAATAATAATTTTTATTTAAGTTTTTTATTTTAAAATGATTCTTTTAATTTAGAATGTTGATTTTTAAGAATCTTTGGAGATAAAGCGGAATTTCTTAAGCTAAAAGATTTTAAAGCAATATGCTAAAGCGTTTATATGCAGTTGTCTGCAAATAATAATGGAAAGAAGTAAAATAATTTTTTGGAGTTAAGTTTATGAGTCATTCTACATTTGCATATCCTTATTTTGGTGTTTTTGCCCTATTTATTGGGACATTTGTCGCCTTTGGTTTGACATTATATTTACAGCGATTAATAAGCACAAAAATCGCAAGCAAAAGCCGAGAAAAGCTTAAACTTAGCCAATATGAATGTGGTGTTATAGCAAATAAACAGCAAAATAAAATTTCTTCTCGTTATTATGTTATGGCTTTGCTTTTTATTTTATTTGATGTTGAGATTATTTTTATGTTTCCTTGGGCTGTTGATTTTAAAATATTAGGAATGTTTGGCTTTGTCGAGATGATATTATTTATTTTTTTATTGTCTATAGGATTTATTTATGCGTGGAAAAAAGGAGCATTCTTGTGGCAAAGTATAAAGTAGATTATCTAAAAAACAATGATATTCCAGTAACGCTAACAAAATTGGATAATGTCCTAAATTGGGCTAAGGCGAATTCACTTTGGCCTATGACTTATGGACTTGCTTGTTGTGCTATTGAGATGATGGCAAGTGGTGCTTCGAGATATGATTTTGATAGATTTGGCGTGATTTTCCGTGCTTCACCTAGACAAAGCGATGTTATGATTGTAGCTGGCACAGTTACTAAAAAACACGCAGAATTTGTCCGCCGCCTTTACGACCAAATGCCAGAACCAAAGTGGGTGATTTCTATGGGGAGCTGTGCGAACACTGGGGGAATGTTTAATACCTATGCCACCGTTCAAGGCGTAGATAGGATAATTCCAGTGGATATTTATCTCCCCGGTTGTGCTCCGCGTCCGGAAACTCTGCAATATGCAGTTATGGTTTTACAGCAACATATTCGCTCTAAAAAGGCGATTATTAAGCCGATTAAAAAGCGATTAGTTTAAAAATAGGGGTTAATATGCAGGATTTACAAAAAAAAGTTTATCATAAGAATCGTTTTTATAAAGCACCACAAACACTTCGAATAAATCCTAAAGATTCTAAATTTAGTGATATTTTTAGCGAATTAGATTCTAGGTTTAAGATTCTGCAATCTTATGTGGAGAATGGTAATTTAGTCATTTATGTAACTAAAAGTGATATTTTAGAAGTATTGCAATTTTTAAAAGATTCCACTTTTGATATATTAAGCGAGATGAGTGCTATTCACCTAAATGACGACAGTTTTGATGTTTTTTATCAACTTTTATCGATGGATAAGATTCTAAGAATTAGAGTAAAAAGCAATACTAAAGATAGTATAGATTCTGTAAGTTTAATATATAGAAATGCGATTTGGTCGGAGCGGGAAGCTTATGATATGTTTGGGATTAGATTCCTAAATCACTCTTTTTTAAAGCGAATCTTAATGCCAGATGATTGGAGTGGACATCCACTAAGGAAAGATTATCCACTTCAAGGCGACGAGAATGCCAAATGGTATGAGGTTGATAAGATTTTTGGCAAGGATTATAGAGAGGAGATTGGGGCAGAGCAGAGGGATTCTTCATATATTAATCCGGAAGATACTTTTAACTTCGCACATATGGGATTTGAAGTCCCATATGGAACACCCCCAAGCAATACTCCAAAAGAAATAACATATCAAGAAAACAAAGGCGTATTTGCAGTAACCAAATTTGATAAGCAAAAACAGCTAACTAAAAGGCGATAGAATGGCACAAATTTATACGAAATTAAAACCGCAGTTTGAAAATATCGCCTTTGAACGCGATGATGATAAAATGATATTAAATTTCGGTCCCCAGCATCCAAGTGCACACGGGCAGTTAAGGCTCATTTTAGAGCTTGATGGCGAGATAGTAGTAAAGGCTACGCCGGATATTGGCTATCTCCATAGGGGTGTTGAGAAAATGGCAGAAAATATGATTTATAATGAATTTCTGCCAACCACAGATAGATTGGATTATATCAATGCCACTTCTAATAATTATGCTTTTGCATTAAGTGTAGAAAAACTTCTAGGATTAGAAATACCGCGTAGAGCACAAATAATTAGAATGATGTTATTAGAATTAAATCGCATTATTTCTCATATATTTTTTATATCTGTTCATGGAATGGATGTTGGAGCATTATCCATTATGCTTTATGGCTTTAAAGAGCGAGAATATGGGTTAGATTTGATAGAAGATTATTGTGGGGCTAGATTAACCCACTCAAGTATTAGAATAGGTGGCGTTCCACTTGACTTACCAAAAGATTGGTGTGAACATCTAAATATTTTTTTGGATAGATTACCAAAAGAGATAGGGATAATAGAGGGTTTGCTAGAAAAAAATAGAATTTGGAGGGCGAGATTAGAAAATGTGGGCGTGGTAACAAAGGACTTAGCTAAAAAGTGGGCTTTAAGTGGTGTTATGCTTCGCTGTTGTGGGTATAAATGGGATATTAGAAAAGAAGAGCCATATGAGTTATACGATGAGGTTGAGTTTGACATTCCCTATGCTAATGATGGAGATAGCTACGCTAGATATTTATTATATATGGAGGAGATTCGGCAATCAAGCAGAATCTTACGCCAATTAATAAAAATGTATAAAGATACAAGCCCAGAGATTATGGCGGATTGTCCGCAATATATCTCAGCCCCAAAAGAGCAAATAATGACACAAAATTATTCGCTAATGGAGCATTTTGTGTTAGTTGCACAAGGAATGCGTCCGCCAATTGGAGAAGTGTATGTCCCTACTGAATCTCCAAAGGGAGAATTAGGATTTTTTATCAATTCTATAGGTGAGCCATATCCATATAGATTAAAGATTCGCACCCCAAGCTTTTTTCATACAGGTTTATTGCAAGATTTATTACCGGGGCATTATTTGGCTGATGTTGTTACGATAGTTGGTTCGGCGAATATTATTTTTGGCGAAATTGATAGGTAGAAATTGATAGATAAAGGTAGGCGATGAAACGATATGATTTAAGGCAACTTAAAGCGGATTTTTTGCCAAGACTTGGTGAGCTTGTGCGGGGCGATTTGAGCGATGGCGAAGTTGGGATTTTTCTATTTGAGGTTGGGGATTTTAGTAATATCCAAAAAAGTGCAGATTTTGTAAAAGAAAATAATTGGACGCTGATGAATTCGCTTAGGTTTAATGAGCTAGATTGGACGATTGTGGTGAAAAAATCTCCACCTAAGATTGCAGAAAATGTGGAATCTAATGAATCCATCAAATCTAGTGAATCTAGTGGAATCTAGGAATTAAAATGTTTAAGTTAGATTCTCTTACTCAACATAATCCAATCCCAATTGATGAGAATTTTCTAAAAAAATATGATTTTATTATAACACTTGGTGCTTTTGCTAAAAATATTAAAAGCGATATTTGTATTCACCCGTTTTTAGATGTTTCTACAAATTTATATATTCGCTATGAAGCAGGGACAGAAGAGGGCGTAGCGGCGTTATTTTTATATGAATTTTATAATGGAGTAAAACTTAGAAATTATATTAATGAATTAGATTATGGATATTTGACTTCCGAGACAAATATAAGCGAAGAGGAGATGCTTCATCTAAAAGGACTTTTAAGTCAAAGACGAAATCCACTTTTACTCATTGGTAGCGATTTCTATATACATCCAAGAAATGAAAATATTATAAATATTTTTTCTAATCTCCTTAATCATTCAAAACTAAATATTGTTTTATTGTCAAAGGATAATAATATGGCTTATAATATTAATACTACAAATATTGCATTAGAGCCTATAGGGAATCTTCCGGAAAATAATGGCTGTATTATATATGTTGATTACAGATTGGAAAATGAAGCAATACTAAAAATTTCAAATGAATTCGCAAGGGTTTGGAAAGTAAAAAATAATGATATTATTAAGATAAAATTCGATGATTTTGATATTTTGGTTAAATGCAGATTAGATGATAAATTCGGTGGTGTTATTGGAATCTTAAACTACACAAAAGATATAGATTGTGGTTATAGATATAAACAAGTAATTATTACTAATAAAAGCAATTAAAGAAGAGGTAGTTATGGCAAAAATCACTATTGATAATGTCGTTTTAGAGGTAAATGAGGGCGATTATATACTTGAGATTGCTCGCTCAAATGGGATTTTTATCCCAGCTATTTGCTATCTTAGCAAGTGTTCGCCTACTTTGGCTTGTAAATTATGTATGGTGGAGGCTGATGGAAAACGCGTGTATTCGTGTAATGCAAAAGCAAAAGAGGGTATGAATATCACCACAAACACGCCAGAAATCGCCAAAGAGCGAAAAGCAATTATGCAAAGCTATGTCATAAATCACCCGCTAGAATGCGGTGTGTGCGATAAAAGTGGCGAGTGTGAGCTACAGGATTTTACGCATTTAATGGGCGTGGACAACCAAGAGTATTTTGTAGCAGATTCGCCAAAAGCCCTAGATTCGTGGGGGAGTGTGAAGTATGACCCAAATCTTTGTATTTTATGTGAGCGATGTGTAACGACTTGCAAGGACAATGTGGGCTTGGCGAATCTAAAAATGGTGAAAATGGACTTAAACGCCCCAGATTCTGGCTATTGGAAAGAGCGAATGCCAAAAGATGCTTTTAGCGTGTGGAATCGAAAGCAGAAGGGGATAATTGGCTTTGTGGGGGAGAGCGAGTGTGAGGACTGCGCGGAGTGCGTGAGCGTGTGTCCTGTGGGTGCTTTGGGCGTAAAAAGTTTCCAATACACCACGAATGCGTGGGAGCTGGATAAAACGAGTTCTACTTGTGCGTTATGCCCTAGTGGCTGTAAAATTATCTATGAGAGCAAGAAAGATACAAGCGGAAATCGCAAAATCTATCGCGTAACAAATGACTTTAACTTTAATCCAATTTGTGGAGCAGGGAGATTTGCGTGGGATGTAGATTCAGCGGATTCTGGCGATTCTTTAGATTTGGCGGATTCTGCGGAATCTTGCGAGTGTGGCGAATCTATGATTAAAGCCACAAATGCGATTAAAAAAGCTTCTTATATTGCAGTTGGCGGAAATGTAACGAATAATGAAGCAAGATTTTTGCAAATTTTAAGCCAAAAATTCAAGATTCCATTAGTTAATCCGCTTTTAAAAAAATATAGCGATTTCTTAGGCGTTTTAGGGTGCGAGGTGGAATCTTTGGCTACTTTAGAGGATATTTCCAAACATAAGGTTTTATTCTCGCTTGGTGGGGCTTTGCGGGACGAAAATCCGCTGATTTCTTATAAAATCAATAATGCCCTAAAAATGCAAAAAGATTCTTCGCTAATCTACGCCCACGCATTAAAGGATAAGGCAATTCAAAAATACTCAAAAAATGTCGCCTATGTAGGGATTACGTCAAATAGCGAGGATATTTTAACCTTAGCCATAGCAAATATTTTGGCTCCGGAGATGTTAGAAAAAAATCCGCTAAAAAATAGCAAAAAAACAATTGAATATAAAACTATGGGTGAGAAAACTTCGCAAGTTAAAGAATTAGTAAAAGATGAAAATGGAGAAGAAAAAAAGGTAATCAAGGAAGTAAAAGAGCAAGTTGAAGTAGTCGAAAATAGGGAATATTATGGGATTTTAGAAAATATTGGCTTAAATTATGAAAGCCATTTATCGCTAGAATCCACCCTAAAAAAATCAAAGCCTTTGATAATCGTAGGCAGCGATATTTATGCAAATCCAAACCTTAAATTTATGGCAAAAATCTTGGGGAATCTTGTGAGGGATTCTAAGATTAGCCTTTTGGTTATCCCGCCTAGTGCGAATGCAAATGGGATTTGCTCGTTGCTTGATTTGGAATCCGCTGGAAGTGGCTATAGCGTGGGCTTTAGAGCGAGGGGTGATTTTAGGCTTGATTGCATAAATGCGGATTTTAAAATCCCATATTTTCATAGCCTAAATGATAGTATCACAAATATTGATTATAAGATTCTCCCACTAAATGCGGTGTTTGGGGCGAAATCTAATTATTTGGAAAAACTAGCAAAATCTTTGGGATTTGAGTT
This sequence comes from Helicobacter sp. 16-1353, assembly GCF_003288815.1. Lineage (GTDB taxonomy): Bacteria > Campylobacterota > Campylobacteria > Campylobacterales > Helicobacteraceae > NHYM01. Next base: position 129,605 of record NZ_NHYM01000002.1, on the reverse strand, counting down.
TAAGATTCCAAAGCAGAATCTAAATAATGATTTTGGAAATGATGGGGCGGATTTACGAGGCAAAAAGGCGGAATCTAAAAAAGTGGCAGAAACTAAAGAGGCGATTGAGTTTGTAGAATCTGCAAAATCTAAAGCAGATTTTAATGCCTATCTAAAGGACTTAAACGCACATTTTTACCCATATACGAGATATAGCAAGAATCTAGATTCTAAGATTGGAATCTATACTTCAAAAGAATATAGTTTAGAGCTAGATTCGCTTGGTATTAAAGAGGGCGATGAGGTGCAACTTATTATCGAAAATGCTGGAGATTCCGTGAAACTTGCAAATGCCACAAATGCTGGAGATACCACAAAGGATTCTACAAAAGTCGCAAACGCTGGAGATTCCACCCAAATCATCGCTAAAATCTATGTGGATTCCAATATGGAGGATAATTTCCTAGCCATTTCGCCCCAAATTGAGGGCATAAAAACGCTTTTTGGCGATGTCAAATATCTAAAAGTGCAAATAGCTAAAATTAAGGGATAAAAAATGAGTTTTTTAGAAATCATTATAAAAATCATTGTGATTTTGCTGGTATTTTCCGCTCTAGCTGGGTATGGGACATATTTAGATAGGAAGATTCTAGGACTTATGCAAAAGCGTCTTGGTCCCACACATGTCGGTCCGTGGGGACTTTTGCAAGTCTTAGCAGATGGGATTAAGCTATTTTTAAAAGAAGATATAGCTCCACAAAATGCCAATCGATTTATTTTTATGTTAGCCCCAGTTGTGGCAGTTGCTACGGCATTTATCGCTATGGCTCCCGTGCCGTTTTTACCTGAATTTAAGCTTTTTGGAGAGACTATCCGCCCAATTGTTGCAGATATAAATGTGGGATTGCTTTTCGTGCTTAGCGTGGGGGCTGTGGGAATGTATGGACCACTTCTAGCTGGAATGAGCTCAAATAGCAAGTATTCGCTAATCGGTGCTGCAAGGGCAGTTTCCCAGCTTTTAAGCTTTGAGGTGGTAAGCGGATTAGCGATTTTGGCTCCAATTATGATTGTTGGCTCACTCTCGCTAATTGACATTAATAATTACCAGCAAGATTCTATTTTTGATTGGCTTATATTTTCCCAGCCATTGGCGTTTTTACTCTTTTTAATCGCTGGATATGCCGAGACTAATCGAACGCCCTTTGACCTCCTAGAGCATGAAGCAGAAATCGTCGCAGGATATATCACCGAATACAGCGGACTAAAATGGGGAATGTTTTTCATCGGCGAATACGCCAATATGTTCACGCTTTCTTTCATCATCGCAATCGTATTTTTCGGCGGATTTAACCCAATTGGCTTTATCCCGGGGGGAATTGCAATTTTACTTAAAGTGGCGTTTTTTATATTTTTATTTGTTTGGACTAGGGCGACCTTCCCACATGTGCGACCAGACCAGCTTATGAGCGTGTGCTGGAAAGTGCTAATGCCCCTTGCAATCATCAATATTTTAATAACTGGCTTAGTTTTAATATAAAGGACAGATATGAAAACTCAATATAAGCTTATCTCCGCCCCACCGCCAAAATCGCTAAAGCGATTTTTTAAGCGAAGTGTTGGGCTGGATTTATTCGCGGGGCTTAAAATCACGCTAAAAGAGCTATTCAAACCGCGCACGATTGTAACGATAAAATATCCGCTAGAGAAAATCCCGCTTTCCCCACGATATAGAGCCGTGCATAATCTTATGCGGCTTTTGGAGAGTGGGAATGAGCGATGTATCGGCTGTGGGCTATGCGAGAAAATTTGCGTGAGTAACTGCATTAAAATTAACACTTTTTATAAGCCAGATTCTAGGGCGATAGAGTTTAGAAGCACGGATTCCGCGGAATCTGGGGAATCTGGGGAATCTGGGGAATCTGGTGCAGTTTCAAATGCGGATTTAAGTGCAGATTCCGCCCAAGATTCAAGGCAAAATCCACTTAAGAATCCAAAAATACTTGGCGGTAGAAAAGCAATAGAATCCTATAGTATTAACTTTGGGCGTTGCATTTACTGCGGATTATGTGCGGAGGTATGCCCAGAACTAGCCATAGTGCATGGCGATAGATATGAGAATGTAAGCGAGCAGAGGGCACATTTCAAGCTAAAAGAGGATTTATTGACCCCGCTTGATAAGGCAATCGCTGGGAAAATCGATGAATATAGTGGCTATGGCTCAATTAGCCCAAATGCCGACAGCAACATCAAGCAAACGCCGCTTGGCTACGCCCAAAACGCCCAAAATTAGGAGAGGAAATGTTTGAATTTATCTCGTTTTATTTATTTAGCATTTTAATTATATTTTGCTTTGCCGTGGTGGTTTTAAGCTCAAATATTTTATATGCGATGACCGCGTTAGCAAGTGGAATGATTTTTATCTCTGGGATATTTTTCACGCTTGGAGCAGAATTCCTTGGTGTGGTGCAAATCTCCGTTTATACTGGGGCGGTTATGGCACTATATGCCTTTGGAATGATGTTTTTTGATAGTGCAAAAGAAGTAGAAGAAAATATAAGATGGAATAAGATAGCTTGTGTTCTTAGCTTTGGCATTGCTGTTATGCTTGTTGTTATTATTTCACTTCCAAGACTTTTAAGTATAGCTCAAGATAAGATAGATTCTATTAATAATACCAATATTGAAGGTAATGTCGAGCAAATAGGTATTGTTTTATTTACAAAATTTTTAGTTCCATTTGAAATCGCTGCTTTAATGCTTCTTATAGCTATGATTGCAGGGATTGCACTTGCTAGTAAAAAAATAGGAAACCAAATAGATAATGAAAATATACCAGATGAAGGGAAAAGTCTATGATTACATTAAACCATTACTTGCTTTTAAGTGTGTTAGTGTTTGTGATAGGTTTAGTTGGCATAATGAGGCGAAAGAATCTCTTAATGTTGTTTTTTTCAACAGAGATTCTGCTAAATGCCGCAAATATAGGATTAGTTGCCATTAGTAGCTATTACAATGATATAAGTGGGCAGATTTTTGCCTTTTTTATCATTGCAATTGCCGCAAGTGAGGTGGCTGTGGGCTTGGGACTCCTTATCGTTTGGTATAGGAAAAATAAGAATCTAGATTTAGATAATCTAAATCAAATGCACGGATAAAGGGAAAATATGTTACTTGCTATTATACTTTTTGCGCCTCTATTTGGGAGTTTGTTTGCAAGTTTATTTGCTTTTAAGAAAAAAATGCTTATTGCAGCAATTGTGCCTGTAATTGCACTTACTATATCACTAATCTCAGCATTTGTGTTATTTCCAAATATTGTTGATGGTTATGTTGAGTATATAGATATAAGTGATTGGATAATCGCAGGTAGCCTAAATACAAGCTTTGGTTTTATGGTAGATGGCGTTACGATGATTATGATTTTGGTCGTTTTGGTTGTTTCGCTATTGGTGCATATCTATTCTATCGGCTATATGAGCCACGATGAGTGCTTTAATAAATTTTTTGCATTTTTAAGTGCATTTGTTTTTTCTATGCTTGTGCTTGTGATGAGCGATAACTTCTTGGGGCTATTTATCGGCTGGGAGGGCGTTGGACTATGCTCGTGGATGCTAATTGGATTCTGGTATAAGCGTGAATCTGCCTCATTTGCGGCAAATGAAGCCTTTATAATGAATAGAATTGCGGATTTAGGAATGCTTCTTGGAATCTTTTTGATATTTTATTCATTTGGAAGTCTTAGATACATTGATATTTTCCCATATGTTGGAGATATAAGTCAATTTACATTAAATTTAATTGGAATCTTATTGTTTATCGGTGCAATGGGGAAATCCGCGCAATTCCCACTCCACACTTGGCTAGCCGACGCGATGGAGGGACCGACGCCAGTTTCCGCCCTAATCCACGCTGCTACAATGGTAACAGCTGGGGTTTATTTAGTAATTCGTGCAAATCCAATCTATGACTTAATACCAAATGTAAGCACTTTTATCACCTATCTTGGGGCGTTTGTAGCGATTTTCGCTGCGACTATGGCGTTGGTAAATCGCGATTTAAAACGAATTATTGCATATTCCACGCTCTCGCAATTGGGCTATATGTTCGTGGCTGCGGGGCTTGGGTATTATTGGATTGCGTTATTTCATTTGATGACCCACGCATTTTTTAAATCCCTCCTTTTCCTTGGGGCTGGGAATGTAATGCACGCGATGAATGATAATTTGGATATTACCAAAATGGGCGGACTTTATAAGCCCATGAAATGGACGGCGATTCTAATGACTATCGCTTCTATCGCACTTGCTGGAATCTACCCATTTGCTGGATTTTTCTCCAAAGATAAGATTTTAGAAGCCGCATTTATCGATGGGAGCTGCTTCTTGTGGGCGGTATTGTTGCTTGGGGCGTTGCTTACGGCATTTTATAGCTTTAGATTATTAATGCTGGTATTTTTTACGCCAAAGCGATATGAGGATTCGCTCCACCCGCACGAGGCGTCGAGCATTATGATTTTATCGCTTCTCCCACTTGGAATCTTGGCTATTTTCATTGGCTTTGTAGAATCTAATTTTCATCATTATTTAGAAAACTATTATTTGCCACTGAAATCTATGGAGATAGATTCTGCTACTCTTGCAATGCTAATTGCATTTGCTTTGGTTTTCGCATTAACTGGTATTATTATGGCAATTATTGCTTATAAAAAGGGCTTTAAATTAATAGCAGAATCTAATCCAATCTATAAGCTTTTATTCAATCAATACTATATCCCAAAAATTTATAATGATTTTATAATGAAGCCATATAAAGGGCTTTCACGCTTCTTTTGGAGGGAGATTGATTTACGGATTATTGATTTTGTAGTGGATTTTATCGCAAGAATTTTTGTATGGAGTGGAGAGAAATCGCGAATAACACAAAGTGGAAATTTATCACAATCATTAATACTAATGATATGCGGAATATTCACTCTATTAATTATTTTATTATTAATATTTTAGGGATAATAAATGGAACTTTTATTAAATATTGTTTTATTTTTGCCAATATTAGCAGCATTGTTTATGTTTAGCAGGAGAGTTGATAATAATTTTGCTAAACCTTTTGTTGTAGCTGTGTCTATATTTGAGCTATGTTTGGCATTGTGTCTTTGGCTTTTATTTGATGATGGAAATGCTGGTTTTCAGTTTGTAACACAAATAAGCCTAATACCTAGTTTTGGTGTGAGTTATTATATTGGAATAGATGGAATATCGCTATTTTTGGTAATTTTAAGTGCATTTATGACACTTATTTGTGTAATCTTTATCCATAATGTCGAAAATATTAAGAATTTTCTTATCGCATTATTATTTTTAGAAAGCATTATGATTGGGGTGTTTATATCGCTTGATATGATTTTATTTTATTTATTTTGGGAGTTTTCGCTCGTGCCTATGCTCTATATCATCGGTGCGTGGGGAAGTGAACGAAAAATCTATGCTTCGGTTAAATTCTTTTTATATACATTTAGTGCCTCTCTTGTGATGTTATTTGGAATCTTATATTTTGCATATTTATATTATAGTGCCACTGGAATCTTAAGCTTTAATTTGATGGATTGGTATATGCTCCAGCTTGATTTTGATATTCAAAGGTGGCTATTTGTTGCATTTTTCATTGGTATTGCAGTTAAGATTCCAATGTTTCCACTCCACACTTGGCTTCCATATGCACACGGACAAGCCCCAACTGTCGGCTCGATAATCCTAGCGGCGATTCTGCTTAAAATGGGTTCATATGCATTTATTAGATTCTCCCTCCCACTTTTCCCAGATGCCTCTATTTATTTTATTATTCCAATTGCGATTTTATGCGTGATTATGGTAATTTATACGGCGATGATTGCCTTTGCACAAGATGATATGAAGCAGGTTATCGCTTATAGCTCTATTTCGCATATGGGCGTAATCGTGCTTGGGACATTTTCATTGAGTGCTGAGGGCGTGAGTGGCTCAATATTTTTTATGCTAAGTCACGGAATTGTTAGCGGAGCGTTGTTTATGATGGTGGGAATGCTCTATGATAGGACGCACACGAAGATAATCGCCGAATATGGCGGAATTGCGAAAGTTATGCCGAAATTTACGCTAATCTTTGCAATAATCCTTATGGGAAGCGTTGGATTGCCTTTGACTATGGGCTTTGTTGGGGAGTTTTTAAGCTTACTTGGATTTTTCAAGGTAAACATTATTCTAACCATTCTAGCTGGAAGTGGGATAATCTTAGGGGCAGTTTATATGCTACATTTATTTAGAAATGTATTTTTGGGTGAGATTAAAATAGGGCGGAATCTAGAGCTAAAAGATATAGATGTGCGTGAGAAAATCTCATTAATCCCGCTAGTTTTAATCGTCATTTGGCTTGGAATCTATCCTAAGCCCATTTTAGATAGGATTGATTTATCAGTTAAGAATCTTGTTTCATTTATGTATGAAAAATCTATTTTAAATGAGAGCAAGGAATTTTTAATAAAAGTAAATAGGAGAGATTAATGCCTGATTTATCATTTAGTGCACTTAATGTAACTAGTATATTACCGATGGCGATTAATGTCATTGGTGGGATTATTATTTTAATCATAGATTTATTCCTTAAAAAACCTAATAAGGCTTTATATATTATCTTAAGTTCGATTTTTATCCTACTTAGTTTATTATCTCTTTTATATATGAATTCTACTGCTATTGGCTTTTTTGATTTAGTGATTGTAGATGGATTAGCTGTTTTATCGCAGATTATCATTTTGGTGGCTTCTCTTTTATTTATATTTTTTCTTATTTCAAAAGATAGATTCCCGGAATTTGAATGCGGAGAATTTTATATATTATTTCTATTTATGATTGCTGGGTATCAATTTATGGTTTCAAGCGATAATTTAATACTTATTTTCTTAGGTTTGGAAAGTTCATCTTTGGCTTTATATGCCCTAGTTGCTCTCTCAAAAAAGCAAAAAGCACTAGAAGCTGGGATTAAATACTTTACACTTGGGGCTTTGGGAAGTGGATTCTTTGCGTTTGGATTAATGTTTATTTATGCAAGTAGCGGAAGTGTGGATATTTTCGATTTATCTACTCCTATTAGTGGATTATTAGTGCTAGATTCAAGTGGGAATGAATATTTTCTATCGCTAGGATTTATATTTTTACTAGGTGCAATTGGTTTTAAACTTTCATTTTTTCCATTTCATACTTGGGTGCCAGATGTATATGAGGGCTCAACTCCGCCACTTGCATTTTATATGTCTATAGCTACAAAAATTGCTGGATTTGTAGTGGCAATTAGATTATTTAATGTATTTTTAAATACAGATATTCCTTTTATTAGCGTGGCTTTGTTTGTGATTGTGATTTTAAGTATGACAATACCAAATATTATTGCATTATTGCAAACTGATGTCCAAAGAATGCTCGCATATAGCTCTATTTCTCAAGCTGGTTTTGGTTTGGCTTGTATTTATATAAATACCGAGCAAAGTATGGTGGCATTATTTTTGTATTGGATTCTATTTTTATTTACGAATTTGGGGGCGTTTGGATTGCTTTGGCTAACGCATAATAAGAATAAAACTTGGGATTCTCGCTTTACTTCCCCTTATACTAAATTTAGCGGTTTAGTTAAACTATCCCCAATTATTGCTGTTAGTTTTGGGATTTTTATGCTATCTTTAGGTGGGATTCCGCCATTTGGATTATTTTGGGGTAAGCTATATTTGATTAGCTCAAGTGTCAATGCTGGACATAATATCTTAGCATTGATTTTGCTTTTAAATTCAGCTATTGCGATTTATTACTATATTAAATTAATTGTTTTTATGTTCTTAAAAGAGCCAATTACAAAAGATTCTGGTATATACCATCAAAATGCTTCTTATCCTATGATTGGAATTATTGCTATTGCTCTTATTGTATCTATTTTTGCTATATTTTTTATAGAAGGTTTTCTTGGTATAATTACAAACTATCTTTTTAATTTTTAACATAAGGATTGGGCAATTTTAAGGATATTTTTAAGCTTTATTCTTCTTATGGTTTATGCATCTGCCTTTAGTATAGAGGTAGATTATGGAATAGAGAATAATAAGAGATTCTCTATTGTTACATTAAAACACAGCGAAAAATTTCCTTGCAAAGAGCATATAGATATAAATGGTCAAAATATTTTAGTTGAATGCACTATTAATAAAACGCCCGTTTCTAGTTTTCCTAAGAGTAAAACAGAATTTTTTGAAATATATTCGAATATCGATGATAATAGATTCTATTTATCTATAAAACCGCTAAAAAGACAGAAATTATTTGCAAATTTTATGGATTTAAAAAAAGATATTGCTATCCCAAAAGAGCGACCAAGTGAATCTAAGATTTGGCAGATTGTGGGCTATGGCGATGAGATTCCATTTCTTTCAAATAAAACCTATAGTGGCATAAACTTCCCCATAAATATCCCCAATACCGCACTTCCATATATCGGTGAGCTAAATATTGATATGTCTCCGTTGATTTATGATGAGGGACCTGATTTGGGTTTATTTTTAAATATTCGCTCTTCGTATAATAATAAACATTATGATGAGGTTATAAAACTCACAGATGAAATGCTACAAAGCTATAGCAATAGCATTTTTATTCGAGATTCTATGCTTTATAAGATTCGAGCAATGCATAAAAGTAATATTCCCCCTGATGATACTTTGCAACTTGCAAAAGAATGGATAAAGGTATATCCTGCAGATATTAATGTCCCAGAGGTGCTATATATTATTGCCGATAGCTATGGAAATCTTAGGATATACAATGAAGCAAGATATTATTTTGATAGGATAATTGACGAATATCCAGATTCCAAATATGTTCAATATGCTCTTGTTGGTATTGCAAATAATTTAGCCATAAATGGAGATAAAAAACAACCAGAAGTTTTATTTGTAAAGGCATATGAAAGTGCAAAAGATTTAGATACTGCTTCGTATGTGGCTTATAATTGGGGAAAATATGAATTAGAAAATGATAATTTAAGTGCGGCAGATGATTTATTTTCAAGAATAGTTAATGCGAATCCAAGCTATTTCCTAAAAGATATAAATGAAAGCTATAAATCACTCCAAATTTGGGCTAATAATAAGCTATACAATGTCGCTGCAAGGGCAGGGGAGAGTATGCTAAATCATTTAGGAAATGATGATTTTAAAGAACAATTGATGATGGATGTAAGCCTTTGGTATGAGTTGGATTCCAAACTACAAGAATCTCATAAAATCAATACAGAATTTTTGGAGATTTTTAAGGATTCCACTAATGCAAAACTCATAAAAGAAAGAGATGACAATCTACTATTTGGCTTAAATGATGGCGATTTACTCAAGCAAATAGAGCAATATGATTATTTAATCGCCACCTATCCAAATACACAAAATTCTAAGATTGCGTATGAAAAAAAGGCAAAAGCTTTGTTTGATTTAGGTAAATATAGCGATGTTGTAGCACTAAAAAATAATCTTGATAATAATAACATAGATGTTAAAAATTCATATATTAAGCTAATTGAATCAAGCAATGATTGCAAAAGTATAGTGAATTATTATATTTCTTCTAATTCGCTACTTATAACAAATAATGCCAAAAAAGTATTTGATTGTTTAATGGAATCTTCATTATATGATTCTGCTTTTCAACTCTCATCTGCTATGCTAAAAGACGCACCAAGCGGATTAGAGAAACTCACTTGGCTTTATAATGAAGCAAAAGTATCCTATGCAATGGGCGATTTTAATAACGCTGCTTTGGCTAGTCGTGATGCTTGGAATCTCTCAAAAACATTTAAAGAAAAGCAGGATTCAGGGATAATTTTATTTTTATCATTAGCTAATCTTAATAGAAAAAGTGAAGCTATGAACGTTTTTGATGAGTTGTTGAGCGTTTTTCCAAATAATAAAGAAATGATAGAAGTATATTATAAGCTATTAAATTGGGCGATAGAATCCAATGATAATATTGCCTTAGAGCGATATGCAAAAGAGATTATGAAACTACAAGATAGATTTAAAACATATGAGCATTCCCCATTTGTAGAGCTAAATTATGCTGATGTGCTTTTTAGAGATGGTCGCTATACACAAATGTTGGATATTTTAAATAATATTTCACTACCATTAAATAATGATGAAACACAAAAAGTGCGATATATGAAAGGCTCAGCATATTACGAGTTGGGAGACAATACCCAATCAAAAAATGAATTTAATGAATGCCTAAAAATTGGCACTCAAACATCATTTGGCAAACTTTGTAGTGAGGCTTTGGGGCTTTTAAACTAGCCCATTTTAAAGCGGAATTTTTAATTATTAAAGATAGGATTAGGGCGAATGCGTTTAGATTCTAATAGAATCCTAAAAAATATTAATTAAACGCTAAAATACATCGCAATGATAGTTATTATTAACCCCGCAAATAAAATCCTAAATGCAAACTTTCGATTTTTCTTACAAAATGAGGTCATAATCAGCCCAGAGAGATAGAAAATAACCATTGAAAGCCCAAAGCCAATAGCAATCAAATCAAAAAAGCTAATCTTAAATCCAAAAACATCATTTTTCTCGCCCTTTGCCTTATGCATAAGCACTAGGATTCCATAAATGCTTCTATCTGTTACCTTTACAACCGCTCCATTATTATTTTGAGTAAGTGAGATTTGATACTTAGTATTTCCCATAATTACGCTATTTCGCCCAGATTTTAGCTCGGTATTGCTTGGGATTTTTAGATTATTTTCACTCAATACTTTTATTATCGCTTCTAATTCTTCACCCTTTTTTGGGGCAGATTCTAGCTTAAACTCATAGATTTTCGCCCCGCTATCTTGCTTAAAATCAAAGATATATAAAACACCCGTAAGAACATAGATAAACGCCGCTGGTAGGAAAAATAGGCTAAGATAAGTATGGATTTTCATCCACATTTTTTTGGTGATTTCAAATTTCATTTACGCCAACCTTTGCTTAAAATAATTTCGTATTTAATAACAATTTTGTGAATAATTTGTGAAATAATTTATAAAACTAGGAATTATAACCATTTTATTGCGTTTATACTATATAAATTTAAGGTCTTTAAGTTTCGCTATAATGTGGGTTTTAAATCTAAAAAAAGGAAAGCAAATGGTAAATTTTATGCTCCGCGTTAGGCGAAAATTAAAGAGAATGTTGGGCAATGGCAAAAACCGTATTCGGCGGAAAGTCCAAAGGCTGCTTGGCATAGATGAGGTGGTGAATGCGATGAGTGCGGTGAATAATTTCACGCTTTCACGCGATATTATAAAAGAGCTGGATATCCCCAAAGTAGCGAAAGAAGCGATATTTTTATCAATGTATCCAAGCCCAAGAGGTGCAATCCAGCTAAGCTACAATGTGGAAAATATCAAAAGATATTTGGATTTGGTGCGACCGATGTGCGTGAATCCAGCTAAATTGAAGCGAATCGGTGGCGAATATGACGGCGGATATGTAATGCTTACCCCCCCCCCTATAAGCTCACAAAAGACGCTTTAAACTCCACAAATCACGCAGAATCTAAAACAGCAAATTCCGCAGAATCTGCAGAATCTAGCACGGAATCCAAACTCACAGAATCTAGCGCGAAATCCACAGAATCCAACACAGCAAAATCCACAGAATCCAACGCCCCCAAAGCCCTATCACTCGGCGTTTCGCCATATTCCCCTTGGGATTTAGAAATGGCAAATATGGGCTATAAAGTCTTGCAATACGACGCAAGTATAGATTCCGCTCCGTATAATCACCCAAATATCACATTTATTAAAAAGTTCGTGGGCGTGGTTGAAAGCGATGATACGATTAGCTTTGAGCGTGTGGTGCGGGAAAATGGGCTGGATAAAAGTCACCATAATATTATGCAAATTGACATTGAGGGCGCGGAATGGGATATTTTAAGGGAGGTTGATTTGGGCTTTGTGGCGCAGTATTTTCCGCAGATTGTGTTTGAGTTTCAGGGCTGTAACCCCGAATATCCCCTAAAATTGAAAAAGCGACTACCAGCTTTAGAGAAGCTAAGGCGGTATTACACGCCTATCCACACGCATTTTAACAATAATGGAAGTATTTTTTATGGCAAGGGGCTATTTTTAAGCAATCTAATTGAGGTGAGCTATGTTAGGAATGACTTAGTCGCTGGGTTGGTTAGCGACTTAGATTCTAATAATTTAGCGGAATCTAATTGCGTGTATTTGGATTTTGCAGATTTTAGAGCGGATTCCGCAGATTCCGCAAAGAGTGCGAAAAATCCGGCGAATCCAAAAAATACAGAGAATCTAAACAAAATTCCATTTAAAAAAGGGCTTGGCTATCTAGCTGGATTAGATTCTCCAAATATCAAAAATTACCCAGAGATTCCAATAATTTTTCATTAATTACTTTATGATTTCGCAAGGAGCGAATGTATTCCTAAAAAAGATACAACTTAAAATCCTTTAGTAAACTCTAAGGATAAATTATTTTCTAAAAATTATTATTAATTTGATATTTTTAGTTTTTTAAACACTTTAAAAATTGGTAAATAAAATTAGTTTATTGTCTATCATAGGACTAAGATTGATAAATTATTTATTTACCAAGCAACCATCTTTATATGGAGTTTCACTCATAAGTGCCCCATTTATGTGATAATATTTTGCCAAGCCATCCATCTTGCCATCTTTATATGGAATTTCACTTATAAGAAATTCATTTATATTATATCGTTTTACTACATCTGCCTTACCATTTTCATATGTAACTATATCCACTACACCTTCACTTACTAAATGTGCTCTTTCTATTCTATTTTTCATATTTCAACCTTTAAAATATAATGACTTTAGAAATTATAATGTGTAATATTAAACAAATCTTTAGGGTTGCATTACATTATTTAAAATTCAACAAGATTCCCAATTTTTTAAAATTATATTTCAATTTTTATAGAAAGTTTACTTTCTTAACTAACTCTTTAAACGAAAGCTTTGCCAAAGAGAAACTTAAATATTCATCAAAATTTCACTTCTAGTAATCCTATCTTAAAAATCCGCTTTGAGATTCACCCAAAAGTTTCGGCTTGGAATCATTCGTTGATATAGATTTGTATAGTTTGCTCCGCCATTTGTCGCCACATAATCCACGAAATTCGTATCAAGCAAGTTATTTACCACAAAGCTAAGCGTCCAAGCCACATTATTTTGCCTCGTGGAATCTAACGCAGAATCCGCAGAATCCCCACTTAAGCCAACGCCAGAATCAGAATCCCCAGCAAATCGATAGCTAAGCCCTAAATCCAGCAAATGCACATTTTTATAATACGCCCCAATCCCAGCATTTGCGGTGTGTGCGTTTGAAGTGGGCGTTGTGAATTTCCCAATCCATCGCAAATACATATCAAAGGCATCGATTTGATAGGAGATTTTCGCAGAGCCATTGTGTCTTGGGACGAGATTTAGCGGGAGACCTTTATCAACTCCTGACATTTGCCTTGTGTAGGTGTATGCGTAGGTCGCATCAAAGCCAACTCCATAGAATCTCGTTGTTTTAAAGCTAACTTCCGCCCCACTTGAAAATGCCTTATCCACATTTTGGTATAACACACATTCCCCAGCAGAGCAGACTCCATATCGTGGCATATTTGCTCCAGTGGTGTAGCTTACGCCATCGATTGCATCGCGGAAATCCGTGTAGAATCCAGTCAAAGAAATATTTGCAAAATCCGTGTCAAATATCAAACTCGCCTCGTAATTCCAAGTTTTCTCCGCTTGTAGGTTGCTATTGCCGTATGTGTAAATATTGCTAGAGTTTGAGGTGGATTCCGTGTAGCCATCGTAGAGATAGGCGATTGCAGGGACTTTCATACCACTTTGAACGCCCATTTTGATGGTGAGCCAATCGCTAGGATTGATATTAAGGTAGAATCTAGGATTTGGCATTGCGTTATAAAGGTCGCTATAATTTATCCTTAAGCCCAAAGTAGCGGACAATAGCTCAAATGGCAAATATTCCGCCTCGCCGAAAATCGCCACTTGATTTTGATGACGCACAAAATCCGTGCTTCGTAGTTCGAGCTGCTCATAGCTATAATTTAGCCCAGCATACACCATAATCGCCCCTTCACCCACGCCATAGCTATCTCTCCAAGTGCTATTTAAAACCGCATTTTGATAGTCTTGCAAAGTGCCTCGATTGTGTGGTCCTTTTGTATCGCCGACATTTGCGATAATTTGGGGAATCTGCTTTGTGTCGGCATATTGGATATAGGTATTGAGAATCCCCCACGAATAATCCCCATCGTGATTTAGCACGGTATTGTATTTATAATAATCTCTAATCGCCGTAATTTGCCTACTACTCGTATTTAGAGAGCCTAGATTTTGGTAGTTGAACTCACTATCTACATAGAGCGAATTTGCAGAATCTACATCCCAAGTTAATCTCCCGCCCACACTTGCGATGCGATAGCCTGTGGGAGAGTGGCTTGTGTAGGGATTTGTAGTTGTATCTCCTGTGTAGCCCGGAATGGACGATTTTAAGAATTTATTCGCTCCAGTGGCATTGTATCGCCCTCGCACATTTAGAAATAAGCTATTTTGCACTAGTGGAGAGCTCACAAATCCATTAAATCCATACATATCGCCCCAAGTGTCATTATGCTGTTGCAGTCGTAACTCTGTGGCAAAACTCCCGCTTAAGATATTAGTATTTTTCTTTGTGATGATGTTTATAACGCCACCCATCGCATCGCTTCCATAGATTATAGACGCAGGACCGCGAATAACCTCAATCCGCTCTATCATCGATACCGGCGGCATAAAGCCACTGCTTGGGTCAAATCCACTTCCGCCAAAGCCAGAGGCGACATTCTGCCTTTTGCCATCTATTAGAATTAGCGTATAACCCGCACTTAAACCACGAATAGAAATGCTACTAGCCCCTGTTTTGGAAATAGTTGTATTTACACCCGGAATCTCTTGCAAAGCATCGCCCAAATCCCTAATAGGGCGATTTACTAACTCCTCTTCAGGGATAATAGAAATCGTGGCTGGAGCGTCCTTGATATTTTCCTCAAAGCCACTTGCACTAACTACGGTTTTGCCTAAATCAATTTCCTTGATGTCTTGGGAGAATAGATTTGTAGATATAATTATACCCCCCCCCCGTTACGAAAATTATGAGATTTTTTAGTCGCATATAGAATCCTTAAAAATTTAGTAAATATTAAAAATATTGAAGTATTTTGAAAAAATGAAAATATCAAAATTAATATTAAAATAAAATTAAGAATGATTATTAAATTTATATTTGGATTTTTATGTGGAATATAGAATCTAAAATCGCCCAAGATTTAGAGATTCTAGATTTTATAATATTTCCTTAAGGGGAGGGGGGGGGTTATAATACTATAAATTAAAATTAAGGAGAGAGAAATGGCACAAAAAAAGATTAGTGAGATTTTTGGCGTAAATTGGCTTAGCATTCCACAATATCAGCGGGATTATGCGTGGGGAGAGAAAAATTTCCGTGATTTATGGGAGGATTTGAGAAGTTAACAAAAATTGCTTCGCAATTTTAAAATCTAGGATTCTAGCTTATTTTAGAGATAAAGTCGCTTAAGAATCTTAGGTTGTGGTGTGGAAAGCGTTATAATATCGCAAATAAAAATTTAAAGGAGAAAAGATGGCAGACATGAATGTTGACCCTAAAAGCATTAAGGATTTTCTAAGTTCTGGGAGGGAGTTTCTAATCCCTGAGTATCAGCGACAATATCGCTGGGATAAAGAGCAGTGTCAAACGCTGTGGGAGGATATTTTAGATTTTTTTGGAGAGGTGCGACAAACAAACGCACAAAATTCCCAAGAAAAAAACGAATATTATCTAGGGAGCATTGTGGGATTTAGCAGTGAGGATAATAAAAATGTGCTAGAAATCATCGATGGACAGCAGAGAATCACCACCTTAAACTTGCTTTTTCGTGCACTTTATGAAAAAGCCACAGGGGGCAATTACACCAATGAAAACACGAAAGGTTACGCCAAGCTTTTTGGCAAATGTATTTGGTGCTATGATGAGGGGAGCGAGGAGCTGGAATTTACTAAAACACACCTAAAAAGCAAGGTGATTTTAGATGAGGGTTTAACGGAGTTAGAAAAAATTTTAAGCGAGGATTGCACTTTGGATAATAAGCAAAACTCACTCTATGCCAAAAACTTTCAATTTTTTAGGGGAAAAATAGATGATTTTTTGACTCAAAATCCGGATTCGTTTGGAGAATTTTGTAAGGTGGTTTTAAATAATCTAATCATTATGCCTATTGAATGTAAGAGCGAGGATTCCGCACTTAGGATTTTCCAAACGCTAAATGATAGGGGGCTTCCGCTGGGAGATTCTGATATTATTAAAAGTAAAGTTTATGGCTTTACAAAGGCAGATTCTAGGAAGGACTTCATAAAACAATGGCAGGAGATTGAGGAAAATGTCGAAAATATTGAGTGGTATTTTAGGCAGT
This sequence comes from Helicobacter sp. 16-1353, assembly GCF_003288815.1. Lineage (GTDB taxonomy): Bacteria > Campylobacterota > Campylobacteria > Campylobacterales > Helicobacteraceae > NHYM01. The sequence goes on along the minus strand of NZ_NHYM01000002.1, from coordinate 113,046 downwards.
ATATGCATGTTTTAAGAGCGAAAAATAATGATACTTCTAAGGAAATTGCACTTAGGACATTCTTTCTAAAAAATAATGTGGAAGCGTTAAAATCTGCAGAGCTAATGGAGGACATAAGCGATTTGGTGAAATTTTGGGGGGATAAATATGACGACAAATTAAGCCTTAGAGCAAATCAGTTTTTCGATATTTTGGCAGACTACCCAAACGAATATCACTACTATCTAAATAGTGCGATTTACTTTTATTTTAAGGACAAGGATTATTTTAGCGATTCTAGGATTTTGCCACTTTTGCAACAAAGTATCGCCAATTTATTCGTGGTTTTTATCGATAGCAAGGCAGTAAATACGATAAAGCCCATAGTTTTTAAGGCTTATACGAACTTATATAAAAATGGGAAGTTAGATTTTGGCGATAGTGCCAAAAAGATATTAGAAGATAAAGAAAATTTTAAGAAAAATTTGCTCTCACCATCTAAGTTGCAAAATGCTCTAATATCGCTAAATATGTATCTAAAATTCCAAGACCAAGATATATTGGCGGGGGAAGTCGAGCATATTTTCCCACGCAAATGGCAGAATACAAATTATAACGGCTGGGATAAAGATAGTGCAAAAGAAAAGCTAGAATCGCTTGGCAATAAAATGTGGCTAGAAAAACAGATAAATATCGAAGCTGGGAATGGCTACTTTGGCAAGAAAAAAGAGAAATATAAAAATTCTAAATTCCTTGAAGCAAATGAGTTGGCGAAATATCCAAAAGATGACTGACTTAAAGAGGATATAGAGAATAGAGAAAATGAGATTTTCAATCGACTTTATGAATGGTTTAGCGAAAATGTGTGATTTTCCACGAGTTTTTGAAGTAATTTTTAATCGTTTAAATAATAGCATTAGATTTAAAACAAGGAGGAAATATGGCAACCATAGAAAAGGAATATTATGAAAATGGAAACCTAAAGAGCGAGATTCCATATGAAAATGGCAAAATACACGGCATAGCAAAGGAATATTATAAAAATGGAAATCTTAGGAGAGAGACGACATATGAATATAACGAAGAGCAAGGCGTAGAAAAGTGGTATTATGACAATGGGAATCTTTGGAAAGAGGTTCCATACAAAAATGGCAGAACATATGGCACGGAAAAGGAGTGGCATAAAAGCGGGAAACTCGTGAGAGAGTGTATATACGAAAATGGCATACTTAGTATGGAAAAGTTGTGGTATGAAAATGGGAATCTTAAGAGTGAAACTCCATATAAAAATGGCGAACGACACGGCATAGTAAAAGAGTGGTATAAAGATGGGAGTTTTAGTGTCGAATATCTATATGAAGATGGGTGTATGATAGATAAAGATGGGTATTATGTTATAGATGAGGACGACATACGAGGACGATAAGGATTGGGTATATGCAATTTAAACAATCCAAAGCAGATTCTACCACTTCCCAAGTTTTAGACAATTTACAAGATTCGCTTTATTTAAGCAGTAGGGATATTCTAGCTTTTTATACTACATAGATTTTGATTATAATAGCCAAGCTACAAAAGTGTTGTTCGATGGTAAAAATGCGTTTTTACAAGAATCTCGACATTAGATTCTATGCTTGAGATTCTAGCAATATCCCATAAACTCCTAATTTTCCCACAACTAGCGATAGATTTTATAAATCGCATAAAACTTTCCAAAACCCCACCAAGCCTTTTTTATTATATTTTGGTGGCGATATTCCGCAAAACTTTCTATACATTTTTCCATCAAACTTTTTTGCAAACTCGTAAGATTCTTTTTCTAAGATTTAATTTAAGATTATTTTAAGTAGTTTCTAATATTTCCTTAATGGGGGGGGGTATAACGATGTCTTAAAATGAAAATTTAAAAATCTAAAGCTTAAAACCAAGAATCTAAATATAAGGAGAAAACATGGAAAAAATCAAAGCAGAAAGCGAACAATTAAGCGAGATATTTGATGATAAGCGATTTTATCAAGTTCCAGATTATCAGCGACCATATTCGTGGGATAAGGAGCATGTAGAGAGTTTATTAAGCGATTTAGAATCTGCTTATGTAAATGCTTACGATGAGGATTATTTTTGTGGCTCATTGGTGTTAGTTGTCAAAAAAATATACAAAGATAGGCAGATATTTGATGTGATTGACGGACAGCAGAGGCTTACTACATTTAGCCTTTTGGCTTGTGTGATTAGGGATTTATATGAGAAAAATTTAGAGGGCAAGGCGAAAGAGTATATCTTAGATTCTTTGAAAAATAGATATGGTGAAAAGGAAGAAAGGCTTAGATTTCTAACCGATGAGCGGTATCACTTGGATTATAAAAAAGTGGTAGATGGGGGCATTAAAGAAAATGCTGACAAGAATAAATATGCGACAAACGCAAAAATTATAAAGGAGTTTTTGAAGAAAGATTTGAGTAAATCTATAAACGAAAATTCCATCAATGAATTTGTAGAATGGCTTTATACAAGCGTTGTTTTAACAGTTATTATTTGTCAAAATGAAGATAGCGCAATAAGAATCTTTGAGATTATAAACACTAGGGGATTGCCACTAAGACCAAGCGATATTTTAAAAGCAAGGTTGATGCAAAAACTGACGACTAAAGAGGATAGAAATAGTTTTAAAACAGAATGGCAAGAAATTGAGCGCGACCTAGAAAACAGATTAGATTCCATGCTTACCACATACACATATTATAAACTTGGGGAGATTCCAAGAAAGCGATATGATGAGGAATTATTAAAAGTTTTTAAAGATATGGATTCTATGAAAATCATAGATGAAATTAAGGGATTTGCAAAAATCTATAAGGGCATATTAGACAGCGATAATACATATATTTACTGCCTAAAATACTTGCCAAATGAGATATATTGGATTAGCATTGTGTGCGGTGCGAAGTTTGAGAAATATGGCGAATTTGATAGCTTGTTAAAACATCTTGTGGCGTATTACTATCAGCATTTAATCGCTGGAAATACTTCAAATCAATTTAAGCAAACTTCCGTAAATATCATAAAGAAAATCAAAGAAAAAGCCCAAATAGACGACATAAAAAATATGATGATAAAAAATTTAGATGAGAAAAGGGCTAAAGAGTTTAAAAGTCGCCTTGAGGAATGTAGTGACAGCGATAAATGGATAAAGCAGATTCTGCTATTGGCGGAATATTTTTCAAGCGATGCGGAGAAAAGGGATTTTATAGAAATATCAAATAAATTGCATTTAGAGCATATCTTACCACAGAATCCAAAGGCTGGAGTGTGGGAGCAATTTAATCATTTTAGCGATGATGATAAAAAGAAACTTACGCATTCTTTGGGGAATCTAACGCTATCGTATTCCAAAAAGAATATTCAAGCCTCAAATGATTCCTTTGAAACCAAAAAGGAAGTATATGCAAATAGAGACGACAAAACAACCGCATTTATAATTACAAGAGATATTTTAAATGCGGATACTTGGAATAAGGAAGCCATAGAAACAAGAGGCGAGAAGCTAAGAAATAAGATTTATGAGATTATAGATATTTTTTAATGTGATAATTTTATAAATCTAAGTCAATAAGAATCCTAAATTTAGCCTTAAGATTCTACGAATCTTTTTGTTTTTTTAATTCATTTGCTAGAAATTTTGCTGTGTAGCTTTTAGATTTTTTAGCATTTTTTACTATCTCTTCTGGAGTGCCACAATCCACTATTTTCCCGCCTTTATCCCCGCCCTCTGGTCCTATATCTATAATATAATCTGCATTTTTTATAACATCTAAATTATGCTCTATTACTATGATACTATTGCCAAGACTAGTTAGGTGATGTAAAACTTTCATTAATTTATTTATATCATCAAAATGCAATCCTGTGGTTGGTTCATCTAATACATATAGTGTTTTACCTGTGTCATTTTTACATAATTCTTTAGCGATTTTTATCCTTTGTGCCTCCCCACCACTAAGACTTAGTGCATTTTGTCCTAGCTTAAGATAGCCTATCCCAATATCTTGTAGGGTTTTTAGTTTTTGTGCTATTTTTGGTATTTTTGCAAAAAATTCTATTGCTTCATCTACGCTCATATCTAATACATCTGCTATATTTTTTCCATTATAGAGTATTTCTAGTGTTTGTTCGTTATATTTTCTACCTTTACAAATATCACATTTCACCATTATATCTGGCAAAAAGTGCATTTCAATCTTAATTTCACCCTCACCAAAGCATCTCTCACATCTACCACCTTTTACATTAAAACTGAATCTACCTATATTATAACCGCGAATTTTAGCTTCTTTTGTTTGCGAAAAAATATCCCTTATATTATCCATAATCCCTGTATAAGTCGCAGGATTACTTCTTGGTGTTCTACCAATCGGGCTTTGGTCTAGATAGATTACCTTGTCTAATTCCTCTAAGCCCTCTATTGCTACATTATCGATTTTATTGATTTTTCTTGCGTTATTTAGCATTTCTTTTGCATTTGGTAATAAGGTTTGAAGCACAATGGAGCTTTTACCACTTCCACTTACACCAGTAAAACATACGAAGTTTAGTAGCGGAATCCTAACATCAAGATTCTTGATATTATTGATATTGATATTTTTTATGGTAAGCCATTTTTCCTGTTTGCGTCTATAAAAATATTCAATTTTTTTGCTTCCCTTTATATATTCTGCTGTTAATGTATTTGATTTCATCATTTCTTTTATATTGCCACTAAATATAACTTCTCCGCCCAAATTTCCAGCACTAGGTCCTATATCTACGATAAAATCTGCATTTTTGATGGTTTCTTTATCGTGTTCTACGACTACAAGTGTATTTCCCTTGTTTTGTAGATTTTGTAGCGTTTTTATAAGTTTTAATGTATCTCTTTCGTGTAATCCAATACTTGGCTCATCTAATACATATAAAACCCCTGTTAATCCACTTCCAATCTGGGAGGCGATTCTAATTCTTTGATTTTCTCCGCCACTTATTGTTCTACTATCTCGTCCAAGACTTAAATATCCAAGCCCAACATCATATAAAAAATATAGCCTTTCTCTTATTTCTTTTAATATACTTTGTGCTATGAATTGTTGTTGTTTTGTTAGATATGCGAAGTTTTTTTCATTATTAAATATCTTGTAAACATTTTCAATAGGTAGATTCACAATCTCGCCAATGCCATAATTTGCCACTTTAACGCTCAAGGATTCCAATTTTAGCCTATTTCCCTTGCATACATCGCAAATTTTTTCACTCATATAATCACTCAAACCATCTCTATCATCTTTAAACATATCATATGCTAGTTTTAGCACACCTTCCCAAGTTCTGGTAATAGAGCTAGTTTTCCACTCCACTTTAAATTCTTTTTGGCTTCCATAAAGTATTAATTTTTGTTGCTGTTCATTTAGATTCTCAAAACTATCATTTATATCTATTTTTATACTTTTTGCAAATCCCTTAAATAGCTCATTATAATAACTTTTATTAAAACCATATATTATTTTTATGCCACCTTTTATAAGCGGTAAATGCGGATTAATAACTTTTTTAATATCAATTCTGTAATTCATGCCAAGTCCATTACAGCTAGGACAAGCACCTTTTGGGGAGTTGAATGAAAAGCTTAATGGCTCTAATTCATCAAAGCTAACCTTACAATCAAAACACGCAAAATGCTCACTATAATGCAATGGCGTTTTTTCATCATTTTTTAGGATTTCAATCTCGCCATAGGATTCTTTGAGTGCTTTTTCAATTGCGTGGGCTATTCGTGATTTATTTTCTTCATTGATAATAACCCTATCTACCACTATTTTTAATGTATGTTTTTTTGTTTTTGATAGCTCTATTTTTTCATCAAGCCTACATAACACCCCATCAATCATAACTCTTAAATATCCCTTTTGTCGTAAGGATTCTAATATATCGTGAAATGCCCCTTTCTTTTCCTTGAATATTGGAGAAAGTATAATTATTTTTGTGCCAACATCAAGATGTAGAATCTGCTCAATAATATCGCTACTACTCATATGTGAGATTGGTTTTCCGCATAAATGGCAGTGTTGCCTCCCAACTCTTGCATATAATAATCTTAAATAATCATAGATTTCTGTTATAGTGCCAACTGTTGAGCGGGGATTTTTGCTTGTGGTTTTTTGGTCTATGGCTATGGCTGGAGTTAAACCCTCTATTTTGTCAACATCTGGTTTGCCGACTTTATCTAAAAACTGCCTTGCGTAGCTTGAGAGTGATTCTAAATATCGTCTTTGTCCCTCAGCATAGAGCGTATCAAATGCTAATGTGCTTTTGCCACTCCCACTTAAGCCAGTGAAAACCACAAGTTTATTTTTTGGAATCTCTAAATTAATATTTTTTAGATTATTTTCCCTAGCTCCAATAATTTTTATAGTATCCAATAGATTTGCGTTTTTCAAAATATTCTCCAAGAATCTTTAGAATCTTAAACCGCAAATTATATCTAACTTCACTTATAGATTATATTTTTTATCATAAATAATAAAACAACTATATATAAAACCACTACGGCAATTTTATGGGCTCTATTTGAGATTTTTTTGTTGATTTTTACCCCGAGATAAACACCAATTAGTGAGAAAATCCCTACGATTATGCCCTCCTTGTAATTGACATAATTATGAAAAGATAGGCTTATAAATCCTGAGATAGATGAAAAAATCACAAAAAATAATGATATTGGAACGATTTTTTTTGTCGGTAATCCTAAATAATAGCTAATCACAGGAACGATTATAAGCCCACCTCCAATGCCTAGCGATACAGCAAAAATCCCTGTTACAAATCCAACTATAAATAATATTAATTTTTTATATTTGTTTTTAGTGCCATCTTTTATTGTATTTGATTTTTTTAGGCTTTTAAATAGGGAATATCCACAAACTAAAATAAATGCAATTTCTAGATATATGGGTTTTAGAGAATCTACTATAAGACCGCTAAATGCCGCACCACAGAATCCTCCAATACCGACAAATATCGCAATCTTATAATCTAAAACCTTTGCTCTTAGATTTAAAAAAGTGCCATAAACTGATGAAAAAATCATTTGCATAACAGAGATTCCAATTGCATTTTTTATATCGAATCCAAAAAATATCATCGCAGGAACGATTATAGTCCCTCCGCCAATACCAAAAACCCCAGCTAAGATTCCCGCTACAATCCCATATATCGCAAGAACAAATATATCCATCTTACACCTTGTGTTAAATATAAAAAGATTATAGATTTTATCTTAAATTTAGCATTATTGTTTGGAATCTTTAGAGATATTTTGGAATTAAAATTGCTTGAATTATCAATAATTTATATGTATGGGAAACAATTTGAGAGTCGAGACTTTTAATAGATTTGTTCAAATTAGCATAGAAGAGCAGAATCCTATGCTTTTTAAAATCTTGAGATATGCCACAAAATATTTTCAAAATCAATATCATCTATCAAGTTCTATTTTAATACTTGATGATGGGGAGCGATTTAAGAAAGATTATTTGATTAATTGGGCTTATTATTCCGCTATGCAAGAACAACATTCTATAGAAGATTCCACACTGAAAAAATTAGAGCATATATTAGAATCTAGCTATCTTCCTATTAGGATTAAGATTACCTCATCGAATTCATTACTAGAATGCGTTAGAATCTCCTTTCGGCTACTTGGAGTAAATCGTGCTGTTTTGATATTTGATAGACCAAATCATATTGCAAAAAGATATATAAATGCGATGCTTTCGCAGATTATCATAAGTAGTGATTTATCGCATATCTATTTGGATTCCACCACACCTGATTTTTGGTATTATTTGATGAAAATCATAGGAAATAAGATTATCCATAATGTTAGATTGGAATTTGATTATGATAGCTTTAAATTGCAACAATTTAATCAAAAAGGTTTCAAATCTTCCTATCTCACACTAAAAGAGCAAAAACTGCATAAAGCCTATTTTGTGCTTGGTTGCAATCATAATGATAGTTTTTTCTGCATAAAATCAAGATATTTAGAACTCATAAAAGAATACCACCCTGATAAGGTTTTTGGTAAAGATGAATCTATAATAAAATTTTATAATCTAAAATTTATTGAATTAAAAGAAGCATTTGATATTATAAAAGCTAGTTTTGAAAATATTTAATATATTTAGTATAATCACTTATTCTTAAAAAAATTGTGTAAGGAAATATTATGAGTATTTTTCAAGCTATATTTAGCAATAATGAAAATAAAAAGCTTACTTTTGTTCTTGGGGCTGTGCTAGTTGTCATACTTATCTTAGGGCTTATTACCTATATATTTTTTTATAACGATAATACCGACTATGATAATTTAGATTTTACTACAAATGATATTCCAGCAATTCAAAATCTAGCTACTACACAATCACCTCCAGAGGTTGCATCGCCAAACACACAGGTTTCAAATCCTACTATAGAATCTACACAAGAATCTACACAAGTCGTTCAAAATCCTACACAGGATTCCATTGCTACTCCGCAAACATCTACTATAAATACTATAAGTCAATTGCAATATACTATTAAGCCTATTAATCAAAATATTGTTACTTGCCACACGATGAGAAATGGAAGATGGGTTATGCCAGAATCTTGTGCAAAAGATATTGTGGAATCTGTGCAGAATCTAATCAATACAAATAAAGAATTAATAGCCTTAGAAGTTAGTGGCATTGTTGATAATAATCCTTATGCAGGACCTAGTGCCGAGCTAAAACAAGAAGGTTTAGCATCTTTTCGTGCCAGAGAGGCTATAGGTTTGGTTACTAGAAATTTTTCTAATGTCGCTGTATTTGAGGGCTTAAGTATTCAAGCACCGGATAAAAGAGGATTTGAGATAAAAGCATATTATTTACAAAAATAAAGTGATGCATATTCGTAAAATAGGCGTTATTCTCCGCCCATCAACCCCCTCTTTAGGCAATGTTTATTTTGGATTTAAAGAGATTGCCGAAAAACATTCTATCGAGGTTAATATTGATAGTATGAGTGGCGAGATGATTGGGATTTATGGGGTTGAGTTTTCTAAATTATGCCAATGGTGCGATATTTTAGTAACTTTAGGTGGTGATGGGACTTTAATATCTGCCCTTAGACGCTCATTTTTTTATAATAAACCCATACTTGGGATTAATACCGGAAGATTAGGATTTTTAACAGCCATTGGCTTAGATGAATTGCCAGTTTTTATGGAAAAGCTAAAAAATGATGAATATGTCGTGCAATCGCAAATGATATTAGAGGGCGAATTTAGCCAACTTAGCGATAATAAAAAACTTCATTGTGTAAATGAATTTTTAATCTCAAAGCAAGACATTTCTGGAATGATAAAAATCATAGCAAAAATCAATGGCAAACATTTTAATACATATTTTAGCGATGGATTGATAATAGGCACTCCAGCGGGTTCTACAGCATACAATATAAGTGCTGGTGGCTCAGTTGTCTATCCATATACTAGAAATATTCTTTTAACTCCTATTTGTGCACATTCACTTACACAAAGACCTTTAATTCTAAGCGATGAATTTATATTAGAGTTTGAAATGCAAGATTCTAGAGCAAATCTAGTAATCGACGGACAAGAGATACTACCTTTTAACGAAAATGATAAATTAAAAATTTATAGCTCCAAAAGTAATTCTTTGCTTATTTATGATAGAAAAAGGGATTATTTTGAGGTTTTAAGACAAAAGTTTAGTTGGGGTGTGTAAATGATTTGGCGGCTTTTGATTAAAGATTCTCCTGCATTTAGCGAAGTTGTTATAAATCCAAGTAGTGGTTTTAATGTGTTTAGCGGTGTTAGCGGAAGTGGAAAATCTGTATTAATGGAAAGCATTCTAGCACTTTTTGGCATTAAAGATAGCAATGCCTTATTAATCGAAGGTGATTTTGAAACTGCGAATATCTACTTAGAAGATGCTGGAATCCTAACTAATGATGAGCTAATTTTAAGTGTTATTAAAAAAGATAAAACAAAGTATTTTCTAAATAATCAATCTACCTCTAAAAGGCGTATAAAAGAGATTTTCGGCGATTATGTTAAATATATCCACTCCCATTCCACAAGCGAATTAGAAGAAGAAAATCTTTTAGATTTACTCGATTTGATTATCGTTAAAAATAATCCCAATTTTAGTGCTTTGCTACTCTCCTACAAGCAAAATTATAAGGATTTTAAAGCTAAATTTGCAGAGTTAGAAAAGCTAAAAGGTGATGAGAAAAACATCATTGAATTAAGAGAATTAGCAGCTTATGAGATAGCTCAAATCGAGGGTGTAAATCCCAAGATTGGCGAATATGAAGAGTTGATGGATTTTAAGAAAAATCTCTCCAAAAAAGAAAAGATTTTAGAAAAAATCTCATCATTAAAAAATACATTGGATAATTTTCCTGTTTTGATTAGCTTTTTAGATTCCATAGATAAGAATAAAGCAATTTTTGAGGAGATTCTAGGCGAGATTGAATCTTGCATAAAAGACGAGGAAGAGCGACTTTTAAATATTAATGATGATGATATTGAGAGTATTTTAAATCGTATTGAATCTTTGGGCAGATTAATCTACAAATATGGCAGCATTGAGGAAAGTTTGGCGTATTTGAAAAAGAAAAAGAATGATTTAGAATATTATGAAAATATTAGTTTTAATAAAAAAGCCTTGCAAAATGAAGTTGAGAATCTACTGCAAACTTCCAATTCTCTAGCCAAAGAAATCTCAAAATATAGGAATGAAAATGTGGGATTATTGCTGGATAGATTAGATTTTTATTGCACATCTTTAATGCTAAATAAAGCTTATATAAGATTGAAAAATAAGGATTTAGGTATTAGCGGAATAGATTCTTTGGAATTAACATTAAAAGATTCTACTATCTCCACATTAAGTTCGGGTGAATTTAATCGCCTAAAACTCGCTATATTATGCATTAATATGGAATATACAAAAGCTAGTGGAATCTTAATCTTAGATGAGATTGATGCGAATCTAAGCGGAAGTGAGAGCGAAGGAATTGCTAAGATTCTATCTCAATTATCAAAGAGCTATCAAATATTTGCCATAAGCCATCAATCGCATATGCCAAGTTTCGCGGATAATCATTATTTAGTCCAAAAAACTAGCAATAAAAGTGAGATAAAATTACTAGATAAAGATGGCAGAATAAACGAAATAGCAAGAATGATAAGCGGAGAAAATATCACAGATGAGGCACTTTTATTTGCAAGAGAAAAACTTCGACATATAAAATAATATGAATCTTTTTATCCTACAAGAAATCGCTAATCTTTTTAAAACATTTGATAAGATAACTTATATAGGGCGACTTGATGATAATCTAATAAAACTAAATCTAGATTCCCAAACATTTTATATTAATCTAGAAAAATCTAAAAGTATGATTTTCTGCACGAATGAGGCAATTCTTAGTGTGAAAAAATATAAAGCCCCTTTTGATTTTGCCCTGCAAAAATATTGTTTAAAAGCAAATATATTAGATTGCAATATCGATGGAAATAATAGAATCCTGCGATTATTTTTGCATAAAAAGTTGGATTATAAAGAGCTAAATTGTATTTTACAGCTTGAATTTACCGGCAAATATACCAATGCTATTATTTTGGATTCTAATTTCATTATCTTGGAATCTCTGCGTAAGATTAGTCAAAATACTAGGATTGTAAAGCCCGGAATCGCTCTATCTCCTTTAAATCAACAAGTAAATTTTAAGATTAGGGAGGTTGATTTTGGTGGTGATATTTTGCAGTTTCTATATACAAGTTACGCAAATTTAATAAAACTAAATCTAGATTCCCTAAAGCAACAAACCATAACCCTACTAGAATCTAAAAAACAAAAATTAATAGCCTTGTTGGAGAATCTGCCAAATAAAGATAGCTTAATTGCTAAATCTAAATATTACGCAGAAATCGGGCATTTAATACAAAATAATATGAATGCAAAACTAAGCGGAAATAGCATTACGCTTAAAAACTATAATGGCGAGTTTGTAACATATAATTTGGATAATGATATTGGATTTAAGAGTAATGCGATATTGGTAAATGAGTTTTTTATGAAATCAAAAAAATTACAGCTTAAATCAAAAAATATCTCTATCCAAGAAGAGAATCTAAAAGATAATATTGCATTTTTAGACGCTAAAATTAACTTTGTAATGAAAGCTAATAATATCAATGATATAAAGATAATCAATCCCAAAACAAAGCAGAATCTTAGATATTCTCCATCTAAAGATAAGGTAAAATTGCCTTATGAAAGCTTTTTTATTGATAGTGTAAAAATATCTATCGGTAAGAATAAAAATGAAAATATCGCACTTCTAAAGGACGCAAAATCCAATGATATGTGGATGCATATAAGGGGTATTCCCTCATCGCATTTGATAATCCATTGTTCTAAAATGAATATTAGAGATGATGTTTTGCAAAAAGCAGGTGAGATTCTAGTGGGATTTTTAAAAGCTAAAAGTGGAAATTTTATTGTCGATTATACTAGAAGGAAGTTTGTAAAAATAAAAGAAGGTGCAAATGTGGTATATTCAAACCATTCTACGATAAATATAAAAAAATAAAGCTTTTAAAAAGGAGTTATTATGGCTATATCTCAAATAGGAAACATAACTCATATTAATCAAAATACGCAGTTAAATGCACAGCTTCAAGCAAATGCACAAAATCAACTAAATGTCCAAAGCACGATAAATATACAAGAATTTAGCGACAAAATGCAAGAAAATGCCGAGATTCGCCCAACTGAAGAGATTGAAAAAATCAACGAAGATTCTAGTAATTCAAATAAACAAGAATATAACGAAGAAAGCCCAAAAAATATAAATGAAGAAAGCAAGGATTCTGCCCTAAAAAAAGAAAATATCTATGCACAAGATGATGATTTCTCACTTGATATAGAGGTTTAATCTTAATAAACTAATGCATATTTTATGATAGAATATTAAATATTTAGTTTAAAGTTAAGTAAGGATTGATTATGTTACCTTTTAGCGACGAGGAATTAATAAGTCCGGTAGAATCTATCTTAAATCAGCTTAGACCATCTATTATGCTTGATGGTGGGAATATCACATTAGTTGAGATTAAAGATGGTAAGGTTTTTGTGAGATTAGAGGGTGCTTGTAAAGGTTGCCCAAGTAGCAATATCACGCTTAAAGATGGTATTGAACGACAATTAAGAAGGGATATTCACCCTGATTTAGAAGTTATAAGTATTAATTAATAGAGGTAGCATTTTGGATAGAAAATCTAAGGATATTTTACGAAAAGCAAAAAAAGCATTTTTAGCTAAAAAATATCATATTGCGATAAATTATTTTAATGATATTATAGTTTTGCATCCAGATAGCAAAGAAGCCAAAATGGGAATCTTGCTTTGCGATGTGGCAATTGATAATGAGGAACAAGCCCAAAAACTATTTGAATATTATCAAATCACAAAAACCCAAAAGCTTCCCAATGCAGAGGAAAATATCATAAATTTAATTAATATTTTAGATAAAAATACAAATCACTTTGTATCACTTTTAAATGATTATGAAGAGGCACAAATCAATGATATTGATGGAATCTTGTATTCTGATTTTAAGAAACTAATAGAAGCAAATAATGACTTTAAAAAAATGTTTGAATATGCGATGTTTAATACCAAGATAGTTTTTACCAAAAAAAGTGATTTTTACGAGTTTCTAAATCTATTAATAGATAATGGCTTAGGCGATATTTCAATGCAATATATCGAAAGTTTAAGGGGAGATATAATCTATGATAATGAAGTGCAAAAAATCATAAAAAGAGCCTTAAAGATTAATGAAAATAAACATTGACAATTCCAACTTTTCGCATTCCAAATATCTATATTTAAGCGATGATAGTAGAGAGGTTTTAGATGATTTAGATTCTACTATTTTTGTAAAAACAGATTTGAATGCGAGATTTTTACAAGAAATGCAAGCAAATAACGCAACAATAATATCCCCAAATGAATTAAAAAAATATCTTGTAAATAATACGAAAATAATAGGCATAACAGGCACAAATGGCAAAACAACAATAGCTTCTTGCATTTATTCATTATTATTATCGTTGGGATTTAGATGTGCACTTTTAGGCACAAGAGGTTTTTTTATAAACGATGAGAGAATCGCCTCCAAAGGGCTTACAACACCAACTTTATTAGAACTTTACAATAATATTCATATCGCCTCTAAATATAATTGTGATTATTTTGTGATGGAGGTAAGCTCACACGCTATAGCACAAAACCGCATTGAGGGATTGGACTTTGCACTAAAAATTTTAAGTAATATTACAGCTGACCACTTAGATTTTCATAAAACAATAGAGGAATATGAGCGAGTAAAAAACTCATTTTTTAGCGATGAGGGGCTAAAATTAATCAATAAAGATTCGCTAAATGCTAGATTTAATATTATTAATTGCTACACTTATGGCATTGAAAACAAGGGGAATCTTAGCCTAAATGCTTATAGCATAAAGGATTCTATCGATGGGCATATAACTTGGAATGATTTTAAAAGAAAGCAAAAGGAAGAATGCCTTATCCACTCTAATCTAATCGGCAAATATAATCTATACAATATCCTAGCTTCTATCGCAGCAGTGAAGATTCTAAATAATGATATTGCATTAGATGATATTTCAAAAGCATTAAATGAATTTGGCGGAGTTTGTGGGCGAATGGAGGTAGTTCATATAAATCCGCTTGTGATTGTGGATTTTGCTCATACGCCAGATGGAATGAAAAATATTCTATCAAGTTTTATAGGACGAAAAATAAAATTAGTTTTTGGTGCAGGTGGCGATAGAGATAGATTAAAACGACCTGTAATGGGACAAATTGCTGAAATTTACTCCACTAGAATCTATCTCACCAGCGATAATCCACGAAGCGAGAATCCACACTCAATAATAAATGAGATATTAGAGGGCATCAGTAATAAAAATAAGGTATTTGTAGAATCCAATCGCAAACTAGCCATACAAAAGGCATTAAGCGAATTAAGAAGTGATGAGGTATTGCTAATACTTGGCAAAGGCGATGAAACCTATCAAATAATCGGCGATAAGATTCTCCCCTTTGATGATAGAGTGGAAGTAAGAGAGTTCTATAAAAATGATGAAGCAAGAGAGTGAATATGGAAATTAAGATTGATAATAATAAGATTTTTTCGCCATTAAGAAATAAATGGCTTATTTTAACACCTGAAGAAGAAGTTAGACAAAATTATATTTGTCGCTTAATCAATGCTTATGGATATTCTCTTGAGCAAATGGATGAAGAGTTAAAAGTAAATAATTCTCATAGGGGACAAGGAAAAGCCAGAGCAGATATTGTTATTTGGAAATCTAAAGAAGATAAGAAAAATAAAAAATCAGCATTTATTGTTGTGGAGTGTAAAGCCGAAACTGTGAAAATCAAGCAAGAAGATTATTATCAAGGTGCAAATTATGCGGCTTGGTCGGGTGCAAATTTTTTTGTTACAACAAATGCAAGGGAAACTAAATTTTTTAAAGTTGATAAGGATTCTTTGCCTAAGGAGTTAGATGAAATCATTGATATTCCTAAGGCAGCGATAATAAACGACCAAAAGAAAATTGATAAATTATTATCTCAAACAAAAGCTTTCTCAAGAGATGAGTTTGCAAAACTACTTCAAAAATGTCATAACATTATTAGAAACAATGATAAATTATCTCCAGAAGCCGCATTTGATGAAATAAGCAAAATTCTTTTTATGAAAATAAGATATGAACGAAATCCCGATGAAGATGTGTTATTTTCATTGGATAAATTCCAACGAGATGAAAAACATTTCGAAAAAAATATCAAAAAACATTTGCCAATAGAAGCACAAATGCCATATATGCAATATTTATTTAAAGCCACAAAAGATGAATTTGCAGAAGATAAGCTTTTTGATTCTTTTGAAACAATTAAGATTAAGCAATATAGTTTTGAACAAATTGTTAAAGAGTTAGAGAAATATAATTTGTCTGCAACTTCTGATGATATTAAAGGTATAGCTTTTGAGCATTTTTTAGGCACGACTTTTAGGGGTGAATTAGGGCAATTCTTTACTCCAAGAACAATTGTTGATTTTATGGTTGAAGTGCTTGACCCAAAAGAGGGTGAAACGGTTTGCGACCCAACTTGCGGTTCTGGTGGCTTTTTAATTAAATCTTTTGAATATATAAGAGATAAAATAGAAAAAGATGTGGAAGAAAATAAAAAAGTTTTAAAAGCAATATTATTTAATGGTGAATATGAGAAAATGACAGAAGAGCAACAATCTAAAGTCAATGAAAAATATAATGAAATTTTAAAAAAAATAAATTACGATATTAATATTCCCAATAAATCCTATTCAAAACAATCTAAATCAGAAAGAAATAGAAGAATTTCAAAGTTATCATCAAGTTGTATATATGGAACAGATGCTAATCCAAGAATGGCAAGAACATCTAAAATGAATATGATAATGCACGGAGATGGGCATGGCGGCGTTCATCATCATGATGGACTTATCAATATTAATGGTATTTTTGAGGGTAGATTCGATGTTATATTGACAAATCCACCTTTTGGTGCTCGTGTTGAAAAAGATTATAAGCTTAGTGAAACTGATAGATTTTATGATGATGTAATATTAAACGAGTATAAGGAGCATTATGGGGAAGATTGTATAAAACAAATTAATGAATTAAATAATGCAATAGATAAAGGGCAAAAAGTTCTTGATAGATTTGATTTAGGTAAGGTTAGCGGACTTACTGAGGTTTTATTTATGGAAAGATGTTTAAATCTCCTTAAAAAAGGTGGAAGAATGGGAATAGTTCTTCCTGAGGGAATTTTAAATAATGCAAATTTGCAAAAAGTTCGAGATTATATTGAATCTAAAGCCAAGATTCTATTAATAACATCAATTCCATCTGATGTATTTATAGCATCTGGTGCTACAATCAAACCTAGTTTATTATTTTTCAAGAAATTTACAGAACAAGAAGAAAATCAATATGCTCAAATTAAGGCAAAAGTTGAAAAAGAAATAAAAGAATCTGTTCAAAAAGAAATTGATAAATACTTTAAAACTGAAAAAGACAAAATAATTTTATTAAACTTAACTTCAAAAAAATCAATAGCTACATTAAATTTATTAGAAAAGAAATGCAAAAAACTTTTTGATAAAGAGTTTTCACAGCAAATGGAAACCATAGGCAAAGAGAAAATAAAAAAATTATTCAACTATGAAATACCTATGGTTCAGGTTGAAAAAGCAGGAATTACAACAACAGGCGGTCAATGCGAAAATGAACTTATAAAAGTTGCAGAGGAATTTAAAAAATATAGAGAAGAAAAACAATTATGGCAGGATAATAGTTTGAGAGTTACATACAAATTACAAAATGATGATTTGCTACGCATTATAAATGGTGAGGAACAAGTTATTAATGAGTAATACAAAATTTTCATATTTAACTTTTATAAATTTTTCATTTTTATCACTTTGGGATTATAAGCGATATGCTTCTAATGCTATTATTTCAAATCATAATATTGTAAAATTATCATCTTGCATAACAGAAGAAAATGAAAAAATAAAACCTTTTGAATTCCCAAATGAAAAATTTGAGATTTTAGGTGTTAATAATAAAACAGGTTTATTTGACGCATACATTGAAAAAGGTTCTAAAATCAACCAACCATATAAAATTGTAAAAGATGGTTTTCTTGCATATAATCCATATCGTATAAATGTTGGCTCTATTGGTTTAAAAACCAAAGAACAAAAATATAAATATATAAGTCCCGCTTATGTTGTATTTAGCTGCAAAAAAAATTTAATCCCGGAATTTTTATATATTTTATTTAAAACAAATAAATTTAATAAATTAATTCGTGAAAATACAACGGGTTCAGTTCGGCAAACTCTTTCCTTTGCTTCAATGGGAAATATTATGTTTCCATTACCATCATTAGAAAAGCAACAAGAAATTATTAATAAATATAATGAAAAAATAAAACTTGCAGAAAAACAAGAGCAACAGGCAAAACAACTTGAAGATGATGTAGAGAAGTATTTACAAAATGAACTTGGATTAAAAATAGTTGATAGTTATTTTGAGAAAAATATTATATGGAGTATTTATAAATTATCACAATTAAGCAGATGGGATGTTTATAATAATACAAGTTCTATTTCATCTCAAAAATATAAAATATCAAAATTTAAGGATATAGTAGTTGGTAAACCTATGTATGGAGCTAATGAAAAAGCGATAAAAATAAAAACCGATGTGCGTTATATAAGGATTACAGATATAAACGAAGATGGTTCTTTAAACAACAATATTGTTTCGGCTAAAAAAGTTGATACCAAATATTTATTAAAAGAAAATGATTTTTTAATAGCTCGTTCAGGAACTGTTGGAAGGACTTTTTTATATAAGAATATTTTAGGAAAATGTATATATGCTGGTTATTTAATAAAATTTAATTTAGATACTTCAAAAGTAAAACCTGAATATATTTTATACTATTCAAAATCAAAAGCATATAAGACTTGGATTCTTTCAAATCAAAGAGCAAACGCCCAACCAAATATCAATAGTAAAGAATATTTGGAAAGTCCAATGATTATTCCTCCTCTTGACATACAAAATAAAATAGTAGAGCATATAAAATCAATGCAAGATAAGATAAAATCTCTCAATAAACAAGCAGAAAATAACCGCACACTTGCACAACAAGAATTCGAAAGAGAATTATTTGCATAATAGATTTTAAAACTATTTTTGGATTATTTCAAAAAATATTTTCACTAGCACTATATAAAATTAATCTTTATAAGGATTGGTGTGATTATATGAAGTTATATTTTGGTGGAGTGTAGGGGGGTCGAACCCCTGACCTCAACGCTGCCAGCGTTGCGCTCTCCCAACTGAGCTAACACCCCAAATATATAAAGAGAATCTTAAGTAATTAAATATAAAAACTACTTTAAAATCCCATAAAAAGATTCTCTAAATTTTCGTATCAATTTTTCTTTTTTACTTTATATGCCACATAAACGCCTACGATAAGGACTACGCTTATTAGAGTGAAAATCACCGCTTGTGTTACATAGGATTTAATCTGCAATTCTTCTTTCGTTAGATTTTTTGAAGTAAAAGTAGCTATAACCTCACTAACTTCCATTCCACCGCTGAAAATTGCACCGACATAGTATCCTAATATTGTTAATATTATAACCCAGATTCCAGCCCCAAAGCTTGTATAAAAGCTAAATTTAGCTAGATTCATTTTTGCCAATCCTGCTGGAAGTGATATATATTGTCTAACTGCTGGGATTAATCTCCCTACAAAAGTGCTTATCTCGCCATGTTTTTGAAAGAAAATCTCCATCGTTTGCATTGTTTTTTCACTAAAAAAGAAATATTTACCAAATCTTAGAATAAAACTTCTCCCAAATTTTATTGCTAAATAATAGTTAAATAAAGCCCCAGCAAGTGAGCCTAAGATTCCCATAATTACTGCTATATAAATATTCATTTCACCTTTATATGCTAGGTATCCAGCCGGTATCATAACCACTTCGCTTGGAAAAGGGAAAAAGCTAGATTCTAAAAACATCATAAAAAAAATACCAATATACCCAAGTTGCCCGACTGTATTTACAATAAAGTTAATTATATCTGCCATTTACACCTACAATTTTAAAGATTATAAATCATCATTTAAAACCATCAATAAAATATAAATGCTATAATTACCACAAATTAAAACATTATTTTAAGGTTTATAATTGATGAAAAGAAAAAAATTATATCAAAAATCCGAGAAAAAAGGACTCCCACTATGGCTTGGGACATTTGGGGATTTGATGAGTTTGCTTTTAACATTTTTTATACTCCTTTTATCGATGGCTACATTCGACCACGAAAAAGTAGATTCAGCTATCGGCTCTTTACAGGGAGCTTTATCGGTTTTAGAACATGGAAAAGAGACTGAAATCACACAGCCAAATCGCATTCAAGCAACGCCAATAACCCACGATAGCCCAGCAGAAAATGTTATGAATGTATTTTCAAGTCTTATTACCGAATATAATGAAATGACAAAGATTGCTGATGGTCCGGGTATTAATCTAGAAGAATCCGAAGATGGCTTTATTTTAAGGATTCCAAATGATTTGTTATTTAATACTGGAAGTAGTGTGATTGAAAATAACGATGGAAAAATATTTTTGCAAAGATTGGCTATGGAATTGGATTCTTATAAAGATATATTAACATTACGAATAATAGGCAATACTGATAATGTTCAATACAAAAGTGGTAGTAGCATTGATAATTGGGATTTATCAAATAAAAGGGCACTTAGTGTGGCTGATATGCTATTAACCTTTGGAGTTCCAGCAGATATAATGGAAGTTGGCGGAGATGGCGAATTTAATCCCATCGCTTCGAATGAAACATTACAAGGTAGAGCAGAAAATAGGCGAGTTGATATAAACTTTAGTTTTATTGGAAACACTAAGGATAAAAAACAACAAGCAAAAGATATTATCAATAAAATACAACAATAAAAGGCATAATCCAACGATGAAAGAGTTATTTGAAGGTGCAATAAAATTTAGAGAAGAAGATTATCTAAATCATCAAGAATTATATGAGAATCTTAAGAAAAAGCAAGACCCACATACGCTTTTTATATCTTGTGTGGATTCTAGAGTTGTCCCTAGTTTAATCACAAATACTTTGCCGGGCGAATTATTTGTAGTTACAAATATTGGAAATATTGTCCCACCTTATAGAGAGAATCCAAATCATATAAGAAGTGGCTATTTAGCAACGACTTCAGCGATAGAATATGCACTAAATATCTTAAATGTAAAAAATATCATTATTTGCGGACATAGTAATTGTGGTGCTTGTTCGGCTATCTATGAAACTAAAGAAACATTATCAGCTACGCCCTATGTTTGTAAATGGCTTGATTTGTTGAATCCTGTGAAAGAGCGAGTAGAAGCATTAAAACCAAATTCAAGAGCAAAGCGTATTTGGCTAACAGAGCAGATAAATATAGAACAGCAATTAGAGAATCTTATGACTTATCCATTTGTTGAGGAAAAATTTGATGCTGGTGAATTGCGAATCTTTGGTTGGTATTATATTATAGAAACAGGCGAGATTTTAAATTATAATATGATAAAAAGAGAATTTAAGATTATAAAAAATACACAAACTAAAAGCAGTTAAAAGAGGTAATATGAAAAAGATGATTCTAATGGCTGGACCTTGTGCTATCGAGGGCTATGATAAGATTAAGATTATTGCAAATGATTTAAAAGAGGTCTCAAATAATCCAAATATCGATTTTTATTTTAAAGCTAGTTTTGATAAAGCAAATAGAACTAGTTTGGAAAATTATCGTGGTGTTGGAATGAAAGAAGGCTTGGAAATATTGCAAGAGATAAAAAAGGAATTTGGATATAAGATTATTACTGATGTGCATGAATGCTATCAAGTTGAAAGTGTAGCAGAAGTCGCCGATGTAATTCAAATCCCAGCTCTTCTTTGTAGGCAAACAGATTTGATTGTTGAATCTGCAAGAACAAATAGAATCTTAAATATCAAAAAAGGGCAGTTTTTAAATCCAGCAGATATGAAATACGCGATATTTAAAGCTATTAAAACTAGAGGCGGAGATAGCGTTAATTATGATATTTCTAATCGATTAAATATTTGGGCAACAGAAAGAGGCAGTAGCTTTGGATATGGGAATCTTGTCGTGGATATGCGAGGTTTGGTTATAATGCGTAAATTTGCCCCAACTATTTTTGATGCTACGCATAGTGTGCAAATGCCCGGACTTGGTGGCGGTAAAAGCTCTGGAGATAGCTCATTTGTGATTCCTTTAGCAAGGGCTGCTGCTGGAGTTGGTGTAGATGGATTCTTCTTAGAAACACATAATGACCCTAAAAATGCCCTAAGTGATGGAAGTAATATGGTAGATTCTAAGGATTTAAACACTATTGTAAATAAATTAATAGAGATTTCAAATATAGACTAAAGGAGATGAAATGAATAGATTTGAAGGTGATTTAAGACTAAATGGCAGTGAAAAAGTGGCAATTATAGCATCAAGATTCAACCATCTTATCACAGATAGATTAGTTGAAGGGGCAGAAGATAGCTTTTTGCGACACGGGGGAGATGAAAATAATCTAAATCTTATTTTAGTGCCGGGGGCATATGAGATTCCATTTGCACTAAATAGGCTTTTAAGTCAAGATGATTATGATGGAATCTGTTGCATAGGGGCTATTATCCGCGGTTCAACCCCACATTTTGATTATGTGAGTGCTGAGGCTACAAAAGGTATCGCCAATGCCACACTTAAATATGGTGCTTGTGTGAGCTTTGGTCTTTTAACAACAGATACCATTGAACAAGCCATTGAGAGAGCTGGGACGAAAGTAGGCAATAAAGGTTTTGAAGCGATGAATTCATTAATAGAATTGATGAGTTTATATAAGAAAATATAATGGCGACTAGAACACACGCAAGAGAAGCAGTTGTTGTGCTTTTATATGCGTATTCAAGCGGAAATACAGATATACGAAAATTTGCTCCAATGATGTTAGAGCAGAAAAAAATTAAAAATATGCAATTAGAATTTGCACTAAATCTATTTGATGGTGTAGTTTCGCATCTTGATGATATTGATAAGATTATTATAGATTCGCTTAAAAGCTGGGATTTTAATAGAATTGGTGTTATTGATAAATGTATTATTCGCTTAGGCGTGTATGAGATGATTTTCACTAATCTTGATATACCTATTATCATTAATGAAGCATTGGAAATATCTAAAATATTAGGAAGTGATAATACCTCTCGTTTCGTAAATGGAATCCTAGATTCCATAGGCAAAAATAATAATATTAGAAATAAAGGTTGATAATGCCAAAACTATGTATTGCCCTTGATTTGCCAAGAGATGAGAATCTTGCTTTATGCGAGAATCTTGCAAAAAATAATATTTATAATATTTATTTAAAGATTGGGCTTAGAAGTTTTATACGCGATGGTGTAGATTTTATAAAAGATTTAGAGAATCTTGGATTTAAGATTTTTTTAGATTTAAAGCTTTATGACATTCCAAATACAATGCTAGATTCCATTAGAGAGATAATGAAATTAAATGTTAGTATGCTTACTATTCACGCAAGTAGTGGAAGAGTAGCAATGCGTGAGATTGGAAAACTAATAAAACAATGTGAGAATCCGCCATTAATTTTTGCGGTTAGTGCATTGACAAGTTTTACAAATGATGATTTTGTAGAAATCTATAATACTCCATTAGATAAGGCTATATTAAATCTTGCAAAAATAGTCAATGAATGCGGGATTGATGGTATAGTGTGCTCTCCTTTGGAATCTAAATCTATAAAAGATAAATTTGATTTATTAACGCTAACTCCGGGAATTAGACCTATAAAGAGCGATTTTAATACAGCAATAGATTTATATGATAATAGCGATGACCAAAATCGCACTTCATCTATTAAAATGGCAGAATCTAGCGATTTTATCGTTATAGGACGACCTATTTATAAGCACAAGAATCCTATTTTTATAACAAAGCAAATATTATCAATACTAGATAATAAAGGGTGTTAAATGCAGATTATAGCGGATATAGATAGTTTAATCGCTTGGAGAAATAATCAAAATGGAACAATTGGATATGTCGCTACTATGGGAGCTTTACATCAAGGGCATTTATCTTTAATGCGAGATTCTAAGAAAAATAATGACAAAACCATTGTATCTATCTTTGTCAATCCAGCACAATTTGGTGCAAATGAAGACTTTGATAAATATCCCAGAGCGAAAGATAAAGATATTGAGCTTTGTAGGATTGCGGGTGTTGATGTGGTTTTTACCCCTGAAGTTTGCCACATATATCCCATAAAAGATGAAGTAAATATTATTCCACCTATAAAAATGGCTAATGTTTTTGAAGGTGCATTTCGCCCCGGACATTTTAATGGCGTTTTGCTTGTTATCGCGAAGTTTTTTAATCTAATTCGTCCTACTAATGCGTATTTTGGCAAAAAAGACGCACAGCAATTGCTTATAATTAGGCGAATGGTTAGGGATTTGTTTTTTAATATAAATATTGTTGGTTGTGATATTGTGCGGGATTCTAATAATTTGGCACTTAGCTCAAGAAATGTTTATTTAGATTCTGCTTCGTATAATCTCGCACTTAGGATTCCTAAAGCTTTAGAGATTGTTTCGCATTGTGTTTTATCGAATAAATTGGAATCTAGCGTATTAGAAAAGGCTGCATTAGATGTTTTGGGAGATTTAGAAGTGGATTATTGCAAGATTGTAGATTTTAATCTAAATCCCATTGAAAAAGTGAAAAATGGAGAATCTCTATTAATAATAGCAGTTAGGGTTGGCGGGGTTAGATTGTTGGATAATTGTTGGTTTTAATATCTAATATTGAAAAATAGGAGTTTGC
Organism: Helicobacter sp. 16-1353; assembly: GCF_003288815.1. GTDB lineage: Bacteria > Campylobacterota > Campylobacteria > Campylobacterales > Helicobacteraceae > NHYM01. Next base: position 88,387 of record NZ_NHYM01000002.1, on the reverse strand, counting down.
TTTGAGGGTTATTTTTTATTTAATTTTTACTATTGGGATATTGAGTGCAAATAATTTTACAGATGCCATAACATCAGGGACAAAAGAGGGAGATATACATCTTATTTTTGATTATGCAAATTCTTCACCAGATAAAAATGGCACAAAATATCAAGATAATGCATATCTAGCGACATCATTTGGACTTTATTATCATAGTGCTTTTTATGGATATTTTAGAGCATATATTGGATTTAGAGGGGCGCTTCCTTTGATACAAGGTAGTAAGAATTCTCGCTATAGTGGCGGAAAAGGTGATGGTGCAAGGGATTTTTGGACTAATAGTAGAGTAATGCTTGCTAGGAGTTATTTAGAGTATTTTGATGGTGATACTAATATACAAGCAGGTAGATTGGAGCAAGAAAGTGATTTAATAGCAAAGCAAATGGATGGCATTTGGTTTCGAAATAAATCTTTGGGTTTTTTGCTTATTGATGCTATATGGATAAATCAATATGGTAGGGTTTTGCCACGAGAGCTTTCAAGCTTTGAAAAATTTAATACAAAATATGGTGGGGCATATTATTTAGGGCTTACTTTGGATATTTTGGAGATTTTAAAACTAAAAGCTTATGGTCTAACCTCGCCACAATTTTATAGTTTTCTTGCATTTAAAGCAGATTTAGATACGACTTATATAGATGCAAGTGCGGGAATAGTCGCTGGATTTGAGCATAGAAATAGTGTTTTTAGGGATAAAAATAGCCTTTTATTTAATGCAGATATTGGATTTAATTTTAATATTTTCTATGGGGAATTAGGCTATATTAAAACAGGTTCATCTATTGGAATGGGGAATCTACAGCTTACAGGAAATAGCTTTAATCCGTTTTTTTATTTTAGTGGCGATGCATTAAATTATGAGCGAAATGTAAATTTATTTTATGGGAAGATTGGTATCGATGCAAATATAATACAAACTTATTTAGTATATGGCTACAATACTTTTAATAGGAATCAAAGCGTAGATTCTAAGAAATATTCTCAAGGTGAAATAAATCTATATTTTGATTGGAAAACAAGTGAAGTTACTAATGTTATTTTCTATTTTCTAAATACACACGGAGGTAAAAATGCCATTCCTACGCTAAATCAGCTTGGTTTAGCAGTAAAGCTTGGATTCTAAGAATCCTTATATAAAGATTCTATCAAAGTATTTTTTAAACACATAAAAGAATATAAAACCTCTTATAAATGTTTCAATTAGGATTATTATATATATCGAAAATATTGGTAATCCTGCTATTAAACATAAATACATTGGTAGGATTCTAAGCCCCCAAATTGATGTAATATTTATTATCAATGATATTTTTGTCGCACCTGCTCCACGATATGCACCATCAAGAACGAATATAAAAACAAGTGGAATCTGCGAAAGCCCAATAAAAAATAAATACATCATCGAGCTATAAACTACATCGTTTTTATTGCTAAAAGGATAGCTTAGGGCTTCCCCAAAAATCATCATAAAAAGCCCCATAACTCCCATAAAAATCGAGCCTAGAATGATTATTGTGTAGATAAATTGCTTTAATAAATCTTTTCTATTTTTTCCTAGATATTGTCCTGTGAGTGCCATAGAAGCGACCATAAATCCAAAAGATGGCATAACAGCAAATGCTTCAATTCTTGTGCCGATTTGGAATCCCGCTAAATAATCACTCCCATAAGTTGCAATGAATTTTGATATTAAGATTAACGATATAATCGTAAATCCTCTTTCCACGCCGACTGGAATCCCGATATTTATACCTTTTTTGAAAATAGCAGGAGAAAAGAAGAATCTTAATTTTAATCTGCCATTTTTCTTAGCTAGTAATGCTAGTAATATAACTAACTCTAAATATGAAGTCAATAGATTTGATATAGCCATTCCCACGATGTCTAGTGGCTCAAAAAAGATTCCAAAAATAAGAATATAATTTAATGCTATATTTATTGTTGTTATTACTATTTTGATAAAAAATGGTGTTTTTGTATTACCCATTGCGGCAAATGATGATATTAATATACTTTTTGCAAGTAACGCAGGAATCCCAAATAAAATAATATTTACAAATATTCCTCCCAAAGCTTGAGATGTGGTATCCACTCCAATCCAGCTAAAATAGCTTGGATATAGCAAATTAGCAATAAGATATATGGGTAGTGAAAAAGCAATTGCCCCAAAAAACATACTTGATAAAACATCTATAATCGCATTAAAATCTTTTTTGCCATATAGACGCGATATTTGTGCGTTTGTCCCTACAAAAAATACATTTGTGATAACAAAAATTAGCATAAAGAAATTTAGCCCAAGCCCAACGGCATTAATATGATAGCTTGATAATTTACCCATCATAAAAATACCAATCATTATATTTGCAATATCAAGCAAAGAGTTTAAGCCAGAGGGAATGGCTATGTTTAGGATTCTTTTACATCGTTGGGCGAATGTGATTTTGTGCTTTGTCAATGTGATTAGCCCAAATTAGTCTATAAATCTTTTTGTAATATTTTGATAAAACTCAATTCTTCTATCTCGTAAAAATGGCCACATATGGCGGACTTCGGCTATTCTATCCATATTAATTATAGCTTTGATTATCTCATCATTTTGGGTTTTTGCCATTGCGATTTCCTCGCCCTGTGGTCCAAAAATAAAGCTATGCCCCCAAAACTCAATGCCATTTATTTGATTGGATTTGGCGGAATCTGCGTATTTTGTGGAATCTTGGGCGATTTTAGATTCGCTAGATTCGGCTATTTTAGATTCTGTGGTGGTTTTGGATTCTATAGATTCTATAAGTTTATTTTCCTCAAATCCCACACGATTTACTGCTATTACAAATACGCCATTTGCAATTGCATGTCCTTTCTGCACTCCAAGCCACGCATTTAATTGGCGATTTTGCTCTTCTTTTGGCTCATTTGGGGAAAAGCCAATCGCTGTTGGGTAAATCAAAATCTCAGCTCCGCCCAAAGTCATAAGCCTAGCAGCCTCTGGAAACCACTGGTCCCAGCAGATTAAAATGCCAAGTTTTCCAATTGAGGTTTCTATTGGGCGAAATTCATTATCGCCGATGGTAAAATAAAATTTCTCATAAAATCCCGGGTCATCTGGAATATGCATTTTGCGGTATTTCCCAGCGATACTCCCGTCTTTTTCGAAAACCACAGCGGTATTGTGATAAAGCCCATTTGCTCGTTTCTCAAATAGTGAAGTAACCAAAACGATATTATTTTTTCTCGCCACTTGGGAGAAAATCTCAATTTCATTTTCAAAAGATTCTGCGTATTTGAAAAAATCCACATTCTCACTTTGACAGAAATACTCGCTTGTGTGAAGCTCCTGCAATACTACCAAATCCGCACCATTTATCGCAGCTTGTCTAATCATTTCTAATGTGTATTCAATGGTTTTTTCTTTTGTTTGTTTAAATGAATGCTGGATTAATGCCACTTGGATATTATTTTTTCTAATCATTCGTCATCTTCGTAATCGTCATCATCTATTGTATAATCATCGTCATCATAATCATAATCTATCTCATCACTATCATCAAAATCGTCCCAATCCTCGTCTAAATCATCATAATCATCATCGCTATCTTGCATTGCTAGTTTTAATATTTCTTCTTTCATAATATCCCCTTTTATAAATCTAATATTTTACAATTTATTTTATCCAATTAGACACAATATTTATATCTTTATAGCTTGTCATATCAAGCAATATTGGCGTAATACTTGTATATCCATCAAATACCGCTTGAAAATCCGAATTATTCTCCTCCCTTTCATTCCATTCTAGTGGGTGAAGTCCCAGCCAATAATACTCTTGCCCTCGTGGATTGCGATGTAGATGTGCGTCATTGCCGTATAATCTATATCCTAATTGAGTAGTTTTTATCCCCTTGTAATCTTTTCTTTTTACTTGAGGAATATTTATATTTAGCAGTTTTCTTCCATTTAGTGGGAAACTACTATCTAATATTTTTTGAGCAATATTTCTTGTTACTTCTTTTGCTAATGTAAAATCATATATAAAAGCGTCATTTTTATCGCTTAATACTTGCGATATAGCGATAGATGGAATCTCCCTTATAGCACCCTCCATTGCACCTGCAACGGTTCCTGAGTAGGTTACATCTTCGCCCATATTTGCACCTATATTGATTCCAGATATGATTAAATCCGGTTTTATCGTATAAAGTGTATTTAATGCTAGATAAATGCAATCTGCCGGCGTTCCATTGTCTAATTTATAATAATCATCTTTAATTTTTACAAATCTTAGAGGTTTTGTTAGTGTAAGTCCGTGCCCACAAGCGGATTTTTCACTAGCAGGGGCGACGACTAGAATCCTACCTAAATCCTTGATAGCCTCCACTAGTGCTTCTAATGCAGGAGAATCAAATCCATCATCATTTGTGATTAATATATTTTTCATTTATATCCTTATTATTTTTTAATATGCTTGAAGTAAAATCTCCAAATTTTTACTTATCTTTTTATCAATCTTTGCTAATCGTTCCATAATGATATTTTTCAAATCTTCTTTTGCTTTTTTTGCATTCTCTAATCCCAAAAGATTCACATAACTATTTTTATTTGTATCATTGTGTGTGGGCTTTCCTATATCTTTTTCATTTTCTAATGTATCAAGCAAATCATCTCTTATTTGGAAATATAAACCAAGTGTAATACCAAACTTATATAAACTACTAATCTCTTTTTTTGGTAGCTCAGCGATTATCCCGCCCATTTCTAATGCACTTGCTATGAGATTTGCCGTTTTATTGATATGGATAAAATCAAGTTTATCTTTTTGCAAAATGGTATTTTCAAAATAACAATCACAAGCTTGTCCTAAGACCATTTTTAAAGCACCAAATGAAAGTGAGTTGTTTAATTTGACTTTTATCTTATTTTTAAAATGTGATTTTCCAATGAGATAAAAAGCATAGGTATTTAGTGCATCTCCTGCTAGAATCGCACTTGTCTCATTATATTTTATATGTAGGGTTTGATGTCCTCTTCTTAAAGGTGAATTATCCATAGCAGGTAAATCATCGTGTATTAGCGAATATGTATGTAAGGATTCCAATGCTAGTGCCACTATAAATGTATCTTTTATTTTTTTGGGTTTTTTCGCTAAAACAACACTGAAAAGCAGATTCGGGCGGAATCTTTTGCCACCATTTATAACCATTTCCCAAAATGCTTCTTTGAAATGTGGATGAAAGCTTTCCATTATATTTGTATTGTGATTTCTTAAGAAATCCTCAAAATCGCTCATTATATTTTCATATTGTTTTTTCATAGATTCCCCTCAATTTAGTGTAATGAAAAGCTCAAATTTATTTCTAAGTATCAATAATGACAATTCATCTTTTTTCTGTGTGGCTATTGCCTTATTTAATGCTTGGATAGAATCTACTTTTATTTGATTTACCCTTAGGATTCTATCACCTTCTTTAAAATAGGTTTTGCCGATATTTTTAAGCACAACTAAATCTTTATTTAAAACAATGCCAAATGCTTCTAAAAATGAAACATCATCGCTAAAGCGGACATTTCGTCGTATCGTTTTTACTTCTAATGTTAGAATCTTAGAATCTCTTTTAATGGTTATTTTTACATTAGAATCTGGCTTTAGTAATGTAATCGTATCTACAAAATCATTAGAATCTACTATATTTTTATCATTAACTTTAAGTATTATATCTCCTATATTTATTCCAGTATTTATAAGTGGATTAGTATCGCTGACTATAACCCCATCTTTGCCATCTACTACAAATATACTTATATAAGAATATGCTATATTTTTAGCTTTTAGGAATATATCAATATATTTTTTATCGATAAATTTATTATTCCCCGCACTAATCCCATAAATTTGATAGCAAATATCACTAATGATTGAGTTTTCATCTATATTTTTACTAAATATTGCAAGTTTATTAAAAGATTGTTGTTTTTGTAGAATCTCGCCATTTATAATAGAATCTTTATTTATCGCTTTTACGGGGATTGATTTGTGTATATTATTAAATATAAATTTACCATTTAGCTCCATATCTTTAAATAGATATAAACCCAAAAAATCATCTTTTTTTATTAATGATTTGCTATCAAGCGGGATACTAGAATACGCTAGATAATTCCCATTTCCTATGTGGATTGCCATTGTATTAGCGAATTCTTTGGAGTTATTTATATAAAACTCTCTACACTTACTAAAATCTAGTGCATTTACAAAGCCCAAAGTTAAGATAAATACACAAAATACCTTAATTTTTAAATGGCGACATATCACCAAAAAGCTCCATTGCAGTATTTTTCTTATTTACTTCAACATTTTTATAAGCCTCATTGATTGCACCAATTAGCAGAATCTGTAGCGATTCTACATCATCTAATAAACTTTTATCAATGTTTAAATCTACAACCTCTCCTTTGCCATTTATGCTTACTTTCACCAAGCCACCACCACTTGTAGCACTAAAAATAGTATTTGCTTGTTTCTCTTCTATATTTTTAAAATTATCTTGAAATTGATTTAGCATTTTATTCAAATCATCAGGATTAAACATCATATTTCCTTTGAATGTGAGATTATGTTGTTATTACTATCTAATAAAATAATGGTAGGTTTGTAGGATTCTAACTCATCTATATCGTAACTTGCATACGCCATAATAATGATTTTATCGCCTATTTGCACCTTTCTTGCTGCAGCTCCATTTAGGCAGATAGTCCCGCTATTTGCCTCTCCTTCAATGATATAAGTGGAAAATCGCTCTCCATTATCAATGTCGGCAATATCCACCTTTTGCCCTACAAAGAGTTTCGCTTCTTTCAAAATCATCTTATCAATAGTGATTGAGCCCTTATAATTGAGATTTGCATCGGTTATCGTAGCACTGTGAATCTTGCTATAAAGCATTTCTATTTTCATAATCTTATCTTCTCTTACATATAAATTCTTATAAAAAATTTTAACATAATTTGATTATACTTGCTAGATAATTTTTTTTAAAGGTTCATTAATGGATAGGATTCTGCTTTCTTGTGGTAATGGCGGTAGGGAAAATGCTAATTTAATTAATAATGTTTTTATGAAATATTTTAAGGATTTTGCAAAATATGCATTTGAAGATGCAGGATTCTTCGCAGGATTCTCCAATAAACTTTCTAATGATTTCGCAATAAGCACAGATTCTTACACTATTACGCCCATATTTTTCCCCGGTGGTGATATTGGCAAACTTAGTATTTGTGGAAGTTGTAATGATGTGGCAGTTAGCGGTGCAAAACCTATGTATTTGACAATATCATTTATAATTGAAGAGGGATTTTTGGTGCAGGATTTAGAAAAAATCGCAAAATCAATGAGCGAAGAAATGCATAAAAATAATCTCACTCTTTTATCCGCTGATACAAAGGTAGTCCCAAAGGGTAGTGTGGAGGGCGTTTTTATCAACTCTACAATTATTGGTAAAGTGGAATACAAAGGCTTAAGTGCTAAGAATCTAAAAGAAGATGATGTTATTATTTTAAATGCACCGATTGGAAGTCATGGGGCTTGTATTTATTGTTTAAGAAATAATATAAGTTTAGAAAATAATCTACAAAGTGATTGTGCGAGTTTATGGGAAATGATTGAGGTATTATTAAAAAATAACATCGAGATTCACGCCATTAGAGATGCGACTCGTGGAGGTATTGCAGCACTTTTGAATGAATGGGCTAATTCTTCTAAAAAAGATATTTATATTAACCAAAATGATATTTTAATATTAGATGAGGTTAGAGGGATATGCGAGATTCTAGGAATTGAGCCATATAGTTTGGCAAATGAGGGAGTTTGTGCTTTTGCACTACCAGAAAGTAAGGCAAATAAGGCATTGGAGATTCTACATAATACGAATCTTGGGAAAGATTCTAGGATTATTGGTCGGGTTTGTAAGAATGATTTAGGAAATAAAGTAATACTACAAAATACTTGGGGAACAAAGCGATATTTGGAATATCCAGAGGGGGAGATTCTGCCTAGAATCTGCTAAGATTTATTTAGTTTTTAAAGCAAATATTAATTATGTTATAATTTTCAACCCAAAATCAAAGGTTTAGAAAGGCTTTTATGGATATTTACAAAGATGGTAATTTGGCATTGATTGGGGGGGGGCAGTCGCTTTAATTCCAAGCTTTAAACCAACTCCAGAACTTCTTAATATTGTTGATTCACTATTAGATTCAAATATCTCTGTTGTTATTGTAAATGACGGCTCTCCAAAGAGTTTTGATGCTATTTTTTCACAAATAAATAAAAAAGCGATTTTATTACACAATGCAATCAATCTTGGCAAAGGTGCGGCTTTAAAAAATGGCATTAATTTTATCTTAAATAATTATAGTAATTTGAAGTTAATAATCACGGCAGATTCCGATGGACAGCATAAAGTAGAAGATATACTACATTTAAGAGATATGTTTCTTGCTAATGTAGATATAGATTTAGCTATTGGTGTTCGTAAGTTTGAAGGGGAAAATATCCCATTTAAAAGCAAATTTGGCAATAAAATAACTAGAGTAATATTTAAAACTATGTTTGGTAAATCCATACAAGATACACAAACGGGGCTTCGTGCATTTAGTCCTGATTTTGCAAAAATGATGTTGAAAAATACCTATAATGGGTATGAATTTGAAATGCAAATGCTAGTTTTAGCTTGTAATAAAAATATGAAAATATTGCAAGTCCCAATCAAAACTATCTATATAAATAATAATGCCGCTTCACATTTTAATCCTATTTTTGATTCCATAAGTATTTATTTTGTGCTATTTAGACATATTGGAAATTCCATTCTTACTGCATTAATTGATTATGTTGTATTTGTGATTGCTTTTAGTTTAGGATTTGGACTTTTTGCTTGTATGTTAAGTGGTAGAATCATCGCTGGAAGCTTTAATTTCATCGTTGGTAAAACTATTGTTTTCAAAACAAAAGCGAATCTAAAATTTGAACTCATTTCTTATATTTCCTTAACCATTGTTTTAATGCTTATTTCTATGCAAGGTATTAAGTTTATCTCATATTATAGCGGTGTAAGTGAGATTATAGTTAAGCCAATTTGCGAATCAATGATTTTTGCTATTAGTTTTTTAGTGCAGAGATTTTTTATTTTCACTTCTAAAGCTAAGATTCTAGATTCTATCAATACAGAATCTATGGGGGGGGGGATAAGTGCTAGGGCGACAGATTGGGAAAAATATTATTCTAAACGAAAAAATAATAATTTTAAAATATCAAATATTACAAGAAAGATTAGTGCAACAATGATTTTGAATCTACTTAAAAAATATAAGAATATACATCGTATTTGCGAGTTTGGCGGTGGCGATAGCTGCTTTTATAAAGATTTTAGGGAATCCTACGCCAATGCGGATTATATCGTTTTTGATAATTCTAAAAAAGGTGTGGATTCTTTTAATAACAAATATGCGACCAAATCGCCACATAAACAAAAAGCAATATTATTTAATTTATTGGAATCTAAAGCAATAGATTCTAGCTTTGATGTGGTGTTTTCTGCTGGTTTAATCGAGCATTTTAATAAAACTAATACAAGAGCTATGTGTATAAAACATTTTGAGTTTGCAAAAAGTGGCGGAATTGTTTTAATCACATATCCAACGCCAACATTGCTTTATAGGGTTATTCGTAGCATATTAGAAAAATTAAATTTATGGGAATTTCACGATGAGCGGGCATTGCTTTTTGATGAAGTCAATGCTACTTGCGAAGAATATGGAGAATTGCTTAGTAGGAAATTAAATTTTGCTATTGGGCTTACACAGGAAATATTAGTTTATAAAAAATATTAAAGGAATATTATGGGTTTAGTTTTAGCGATATTATCATTTTTTAGTGCGGTATTTTTACCCGGAGCAATTGCATATAAATTATATTGTAGAAGATTCGGCATTTCTATAAATATATCTTTATTGATTGTGGCAAGTTTTATTATTAGCCTATGTTTTAATTTATATTTAGTTTATATGCTCGTTTTATTTGGAATCTACACACAAAATGTAGTTATTGTTATTTTTATCATAGAAATTATATTATTTCTATATCTATTTTTCTTTGAGATTAAAAATGGGATTCCGCTACCTTGCGTAATAAAATCCAATAATTATTTCTTGCAATTTTTATTCTTACTTGGAATCTTAATATCATTATATGTTTTTAATAATGTCCTAAAGGCAGATATTTTTTATGCTTGGGATGCCGTAGTATCGTGGAATCGCTGGGGAACTGAATGGGCTTTTGGTCAGCTTGTTTTAAATGAAGGTGGATATTCCCAACTATATCCCATATTATTATCTTTGGGTTATGTCGCTAGTCAAAAAATATCAAGTTTTCAAGGGATTGGCGTTGGCATATATTGGTATTTTGCATTTGTTGGGATTGTAGCAAGTATCTTTTTATTTAATAAAGATTCCATAAAGGGCAGTATATTTGGCATTACTCTTAGTGTTATTACATATATTGTATTTTTTAGATTATCCAATGAATTTTTTATCGGTTATGTTGATATGCCTGTTGCGATGATTATCTTAATATCAGCACTTTGTTTGCTAAAAGTCAGCCTTATGGAAACTAATAAAATAGATAAAAATATGCTATTTTTCTATCTTATTTTAGGTGCATTTGCCGCAGGAATCAGCACAGAGATAAAACAATCTGGATTATTTTGGTGTGTTGTTTATATCATCGCTTTATTTTATATAAAAAGAAAGCAAAAAATTGATATTAAAATAATATGGATTTGTATAGCCATCATTGCAATATTTAGTGCACCTTGGATTATCATTGCAATCTATAAGAAATTGATTTTAAATATAGATTCTACAAATGCTAGTTTTGTAATGGATAGAATATTTTTAGGAAAGGGATATGGAGACCGTTTATTAGATGCTTGTTCTTCATATAAAAATATTACAATATTATTCGTTCTATCGCTATTTAGTTTAAGATTACCAAATAAAATCTTTGGCTTTTTTGCTATTTTTGGCTTTCTATATTTTATTTTCTGGGGAACGCATTTAAGCTATGATTTGCGAAATTTACAAGCATCATTACCTTTGATGATAATTTCTCTTAGTGCTGTTATTGTTTATTATGCCAAATTTTATAATGCCATATTAGCATTTTTGTATAAACGAATCGCCCTTATTTTCGTGTGTTTTATTGCAATTGGTTTGATTGTGGCATCTTTTAGTGCTGAGAATATACTAAAAGCAGAATATAGAAAAAAGATGAATTTAGGCGATAGACATGCAAATGAAATGGTTTTTGAAACCTTTAAAAATAAAGGGAAAAAGATAGTTCTAACAAGCAATCAACTTCTAGCATTTACACCTGATTTTGATAGAAAGTATTATAAACTTTATCATTTTGGGAAACATATAAAAGATGGTGAATTTGAAAAATACGCAACTAACTTTAAAAAAGAACAAGGAAGTTTCTATATCCTATTGCCAAATAGCGAATTACATCGATATGAAAACTTTTTAAGTAATAAAACCAAGATAGGCTCTACGAATCAATATACTTTATTTGAATATTAGATTTATCTATGGTGAAGTAATGGCGACTTTATAAATATTTAATGGATAGATAAAAGTAACAAAATGGTAAAATTTTAAAAAATACAATTTGTTTTTGCAAAAATATCTTATTTTTTTGTATAATTTCCATTTTTAATAGATTAATATTTTTATCTAGGATATTTATGAGATTAAACACAATGATAAATCGAAGAAGTTTTTTACTTTCATCATCATTGATATTATTAAATATAGCAAATGCGAATTTTTTTAGCAAAAATGTTGATTTTAAAAGCCTAAAAATTGGTTATTTGCCTATAAGCGACCATCTTTTAATAATCGCCAAAGAGCTATACAACTCCCCATTTACGCCAATAAAATTTAGCTCATGGGCGGATTTAAGCGAGGCTTTAAGGGCAAAGGCGATAGATGGAGCATTTATACTAACGCCCCTTGCTTTGCGATTGAGAACTCAAGGGGTGAGCTTAAAAGCGATATTTGCAGCACATCGAAATGGCTCTGCACTAGTGCTAAAAAAAGGGATTTTAGAAACTCAAAATGCCAAAAATCTTAATGTGGCGAATTTAAAAAATGTGGCGAATGGAAAAAATAAAAATGCGGAAAATGTAGCAAATATAGCGAAAAGCGATAGCTTAAATAAAAATGCAAAAAATAATTTTAAGCCCGATATTTCGCTTTTAAAAGGGCTTAGGATTGCTATTCCAAGCCGATTTTCAACACATTATTTATTGCTTGCAAATCTCTTAGAGCAGGGCGGACTAACCCCAAATGATATTAAAATCGTAGATATGTCCCCACCAGAAATGGTTTTTGGGCTTTTGTCAAATAGTATTGATGGCTTTATCGTGGCTGAACCTTTTGGGTTTATCGCTGAGCTACGCGATATTGCAGAGCTTTTTAGGCTCTCAAAGGATATTGTAAATAATCATATTTGCTGCGTTTTTGCCCTAAGGGAGGAAGTTTTAGCAGATTCTCAAATGGATTCTAAGATTTTAGCGGATTCTGGAATCCAAACTATCGTTAATAATTTTGTAAAAACGGCACATTTTATAGAGCATAATCACGAAGATTCTGCAATTTTAGGGAATAAGCTTTTAGGCTATAAACCAGAAATTATCAAAAATCTCCTAGATTGCGATGAAAGAGTGGTTTTTAAAAACCTAAAATTAAGCAAAAACGATATAGATTGGAATGTGAAAAATATGCAAGATTTTGGCATTTGGAGCAATGGAGCGGATAAAATAGCAGATTCCCAAAGTGATATTTTTAGCGATTTTGTGGATTCAACGCTTCTAGATTCTGCCTTTAAAGCGCTAGATTCCACGAATCTCACGCAAGATTCCACACAGAAATTAAACTTAAATCGCAATCCGCAAGAATCCAGATTCCACACAGAATCTAAAGCTAAATTCCACAGCGGAATCCCAGAATCTAAAGCTAAATCCACCCCAAGATTTTACGCAGAATCTAACGCAAAACTCACAGAATCCACCACAAAGAATCCGCTATGAAGCTTAGAATTCTATCTTTTATCATTTTTATTGCCATTATTTTTTTATGGGAAATCTTGCTAGATTCTACTAGCTTTTTACCGCGTCCTAGCGATGTTTGGGCGGCATTCTTAGAGCTATTAAATAATGGAATCTTAATCCAATCCATACTAGATTCCCTAAGGCGATTTGCAATCGGGCTATTTATCGGCGGAGGCGTGGCGACATTCGTGGGGCTTATCTTAGGGCGATTTACTAGCTTTGAGATAGTCTTAGAGCCATATATCCAGCTTTTACGCCCCATTTCACCCATTGCGTGGCTTCCTATACTCGCCCTTTTATTTGGGATTGGCGAAGTTGGGGCGATTTTTGTAATCATCTATGCCGTATTTTTCCCTGTTTTATTGCTCTCAATCGCTGGTGTTCGGGCGATAAACCCCACGCTTTTGCAAATGGCAAAGAATTTTGGGGCAAGTGAATGGCTTATTTTTAAAAGCATTATTTTACCCGGGGCATTCGCTCATATCGCAAGTGGGCTTAAACTTGCTGCATCAATTGCGTGGATTCACCTTGTGGCAGGGGAGATGCTAGGGATTCAAAGCGGACTTGGGTATCTTATAATCGATGGGCGAAATACCTTACGAATGGATATTGTAGTGGTTGCGATGAGTTGGATTGGGATTTTGGGCTATGGGATTCATCTTGTATTTGTGAGATTGGAGCGATTTATCCGCTCTAAATTAGGAGAATCTAAGTGAGAGAATCTAAGCTGGAATCTAGAAAAAATCCACTTGCGGAATCTACGCAAATAAAGGGAATCTAAATGATTAAAATAAAACATTGCAATAAATCTTTTCATACTAAAAAATCCCAGCACGAAGCTAAATATCACGCTTTGAAAAATATAAATTTGGAGATAAAAAGGGGCGAATTTGTCATTCTACTTGGCTCTAGTGGGTGTGGGAAAACGACCTTGTTAAATATCATCGGTGGATTTGAGGGCTTTGATAGTGGCGAAATATCCATAGATAGCGAGGTTTTTCATAAGCAAACAAATCCAAAAGATTGCATTAAGATTTTCCAAGATTTCGCATTGCTTCCGTGGCGAAATGCACTAGATAATATCGCTTTTGGGCTTCAATCTAAGGGATTTAGCCTAAAAGAATCAAGGGGAAAAGCAAGGGAATATTTGAAGTTAGTGCATCTAGAATCGCTCTCCCACTCATTCCCCATAAATTTAAGTGGTGGACAAAAGCAGCGAATCGCCCTTGCAAGGGGACTATGCGTTAAGCCAAAGATTCTATTATTAGATGAGCCATTTTCAGCACTCGATAATTTCACTAGAATTTCCTTGCAAAATGAGTTGCTTAGGATTTCAAAAGAGCTAAAAACTACGATGATTTTCGTAACGCACGACATCGAAGAGGCGATTTTCCTAGGCGATAGAGTAATTATAATGAAGCCAAATCCGGGGCAAATCGTAGCAGACATAGAAATAAAAATCGATAAAAGCGATAGAAATAGCTTGGAATTTTTGGGATTAAAGCGGAAAATCGCACAATATTTGGAAGATTATCGATTTGATTTAGAATATGTGATTTAGTCTAAATCCCGTGCCATATGGATTTTTAATTGCATATGGCACAAAAATTTAACAATACAAAGGATAAATAATGAAAGTAGGACAAACTTCTTGCACTAGATTAGAACCAATCGACAAAAAAGGACTAGAGGAATTAATAAAAAATGGCAAGGCAAATCCAAATGCCATAAAAACATTGAAATGTAAAACTGTGGCTGAGGGGCGATTTCGCCATTCAAATTATATTAGGAATCTCCCAGCTTATATCGTAGATGAGCCACCAACACTTCTAGGCGATGATACCGCACCAAATCCTAGCGAGGCACTTTTAGCGGCACTTGGAAGTTGCCTAGCTGTAGGGATTCACGCAAATGCAATCGCAAATAATATCGTTATTACAAAGTTGGAGTTGGAACTTGAGGGTGATTTGAATATTACTGCAGTTTGGGGGACAGGGGACTTATCAAAGGATAAACCGCTTGGATTTACTGATATTCGCGTAAAAATTAATATAGAATCTAACGCAGATAAAGAAACTACAGATAATCTAATCGCCCACGCTACAAAATACTCTCCTGTGGCAAATACGATTTTGAGAGCGGTGAATCTTAGCGTAAAAGCGGGATAATGTAGAAAATAAACATTTAAGGAAATAGTATGGGAGTTGAAAACATCTTAGAATCTTTAAGTAATAAGGTCGTAGAAATCCACAAGGGGCATTATCCTAAGGATATTTTGCTTGATTTAGGGAAAGCGGGTTTATATCAACCTTTTTTAAAAAATGGCGAAAATGGGCTATTTCAAGCGATAGGAAATATCGCTAAAGTCTCGCAAATCTGTGGAAATACGGGCTTTTGTGTGTGGTGTCAAAATGCTCTAATTTGGTATTTATTTAATGCTAAAAATAAGAATGAGCGAATAAAAGAATTATTTAAAAAAGCAAGCAATGGCGAGATTCTCGGTGGCACAGGGCTTTCAAACCCTATGAAAGCATTTGTAGGGATTGAAAAACACAAGATTAAAGGCAAAAAAGTATCAAATGGAATCGCCCTAAGTGGAACTTTGCCGTGGGTCTCAAATATAGAAAAAGGGCATTATTTTGGTGCTATTGTAGAGATGGAATATTCTAGTGAGTTTTCGCTAGTTTTAATCGAATGCAATGAAAATGCAAAGCTCTCACACAGCGTGTCTTTTTGTGCGTTAGAGGGCTCTGGGACACTTGCGGTGTGCTTGGATAATTATATCGTGCCAAGTGAAGATATTTTAGTGCCAGATTTTAAGGAGTCTTTGCTAGAGATTATCCCAGCTTTTGTCATTTTGCAAGGTGGCATTGCACTTGGGCTAATTGATTCTGCGATTGAAAACTGCACGAAGAATCTTAATATAAAAGGCGGGATAAACTCGTATTTATCAAGCTTAGATGACTTTGTGGAAAGGCGGAATAATCTAGTAGAGCGGACGCAAAATCTAGCCAAAACGCCATATCTAAAAACGAAAGAATATTTTCGCTCCGCCTTAGAATTAAAAAAAGATTTTATAGATTTGGCACTTGAACTAGCAAATCAAAATATGTTATTTTTAGGCACAAAGGGCTATTTGCAAGATTCTTTGGCTTCAAAATTATTACTAGAATCTTATTTTGTTGCCATCGTAACGCCGTCCTTAAAGCATATTAATAAAATCTTGCAAAGCTGATTTTCAATGATAATTTTTAGGATTCTATCGTGCATGAATATTCTGTAGTTTCATCGCTTATTCTTTTATGTGAAGAAGAGGCATTGAAAAATAATGCAAAAAATATCATTACAATAACTATTGAGATTGGCGAGAGAAGTGGCGTAGAGGTGGAGCTTCTTAAGAGTGCTTTTGAGTTTTTTAAAGAAGAAAGTAGATTCTGTAAAAATAGCATCCTCGAGATAGTGCATAAAAATATTACATTGCATTGTAATGATTGTAATTTTAAATTTACCGCTAGTGGATTGAATTACGGGATATGTCCGCAATGCAATAGTAATAATGTAATTATTATTGAGGGAAAAGAATTAAATTTATTAAGGCTAGAAATGGAATAATTTTATAAAAAGTTTTAGGATTAACAAATGGATAAGATTTTTGATAAATTTATACAAAATGCAGATAATATTCGTGAGACTTGGCAGATTGTGGAATTTTTTGAAGAGGAATTTAAAAAATTCAAAAATGAAGTTAATGATTATGAAAATAATATAACAAAAGAGCAAGAAATGCTAAAGGCTATTCGAGCGGAGTATTTGGAGATTCAAGATGCGTTAAAAAATGCAAAAATCGATTTAGAGCGATTACAAGAGCAGAATAAAAACCTAGAAACAAATATCTATGATGTGGATTCTATCGATAATCTGCGTAAGAATATCCCTATTCGTCCGCTTGAGAAAGTTGATATTCGTTTAAAAGATGGCATTGTAGTAAAGGCGAATCCTGCTAGAGATGTGTATTCTAAGGAAATCGCTGAAAAATATCTTATAAGTTTAAAAGAACTAAGAGCATTAAAATCAAAGCTTATGAATAGTGATTTGGAAAATGCAAAATTAAAAAATGAGATAAAAGATATAAAGGCAGAAAGAAAAGTTATATGAAACTTTTTGTAAGTGCCCTAGAGCCATCTTCTAATATACATTTACAATATTTATTAAAAGAGCTAAAAAAACACATAGATTTTGATTTATATGGGGTTTTTTCGAAAGATATAGAATATGGGATTCCACTATATGAATTAGAGCAATTTTCCATTATGGGCTTTGTTGATGTTTTTAAAAAAATAACATTTTTCTTAAATGCTTCTAATGAAATGTCTAAATTAGCCCTAGAGTGCGATAAAATACTGCTACTTGATAGCTCATCTTTTCACATTCCTTTGGCTAAGAAAATAAAAAAAGCTAATCCAAATAAGGTTATAATGTATTATATTTTGCCACAGATTTGGGCTTGGAAGCCGTGGCGTGCAAAAACTATTGAAAAATATTTTGATAAATTAGCAGCGACTCTGCCTTTTGAGATTTCTTATTATCAAGCAAAAGCTGTTTTTATAGGACATCCATTGCTTGATGAAATAACGCATTTTAGGGGAGATTCTAGTGTGGAATCTAATGCAGAATCTAAAGATTCTAGGATTCTAGAATCCAATACTAAGAATCTCATTACCTTTATGCCGGGTAGTAGGATTGGTGAGATAAATAGAATCTTTCCTATTTTTAGAGAGTTAAAAAATATCCTAAAAAAAGAGGATTCTAATTTAGTGTTTAATTTAGTCGTTCCTAAGCATTTTAAGCATAGAAAAATAGATGAGATTTACAATGATATAAGTGATTTTAATATTGTTTTTGATGCACAATTAAGCTTATATGAGAGCAAATTCGCCTTTATCTGTAGTGGCACAGCGACGCTAGAATGTGCCATAATAGGAACTCCATTTGTGCTAGGATATAAAGCAAAGAAATTCGATGCTTTAGTTGTAAAAAATTTTTTAAATATTGAGTATGTTGGATTGGCAAATATTTTATATCGTAAGATTCACCCAGATTCACTTTTTCATTATGAAATCTTGCAAGATAAACTAACTGCAAAAAATCTTCTTGATGCCTATAATAAATCAAAAGATGATGATTTTATCTCCAAAAGCCTAGAAATACGCAAATATTTACAATATGGCAGTGCGAAAAATGTAGCTTGTTGGCTACTTGATAAAAATTAAATAGTTTTATAGATTATGGTAAAATTTGATTAATTTATTTTTGATAGAGGTGATGTTATGAGAACTAAGATTTTAGCTGTAATTGTCGTAGTAGCATTGTGTGTGGGCGGTTATTTGTATAAAGATACTATTATGGGATTCCTTGGGTTTCATTCTTCTAATGAAGAAACATTTGACGAAACAATAGATGTCCCCATTGTTGAAAATCAAGCTATGAAAAATACAGATTCCAATGCGACATCTTTCAATATTACTTCAAGTCCCTCAAGCCCTGCGGGAATCTTAAATAACTCTTGTTCTAGTGGTGTTATTAAGGATTGCGTAGCATTGGCAAATCTCTATTTAGAGGGTTCAAGCGTAGCAAAAGACCCTATAAAAGCAATAAATATCTTAATAAAACCTTGCGAAGATGAGAATGCAGATGCCTGTGCTTTGCTTGCTAATATCTATGATAAGGGCTTAGGTGTTGCTGAATCTATTTATTTATATTTAGGTTATGCAAACAAGGCTTGTAATTTTGGAAATATGGATTCTTGCTATGATTTGGGAGTTAAATATTATCGTGGAAATGGTGAATTAATGCCAAAAGATGTAATGAAATCATTGTATTTATTTAAAAAGACTTGCGATAAAGGTAAATTGGAGGGTTGTAATAATCTAGCAGTGATTTACAATAATGGTAAAAATGGCATTCCAAGGAATCTTAATCTCGCTAAATCTTTATTTGAAAATGCTTGTAAAAGTGGCTATCAACCAAGTTGTGATAATCTAAAGAAAATTTTTCCTAATTAAAATTTATAAGGTAGTTTTATGCAAAAAGAACCAATGACTGAATATGGCTATAAAAAGCTATGTGAGGAATTAAAAAATCTAAAAGAAGTCGAGCGTCCGCATATCGTTAAGGAAATTGATATTGCTCGCTCTCACGGCGATTTAAAAGAAAATGCGGAATATCACGCAGCAAGAGAAAAGCAATCTTTTATAGAATCTAGAATAGCAGAATTAAGCTCTATCTTAGCAAATATACAAATAATCAATCCAGCGACTTATGCCCATAATAGCGTTAGTTTTGGTAGCACGATTAGCCTATTAAATCTTGAGAATGACATTAAGGTGAAATATACTATTGTCGGCTCTTATGAAAGTAATCCTGAGAGAGGATATATCTCATTTCATTCCCCAATTGCAAAATCCATCATAGGTAAGAAAATAGGGGACGAAGTCTCTATAAAGCTACCAAAAGGTGAGAGTGAATTTGAGATTTTAGATATAAGTTATGAGGAGATTGTATTTTGATTAATCTTAAGATTAAAAAGTTAAATAATGATGCTATTTTACCAAAATATCAAAGTAGCGGAGCTAGTGGATTTGACTTGCATAGTGTGGAGGATTTGGATATTTTGCCTAGTGAATTTATAGCGGTTAAAACAGGATTATCATTTGAGATTCCATCTGGATATGAGATTCAAGTGCGACCAAGAAGTGGTTTGGCTTTTAAAAATGGAATTAGTGTTTTAAATACGCCCGGCACGATTGATAGCGATTACAGAGGCGAAGTGATGGTAATATTATTTAATTTTTCAAAAAATATATTTAATATCAAAAAAGGTGATAGAATTGCCCAAGCTATTCTCTCACAAGTTTTTCAAGCAAATTTAATCTTAAGCGATAGTTTAGATACTACAGAGCGTGGAAATAGCGGTTTTGGTAGCACAGGAATCTAAAAAGCGTTAGGGATTAATTTAAAATCTTAAGGTGATATTAATTAGAATGTCAAACTATAGAATCTAAAACAAGGATTAAATATTGAGTATCAAAAATAACTTAAATTATATTAAAAATGAATTTAGTAATGATGAAAAGATATTAGAAAGTGCTTTTAAGCTAGAAATCTTATATAAGCGATATAAACACATAATTTGGGGACTTGGAATCCTAATCTTATTTGGGATTTGTGCTTATGGAATCCACTCATATTATAATGAATATAATGCCAAAAAATATAGCAATGTTTATAGTTCTTTGCTTGAGAATCCAAATGATACTGCTCTAAAAGAACAGCTTCAAAAAGGCAATCCAACTTTATATAGTATGTTTATTTTACAACAAGCACTAAAAAATGGAAATCTAAGCGAACTAGAATCATTAAGTAAAGATAAAAATAGCTTAATATCTTCAATTGCACTTTATCATTTGGGTAGTTTCGATAGAAATATATCGCAATTGGAGCAAGTCGATAAATATGCTCTTGGGGATTTATCGAAATTACAACAAGCTTATGAACTTATCGATGAAAATAAGATTAGTGAAGCACAAATTATACTTGATAAGATTCCACAAGATTCGCAGTTAAATGAGCTAAAACAGCTTTTAAAGCATTATATGATTACAAAAAGATAATATTATGAATAGAATCTTTACATTTAGCATTTTTATATTTATTATCTTTGTAGGTTGTAGTGAAAAGAAGTATTTTACGCCAGATAAAAATAGTATCTTAGGAGAGATAAAAGTTGATGGTAAATTAGATTCCGATATTTATCAATCAAATAAAAATGGTGCAGTATTGAAAAATGGCACACTTATCACAAAAGATGGAATCTATCAAATAAAACTCAAAGATAATTTTTCTTTTTTAAATACTAGTGGTGATTTATTGCTTGTGGCAAATTATGATGATAATACACTTTTTATTTTAAATAAAGATGGTAAGGAATTAAAATCTTTTCCATTTGATTATATGCCTATTTCTGCGTCCTTAAGAGATAATATCCTAGCTGTTGTTTTAGCTGATAATACTTCTATTATTTGGGATATTAATGTAAATGAATTGCTATTTTCACACAAAAGTCCCGCTTCATATGCGATAAATTCCAAAGCTGCTTCGCCCTTATTTTTAGATACTACGATTATATTTCCAACTTTTGATGGTAAGATTATTTTAGTTAGTTTGGATAATTTTAAGATTATTAGAACTATTGCTTTAGGGAGTGGAATCTTTTTTAATAATGTGATTTATTTGGCATTAGAGGGTGAGAATCTCATTGTTGCTACAAATAATAAATTAATGACTCTAATATCAGGCGAAGATTTTTCTTATGATGTAAATATTAGTGATGTTTTATATACAAATAATAAAATCTATGTATTAAGTCTTGAGGGTGAAGTAATAGAGCTTGATTTGCTTTTAAACGAGCTTAATAAAAAGAAATTTCCATTTGCGACGCTTAATTCAATCATAGTAAAAGATAATATCTACACACTAGAATCCCAAGGATATATGATTAAAATTGATAAGAATAACTTTATAGATTCTATTTATAAAATAGATATTGATGAATATAAAGATAGTTTTTATACAGATGATGTAATCTATTATGATAATAAAATTATTAGATTCCCGAAGTGAAAAATGCTTTTATGTGATATAGGAAATAGTTATTTTCATTTTTTTTACAAAGGTAGAATCTGGCGTGAAGAATCTAATGGCTTGACTAAGAAAAATAAAGATTTTACTATATATTATATAAGCGTAAATGCTAGAAACGAAAAAAAATTATTAGAATCACATAGCAATTGTTTGAATATTGAAAAGTTTGTTAAACTTGATACGATTTATCAAGGTTTGGGAATCGATAGAAAAGTTGCTTGTTTATCCATAAGAAATGGCGTGATAGTTGATTCTGGGAGTGCAATTACAATAGATATTATGCAAGAGGGAATCCATCTCGGTGGTTACATACTGCCCGGAATCGAGAGTTATAGAAGATTATTTGCTAATATCGAAACGCTTAAAATGGAATTTAATCTTGATGTATCATTAAACTCATTACCACAAAATACAAAAGATGCCGTGAGTTATGGTTGTTTAAAGAGTATAATTCTAACAATACAAGATGTTTCGAAAGATAATTATATTTATTTTACTGGCGGAGATGGAAAATTTTTGTCGAGATTCTTTCATAATTCTATTTATGATAATACGCTTATTTTTAAAGGTATGACAAAAATAGTTAATGAAAATCATATTTTAAAGGTTAGATAAATGATTACAGTAGCCCTACCAAAAGGTAGAATTGCCGATGAAGTTTTAGGTCTTTTTACAAATATTTTTGGTAGCGATTTTGCATTTGTCAATAGACAATTAATCCTACAAAAAGATAATTTTAGATTCCTACTTGTTAGAAATCAAGATGTTCCTATTTATGTCGCTTATCAAGCGGCTGATTTAGGTGTAGTGGGACTTGATGTTTTAGAAGAAACTAAGATTGATATTGTAAGATTATTGGATTTAAAAATAGGAAAATGCAAAGTAGTGCTTGGCTCAAAAGTAGATGAGACATTAGATTATAATAAGCCACAGATAAAAATAGCAACAAAAATGCCAAATATCACTAGAGACTTTTTTTCAAAAAGAGCCGTAGCTACCGATATTATCAAGCTTTATGGCTCGATTGAGTTAGCTCCACTAGTTAATCTAGCCGATGCGATTGTAGATATTGTTGAAACAGGAAATACTATGAAAGAAAATAATCTAAAAATTGATGAGATTATCTTGGAATCTAGCGCATATCTAATCGCCAATAATAATAGCTTCTATGCTAAAAAAGTCGATATTTTAAATCTCTATAATAAAATAGAACATCTAGTAAAAGAAAAATAAATGAAGATTTTGCTTTGCTTTTGTTTGATTATATGCCATTTATTTGGTGCTTGGGTTATGTTTAGCGATGGAGAAGATACATATATTTATAATAATACAAATGGTGATATTTATATAAGATATAGAAAAAATGGAAAAAATTATGAGGATGTATTTGTTAAAATGCCCTCAGGCGTGATACCAAAAAATCTTGATTCAAATATCAATAAAAAAGAATTTAATGGCTATAATTATGAGAATAATTCTAATCCATCGAACGATGACTTGCTTAATAAATTGCAAGATATACAAAATAGCACTTTGAATAAAGTGTTAGAATAGAGAGGGGAAATTATGATTTCTTTAGACAAGCAAAATGTCAAAGAAATTGATTTTTTTGATTATTTATTTGATAGACAGGCATTATTGCACTATTTGAATAACACTTCTAAAGATATAGAGATAATCGCATTATTATTTGAGTTAGAAGATTTAGATAGGTGGTTTTCTATTTATGCTCCAAATATAGCTTGTAAGACAGGAGAGGAAATACTCGCTGTTATAAATGGCATACTTCCGCCAAATGCAAGGTTTTTTCAAATATCAAGAGATACATATTCTATTATGTTTGAAGATATTAAGATAGATAAAGTTATTGAGTTTGCACATATTTTACGAACATTCATCGTTGAGCGAAAATTTTATAATAATTTAAGTGGATTTGATATAACGCCTTGCATAGGGATAACGAAAGGAAATGTTGATTTTGTCATTCCAAAAGCCTTTAGTGCTTTAAAATACGCAAAAAAGTTTTTATCAAAGGTTTATTTTTTAGATATTGATGATAAGACATTCGAACAACAGCAAAAAGAAGAGATTAGACTAAATATTTTAGTTAAAAATGCCATTTATGATGGACGAATAGTGCCTTTTTATCAACCAATCTATAATAATAAATTAAATAAAATCACAAAATATGAATGTTTATCAAGGCTAATTGATGATGATAAGGTTTTATATCCATATGATTTTTTTAATATAGCAAGACAAATGGGCTTTATGCGTAGCATTACTTATTCTGTGATAAATAATAGTTTTAAGGTTTTTAAAAATAATGATTATGAGTTTTCTATCAATATCACCGAAGAAGATATTCGTGATACGCAAATGATAGATTATTTAAGTAATCGTTGTATGAAGTATAGTATTAATCCCTCTAGGATTATCATTGAGCTTTTAGAGGATATTGAGTTTGGTGATGATGATTTAGTTGTAAATAATATTTTGATATTAAAAAATATGGGATTTAAGATTGCTATTGATGATTTTGGCTATGCTAATTCCAATTTTGGGCGATTAATTAAAATGCAAATTGATTATATCAAGATTGATGGACGATTTGTAAAAAATATA
The DNA here is from genome assembly GCF_003288815.1 of Helicobacter sp. 16-1353. GTDB lineage: Bacteria > Campylobacterota > Campylobacteria > Campylobacterales > Helicobacteraceae > NHYM01. The sequence goes on along the minus strand of NZ_NHYM01000002.1, from coordinate 63,857 downwards.
GATACAGACCCAATAAGTTATAAAATCGTTAAATCAATAGCAACTCTAGCAAAAACTATTGATGTTAAATGTATCGCAGAATTTGTCCATTCGAAATCTATACAAAAGTTAGTAAGAAAGCTTGGAATAGAGTATTCGCAAGGATACCACATAGGACAGGCTTCATCTAATTTGCTCAATAAGGTATGATATTGAAATTTATAGTTAAGAAGCAATATTTTTATATATATCTTGCGATTGTAGTATTATTTACTGCATTCTACATTACTTTATTTGCAATAAATAGAATGCAATTACTAAATAAAACCTTAGGCAATGAGCGTGAAAAAATTGTAAATGAGATTAAAATTGTAGAAAGTCTGGCTTATTCTTCAAATATCTATCAATTACGATATTTTGTAAATTGTGTTACATTGATAGAATATCTTTATAATAAAAATACAAAAGATGTAGAATCCATATTGGCTAAAAATACAATCTATGATTTTATTGCTATAACTGATTTAGATGGTAATTATAAATTTAAAAGCAAAGATGATTTTAAATTTCAATTTAATGTAAAAGAAGTTTTTGATAAAGATGCCATTTCAACTATTATAGCTTTCGATAGGGAAACTGAGACTACCTACAAGGTTTTTACTTATGCTATTAAGAAAAATAATAAAATAGATTCCTATATCGTAGCTTATTTAAGTGTTGATTTTTTATCTAATTTTAATAATATTTATTTAGTTTCAAAAGATGGATATTTGCTAAATAAAGCCTATATAAATGATATTGATATGAATTATAAGAATCTGTCATTTTTATATCCAGATGAATGGGATATGATAGTCAAAGATTTAGATGGTCAATTTGTAAGTCATAATGGCATTTTTACATTCTCACATTTGAAACGAATACATAATATTGGAGATATAAAAGTAAAGCAGAATCCATATTATATTATTTCTATTATCTCGATTAATCCAAATGACAGCCCGTATTTTATAAATAGTATTTCATCTTTTTTCAAATACATAAATTTTAAGATTAATATTACATATTGGATTATTGGCTATATATGGATTTTCGGCACATCTATTATTTTATTAGTGGTGATTATAAATATAATCAAAAATAGCAAGATTGAAAGTCTTGATGGTATGACAGATGCATTTAATAGACGAAGTGGATATGCGAAATTAACCAAACTTATAAGCGAATTTTCTGAAACAGGCATAAAACATTATATTAATAATATTAAAAGATTTATATATTTTAGAAAGCCTATTAATTCGATACATTTTTGTATGGTTGATATAGATGGATTAAAGCAAGTAAATGATACTTTAGGACATAAATATGGTGATGAACTTATAGTTAATACCATTGATTGCATTAAGAAAGATTTACATAGAAGCGAGATTCTCATTAGAATGGGTGGAGATGAGTTTCTCATTGTATTTTTAAATAGAGATTTTAATGATATTGATAAATATTGGAAAGATGTATTACAACGATTTAATGATAAAAACAATAGTGGTAATTTTAAATATATCATTAAAGCAAGTCATGGTGTAACAGAATATAAAATTGGTATGGATATTGAGAGTTGCATTATCCAAGCTGATGAGCTTATGTATAAGGAAAAAAGACGACATAAGGTGAATTTATTTTTTGATTGATTTTATAAAGAGTATTTTATGGAAGTTTATGGCAGATTCTGGGTCAAAAAAGACAATAAAAATTATCTTGGTATAGGTAGAGTAGAGCTTTTAAGAGGTATTATCAAAACAGGCTCTATCTCAAGCTCTGCAAAAACTATGCGAATGAGCTATAAAGCCGCTTGGGATAACATCGATGCTATAAATAATCTCTCCGCTACCCCGCTTGTTACAAGTGCCACAGGAGGGAAAGGCGGAGGTGGCACGAAAGTAACTCCCGCTGGATTAGAGGCAATCGAAGCCTTTAGAGAGCTAGAAAATGCCAAAGAGGCATTTTGTGCCTACCTTAGCGACATAGAAAGTCTAGAGGAGCTAAAAAATAAATCGCTTGAAATCCAAAAGTTATTGAAAAAATAGGGGATTCTCCAAACGGCTTTTTAATTGCATAAAAGCAGAATCTATATATTGCAAAATGTGAGAATTTAGGCGAATACTTGGAATTTTTAGAGACTCTTACGAGATTTTAATTTATTAAAATTGCTAATTTTCAATAAACTTAGATTCCGCACAAAGCACCAAATAAAAGCGGTGAGTGGATTGGACTTATAAAAGGCGAAGCCTTAAAATAATTCGTAATTTTTTTAAATTGCCACATTTTGCGAATTTTAAAAATGTAAGATTAAAAAAACAACTTATAAAGGCATAGAATCTAAAGAATCTAAGTGATTTTTAGATTCTGTAAGCCCCACTTTGGGCTAGATTCTTAAAGATTTAAAGATTAGATTTTGAATGCGTCATATAAACTTACTTTAGATTCCTATCATCACTTTTGCCGTATTTCTTAATTAGTATTTTTTTAAATCTCATAATGCTCTCCAAGTCGTCTAATTCTTGCTTTTCGTCTTACGATTTTTTGGGAGATTGCTCGTCGTCCATAAATGCCTCATACAGCAATATCCCCACATGTCTCAAATATCATTTTCTCCCTTTAATTTATGTTTTTTAAATACGGAGATTCTTTAATGTGGAATCTTTGGGCTTTGAATTTTGCAAATCACAAGAATCCATAAGAATCTTGGAATCTCCGTGCAATATTTTCTAATCTTAGATGCCAAAGAATCTAAGATTAGAATCTTTAACCTTTTTTCTTTGTTGCTTCAAAAATTCTTGCAATATTAATATTTGCCACACTTTTTACTATGTCATCATAAAAACCACTCTTTCGATGTCCTTTGGAACATACTTTGCTATTTGGTCTCATTTTAAATTTTAGAATCCTTATTCTGCCCTAGCTTAGAATGTTCTTAAAAATGATAAATTTTCAATATTTTTAGTGTTTATGATGGATTTAAAAGATTGTATTAAAAATTAAAAGAATGGAATCTGTGGAATCTAAAGCTGGAATCTGTGGAAATTTAAGCGGAATCTAAAGCAGCAGAATCCGGATTTTAGATTCCAGATTCCGCCTTTGAATAAAACTAAAAATGCAAACTTACATTTTCTCTATCATCACATCGGCGAATTGAGAGCATTTCACCTCAGTCGCTCCGTCCATAAGCCTTGCAAAGTCATAAGTTACTTTCTTAGATTCAATCGCCTTTTTCATCGCACTTACGATTAAATCCGCGGCTTCACTCCAGCCCATATGGCGAAGCATCATTTCCGCACTTAAAATCAAGCTTCCCGGATTGACCTTATCCTGTCCTGCGTATTTTGGAGCCGTGCCGTGTGTGGCTTCAAACATACCGATTGTATCATTCAAGTTCGCCCCCGGAGCAATACCAATGCCACCAACCATCGCAGCCAACGCATCGCTAATATAATCGCCATTTAGATTCATCGTAGCAATCACATCGTATTCCGCCGGACGAAGCAGAATCTGCTGTAAGAACGCATCGGCAATGCTATCTTTTATGATGATTTCTTTGCCAGATTTTGGATTTTTCATTCTGCACCACGGACCGCCGTCGATTTCACTCGCACCAAACTCCTCTTTTGCCACCTCATACGCCCAGTTTCTAAACGCGCCCTCAGTATATTTCATAATATTTCCCTTATGCACGATAGTAACCGAATCTTTATCATTATCAATTGCGTATTCTAGGGCTTTTTTCATCAATCTTTTTGTGCCGTCCTTGCTAATTGGCTTTATGCCAATTCCGCTAGATTCTGGGAATCTAATCTTTGTAACGCCCAAATCTTTCTGCAAGAAATCAATGATTTTTTTATTTTCCGCTGTGCCTTGAGCGAACTCGATTCCAGCGTAAATATCCTCGCTATTTTCCCTATAAATCACCATATCGACTTTGCCCGGCTCTTTTACTGGGCTAGGACTACCATACCAGCGAACTGGTCGTAAGCACACATATAAATCTAGCATTTGTCGTAACGCCACATTCAACGAGCGGAATCCCTCTCCAACAGGCGTTGTAAGTGGTCCTTTGATAGAAACTTTAAAATACTTTATCGCTTCTAGCGTATCTGGTAAAAGCCACTGCTCCATTGGGTTTAGAGCGGATTCATTTTTAAATTTATTAAAGCATTTTTCCCCAGTATAGACCTCATACCAAGAGATTTTTTTCGCCCCATTATATGCCTTTTTTACCGCCGCATCGACTACTTTTATCATGGCAGGTGTTATATCCACGCCAATCCCATCGCCCTCGATGTAGGGGATAACTGGGTTATTTGGAACTTTTAAGATTCCATTTTCTACGCTGATAGCCTCGCCCTCGCTTGGTAGTGGCAAATATTTTGGATTATATCCTTGAAATTTACTCATATGATTTTCCTTTAAAATGAAGTTGAAATTATAGTTTGCACTAATTTGCATTAATTCTTAATGAAAATCACGCATTATTTGCAAAATCGCAATCGGCAATTATAGATTTATGTAACATTGTGTAGTAGAATTTTTGCAAAATTTGCATTTTTGCTTAAAAGTTTTGTTATTATGATTTTCACGCATATTTTAAGATTCTTGTATTTTTTTACGCCTATGTTTTTAGAGCGTGGGCGTTAGATTCTTATGCTAAAATAAATATTTAAAGGAGAAAAAATGGGGAAAAATACCGTTACACTTACTAATAACAGCACAAATGAATCGTTTGAATTTGACTTGATTGAATGCACTAGGGGACCAAAGGCAATCGACTTTGGCAAACTTTTTGAAAAAACTGGAATCTTTTCCTACGACCCCGGCTACGCTTCTACGGCTGGTTGTAAATCCACTATAAGCTATATTGATGGGAAAAATGGCGTGTTGCTTTATCGTGGGATTCCAATCCAAGATTTGGTTGCGAAATATAAATTTACTGATATTTGTTCGCTTCTAATATCAGGTGAATTGCCAAAAGATTCCACGGAATCTGCGGAGATAGACTTGGAGCTACGACATTTGTCATTCTTGCACGAGGGGCTTATAAATATCTTTAAAGCATTCCCAGACGGAGCCCACCCAATGGCGAATCTATCCTCTGCTGTTGGGGCTTTATCGACATTCTATAAAGATTATATGGAAATAGACAATGATGATGAATATCAAATGATGGCAAAGCGAATGATAGCTAAGATTCCCACACTCGTGGCGTTTTCCTATCGTAATTCTATCGGCTATCCAAATGTTTATCCGGATATTTCTCGCTCGTATGTGGAAAACTTCCTATTTATGCTTAGGGCGTTCCCAGATGGCAAGTTAAAGCGGACTTTACAGGGCGAAGTGGAGATTGATAAGCTAGAAGTTGAGGCGTTGGATAAGATTTTCACACTTCACGCAGACCACGGGCAAAATGCCTCTACTACGACTGTCCGCAATGTCGCTTCAACTGGAGTTCACCCATATGCGGCAATTAGTGCTGGGATTAACGCACTTTGGGGACCATCGCACGGTGGGGCAAATGAAAAGGTTTTGGCACAATTAGCCGAGATTGATGATGCGAAAAATGTGGATAAATTCATCGCAAGAGTGAAAGATAAAAATGACCCATTTAGATTAATGGGATTTGGACATAGAGTGTATAAAAATTACGACCCACGGGCAAAAGTGCTAAAAGGGCTAAAAGATGATTTAGCCAAAAAGGGCATTAAGATGAATAATAAATTTAGCGATATTGCTGAGAAAATCGAGGAAGTTGCACTGAAAGATGAGTATTTTATCGAGCGCAATCTCTATCCAAATGTGGATTTCTACTCTGGCATTATTTTAACGGCGTTGAAGATTCCAGTGAGCTTGTTTACGCCAATTTTTGTTATCGGGCGAATGCCGGGCTGGTGTGCGCAGGTGATAGAGCATATCAAGTCGGGTGCTAGAATTACACGACCGAGGCAGGTTTACGAGGGGAAATAAGCTCCGGTTTTATTGTGGGCTTGTTGGGGCTTGTCCTTCCGGATAATAAATTGCGGAGTGGGGGATTCTTAAGCACAAGATAGACCGCTAGTCTTATCTTGTGCTTAAGAATCCCCCACAACCACGATTTCTCACACAAAAACCCTTCGCCTTTTGGATTCTTTGGATTCTTGGGAATCTTGTAAATCTTTAGATTCTAGATTCTTAGGATTCTTTAGATTCTGCGGAATCTTGCATTTTTAAATCAAACTTCATCAAAACTTATTCTTAGATTCTTTTTAATATTCTTTACATTTGCGATTTTAAGGCTATTTTGGTAATATCACTTTTTAAAAATACGAAAAATTGCTAAATTAAAAGGAAATATATGAATACTTGGTCTCCCACAAGCTGGAGAAATTTTAAGATAAAGCAGCAACCTATATATAAAGATAGGAAATTATTAGAAAATGTGGAAAAAGAGCTAAGCGGATTCCCGCCACTTGTGTTTGCCGGGGAAGCTAGGAACTTAAAAAAGCGACTAGGCGAAGTGGTCGAGGGAAAGGCATTTCTTTTGCACGGGGGCGATTGTGCGGAATCTTTTAGCCAATTTAGTGCGGTAAATATTAGAGATATGTTTAAGGTCATTATGCAAATGAGCGTGATTTTGACCTTTGCAGCGGGATTTCCGGTCGTTAAAGTTGGCAGACTTGCCGGGCAGTTCGCAAAGCCTCGCTCAAGCGACACGGAGACAATCGATGGGGTAGAGTATCTAAGCTATCGAGGCGATATGATAAATGGAATGGAAGCAGATTCCGCTCTAAGGGAGGCAAATCCAAAGCGAATGCTAAAGGCGTATAATCAATCCGCCGCGACGCTTAATCTCTTACGAGCCTTTGCGCAAGGTGGTTTTGCGGATTTGAATGAAGTCCATAAGTGGAATCTAGAATTTGTGAAAAATAACTCTTTCGGGCAGAAATACGAGGAATTAGCCGAGCGAATTACTGAGGCACTCGCATTTATCGAGGCTTGTGGAATCCACGCAGAAAACACCCAGCAACTAAAAGAAACAGAGTTTTACACCTCGCACGAGGCTTTATTGCTAAATTATGAGGAGCAATTATGCCGTGAGGACAGCTTGAGCGGGACATATTACGACTGCTCGGCACATATGCTTTGGATTGGTGAGCGAACAAGGGGGCTTGATGAGGCACATATCGAGTTTTTGCGTGGCGTGGATAATCCGCTTGGTGTGAAGATTGGACCAAATGCCACGAAAGATGAGATTATGGGAATCTGCGACTTATTGAACCCAAAGAATGAAGCTGGTAGGCTAAATCTAATCGTTCGCATGGGTGCTGGTGTGATAGAGGAGAAATTGCCGAATATTTTGAAGGCGGTGTTGCCTGAGGGGCGTAAGATTCTATGGAGTATCGACCCAATGCACGGCAATACAATCAAGGCAAATAGCGGTTATAAAACTCGTGCATTTAATAAAATATTAGATGAAGTTAAGAGCTTTTTTGAGATTCACAAAGCAGAAAATAGCTATGCTGGGGGCGTTCACCTTGAGATGACAGGGCAGAATGTAACAGAATGTATCGGCGGCTCACAAGAAATCACGGAATCTAGCCTAGGGAATAACTATAATACGCAATGCGACCCTAGACTAAATGCCTTGCAAGCGATAGAATTGGCATTTTTAATAGCGGATATTTTAAAAAAGCGAAAAAATAATTAATATTATGGTGATATGTTATTTAAAAAATATAGTATATTTTGGGTGTTGCAATAAAATTAAAAGTAGAATATTTAAAAAATTAATATTTTTGAAATAATAAGCTTTATTTTTAAGCTTCATTTAAGTGTTAGATATGTATTATTCTATTTCCTTATTTGACAGAAAACAAAATCACTAAACTATGTAGAATCTTTATAAGTTCTATAGTATTTGTTTTGTCTAAATTTGGATGTTCTATGTTTAAATATTAGTATATTTTGTAAGTAATCATACTATGAGATATATAATTATTTATAGGTAGTGATCTTTGACAACTAAGCAAGATAAACTAACAAATTAAATGTATTTATTATTTATTTATATTTACAGAATTTAGTTTATTGATTTAAAATACAACTTGTCTATTAATTTTATATTTATTATGAAATTAAACTTTGATTTTATATTGAGCTAAATTATGGATTAACTTTTCATTTTTACGGAGAGTTTGATCCTGGCTCAGAGTGAACGCTGGCGGCGTGCCTAATACATGCAAGTCGAACGATGAAATTTCTAGCTTGCTAGAAGTGGATTAGTGGCGCACGGGTGAGTAATGCATAGGTTATGTGCCCTTTAGTCTAGGATAGCCACTGGAAACGGTGATTAATACTGGATACTCCTTACGAGGGAAAGAATTTCGCTAAAGGATCAGCCTATGTCCTATCAGCTTGTTGGTGAGGTAATGGCTCACCAAGGCTATGACGGGTATCCGGCCTGAGAGGGTGAACGGACACACTGGAACTGAGACACGGTCCAGACTCCTACGGGAGGCAGCAGTAGGGAATATTGCTCAATGGGGGAAACCCTGAAGCAGCAACGCCGCGTGGAGGATGAAGGTTTTAGGATTGTAAACTCCTTTTCTAAGAGAAGATTATGACGGTATCTTAGGAATAAGCACCGGCTAACTCCGTGCCAGCAGCCGCGGTAATACGGAGGGTGCAAGCGTTACTCGGAATCACTGGGCGTAAAGAGCGCGTAGGCGGAATAATAAGTCAGATGTGAAATCCTATAGCTTAACTATAGAATTGCATTTGAAACTATTGTTCTAGAGTATGGGAGAGGTAAGTGGAATTCTTGGTGTAGGGGTAAAATCCGTAGAGATCAAGAGGAATACTCATTGCGAAGGCGACTTACTGGAACATTACTGACGCTGATGCGCGAAAGCGTGGGGAGCAAACAGGATTAGATACCCTGGTAGTCCACGCCCTAAACTATGAATGCTAGTTGTTGCCTTGCTTGTCAGGGCAGTAATGCAGCTAACGCATTAAGCATTCCGCCTGGGGAGTACGGTCGCAAGATTAAAACTCAAAGGAATAGACGGGGACCCGCACAAGCGGTGGAGCATGTGGTTTAATTCGAAGATACGCGAAGAACCTTACCTAGGCTTGACATTGATAGAATCTGCTAGAGATAGCGGAGTGCCACGCAAGTGGAGCTTGAAAACAGGTGCTGCACGGCTGTCGTCAGCTCGTGTCGTGAGATGTTGGGTTAAGTCCCGCAACGAGCGCAACCCTTATCCTTAGTTGCTAGCAGTTCGGCTGAGCACTCTAAGGAGACTGCCTTTGTAAAAAGGAGGAAGGTGAGGACGACGTCAAGTCATCATGGCCCTTACGCCTAGGGCTACACACGTGCTACAATGGTAAGCACAAAGAGAAGCAATATTGCGAAATGGAGCTAATCTCAAAAACTTATCTCAGTTCGGATTGTAGTCTGCAACTCGACTACATGAAGCTGGAATCGCTAGTAATCGTGAATCAGCAATGTCACGGTGAATACGTTCCCGGGTCTTGTACTCACCGCCCGTCAAACCATGGGAGTTGTATTCGCCTTAAGCCGGGATGCTAAAATAGCTACCGTCTACGGTGGATGCAGCGACTGGGGTTAAGTCGTAACAAGGTAACCGTAGGTGAACCTGCGGTTGGATCACCTCCTTTCTAGAGATTTAATATTAACTTTATTGTTAATATTATTAAATAAGTATGTTTTTTTGTTAGCTTGCTTAGTTGTCAGAGATTACTAATTGCCTAGTAACTAATTATTTAGGGGCTTATAGCTCAGGTGGTTAGAGCGCACCCCTGATAAGGGTGAGGTCGGAGGTTCAAGTCCTCCTAAGCCCACCATTTTATGGGGAATTAGCTCAGCTGGGAGAGCGCCTGCTTTGCACGCAGGAGGTCAGCGGTTCAATCCCGCTATTCTCCACCAGAATCTATCTTTAAAGAATCTAATTTTAAGGTCTAAATATGAGATTCCAGAATCTTATATTTAGACTTTATGTCTAGCGTTATTTTAAAATTTATTGTCAATAGCCAAATATAAAAGACTACAATAAGTTTTGTTTAATTTAATAGATTAAACAAGGCAGTGATAGAATTAGAATATGTAATCAAATAAGCTTTTAAAGAGCAAATGGTGGATGCCTTGGAAGTCAGAGGCGATGAAGGACGTACTAGGCTGCGATAAGCTATGGGGAGTTGCCAAGAAACTTTGATCCATAGATTTCCGAATGGGGAAACCTAACTAATAGAGATATTAGTTGCCTTATATAAGGAGCAAACCTAGGGAAGTGAAACATCTCAGTACCTAGAGGAAAAGAAATCAATTGAGATTCTCTTAGTAGCGGTGAGCGAACGGGGAAGAGGGCAAACCAAGTGCTTGCACTTGGGGTTGTGGACTGCAATATCCACTAAAATAACTTAGCAGAATTACTTGGAAAGGTGAATCATAGAGGGTGATAGTCCCGTATGCGACAAGTTATTTTTAGGTAGCAGTATCCAGAGTAGGTCAGGACACGAGTAATCCGGACTGAAGCAGGGGAGACCACTCTCCAACCCTAAATACTACTGACTTACCGATAGCGAACAAGTACCGTGAGGGAAAGGTGAAAAGAACCGCAGTGAGCGGAGTGAAATAGAACCTGAAACCATTTGCTTACAATCATTCGGAGCACTATAGTGAGTCCCTTTGAGGAATTAAGTGGGGGGGGGTAGATTATTATCTTTCTCTACTACCTAGTTTCTCTTTTTATTATCAATAATAAGGAGGAAAATTATGGGAAAAGGGAACTCAAATCCAAACTATCCTTCCACAACAGGTAACCCTAGTGGTGGTGGTAGGGGTAATACACCTAAAGGCAAGTAATGTAAATTTTACTATTGCATGTAAAGTTAGGCATTAAATTAAGATTTATAAGTAATCAATAGATAATTTTATAATTTTTATAGATTCTTATAAATCTTGTTTGTTTTGTGGTGCAATTCTTCAAAGGGGCTCACTAGTGTGACGGACTGCCTTTTGCATAATGATCCTGCGAGTTGTGGTATCTGGCAAGGTTAAACTAATGTGAAGCCGTAGCGAAAGCGAGTCTTAACGGGCGTTTAGTCAGATGCTGCAGACCCGAAGCTAAGTGATCTATCCATGGCCAAGTTGAAACGAGTATAATAGCTCGTGGAGGACTGAACTCGTACCCATTGAAACGGGTTGGGATGAGCTGTGGATAGGGGTGAAAGGCCAAACAAACTTAGTGATAGCTGGTTCTCTTCGAAATATATTTAGGTATAGCCTCAAGTAATAGTAATAGGGGGTAGGGCTCTGATTGGGCTAGGGCTGCTCACCGCGGTACCAACCCCTGTCAAACTTCGAATACCTATTACCGTATCTTGGGAGTCAGGCGGTGGGTGATAAAATCAATCGTCAAAAGGGGAACAACCCAGACTACCGAATAAGGTCCCAAAGTTCTATTCTAAGTGGAAAAAGATGTATAGTTACTTAGACAACCAGGAGGTTGGCTTAGAAGCAGCCATCCTTTAAAGAAAGCGTAACAGCTCACTGGTCTAGTGATTGTGCGCTGAAAATATAACGGGGCTAAGATAGACACCGAATTCGTAGATTGTGCTGATGCACAGTGGTAGAAGAGCGTTCGTATCTGCGTTGAAGCCATACCGGCAAGGAATGGTGGAGCGATGCGAAGTGAGCATGCAGGAATGAGTAGCGATAAAATATGTGAGAATCATATTCGCCGTAAATCTGAGGTTTCCTACGCGATGCTCGTCATCGTAGGGTTAGTCGGGTCCTAAGACAAGTCCGAAAGGGGTAGTCGATGGAAAATAGGTTAATATTCCTATACCAACTATTGTGCGTGATGTGGGGACGCATAGGGTTAAATGAGCTAGCTGATGGAATAGCTAGTCGAAGTGCGTAGATTGAGAGATAGGCAAATCCGCTCTTGTATTCGAAACATTACAGGCTCTTTGAAGTCTTCGGACAGATAGGAGAATCATTGATACCGTCGTGCCAAGAAAAGCCGCTAAATTTAACAATAGTTGCCCGTACCGTAAACCGACACAGGTGGATGAGATGAGTATTCTAAGGCGCGTGAAAGAACTCTCTTTAAGGAACTCTGCAAACTAACACCGTAAGTTCGCAATAAGGTGTGCCTAAGCAATTAGGTCTCAGCAAAGAGTCCCTCCCGACTGTTTACCAAAAACACAGCACTTTGCAAACTCGTAAGAGGAAGTATAAGGTGTGACGCCTGCCCGGTGCTCGAAGGTTAAGAGGATTAGTCAGTCAGCAATGACGAAGCTTTGAATTGAAGCCCGAGTAAACGGCGGCCGTAACTATAACGGTCCTAAGGTAGCGAAATTCCTTGTCGGTTAAATACCGACCTGCATGAATGGCGTAACGAGATGGGAGCTGTCTCAAAGAGAGATTCAGTGAAATTGTAGTGGAGGTGAAAATTCCTCCTACCCGCGGCAAGACGGAAAGACCCCGTGGACCTTTACTATAGCTTGGTACTGCAGATGGGAATATTATGCGCAGGATAGGTGGGAGACTTTGATATCTTTACTCCGGTGGAGATGGAGTCACCCTTGAGATACCACCCTTAATATTTCTGTTTGCTAACTGGCTTGAGTTATCCTCAAGCAGGACAATGCCTGGTGGGTAGTTTGACTGGGGCGGTCGCCTCCTAAAAAGTAACGGAGGCTTACAAAGGTTGGCTCATTGCGGTTGGAAATCGCAAGTTGAGTGTAATGGTATAAGCCAGCTTAACTGTAAGACATACAAGTCGAGCAGAGACGAAAGTCGGTCATAGTGATCCGGTGGTTCTGTGTGGAAGGGCCATCGCTCAAAGGATAAAAGGTACCCCGGGGATAACAGGCTGATCTCCCCCAAGAGCTCACATCGACGGGGAGGTTTGGCACCTCGATGTCGGCTCATCGCATCCTGGGGCTGGAGCAGGTCCCAAGGGTATGGCTGTTCGCCATTTAAAGCGGTACGCGAGCTGGGTTCAGAACGTCGCGAGACAGTTCGGTCCCTATCTGCCGTGGGCGTAGGAAAGTTGAGGAGAGCTGTCCTTAGTACGAGAGGACCGGGATGGACATGCCACTAGTGTACCAGTTGTTCTGCCAAGAGCATCGCTGGGTAGCTACGCATGGTTGTGATAACCGCTGAAAGCATCTAAGCGGGAAGCCAACTCCAAGATTAACTTTCCCTGAAGGTCGCAGGAAGACTACCTGCTTGATAGGGTAGATGTGTAAGCATAGTAATATGTTTAGCTGACTACTACTAATAGACCGTTCGGCTTATTTACATTCTAGTTTTAGGCACTGCCTTGTTTAGTCTATTGTTTGGCTATTGAACTCTATAAAAAGAGAAAATAAAGAATATCGCATTTGCGGAATCTTAGATTCTGTATTTCGCATAGATTCTTGGATATTTTAGGATTTTATAATTTTAAATTCTTTTAAGATTCTTGGCAGATTTTTTGGATATTTTTTATTTTCTCTTTTCCTTGTGTTTATAGAAAGAAGGACACACCCAGCTCCATCCCGAACCTGGCAGTTAAGCTTCTTCTCGCTGATGATACTGCACTTTTCAAGTGTGGAAATGTAGGTTGATGCAGGGATAGAGAATAAATTTTAAAATAATTCTTTTTTTTTAATTCTTTTTACCTTAATATTTTTACAAAAATCGAATTGTTTTGAAATTTGATTTTTTGAAATTTGATTTATTAAGTAGTTCTAGCTGTTCCTCAAATCTAGATACAAGATTTGGGCAATATTTTCTAAGAGATTCCATATTGTCTTTAGTTGCAAACTTGCCCTCGAAGTATCCATATCGCACAAGATAAATGTTGTTATTGAAATTATCTAAAGAATCGAATACTTTTGGGTTAAATGCAAGAAGAGCAAATCCTGCACGATGCAATCCCTCCAATTCATCTTTCAATTCCCGCTCTTTAAAGTAGCCAAAGATACTCAAGCCAGTCCTATAAGTAAACTCATTGTTTCCATAATCAGTTTTCACAACAACTTCGTGGTGTAATTGCCTTAACAATTTTGCCTTTTCATATTCCGAGAGGGCAAAAAAAGATTCTAAATCTGCAAATGGCGTAAGGTCTACTTTCCTTTGTTCTGCCATTTCTTTTGCGATTTTTTCTTGTTTTCTGTTATCCCAACACGTCCACATCCACAACAATATAATAGCACAGAAAAATACCATCAAAAACACTTTTTTAGCACTCATTTCAACTTCATTTGAAATTATAGGAGATAAAAAGCACACTACAAGTATGTATGCAAGTATGCATGAGAGACACCCCATTATGAGCATATATTTTATATCATTCCAGAATATATATAAAAATATAAGCACCATTATGAATAAAATAACCACCACAAGCCAACCCATTACACCTCTCCTCAATAAAATAATTTAATCAACATATTTAATTAGCCTATAAACTTTTTAGCATTTTAATACTTCCTAGTCTTGTATCACACTTTGCCATTTTATATTTTTTGCGATTGATTTGCTATTGCCCTTGCTTTATTGGCAACAAAGGCTTTTACAAAATCTTTTGTTGCCTACTTGCCTTAATGATTTTGTTTTTTTTGTATTCCAATAAGGTAAAAAAGATTCTAAGTTCGCAAATGGCGTAAGGTTTACTTTCTTTTTCCTTCCCCTTTTCCTTTCTTGTCCCACAATATCTCCCACAACCCTGATATAGCCCCCAATATCATAAATACAAGCCCTTCAAACATGAGTGTAACCCCCCCCCCTTCTGCACTAATTATATTTGTATTCCATAGATATAAACTAAACATAAACACCATTAAGAGAATCGCATACATTATCTCCACATTACCCTCCCAAAAATAATTTTCTCTTAAAAACCAAATATTACAAAAAAAAAAAAACGATTTGTCAAGGCACCAAAGCCCACATTTTTAAAGAATCTTTAAAGATTCTACGCATTTTTATTGACTTATACCCCTTGCAAATATATAATTAAAACTTAAGAATTAAATTTTGGAGGAAACTATGAAAACTTTAGTGCGACTTTTGGCTATATTTGCGATTTTTATTAGCTTTGCTTTTGGTGTGGATATTAATACAGCAAGTAAAAAAGAACTGATGAATCTAGATGGTATTGGTGATAAAAAGGCAGATGCGATTATCGAATATCGAGCCAAAAATAAATTCAAATCTATCGAAGATATTAAAAATGTCGATGGCATTGGCGATAAACTCTATGAGAAAATCAAAAAAGATATTTCTGTGGGTCAGTAGTTTCTAAATAGATATAAGAATCAAAAATGGATTCTTGTATCAAAATAGATTTTTAAATACAATATAAAATTATGCAAGGCTAGATTCTTTAGCTTTGCTTTTGCTAGAATGATGTAGATTCTAAAATCTATACTATAGATTTTAAGAACTCTCAAAGATTTTATATCTTAAATCCTTTTAATTTTTTCAAGATTCCTATGGATTCTAATGTTTTATCTCTAGCATATTATTTTCTAGTTTCTTATAATTTCTTGGGCATTTCTACAACAAAAGGTTTCTATGGCTTTTTATTAAATGCCCCTATTTTCAAAAACTTGATATTTGCTCGAATAGTTAATAATTCTAAAATATTTAATAAACGCTTTAAAGGCTTTCTGTGCTAAAACAAATGCAAGATTATATGTTTAATTTTCTTAGTTTCCTAACAGAATACCATATTTATATTATTGGATTTTTAGCCTTGATTATATTGTGGCTAATATTCACATTATGTAAAAAAATCTTACTAATCAAAAAATTACGACAAGCAAACTTGCAACAAGGAGAAAATCTCAACAATATTTATGCCCTATACCAGCAAACAAAAGAAGCATTGGCAGAGCAAACCAAAGAAGCCAATAAATTCTATCGACTACATCAGCAAATGCTTAAAAAAGAATCCAAGCGAGAACAAAACGCTAAGTATTTTAGAGAGCAGAAACAGCAAGAGCAAGAACTACTAGAATACCAAAAAAGCTTTGAGTATAAACTATATTTAACTAAAAATTCCAAGATTGATATTAAAAAAGGACTTATGGGAACGCAAGAATTTATGATTTATAGAGAATTGATTTTTTGTAAAAATATTACAAATAATTTTATTATTTTCCCGCAAATCTCACTTAAATCTTTTGTAAAAAACGAATGTCAAGAAGATGAAGTGTGGAAAGTGTATTCTAATCTCGTTGCAGATTTTTTATTTGTTATAAAGGATTTTAAAGACAAAACTACCAAACCTTTTGCCATATTAGAGTTTAATGGTAGCGGACACTTTGGAAATAGCGATGAAGAAAAAGAAAAAATTAAAGAAAGAGATATAATTAAAAAAGAAGTGGCTGACAAGATTGGGTTACAGATATACACAATAGAAGGCGAAGCAATTTATCAAAAAGACAAATGCTACATAGATGAAAACCTTTTAAAAAACGAGATTGAAAAACTATCTAATCACCTTAAAGAGCAACTTGAAAGTAAAACTTGCTAGAGATTTTATATTTACTTTATAGGATTCTTGGGGTTTTTATGCTACTTTTTGATACAAGAATTATCCTAAAACTCTCAAGATTCCACAAAAACTCTAATCAAACTTTTTAAAATTTGTTTTGTTTCTTAAAAATTTGGTGAAATTCTCTCCATCTACAATGTTTCATACTCTGCCAAGTGCGACTAAGTCGCTATGTTAGAGCAAGGTGGATTCTAGCTTTGTGATTTTTTCTCCGCACAATCGCTAGAATCTAGCTCTAAAGTAAGCAGTTTTTAACCTCCCTAAGATTCATTAAATCAAATATAAAACTTGATTTGCAAAACTTTAAGATTTTTAAATTACACGAAGCCACGCTTGGTAAAATATTTTGTCTCCCAAAAATATTTAGGTATGAGCCTCTCATAAATAAAAAGTGCGATAGACTAAGTAAATTTAGTAAAATTTACGAAATAAAATCAATCTAGATATTTATAAATATTTGTAAAAGAATTTTTATAAGGATTCTTAGTTGCGAGATATAAAGCTGGAATCTTATTAATATTGTTGCTAGATATACGGATATTTGGCAAATGCCTAATCTTTAAATAAATTTCTAGCCTTTAGAATTGTATCGCCCATTGCATTTTTGATAAGATTTGATTTAAAAGTCAAAGTAGAATCTATAACTTAAAATTCCTAGAATCTCATAGAGAATCTTTAAGATTCCTTAAGATTCTTATACATTTAAAGTAGATTCTACTTACCAAATCGCTATAACCACATTTCCCATCATATGGGATTTAAAGCTTTTTACAAGCATAGAAAAGGTCTATATATTTTTCGCTATCATTGCCATTTTAATATTTATTTGCCTAATTTATATAGCGACATTAAGACAATTCTTGCTGTTTGGCTTGTTTTTAAGATATTTATTATAGTCGCTCCCACTTGAAAATCCCGCCACTAAAACTAATCTTTTAATATAAAAAACGATTTGAGGGTGAAAATGAATAATATTTAGTGGGTTTATGAGAATATGCTAAAAGTGAGATTCTACCTTAGAATCTAACTTTTTTATTAAGATATTAAGATTCCTTACGCTTTCATATCAATCACATAGCGGAATTTCGCCTTGCCGGTGAGAAGATTCTCATACGCCATATCAATTTGATTGCTTTTGATTATCTCGGTTTCTGGGTAGATTTTATGTTTTA
The DNA here is from genome assembly GCF_003288815.1 of Helicobacter sp. 16-1353. Lineage (GTDB taxonomy): Bacteria > Campylobacterota > Campylobacteria > Campylobacterales > Helicobacteraceae > NHYM01. Next base: position 46,102 of record NZ_NHYM01000002.1, on the reverse strand, counting down.
GCGAGTAATCAAGCATTTCTTGCGTCTCTTTCATACCGCCGATTAGTGAGCCATAGACCTTTCGTCCACCACTAAAGACTAGATTCGCCACGCTTATTTGCATATTTGCATCAGTCGGCGGAAGTCCCACGATAGCCAGCTCCCCGCCAAATCGCAAGAGATTCACATATGCATTTATATTGTATTTTGTTGGAATGGTCGAAATAATAAAGTCAAATCGCTCATCAACGCCCTTCGTATCGGTATAAAGTCGCTTTACGCCTAGCATTTCTGCCTCTTGCTTTTTCTTGTCATTCCTTGCAAAGACGCTCACCTCCGCACCAAATGAAAGTGCATATTTCACAGCCATCACCCCAAGTCCGCCAAATCCAGCCACAGCGACTTTATCGCCTTTTTTCACGCCGCTAAAGCGGATTGGCGAGTATGTGGTTATCCCCGCACATAAAAGCGGAGCGACTTTGTCGAGTGGTGCGTCCTTTGGCACGGTTACGGCGAACTTCTCATTTACCACGATATTATTCGAGTATCCGCCGTAGGTTGGCTCATTTGCGTGGTAGTGATCTTGGCAATTGTAAGTGAATACGGCATTTTTGCAGAACTGCTCTTGGTTTTTCTTGCACGAGTCGCATTCCCCACATGAATTTACCATGCACCCCACACCAGCATAATCGCCCACTTTGAACTTGCTGACATTTTTGCCAACTGCGATTACTACGCCGGCGATTTCATGTCCGGGCACCATTGGGTAGATTCCCGGAGCCCATTCGCTTTTTGCAGAGTGTATGTCGCTGTGGCAGATTCCAGCAAATAAGATTTCTATCAAAATATCATTTTCTCCCACAGAGTGGCGAGTGAATGAGTATGGTTCAAATTTGCTGTCTTTTGTGGATACCGCAAAGCCGTTTGCGGAGATTCTCTCTCCGTTTTTAAATTCGTTTAAGATTTGTTCTTTCATTTTTTTCTCCTTTTAATTTTTTAGGCGAATAAATTCGCCTTTTTTAAGCTGTGAAGCCACACCTCACACGAGATTCTTTAAAATTGCAATGCAATTTTAGTAACTTTTTAATTTCGTGCGGTAGCACCAAATAAGGGCGGTGGATTGGAAAAGTTTTTAAAATCTTTAGCCTTTAAAATAAACATTATACAATTAAAAATGTCTTTTAAATAAACTTTTTTAATTTTCTTTGAATCTATCGCCCACTACACTTTTTTTGAGTGCCAAAGCACAAGCTAGATTCTACTCATTTTTCCCATATTCACATATTTTAAAGCCAAATACACCTAAAGCGAAGTGTTTTTAAGATATTTTACCAGAAACTTCGCTTCGCTTGTTTTACCAGAAACTTCGCTTCGCTTGTTTTGAGGTGATTTTGTAAGTTGTGTAGATTCAAGCAAGGAGATAGGACTTATCGCCTATCGACAATAGCTAAGAATCAAACTCTTACAAAAGCTCAAAACCACGCTCTATAGCGTTTTCATATCAATCACATACCTAAACTGCACTTCGCCTTTTGCGACCCGCTGATACGCCTTATTTATCTCGCTGCTTGTGGCTTTGATGACCTCGACATCTGGGTAGATGTTGTTGGCAATCGAGTAGTCTATCATCTCTTGGGTGATTTCCACACCGCCGATTAGGGAGCTGTAAATCTTTCGCCTAAAGTTCCAAATAGTCGTATTGCCATCAAGCGAAGGATTATCAGCGTGAGATGGAAGCCCCACAATCGCCATTTCGCCATCTAGCTTCAACATTTTTTGATACATATTTATATCGTATTTATATGGAATGGTCGAGATGATAAAGTCAAATTCGCTTGAGAGATTTTCGAAATCCTTTGGCTTATTGACATTGAAATATCGCTTCACACCCATTTTTTGTGCGGCTTTTCGCTTGTCATCTGTGGTGTCAAAGACGCTTACCTCCGCCCCAAGCGAAATCATATATTTTACCGCCATATGCCCCAATCCGCCGAATCCTGCCACAGCGACTTTCTGCCCCCTTTTAACCTTGGAGTATTTAATCGGTGCAAATGTCGTAACCCCCGCACACAAAAGCGGAGCTACTCGCTCTATCTTGGCATTTTGCGGGACTTTTATGGCGAACTTCTCGCTTAGGACGATGTTATTTGAATATCCGCCCATTGTGTTTTCGCCCCCGTGGAATACATCGTTGCTGTTGTAGGTGAAGACGGTCTTGGCATTCTGGCAGAATTGCTGCTCGCCATTCTTACACATCTCGCATTCCCCACATGAATTCACCATGCACCCCACACCAGCGTAATCGCCCACTTTGAATTTACTGACATTTTTGCCTACCGCAGTTACCACACCGGCGATTTCATGTCCGGGCACCATTGGGTATTTTGCCTCTCCGTGGTCGCCTAAAACCGTGTGTAAATCGCTGTGGCAGATTCCAGCGTAAAGAATCTCAATCAAAATATCATTATCGCCCACCGGGTGGCGAGTAAAGCTATGGGCTTTTAGCTCATATTTTGGACCAAATGCGGCAAATCCGCTGGAAGTTATCCGCTTACCCTCGCTTACTTCTTGCAAGTTTAATGCTCTTAGATTCTTAGAATCTAGCTTAGTTTGGTTTGCGTTTAAGTTAGTTCCAGCTACTCCAGCTAATGCCATTCCACCGGCTATCCCGCCAACAACTTTGGCAGAATCTTTGATAAATTTTCGCCTACTATTATTATTTTTCATCACAATAACCTTTATTGAGTTTTGTAAATTTCTACAATCTAAGATTTATATTCCTAGCACTATTTACTAAACAATGCTTTAATAATAAGGAGAAACGATTGTTGTATTTTATTATCCAATATAACAAGATATTCAAGCTAACAAGCTAGAAATTAAATCTTAAGGTGTTTTAAAATTTACACCCTAATTATATGACTAAATATAAAATAGAAGGTAGAATAAAACTCCAATATTATTGCCTAATTATGCAATTTATCTAAACAGCATTTTCTTTTAATTGTTCAATATGTTTTTTTGGCGGTATCCCAAATAATCTCACATACTCTCTACTAAACTGTGATGGAGATTCATATCCAACTTTAAATGCTACATCGCTAACATTAATATTTTGTTTTAATAATATTTGTTTTGCCTCTTCAAGGCGAATCTTTTTTTGAAATTGTAATGGGCTTAAAGCTGTAATTCGTTTAAAATTATGATATAAGGAACTCTCGCTTATGTCTAATTGATACGCCAATTCTCGCATATTTATAGGATTTGAAAAATTACTTTTTATCGTAAGTATAGCTTTAACAATTTTATTTGTAATAGAGCCATTTATAACATATTGTTTTAAAAACTCTCCACTATTGCCACTAAGCAGTATGTATAGAATCTCTTTTATTATCAAAGGCGACATAAAATCAATATGACTTTGCGGAGATAAAAGGAGTTTTGATAATCGTAAAATTGGCTCTAATAACTCTTCATTTGCTTCACCAAAATACAATCCTTTGCTAGGTTTTTGATTAATTGGATTTTTATCAAAATCTTTTAGGGTGTCATAGATTTGCTCTAATGTAAATTTTAGTGATATGCCAACATAGGGCTTTTGTTTTGAAGCCTCTAATATTTTCACATATGCAGGGACATGAGTGGATACGAGTAGATATTTTGTTTTATTATAGGTATATACATTTTTAGCAAAACTAACAGATTTTGTGCCTTGTAATGCAAAACAAATAGATGGTTGATAAATATATAATGAAAATTCATCTGTGTTTGTTCTAGAAAATAAATCTAAAGAAGGAATCTTATTTTCTGCATCAATAGGCGTTTGATATAAAATAAAATCAACCAATTCATCTATTATCTCATTTATTCTACTTGTAGGTTTGTTCATAATAATTCCTTTTTTGGTTTGGTTAAGATTCTACAATAAAAATAATTAAGATTTTTTCAAAAATTAAATAAAAGCGTGAAACCTTAGGCTACTAAGATACCAAAATATAAGAAATTAAAAGAATATTAAGAATTTAAAATACTTAGTGGTTTTTAAAACTTGGAGAATTAGGCAAGAAATCTATAGATTTTATTCTATCACTTCGCCCTTACTTCGTTTTATAATTTCTTTAGATTCTTTGGAATCTGCATTTTTGATATTGAAAGGAAGCATATGGAAAATCGGCGGAAATTTTTAAAAGATTCTGCAAAAATTAGCGGAATCTTGGCTCTAAGCGGAGCATTTGGCGGAGCGATTGGCAGGAATCTATTTGCAAAAGATTCCACGAACATCGGGAATCTAGCAAGTGCGAATCCTGCAAATAACACAATAAACTCAATGAAAGGAACAAACATGAAATATATAAAATTAGGGCAGAGCGATTTGAGCGTATCGCGGATTTGCCTAGGGTGCATGACCTTTGGGAAGCCGCAGAGTAGCAACCAAACTTGGCTTTTAGACCAAGCCAAGAGCGATGAGATGATAAAGCGGAGTTTGGAGCTAGGCATAAACTTTTTTGACACCGCAAATACTTACAATGGCGGGACTAGCGAGGAATTCTTAGGCAAGGCGATTAAGAAATTTGCCAAAAGAGAAGATGTGATTCTAGCGACAAAAGTGCATTTTAACGAGGGCAAACTCTCTTATAAGGCGATAAAGAGGGAGATTGATGGGTCGCTAAAACGGCTTGGCACGGATTATGTGGATTTGTATATCACGCACAGATTTGACTACACTACACCGGTCGAGGAGACGATGAGGGCGTTAGATGAGACGATTAGGGAGGGCAAGGTGCGGTATATCGGCACTTCGGCGATGTTTGCATATCAATTTTATAAAATGCAAGAAATCGCAAGGCAGAATGGCTACCACACATTTATCTCTATGCAAAATCACTATAATTTGATTTACCGCGAAGAAGAGCGAGAGATGATGCAACTCTTAGAAGAGGAAAAGGTAATGATGACCCCGTATTCCCCACTTGCAGCTGGGAGGCTCGCTAGGTCGTGGAGAGCGAACACGGAGCGAAGCAAAAACGATAATTTTGCCAAGCAAAAATACGATAGAAATGAGAAAATCGATGAGCCGATTTGTAGGCGGGTAGAGGAGATTAGCAAAAAATATGGCGTCTCAATGAGCGAAGTCGCCCTAGCGTGGCTTTTATCTAAACCGCTTGTAGCATCGCCGATTGTGGGGGTTACTAAGATTTCACATTTAGAAGATGCAGCAAAATCTGTGAATTTGGTTTTAAGTCAAAGTGATATTGCGTATTTGGAGGAGTTATACGAGCCACACGAGGTAGTCGGGGCGATTAGACCTTAAAGCTAGGATTTTGTTTGCTTTGGGGGATTTCTTGGCTTTGGGATTTTTTGATTTCTCAGCTTTGGGTATTCAATTTGAACGAACGCCGAGCTAGTTGGCGTCGTCATGGACACTTTAGTTCTATTCTTAGCCAACCAGCACGGCATTCGTCTAAAGCAACACCGCAAATCCAAGGCAAATGTGGAATCTAAGGCAATTGTTATAAATCTTATGTGAGGCGCGAATCTCACACATAAAAGGGCGGTGGTTGCAAACAATAATTATTGAAAATGCGGTTTTTAATCCACATAAAGGGCGGTGGGTGGGAAAACGAGCGAAGCGAAGTTTCCTGCCATAGATTTAAAAAAGATTTTAAAAGTATGCTTTTAAAATATCCTTGCAAAAAACTAAAACAAGAAACTTGTAAAAATTAAGTTTTTATTCGGCGGAGGGCTTCGCCCTCGTCTTTATCTAATCCCACCCACCGCCCTTTTTATGCGAATCTTTAAAACTAAATTCTAATAATTAATTTTCACACTCGCCACCCTATTTTTATGCGAAGCAAGATAGTGATGAGGTCAATTATAAAAAGCCCTTAATTTTGTCGATTTCACAGCAAAACAAAGGGGGAAATATGTGGCAAAATATGTGGATTATATATGCCCTACTTGCGGCGTTTTTTGCCGCGCTTACTTCGATATTTGCAAAAGTCGGCATAACAGGCGTTAATGCGGATTTAGCCACTGCGATACGAACGGCGGTTGTGTTAGTTTTGGCGTGGGTATTTGTGTTTGTGGCTGGGTCGCAGAGCGAGATAGCGGAGATTAGTAAAAAAAGCTGGATATTTTTGATTTTATCAGGCGTTGCCACAGGGTTTTCATGGCTCTTTTTCTATCGAGCGTTGCAGCTAGGAGAGGCGTCAAAGGTCGTGCCTATCGATAAATTCAGCGTTGTTATTACGATGATTTTAGCATTTATATTTTTGCAAGAGGCGGTGAGCCTAAAAGTCATCATCGGCGGAGTTTTAATCACGGCTGGAACTTTAATTTTAGCGTTTTAGTTTGCTGGATTTCTCGGCTTTGGGTATTCAATTTGCGTAATCTCCCACCCAGTTCGCTCGTCATAGACTCCAAGTCTTATTCCTCCCAAACAGGGCGAGAGATTACGCAAAGCAACACTGCAAATCCAAGGCAAATGTGGAATCTGTGCTAGATTCTGTTGCGAATCTCACAAGAATCTAATAAAATCCCAAATAGAATCTTAAATAAATATTACACATTTTTCACTAAAATCAGTGGCATCTAAAAAGCCCAATTAGGGGAATCTTAGCAAAAAAACTAAAAGAAAGTAGAAAAAAATGAAAAAAATCACTATTTTATTAATTTGTTTTATATTCGCTATAATAGCCCTTGTGGGCGTTAGCGAGATTTTTATCAAAGGAAAAAATATGAACGAAGAGCGGATTATTAATTCACCACATTTTAAAAATGGTAGATTCCACAATATAGAGCCAGTTGCCACGACTTTCGAGAACGAGGGCAAGAAAAAAGATTCTATGCTAAAAATTATGCTTGATATTTTTATCACTGGCGAAAAGCCCAAGAATATCCCAGCCATAAAGAGCGATTTGAAATCTTTGGGGAAAAAGGATTATGTAGTGTGGTTTGGGCATTCGTCGTATTTACTGCAGGTTGGTGGGAAGCGGATTTTGGTAGACCCCGTATTTGGAAGGGCATCGCCAGTGCCTTTCATCAATAATCCATTCAGTGGCACGGATATTTACCATGCTGAGGATTTGCCAAATATCGATTATTTAGTAATCACGCACAATCACTACGACCACTTAAGCAAAAACGACATAAAAGCCCTAAAATCTAAGGTCAAAACGGCGATAGCTCCGCTTGGCGTGGGGAAATATCTGCGTAATTGGGGCATAGAAAATATTATTGAATTAGATTGGAATGAGGAATATGTGGAATCTGGAGCCGATAAAAACGATAAAATCAGCGGAATCTCCGGCAAAATCACTAAAAGCACGGCAAACGAAACCGATAAGCCCAACAAATCCAGCGATTTCAAAATCTTTTGCCTAACTGCAAAGCATTTCTCCGGTCGCAAGATTTTTGATAGTAATGCCACGCTTTGGGCGTCGTTTCTAGTGGAAATTATGGGCAGAAAGATTTATATCGGCGGAGATTCTGGCTATGGAGGGCATTTTAGAGAGATTGGGGAGCGATTTGGGAAAATCGACTTGGCGTTTTTAGAAAACGGGCAGTATAACGAGAATTGGCGTGAAATTCATATGTTTCCACAAGATGTGCTAAATGCAGCAAATGACCTAAATGCCACTTCTCTATTCCCCGTGCATAATTCTAAATTTCGAATTTCTTTGCATAGCTGGAATGAGCCTTTAAGCGAGATTTCAAAGCTACACAATAGCAAAAAATACGAGAAAATCGAGCTTTTAATGCCACAAATCGGCGAAATCGTCCCATTATGGGAGAAATACAATTATAAAAAATGGTGGGAAGGCGAATTAAATATTTGATAAATAAGAATCTTGATGAAAATACTAAAATATTTTTAAGGATTCTATTTTATAGAATCTAATCATTTTAAACTTCGATACTCAAATACCATTTTCAAAATCCATATTAGAACTTATAATAAATCTTGTATTTTTATATATAAATTCTATTTGTTTTGAGTGTAGCATTAATCTATCTGCACCAAAAATTTCTTTTCTTTTTTTCTCATCGAATGTTTTATTTAGATAATCTCTAGTGTGCGTATCATCAACCCCATATAGGCATTCACCAACAATTCTATGTCCAATATGGTTTAAATGCACTCTTATTTGATGTGTTCTTCCTGTGATTGGATAAGCTTTTATTAGTGTGGTATTATGTGTTTGATTGTATTTTATCGCTTCTATTTTTGTTATGGCTTTTTTGCCATTTGGGGAAACGATTGAGCGAATTCCTAAATCCTTTTTTTTATTTTGCTCTAAAATATTTAAGTCAATAACGCAATCCCCTATCTTTCCATAAACTAAAGCTAAATAGATTTTTTTAACCTCTCTTTTTTCAAAAGATTTTTTTAGAATAATCTCACTTTGTTTATTTAGCGATACAAGTAGGATTCCGCTTGTCTCAAAATCTAATCTATTTATTGGGTTTGCATTATCCCCAAAATAAAACTTTATACTATCAAGCAAACTTAAATGATAGAATCTCCCCTTTGGATGAACCAAAAGTTTTGGCGGTTTGTCAAATACAACAAAATCTTTTGTTTTAAAAATCGGCTTAATCCCTAAATCTTCTGCTCTAAATCTATTAATCCAAATATCACCAAATAGGATTCCAGCTTTTTCTTTAAATGACTTATCATTAATAAAAATTCTACCTTTATCAATGATTCTTTGTGCGTCTTTTTGTGATAAATGGAGATTTTGTTGTAGGAATAATGTGGCTTTTATGGGATATTTGATGTGAAATTTTTGCTTTATAAAGGGCATTATTTTAAAAGTATTTTCATTAATTTTAATGCTTTAAATCTATGCGAGATTGTATCTTTCACCACATCGCCTAAAACAGCCAAACTCTCACTATAGCCATTGGGGATAAATATAGGGTCATATCCAAATCCACTTTCCCCGCTTTTGTTTGTTACTACTTTTCCATTTAAGAATCCGTGTGTTGTTAGGATTTGCTCATTTTTTAAAACTGCAACACAAGATATAAAAGTAGCCTTTGAGGATTCTAGCCCTTTATTTTTTAGGCTATTTATTAGTTTATTTATATTTGCTTCATCGCTGGAATCCTTTGCTTTTAATATAGATTCTTTATCGCTAAAATCATCAATATTTGCATATCTGCTTGAATAGATTCCGGGCTGATTATCTAGGCTTTGGACGCATATTCCGCTATCTTCACTCATAAGGATAAAATCTTTACTTAAACTTTTTGGTAGTTTTTGGCTTAAAAATCTAAGTTTTAAAATAGCATTATCCTTAAAACTTTCACCATTTTCAACAACACAAAATGGCTCTATAAACTCAGTATAAACTCGCACATAATGCTCTTTAGATGGACTAAAAATACTCTCTATTTCTTTTACTTTGTGTTTATTTTGACTAAATAAAATAATTTTCAAATTTACAACTCTTTAATGAAATTTTTGTAGAATTATGCTCTTATATTGCCAAATAAAAAATTAAATAGTCGGTGAAAAATGTTTAAAATTGTAGGTTCTTTGTCTTTGATAGCAGGGCTTCGCTTTTTTGGGTTATTTGTTGTTATGCCTGTTTTAGCACTATATGCCATAAGTTTAGATGCAAACAATATGACATTAATAGGATTAGCCATTAGCTCATATGCTATTAGTCAAATAATATTTCAAATTCCATTTGGAATCTTAGGTGATAAGTATTCTAAACGCAATGTTATTGCTATGGGATTGGTTATATTTATAATCGGCTCACTTATTTGTGCATTTGCTTCTAGTGTTGAGATGATAATAATTGGTCGTATAGTTCAAGGAGCAGGGGCTATTGGGAGTGTTGTAAGTGCTAAAATAACAGATTTAATAAAAGAAGAAAAACGCGGTAAAGCAATGGCGTTTATGGGGGTTGCAATATTTATAAGCTTTATTTTAGCAATGATTATTGGTCCTAGTGTGGGAATGAGATATGGCGTAGATAAGCTATTTTTATTGACGGCGTTATTGTCATTCTTTGCTATTATTTTATTATATGCGATTGTCCCTAAAGCACCACATTTGGAATATACTATAGATACAAATAAAAAAATGTATCTTAATATTTTAAAAAATAAAAATATAATGATTTTAAATATAAGTGTTTTATTGCAAAAATTTTTAATGACTTTTGCTTTCACTATTATTCCTATAACCTTAGTTCATCATCTAGGTATGCTTGAGAAAGATATTTGGAAAGTTTTTGGAATCTCTGCGATAATAGGGCTTCTTGCTCTTATCCCTGCGATGATTATCGCTGAAAAATATAAAAAACCAAAAGCAATCATACTCATTGCTATAATCTTTTTTGCGATTGCCTATATGCTTATGGGATTTGGTGATTTGAGAGATAAACTTATTATTTTTTCCATAGGTGTTGTGCTATTTTTTAGTGCATTTTGTATACATGAACCACTTTTGCAGAATCTAGCTTCCAAATATCCTAAAATGCAAGAAAAAAGCCTATCACTTGGAATCTTTACTACATTTGGATATTTAGGCTCATTTTTAGGCGGAGTTGTAGGTGGAAAATTATTTGAAAAAATAGATTTTATATATATTTCTGTAATTATCGCTATATTTGTGCTGTGTTGGTTTATTTTATTTATTTTCTTAAATAATCCAAGTTTGCAAGAAAATATATATATGAAATTAAAAATTATCCCTAAAAACCTAGATAATATTAATGCTATTTCAGGTGTTATTGAAAGCTATATAAATAAGAGTGAGAATCTTTTAGTAGTAAAATATAATAATAAAAAGATTAAGAAAGAAATATTAGAGGAAAAAATAAGGTTAGAATTGCAATGATAAGTAAGAAGATTCTAAGCATTGTAGGTAAAACAAATGCTACATATGGTTTAATAAAAGAGGGCGATAAGATTCTACTAGGATTAAGCGGGGGAAAAGATTCTATGCTTTTGGCTACTATATTAGCAAGAATGCAATCTCACGCCCCATTTAAGTTTGAATTTAAAGCTTTGACTGTTGATTATGGGAGAGGTGGAGAATATGACTATATTTTTGAATATTGCGAAAAATTAAAGATTCCATATGAATTATATAGAACAACGATATACCAAGCCCTAGAGGAAAAAAAGCGACCAAATAGCTCATATTGTAGTTTTTGCTCTCGCCTTAGACGCGGAGCCTTATACTCTAAAGCATTAGAAGGTGGATATAATAAAATAGCATTAGCACATCATTTAGACGATGCTGCGGAGAGCTTTATTATGAATCTAAGTTTTAATGGGGCTTTGCGTTCAATGCCTCCAATATATAAAGCTGGAAATGGGCTTTTTGTCATTCGTCCTTTAATCTTTGTAAGAGAGCGTCAAATAATAGATTTTATAAAAAATAATGGAATCTACATAGCACCTGATTGTAATTGCCCTATAAATTGGCATAGCGATGATAAGAAACCCTATGCTAGAGAAAATGCCAAAAAGCTATTAAAAGATTTAGAGGATGCGAATGAAGAGTTTTTTATCTCGCTAAAAAAAGCGATGAGTAATATTCACATAAACACATTTTGCGATGAAAGATATTTGGATTTATAATATTTTAGAGATTAAAAAATAGAGCAAGAGAATCTCCCCTTGCTCTATGTAGATTCTATCCTTTAGAATCTTATTTTTTTAAATCTTTTTCAAGTTTTTCTACAACTCTCCAAGTCGAAATCACAGAATCTGGATTTAGCGAGATGGAGTCTATCCCCTCACGCACGAGGAATTCCGCAATTTCTGGGTAATCGCTTGGGGCTTGTCCGCAGATTCCACAATATTTATTATGCTTTTTGCACGCCGCAATTGCCCTTTTAAACATCTCTAGCATAGCAGGATTCCGCTCATCAAATATAGAGCTAACTAGCTCACTATCCCTATCCACGCCCAAAGTAAGCTGAGTTAGGTCATTTGAGCCGATTGAAAAGCCGTCGAATAATTGCAAGAAATCATCTGCCAAAATCACATTTACTGGAAGTTCACACATCACATAGATTTCCAAGCCATCTTTGCCAGATTCTAGCCCATTTCGTCGCATAATCTCCAATACTTTTTTGCCCTCTTCGGGTGTTCTTAGGAAAGGCACCATAACTTTCATATTTGTTAATCCCATCTCATCTCGCACTTTTGCCAAGCCTTGACATTCCCATTCAAAGGCAGTTCTATAAATATCAGAGTAGTAGCGATTTGCCCCTCTATAGCCAAGCATAGGATTTTCCTCGTGTGGCTCATATGGTGCTCCGCCAATCATTCCCTTATATTCATTTGTTTTAAAGTCGCTAGTTCGCACAATCACAGGATTTGGGTAGAATGCAGAAGCTATCATTCCAATCCCCTCAGCAATCTTGCTAGTGAAGAAGTCTTTTGGATTATCATAACCACATATAATATTTTTTATAGTCTCATAATCTTGCACATCTGTTTTGCCATTTTGCATATCGACTAACGCCACCGGGTGGGCTTTAATGCTATTTATAATAATTAATTCCATTCTAGCTAATCCAACGCCATCATTTGGTAGTTGTGCGAAAGAAAAGGCTTTTTCTGGATTCCCAACATTCATATAAATCTTAGTTTTTGTTTTCCCTAAATCCGATATATCTTCGACATCAATATTAAAATCAAAGATTCCATTATATACGAAGCCTTGCTCACCCTCCGCACAAGAAACAGTTGCTTTAATGCCATTTGCAAGTTTTTCAGTCGCCCCAGTCGCCCCAACGATTGCCGGCACTCCAATTTCCCTAGCTACAATTGCCGCATGGCAGGTTCGCCCACCTCTATTGGTGATGACTGCCGCAGCTTTTTTCATAGCTGGTTCCCAATCTGGGTCAGTATTATCAGTTACTAAAATATCACCTTCTTTAATCCCGCTCATAAGTCCAATATCTTCGATTATCTTAATCTTTCCGTGGCTTATTTTATCGCCAATCGCCATACCTTTTACAAGTGTGTGAATCTTATCGACTGGTTTTTTAAAGCTAAATTTTTCGATTCTATTTATATTATTTGTTTTTTGCTTTTGGCTCTGCACTGTTTCTGGTCTAGCTTGCACGATAAAAATATCTCCACTATTACCATCTTTCGCCCACTCAATATCCATTGGGCGGTATTCTCCAGCCTCTTTGGTGTAATGCTCTTCGATGATTATTGCGTATCTTGCAAGTGTCAAAATGTCTTCATTGGTGATTGAAAATGTGGTGAGTTCTTCGATTGTAGTTGGTATATTTCGTGTTGGTCTATCGCTTCCTAGCGGGGCGTAAACCATTTTTATATCTTTTTTACCCATTTCTTTTTTAATAATTGGGCGTTTGCCTTGCTTTAAAGTTGGCTTAAATACATAGAATTCATCTGGATTAACTGTGCCACCTACGACATTCTCACCCAATCCCCAGCTTGAAGTAATAAATACAGCATCTTTAAAGCCCGTTTCTGTGTCGATTGAAAACATAACCCCAGAGCTTCCTATATCGCTTCTAACCATTTTTTGCACTCCCACAGAGAGAGCGATTTTAAAGTGGTCAAACCCTTTAGTAGCTCGATAGCTTGTAGCTCTATCGGTAAAAAGTGAAGCCATACACGATTTTACATAATGTATTAGATTCTGTGCCCCCTTTACATTTAGAAAAGTGTCTTGCTGTCCGGCGAAACTTGCATCGGGCAAATCCTCTGCTGTTGCCGAGCTTCTAACTGCTACATCTGCATTATTCATATTATATTCTTTGCTTAGAATCTCATATGCTTGAAGTATTTCATCTTTTAAATCTTGTGGAAATGGTGTGGTGAAAATCAGCTCCCTAATCTTCTTACTCCTAGCCTTTAGCACATCAATTTCGGAAACATCAACATTCTCAAGTAAATCTATGATTTTTTGGCGGATATTCCCACTATCTAATAAATACCAATAAGCCTCACTTGTGATTGCAAAACCATTTGGAACCTTAATGCCAACTTGGTTTAGCTCTTGAAACATCTCTCCAATACTTGCGTTTTTTCCCCCAACAATCGGCACATCTTTATTGTTAATCTCTTTAAAAAACTTTATATACCTCATTATGCAACTCCTAAGTAAAAATTATCCTAATATTATAAAACAATATCCTAGAAATTTTTGCTTAAAATGATTAAAATTTGATAAAAACATATAAGTTGGAGAATTATGCTTAAACATATAACCATTAAATCTATAAAAAAAGGCATAGTAAATGAAATAATAGAATCTTTTTATAATGATACTAATATTAAGGTTTATATAAATGATTATTTGGAGATTATGTTTATTTGCTTGGATAATGATTTAGAACCTCTTGTTCGTGGATATTTGAGTAATATAAAAAAAGATTTTATACAAAATATAGTGGTAGAAAAAAATAGTATTTTCGTCCAAGTAAGCCTAAAAAAAGATGAATTTCTTAATCTTTTAAAGGATAGGGAAGTGATACAAACTTGCGAATCTATCACTTTAACAGATAATTTGATGGATAATAAGAGGAATAAAGATAAAGTTATCATTCCATTTAATAATAGCAGAAGAAATATTCATATAAATGATTTATTAGAATCTTGTAGAGATTTTTATAACTTTGATTGTAGCGATTCCTATCTTTGTCGCTCTAAAATCGTATTTTTAGGCAATAATGGGGAGTTTTTAAATATTGTAGAATCCTATGATATAAATCCCAAAAATGCAGTTTATAAGGCGATTGGTTTGGCTAAAACAAAGAGAGATGAATTATTAGATTCTATTATTTTTATTAATTTTAGGCTTGATGTAGAGATATTAAAAAAGATTATTTTATCCAAAATAACTTTTATCGTTTTTATAGAGAAGCCAAGTTTTGCCGTTTTACGATTTGCTCAAAAGTTTGGACTTACACTAAGCCAATATATACCTACAGAAGAGATGAGGATATTAACACATAGCACAAGGATTAATTAATCTTAGCTTTATTGAGATTTATTTTTGATAGCAATATACATCATTGCAATATCGTAGAATCTACCTCCCTTTTTTATATATTACAAATAAATATTACTTTTATGGACATAAAATTAAAAAAATTTTAATAAATACTTTTATTTAAGTTAAGTTTCATCATAGTAAAATGATGAGCTCAATATTAAGATGAGCAGAAAAACAAAAGGAGAAAGAATGATAAATAGAATTAGCTCTTTTATGGTTAGAATAGTTAATCGATACTTGCCTGACCCTTTGGTATTCGCGATACTTTTAAGTATCATAGTTTTTGTCTTTGGGCTCTTTACCGTTACGCCAGAGGAAGGCGAAACTGCCATTATGTCTATGGTAGGCTTTTGGGGTAGTGGCTTTTGGGGGCTTTTAGCTTTTACTACGCAAATGGCGATGATAGTAGTTACTGGCTTTGCCCTAGCAAGCTCTGAGCAAGTTAAAGCATTACTTACTAAAATAGCCTCTATTGCTAAGACGCCTAAGCAAGGAGTGGCATTAGTCGTATTTTTTGGAGGTATAGCTAGTCTTATAAACTGGGGTTTTGGGCTAGTAGTTGGAGCTTTATTTGCTAAACAAGTGGCACGAAATCTAAAAGCAGTCGATTATGGTTTGCTTATCGCTTGTGCCTATATGGGCTTTATGACTTGGGGGGGGGACTTTCAGGCTCTATGCCCCTTTCTGCTGCTACCGCTGATAATATTATCGTTAAAAACTATCTAGATGGTATTCCAATACCGTTAAATGAGACTATTTTCACTGGATATAATCTCTTTGTATGTGCGGCAATTCTAATCTTAGTTCCTATTTTAGCAACCTATATGGTGCCTAAAAATCCAAAAACCGTCGACCCTGCCTTACTAGCTGAAGAACCAAGCTTTCAAAAAAAGCTTCCAAAAGATGCTCCTCCCGCACTGAAAATGGAAGAAAGCGTAATCTTAGCTTATACTATAGTTGTAGTTGGAGTGGTTTATTTGGGGAATCATTTCTATGAAAAAGGCATAGCTGGACTCGATATAAATACAGTTAATCTTATCTTTGTAGTAATTGGTTTAGCACTCCATAAAACGCCTATGGCTTATATGAGGGCTATTAGTAGTGCGGCTAAAAGCACAGCTGGTATTTTAGTGCAATTTCCATTTTACGCAGCTATTGCTTTAATGATGGAGCATAGCGGTTTGGGTGGTATTATTACAGATTGGTTTGTAGATGTTTCTAATAAGGAAACCTTTCCAGTGCTAACATTTTTTAGCTCAGCTGCTATAAACTTTGCCGTGCCAAGTGGTGGTGGACACTGGGTTATACAAGGACCTTTTATTATAGAAGCGGCTAAAAGTTTGGGTGCTGATGTAGGAAAAGCTACTATGGCTATAGCTTATGGTGAGCAGTGGGCAAATATGGCTCAACCTTTTTGGGCACTTCCCGCACTCGCTATAGCTGGGCTTGGCGTTAGGGATATTATGGGGTATTGTATTACAGCATTAATATTTACTGTGCCTATATTTGTTATCGGGCTTTATTTTTTCTAAATATAAGTTTTAAGCTTGCCTTGGGGTATTCCTAAGGTTTAGCTTATTAATTCTAAATAGGTTTTGTAAAATCACTTCCCCTAAAATCCACTAAGATTTTCAAAGCTAGTTAAAATAAATCACCACTTCGTAAAACTTGTCATCTTTGATGATTTCAAAGCTGAAATCTAGCTCTTTGCTTATTTTTTCCAAGATTTTTATGCCAAGTTTGGAGCTAAAGAGATTGACCTCGCCGCCTTGTTCGTTTTTGACGCGGATTATCTTGCGGGATTTGCTGGAATCTGTGCTAGATTCCGCTGAATCCAAGGATTCTCCGCTAGAATTTAGAGCAGATTCCGCCCTAGATTCCCCAGATTTTACACGAGATTCCACAGATTCCGCCGAATCTAAGCTAGATTCCGCCACGGATTCCACGCCAGATTCCCCAGAATCTTCGATAGAAATCTCTATTTTAGTCCCCATTTTAGCGTATGCAATGGCGTTTTCAAAAATCGACATAAACATTTTCACAAATAGATTCCGCCTAGATTCCAGCATAAAATCATCACCTAGAATTTCCACTCTAAGCCCACGATTTTTTAGTAGCAAATCCACCTTGGAAATCGCCTCGCTAATCTCGCCCTTTACGCTAAAAACAGCCTTTTCATCAAAGTCAAAAATATTAAAATAAAGTATGCTTTTGACCTCCAAATATAGCCGTTTTATGTCCTCATTAATGTCGCTTATAAAGCTCTCTTTGGCGTATTTTAGGTTCTCGCTATACTTCTCAACCCTAGCTTTTATGATAGCCATTGGCGTTTTAAGCTCGTGTGTGGCGGTCGCAAAAATCTCATTATCCTTTTTCCTAAGCTCGTCAAATCGGCTCACCAACGCATTTAGCGCGTGTTCGATTTGCTTTATCTCGCTCCCCACATTTTTATCATTCAAATAAAATTTATTGCCATCTTGGTAATTTTTACACTGATTTGCCAAATGCCCCAAGGGAAGCAAAAGCCGATTGATAAAATAAACGCCCAAGATTCCCACCAAGACCAAATAGCCCAAATGCTGGAAAATAAGAGCCTGTGTAGCCTCTAATATATACTTTCTAACCTCGCTGTCATCACTTTTTAGATTAAAATATGTGCCGTTTTTTAGCCTCTTAGAGACGGCGATTTCGTATTCTTTTGGCTCGTATTTCTCATCGCTAAAGAAAAACTCAATCTCCCTCGCACCGCTTTTTTTAAGCACAGAAGTCATATGGGGGATATTGTAAAGGAATCCAAGCTCGGTTTTATCCTGCTTTTCTTTAATATAATCCATACTCTCACTCAAAGCGTGGGATAGGAGAATCTCCAAATTATCCCTTTTTTCGTTATTGATGTGATTTAGTAAAAAGGTCAAATTTATCGCAAAATACACGCTTATAAGCGCTAGGAAAAACGCTGTAATTCTGCCCTTTAGCGACTTAATCAACTACAAACCCCCTTGTTTTTATGGTGCGGATAATCTTTGGATTGATTTTTTTGCGAATGCGTGAGATTAGCTCATCAATGCTATTTGGCAAAACGCTCTCTGGGTGCAAGTATAGATTGTCAATAATCTCATTTTTGCTAAAGATATAGCCGCGTTTGGAGAGCAATAAAAATAGCAGATTAGATTCGTTTTTGGTTAGATTGACAGGCGTATTTTGACAAAGAATCTGCTTTGTGGAGAGATTTATATGCGTGTCCTCAAACTCATAAATATCGCTGTAAAATCGGCGGTTTAGCGCGTAGATTCTTGCCTTCAACTCCTTATTATCAAAGGGCTTTTCCAAGTAGTCGTCTGCCCCTTTAAGTAGCCCAGTAACCTTATCATCGACGCTACTCATCGCAGAAATGACTAAAATTCCCATATTTGGATTTTTAGCTTTGGCGTATTTTATGACCTCATTCATAATATCAATCCCATAAAAGTTCCTATCCAGCACCAAAACTTGATAAATATAAGAATCCAAATACGCCTCGATATCCTCTCTATTATCGACCGCATCGACCTTGAAGCCCTCTAGCTCAAGGGATTCTTTTGTCAGCTCCAACAGCGTCTTTTCATCATCAGCAATTAAGATTCGCAAAGATTTGCCCCTTTAATATTTTTTAATATTGTAATTTCTAAGATTCCGCCAATAAACCACGCTTTTAAAATCACTATTTTAGCCTATTTCGCTTTTAGGTCGCCAAGGTAGATTCTCAAATCCTCCTTGCCAAACATCGCATATAGCTTATTTGCAAGTCGCTCTAGTTGCTCTTTTTCCCTAGATTCCACCAATAACTCAATTTTGCCATAGTCAATCCGCCCTGTTACTCGCTCTTTGGCACTTGTTAAATTCTTCGTATTATATTGCTTACAATCAAAATAATAAAAGTTATCAAACTCGCTCTCTAGCAAGCAATCCACGACCATATCCTTAAAATTATCCCTAAAATAAATCTGCATTACATTCATATTTTTACTCCTTATAATCCAACTTTTTACAATCCAACTTTTTTAGCCAAGAATCTAAACGCCGGAGGCAAAATCACTAGTGTCAATATGCTTGAAGTCGCCAATCCACCCAAAATTACAATCGCCAAAGGTCGCTGCACCTCGCTTCCCACGCCACTTGAAAGTAGCAATGGCAATAATCCAAACCCAGCGATAAATGCCGTCATAAGAACTGGTCGAAGTCGCCTTTTCGCCCCCACTCTTACCGCCTCATCGAGCTTGTAGCCACTTTTTAGGAGCGCGATAAAGTAGCTCACCATAACAAGCCCATTTAAAACCGCAATACCAAATAACGCGATAAATCCCACGGACGCGGGAACGGAGATGTATTCGCCAGTTATAAAAAGTGCGATTAAGCCCCCAGTTACGGCAAATGGGATATTTAGCAAGATGAGTAGGGCAATTGAAATATGCCTAAAAGTGAAAAATAATATGAAAAATATTACCACGATACTAAGCGGGATTATCGTCATTAGCCGTTTTTGCGCTCTCTGCTGGTTTTCAAACTGCCCTCCGTAGGTGATTTGATAGCCCCCATCTAGTATTATTTCTTCACTTATCTTTTGCTTTATCTCATCGACATATCCGCCTAAATCTCTGCCTATAACATTGCTTCGAACCACGCTCATTCTAAGGCTATTTTCCCTATTTACTTGCACTGGACCATCGACTTGACTAATTTCAGCAATCGCATTAAGTGGCACCGCGACGCCCTTATCGCTGGTGATTTCTAGCATTTTAAATCTATCCACATCATCTGCCAAGCCACTATCCATGCGAATAATTACTGGCGTGGTGATGAATCCTTGCGGGAGACTTGCCACTCTAAGCCCATCAAGCGAGGCTTGGAGGAACTTTTGAAACTCCGCCATACTAATCCCAAGATTCGCCATAGCAATCTTATTTGGCGTAACTTGGAGGTATGTGAAGCCCTCATTTAGTGTGGTAAATATCTCGCTAGAGCCTTCAATTGTGCCTAGCAAGTCCGCAATCTCCACGCTAAGCTCATTTAGTCGCTCAATATCGCTCCCAAAGATTTTAATCGCCACATCGCCCCTAGCTCCAGTTAGCATTTCAGAAGTCCGCATTTCGATTGGCTGGGTGAATCCAAAGCTAATGCCCTTGAAGTCGCTTAAAGATTCCTTGATTTTATCTTGAATCTCCTCTTTTGTTTTGACCTCCCATTCCGCCTTTGGCTTTAGGACGATGAAAGTGTCGCTTTGGTTTAGCCCCATTGGGTCTAGCCCTATCTCATCGCTCCCAGTTCGTGCCACTATGCTTTGTATCTCGCTTACATTTTCTAAAATCTGCTTTTGGATTTTTAGGTTTAGCTCTTTGGATTGATTTAGCGAGATTGATGGGGGCGTCTCAACGCTAAGAATTATATCGCCCTCATCTAGCGTCGGCATAAACTCGCTCCCCACGAAAAAAATAAGGCTAAAACTAGCCACTAAAAACGCAATTGCCGCACTAAAAACAATCTTAGTGTGTTTTAATGCAAAATCCAGCACCGGCGAATAAAGTGTGTGGAAAATTTGATTTAGCTTCGTATCTTTATGCGGCGTTTGCTTTAAAATAAACGAACTTAGCACTGGGATAATGCTTAGAGATAGCACGAGTGAGCCAAAAAGTGCAAAGACGATTGCAATGGCAACTGGGGCGAATAATTTCCCCTCTAAGCCCTCAAGTGTTAAAAGCGGCATAAAGAATAAAATAATAATTAAGATTCCGCTAAATACGGGGAGAGCGACCTCTTTTGCGGCTCGATAGATGATGTGGAGCTTGTCTAATTTGCCTTGTCGTTCGCCCAAGTGCAAAAATATATTTTCCACCATTACCACCGCGGAATCTACTAGCATTCCCACGGCGATTATTAAGCCCCCTAGGCTCATTAGATTTGCCGTAATGCCAAAGATTTTCATCATTATAAAGGCAAATCCAAGTGCCAGTGGCAAAATCACACTAACGGCAATTGCGGCGCGAATATTCCCTAAAAATAAAAATAGCGTGATTACGATTAAAACGACCGCTTCTAATAGGACTTTTTGGACGCCATCGACAGCTTTTTGCGTGAGATTCGACCTATCGTAGAAAACCTCGATACTCACGCCATTTGGGAGATTTGGCTTTAACTCTTCCAAACGCTGTTTTATTCCCTCAATCGCCTCTTTGGAGTTCGCCCCTTTCAAGGACAGCACAAGCCCCTCTGTAGTCTCGCCTACGCCGTCTTTGGTAACGAATCCAAGCCTAGTTATATACTCATCATCAACAATCGCAAAATCGCTTAATCGCACGAATCCATTTGCCGTTTTTATGGGAATCTGGGCGATTTCATTTTTATTTTGTGCGGAGCTTTGGACTTTGACGATAAACGCCTCTCCAGCGATATTTATGCGACCTGCTCCGGTGTTTTGAAGATTCGCATTTAGGGCAGATTCTATATCGCTAATTTGGATTCCTAGATTTGCCATTTGGGTGAAGTTCGGCACGATTGTAATCGCCCTCGCTTCGCCACCAAGCGAGTTTACATCAGCTACGCCCTTGATATTCCGCAAAGCTGGGCGAATGGTAAAGTCCAAAAGCTCCCTTTTTTCCTTTTGCGAGATGTCGCCCTCGATTACAAACATAAACATTTCCCCAAGCGGCGTGGTTATAGGAGCCATACCACCAGTAACGCCGGGTGGCATATCGCCTAGGATTCCGCCTAGCTTTTCAGCGACCATATTTCGCGCCTTATAAATATCCATGCCCTCATCAAAATCGATTGTAATATCGGCAATGGCATATTTTGAAATGCTTCGCAAGGTTTTCTGTCCCTCTAGCCCTAATAATTCGCTCTCTAGTGGGCGAACTATGCGGTTTTCCACCTCTGTAGGTCCCATTCCGGGGGCTTTTAAGATGATTTTGACTTGCGTTGAAGAAATGTCTGGGTATGCGTCGATTGGGATACTTATGAACGAATAAGTTCCTACAAGCAGTATCGCAAGACCGAAAATTATCATAATTATCCGCTGACGAAGCGAAAACTCGATTATATTTTTTAGCATAAATTTTCCTTTAAAACTTTTAAAAATGTGCTTTGACACCACCGCAGAATGCGACACTTGCACCTCACATAAATCTTTAAAAATTGCGAAGCAATTTTCGTAAAATAAAATCCCGTGCGGTAGCACCAAATAGGGGCGGTGGGTTGGATTCGATAAAGTCGATGGCAAAGCCCTCCCACCGAATGAAAACGCTTTAAAGAATCTAAAAGAATCTTTTATTTAAGGCGAATCTAGATTCAAGGCAAATCTCTTACAAAATCATTTTTTCATAGAACCCTTGCTTTTCGTTTTCAAGCGATTTGTTTAAGAAAGGGGGGACAAGGGGGCTTGAATGACGATTTGCCACTTCGTGGCAAAACGCAGTTTCTAGCAAAAGCGAAATTCGCTCCCCATACCTATCGCAATCTCCCCCAAAATTGGCTTTAGCCAATTTCCTTGCCAACCCCCGACGACGCTTCTTTCGGTGCTGTGCTTCGCACAGGACTAAGAATTTTACGAAAAATTGCTTCGCATTTTTTTAAATCTTGTGTGAGGCGTCAGCCTCACATATAAAATGGGCGGTGGTTGGGATAAAATAAATAGATTCTAAAAACAAAAAGTCTTAAAAAATAAGTTGCACTTAAGAATCTATTCCCGCGAAATCCCATTTACTCAAAACTCAAATCGCTCATAACCCCTTTTAGCACGATTATCGCCCCAGTTGCTAGATTGCTCTTCTCGCTGAAATTATCTTTGGCGACCAAATATCCGCCATTTACTTCCTTGATGATATTGATTTTTGTTGGCATAAAGCCGCCCGCGGTTTCCACAAATACCAAATTATCATTGCTAAATTTAGTCACCATATCATACCCAACCACTATCGTCCCACTCGGGTTTTTCGCCCTTATTAGCACATCAATATTGCTCCCAGCCTTTAACTTCAAGCTAGAATCCAAATTTGCAGAATCCAGATTAGGGGAATCTAAAATCGCCCTTGCTTGGAGCGTATTTGTCATCGTATCAAGGGCGATTGAGAGAGATTCGACTTTGCCGATTTCCACATTTTTAGTGCCATTTTTGATGTAAATTTTCGCATTTTTAGCGATGCTTTCGGCGTTTTGCTCTGGGATTTTGATACTTGCTTGCATTGAGCTATCTTTTGCGATTATGATATATGGGCTAAATGGGGTGATTTTCTCGCCGCTTTTGCTAGGTGCATACGCCAAGATTCCGCTCTCTCTTGCTTTAACTATAAATCCAAAAGTAGAGCTTGAATTCCCCGGATTTACGCCAATCTGGCGGATTGTGGAATCCAAATCTTTCAATTTCAATTCCAACTCATTTGCCAAAAGATAGCTATTTTGATACTCCCGCTGGGAAATCACGCCATCATCATAGAGTGCTTTGTCCTTATTTGCGTTGTTTCGAGCGATTTGGAGCTTAGATTCCGTGTTGTTATACTCATAGATGAGATTTGACAAGGAATCCGAGCTAATGTTGCAAATCGCCTCACCCTTTTTCACAGCCTCGCCCGGGAGCTTGTGAATCTGCGTGATTGTAATCTCAAATGGGCTGGTTTGCTTTAGCGATTGATTGCTGAAATCCACATTCGCCACGAATGGACCAAGCAAGGCATATCCGCTAAAATCCGCCTTTCCTAGCGTGATGCCTAGCTTTTGGCTCTGCTCTTTACTTAGCAAAATCTCATCATAGCCCACAGCTAGGCTAAAAAGGCTAATTAGAGTTAGTATTATTTTTTTCATTTGTGTCCTTTGTTTTAATTTCCTTTTGTAAAAATGATGGGCGATAAAAAATCAAGGGCGAAGTCCTCCAGCGAATGAAAACGCTTTGAGAATCTAAAGCACATTTAAGGTGAATCTGTTTCCTAGCTTTTCTTAGATTTCGCAAACTTGAGCGTTTTAGCGGATTAGAATCTCCACAGATTCCGCATGTTCTAACATTTCAGTTCAAGGGGGACAAGGGGGGCTTGAATTGCGAAGTCGCTCCCCCTTATCCCCCTTCACCCCCAAACCCCCCGACGACGCTTCTTTAGGTATCCGTGCTAACGCACGGAGATTAAGAAGCCAACAAAAATTGCGAAGCAATTTTTGAAGATTCGTGTGAGGCGTGAGATTCACACATAAAAAGGGTGGTGGGTGGGACAAAATAAAATAAACTTAAGAGCCTAAAAATTCCTACAGATTTCCAAAGATTCCGCAGTTTCTAAATTGCAAGAATCTAAAGCAACTCGCAAAGATTTTAAAGATTCGCTTAAAATATTTTTTTATTCGCTGGAGGGCTTCGCCCTCATTTTAATCGAATCCCGCCCACCGCCCCTATTTGGTGCTACCGCACAGAATCTAAATCTACTTCAAAATCTCCCGTCCAAGGCTCTCTTCAAGCATTGAAAGCAAATTTATATAATTCAATTTTTCTTGCGTGGTTTTTATCCTAGCCTCCAAATAATTATTTTTCGTATTCAAATACTCGAAAACTCCCACTGCACCAGCCTCAAACCCCTTTTGCATAATCTCAAATAAATCCTTCTGCACCTCCTCATTTTGTTTTGCAATGGCGATTAGCTCCTTTTGCTCGCTAAGCTGAGCTTTGTATATACTCGCACTTTGGCGGATTTGTCGCTCTTTTAGCTCATTTTGTCGCAAACTCCCGCTTTGAATCTCTAAAATAGCGACTTGTTGGTGGCTAGTCTTGGAGCTAAAGGGAAGTGGAATGATAAATTTCAAATCGATACTATTTGCCCCAAAAGTGTATCCAGCCCCCATTTGCAGGGCGTCCATTCGACTTCGGCTAACCACCTTGGCGCTTTTTTCATAGTCTAGTGCCTCAAGCCTCAAAACCTCGCTATATATGGAGTTTTCCGCCTCTAGGTTCAAATCAATCTCGCCTAGATAGTAAAAATCTAAATCCGCCACCTTTGAAAACTCCCGCCCAGCTAGAATCTGCAAATTCCCAAGGCTAGAATCCACCAAGAGCGACTGCGTTTTTAAAACTGCCACGGCACTCGCATAATCGCTCCTAAATCGAAGCAATTCCGCTTTTGAGATTCGCTCTGCAAGGAAACGCTTTTCTGCGATTTCAAGGGCATTTTTGGCAAGTTGGGCTTTTTCTTTGTAAATCTCAAGTTGCTCTTTATAAATTAGGTAGCTTAGATAACCCCTTTTTGCCCCAATTGCGATGATATTTTTTTGTAACTGCGTGATTTTCACATTTTTTAGGGCTTTTGTGGCGTAGCTATCTTTGATTATCCCACTTACCCACGGCATTTTGGGCGTTAGCATTAGCAAAACTTGGGCTTGGGATTCATAGCGATTTAAGCTTGGATTTTTAGCAAAACTTGGATTAACCTCCACATATGGGGAATCCCACGCATTCATCGCCTTTCCCTCCGCTTCAATCGATTTTGAAAGGGCATTTTGCATAACCAAATCTTGGGAGTTTTCAAAAACTAATTCCAAAAACTCGCTATAAGTTAGATTTTTGCTTAAGTTTTGATTTTGGGACGAATTATCGTCTAAATTTATATATGTGTTTTGCATTAGATTCTCTTTTATTGGAATCTCATTTGCCATAATTTGCAAGATGAAAATCTGCATAAACACAATTTGTATTAATAATTTTCTCATAACAACACTCAAAATAAATTTTCGTAATGCTATGATTTTTGTATTAGAAAATTGTGAGAAAATAATTCTCTTAGAATCCTATGGAATCTTGTTGATTTAAGAATCTTTGATTATTAGATTTTGTAGATTGAAGTTTTTAAAACCCCTT
Source organism: Helicobacter sp. 16-1353 (assembly GCF_003288815.1). Taxonomy (GTDB): domain Bacteria; phylum Campylobacterota; class Campylobacteria; order Campylobacterales; family Helicobacteraceae; genus NHYM01. Next base: position 20,252 of record NZ_NHYM01000002.1, on the reverse strand, counting down.
TCCAGATGGCTATGGCACACAAATACATTAGGGGCTCTGCTGTGTTCCCACCCTGAAGCATTACCTAAAGCACCCATTGCATAGGTCTAAAAAGAGGCGAGTGGAATAATAGCTGAATTTTCCTTAAAAAAATATATTACTCTAAAAATATTAACTTTGATGTTTTTAAGTTAAATCTAAAATTCTCCCAAGTATCGCAATAAGATTCCAAAATCTTTATTAAATCTGCAATATTCTAGAATCTTGGCTATTTTTGCATAATAAAGGTGATGTTTTAGATTTTTAATAAATATAGGTGAGTGGATAATTGGCATAAGATTTAAGATATGGGGATTTACCCCCATTTATATTTTTTCAAATCCTAATTTAGATTCTTAGGCTTGTAGAATCCCTAGCAAAGCCTAAAGATTCTACTTTACTTTTTGGATTCTTCTTGTTTTATGGCATTTTCTTTTTGTTCTTTTGCTTTTCTAACAAAATATTGGTCGCTTGTTTTTGTGTTTTTAAATCCATAATCATAAGCAGGTTTTGCGGTGTTATTAGCTAGTGCAAATCCAAAAATAAGCGATAAAATTACTATAAGTTTCATAAAAATCCTTTATATTATTTTTGCGTAGTTTATTTGCTTATTATTAGAAAATTATGAGAATCTACTAAATCAATATTAAGAAAAACAAAATTGAGAATTAATCTTATTTTTAGATACTTTTAAACTTACTTTGAGATTCCAAGACTATAATTCCAACATTGCAAATTTTTGGAGATAGATGATGGATACAAGTTTAGAACAGCAAGGAAAGCGAGCAATCTACAAGCGAGATGGGAGAATCGAGGAGTTTAAAGCATATAAAATCGAAGATGCGATTAAAAAGGCATATAAAAGCGTTTCATTGCCCTATAGCGGGGAGATTTTTACAAAGGTTTTGAAAAAAATCAATGAGGAGCAACTAAAAAGCGTCGAGGAAATCCAAGATGCAATCGAACTAGCCCTTTTTGAAATGCGAAATTTTAGCGTGATGAAGAGCTTTATGAACTATCGCCATTTGCATAAAATCCAGCGTGAAATCATCAAAAAAGCTCCATACGCCACGACCTATGTAGATTCCACCCAAAGCGTGGAGGAGTATATCACAAAGGAGGATTGGCGAGTCAATGCCAACGCAAATACGGGCTATTCCAATGCTGGGCTGGTGAATAATCTAGCCGGCAAACTCATCGCAAATTATTGGCTTGATAAGGTTTATAGCACAGAGGAGGGGAAAGCCCACAGAGAGGGCGATATCCATATCCATGACTTGGATTGCTTGAGTGGATATTGTGCTGGGTGGTCGCTTCGAGTGTTGCTGAATGAGGGCTTTAATGGCGTTCGTGGGCGAGTGGAATCCCACGCTCCAAAGCACTTTCGAGAAGCACTTGGACAAATGGCAAATTTTCTTGGGATTTTACAAAGCGAGTGGGCTGGAGCACAGGCGTTTAGCTCATTTGATACATATTTGGCTCCGTATGTTTTTAAGGATAATTTAAGTTTTAGAGAGATTAAAAAGGCGATTCGAAGCTTTATTTACAACCTAAATGTCCCTGCTCGCTGGGGGCAAAGCCCATTTACAAACATCACTATTGATTGGAGTGTGCCGGAAGACTTGAGAGAGCAGATTCCAACGAGGAATGATAGGCATTTATTCGAGGGGATAGATGATGAGATTCTGTTTAAAAAGGCAAAATCTCGCGGTGCAGATTCCCTAATTTCCCTTACCTACAAGCACTTTTTAGATGAGATGAATCTAATCAATCGCGCTTATTACGAGGTGATGAACGAGGGCGATAAGAACTCTCAGCCATTTACTTTCCCAATCCCAACGGTAAATATCACCGAAGATTTTGACTGGGATTCCCCAAATTGCGATATTTTATTTGAAAATACCGCAAGAATCGGCTCTAGCTACTTCCAAAACTTCATCGGCTCACAATATAAATATGATGAAAATGGCAATAAGATTCCCAATGAGGAGGCGTATAAGCCAAATGCCGTGCGGAGTATGTGCTGTAGGCTTCAGCTAGATTTAAGGGAGCTTTTGAAGCGAGGCGGAGGGCTATTTGGCAGTGCGGAGATGACTGGGTCAATCGGCGTTGTTACGATAAATATGGCACGGCTTGGCTATCGCTTCAAAGGCGATAAAGAGGGACTTTTAAGGGAATTAGCGTATTTAATGGATATTTCCAAATCGAGCCTAGAAAAAAAGCGCGTGGTGGTAAATGAGCTTTTTGAAAAGGGCTTGTATCCCTACACCAAGCGGTATTTGCCACATTTCAATCACCATTTTTCAACCATCGGCGTTAATGGTATGAATGAGATGATACGCAATTTTAGCGATGATAGGGAGAGCATTACGAGTGAGTTGGGAGAATCTATGTGTATAGAAATCCTCGATTTTATGCGTAATAGAATAAAAAGCTACCAAGAGCAAACTGGCAATCTCTACAATCTCGAGGCGACCCCAGCGGAGGGGACTACCTACCGCTTCGCCAAAGAGGATAAAAAGCGATTTAGCGATATTATTCAAGCGGGATTTGGCGAGAATGTATATTATACAAATAGCTCCCAGCTTCCGGCAAACTTCACAGACGACCCATTTGAGGCACTCAAACGACAGGATAACTTGCAGTGTAAATACACTGGTGGCACCGTGCTACACTTGTATATGCGAGAGCGGATAAGCTCATCGAAAGCGTGTAAAGAGCTAGTGAAAAAAGTCATTAGCAACTTCAAACTGCCATATATTACCATTACGCCTGTTTTTAGCATTTGTCCAAAGCACGGCTATTTGAATGGCGAGTATGAATACTGCCCAAAATGCGACGCAGAAATCGAAGCAGAGAATCTAAAAAAGAAGAATCTGGCTTAAGATTCCACTTTAGATTCTGGATTGGATTCTTAAAAATGCGGAATCTGGCTTGAAATTTACTTGAAATTATGTCGATTTAGTAGCTATGACTTGGTTGCAATTTTAAAAAATACTTAAGGAGAAAAAATGAAAAAAGAGGACGCACAAAAGCGAACAAAATGTATGGTGTATACCCGCGTAATGGGCTATCATCGCCCAGTTGAGAGCTTTAATGTTGGCAAAAAAGGCGAACACAAAGAGCGAATCTATTTCAAAGAAAATAGCATAAAATAGATTTTACATAATTCTGTGTTTTTAAAATTTATAAAATATTAAGAAATAAGCTAATTTCAATAAAACCAATCTTGTAAATTAGCTTAATATCTAAAGAGAAATCTATGAACGACAAGCCAATCCATTCAATTACGCCTTTTACAATGCTTGACTTTCCAGATAAATTAGCTTGTATTTTTTGGTTTAGTGGTTGTAATATGGCTTGTCCATATTGTTATAATGTAGAGTTTTTGAAAGAAAAGGGCAAGATTACCAAAGAATATGCATTGAATTTTTTGGATAGTAGAAAAGGTTTGCTTGATGGCGTTGTTTTAAGTGGTGGAGAAGCTACTTTATATAAAGATTTGATTAGTTTTGCTCAATCAATTAAGCAAAGAAATTTTTTATTAAAACTTGATACAAATGCTTCAAATCCGCTCGTTTTAGAAAAATTGATTTATTTTGATTTATTGGATTATGTGTCATTAGATTTTAAGGCACTAAAGGCTAAAGAGCATATTTTTATTAAAAATTTTAATTTGTTTGATAATTTTTTAAAATGCTTAAAATTATTACAAGAAAGTAAAATAAGTTTTTCTGTTAGAACGACCTTGCATAGCGATATTTTAAATGTAGATGATGTAGTAAAAATGGAAAAAATATTACGAGAAAATGGCTATGAAAAAGAATATTTTCTACAACATTTTGTTTTTGATAAAGAAACCTTAAAAGAGTTACCTAAACACGATAGAGAGCAATATAAGGGCATTAAAAATATTGTATTTACAAATTAGCTTAAGAATCTTTTAAAAGCATATTTATCATTTTAATATTACTTTATTTTTTATTTCACAAATATTACACATTTATTTTGATAGAATCCTAGTCGTCTTTTTAAAATTTTCAAGATAAAAAGGAGTAAAATGAAAAAGTTGATTTTAAGCTTAGCAATTGTTGCTGGGGGGGGGGTTGCTTAGTTTTCTATCTGCAGCTCAAAATAGCGGTGTGTTTTTGGGTGTAAATGCTGGAGTTCCTATCACAACTCCAACTTATGGTGGCGGACTTGCAGTTATCAAACAAGCACTTCCTAGCAATGGAATCGGCTATGCGGTGGGCGTAGATTTGGGATACAAACAAGCCTTAAGTAAAAATATGGGTTTAAAATACTACCTCGAATACAACTACAGCAAATCCAAAGGCAAGAAGGAAGGTAGCTCAATTCAATTAATCAACAAAGTAGATGCAAATATCACTGCTGATTTGCTTACCTTAAATATCGATTATTATTTTAATCCGGTGGATTTATTTGGTATTTATGTGGGCATTGGCGTGGGATACCAAAGCTTTAAGCCAACTTGGGATTATGTAGGAATGGGCAACACAACTGGCTCTGTGGGCGGAAAGACAAAGGGCGGACTTGCAGTGCCTTTGAATGTGGGCGTTACATTTAATATAAGCGATGGCAATCAGATTCTACTTGGGGCAAAAATCCCACTTGTGGCATATGACTATAAAACAGAAATCCCAGCTGTATTCTCAGGTGGAGCAGCCACATCAATGGCTCCAGCAAATGTGAAGCTAAAAAACTACATCGTGCAAGTGGGATATAACTACACATTCTAATGCTAGATTATTTAAAATAAAAGATTTCTCTTTTATTTTAAATAAAGCCCTAATCTCAAATCATATCCAAGTATTTATATCTTAAAAGCTGACTTTCATTGCCAGAAGTTCCGCCGGAGTGCAAAAATAGTAGATTTTTATATTTTTGGAATCTATTTTTATTATCCATAATGGCTTTCCACATTACACAATCATATAGCAAATCAAACTCAACCCCAATATTTTTCCACTTTTTATATATTTCTAATAAACTAATATGTGGCTTTGCAAAGGGAAACTTTTCCTTTGGCATAATAATATTTGGGTGGATTGATTTATCATTTGTGAGATTAGAAAATTGCTTTTTTAGATATTCTTTATTGCCTACACAAGCTGTAGTCCACACATCAATATTATATTGTTTTAGGTATTTTTGCAGGAAAAGACTACTAGTGCCTGTTCCCGATGAATAAAATACACATAAATGTTCTAGATTTAGATTTACAATATTTTTCCCAAGCTCTATAATCCCTATTTCTGCTTCGCTCATCGCTCCACCTTGAGGAATAAAAATAGCATTGTTCTTTTTTGCAAAAGAGATAAAATCATTTTGTTGATTATAGAATCTTAATTGCATTCCATTTTCTAATGCAATTTTAAGATTCCCATTTATATTATTCTCTAAGTAGCTTGATAATGCCCTTGTAAAATATGTGAAATTTGCATTTTTATATTTTGCCAAAAATGATATAGCTAACATTGCATTGCTTTGATTTCCACCAAAACTAACAATATTTTTAAAATCCTTATCTAGTAAAAAATAAAATTTATAAGCCTTATTTCCATTTATTTCACTAGAGATTAAATCATCTCTTTTTATTAGATATTTTATCCCTTCATAAGTGTAGGATTCTACTATACTGCGATTAAAATCAATATTCAAACTTAACGCCCATTTTTAAGAATCTATTATTTGGAATCCTAGCTTTTTAAGCTCTAAATTTGCCTGTTTTCTAACATCGCCTTGTAAATTTATTTGTATAAAATCTTCTACAATTTCGGCATTTCCACCGCAACCAAGTTTCTTTTTTAGGATTTGCAGAATCTCTTTTTGATTATCGATATATAGCGGATAAAATGAACTAATAAGTTTATTTTTAACCTTGCTAAGTTTAGAGTGAATCTTATATGTATCTTTTGGCATAATTTTTATTACAGCCTCATTACATATGCATTCACTGCCTAATTCCCCACATTTTTTGCAGATTCTATCTATGCTATCATCAAATGTCGGCTCTAAGATAAATTTTTTCATATTATTCTTTTAAAAGCTGTATTGCTTTAAGTAGACTTAAACCTTTTATTTGCATTCCAGAAGTCATATTTTTTAATGTGATGCCATTGACTTTCAATTCATCATCGCCTATTACAACGACAAATTCATGCCCTTTTGCATTTGCATAAGCAAATTGCTTTTTTAATTTGCTTATTTCAGGATAAACTTCTGTTGGGATAGTGCTTCTCCTAAAAGATTCTGCGATTTTATACGCATAGCCAAAATGTGCCTGATTAAGGCATATGATGAGAACTCGTGCGGAAGTCTGCTTTTTATTTTTACTTTCCATTGCGACTAAAAGTCTATCAATTCCAATACTAGCTCCAACTCCGCTGATTTTTTCTTGTGAAAAGCTACGCGTTAGATTATCATATCTCCCCCCAGAGCAAACACTACCAATATCTTTTTGTCTATTTAGGGTTGTTTCATATACTATGCCGGTGTAATATCCAAGTCCTCTTGCGATGGAGAAATTAATACGATAAGAATCTATATCCATTTGCAAGTTGGATAGAATCTCGCATATATTTTCTAATTCCTCTATGCCTGTTTTTAAACTATCATTCCAATCTTTAAGATAGCTTATTTCATTGAAAAATTCCTTTATATCGCCACTTTGCTTAATGCTTGTAGTTTTAAGTATATTTCTTGCATTTTCTTCATTTGTAATTTTTGTAAGCTCAAATATAATATTTTCCTCGCCTATTTTGTCGAGTTTATCGATAATTCTTAGCACATTTGAAATATCGCTTTGTTTTGTAATGCCGAAATATTCGCAGATTCCATTTAATATCTTGCGATTATTTAGCCAAATGGTAAATTCTTCTATTCCAAGTGCGACCATCGAAGCATAAATAACTTGCACAATTTCCGCATCACAAGCAATGCTATTACTTCCAATAAAGTCAAAATCACATTGCGTAAATTCCCTATATCTACCCTTTTGTGCTCGCTCTCCACGAAATACATTGCCAATGGCATATCGTTTAAATGGCAAATCAATCTTTGCTCTATGCTGTGATATAAATCTAGCCAAAGGCACAGTTTGGTCGAATCGTAATGCTACTTCCCTCCCGCCGTGGTCTTTAAATCTATATAATTCTTTTTGAATCTCATCACTTCCTTGCTTTACCAAAATATCTGCATATTCTAAATGTGGTGTTTCAATCGGGACAAATCCAAAATTTTCAAAAATCCTACTAACAATAAAAAGCAATTTTGATTTTGCCATAGCCTCCATTGGTAGTCTATCTTTAAAGCCACTTAGGGTTCGCGGAACAACTAATATACTAGAATCCTTATTTTTATTTGATTGTATTTCTTTGGATTCTGCTTTTTGGGATTCTACTTTTTGCCTTGAATCTTGCATAATAACCTCTAAAGTAAATGTTAAAAAGCTAGATTCTATCTATCTTTGTGTTAAAAATCTATAAATATGCTAGTTAATATTCTCTAATCCATCTTTTGTAAGATAAAATATTTTATCTACAACTTTGTTTATAAAGTTTTCATTATGCGAAACTATGATTTGTGCTACATCTAGATTTGAGAGTAATTTAGCGACTTTTTCTTGCACCTTAATATCTAATCCACTAGTTGGCTCATCTAATAATATAATTTTGGGATTATATATAAGAACCCCAGCTATCGCTACAAGCTTTTTTTCGCCACCTGAGAGATGAAAAACTATCTCATCTTTGAGATGCCAGATTCCAAATTCATTTAGTATATTTTTTGTCATTTCATAAGCGAGATTTCTATCTACTCCATTGGCTAGTAGGCTAAAACTTACATCATCAAGCACATTCGGGCATATGAATTGGTCATCACTATTTTGAAATAAATAGCCTATATCTTTTCTATAAATCTTATAATCTTTTAAGTTTGAAATATGCTTACCAAAAAGCTTTATTTCACCGCTATTTGGCTCTTTTAAACCAGCTATAATCTCAAGTAAGGTTGTTTTTCCAATGCCATTATTACCGATAATTGCAATCTTTTCCCTATTACCCACACTTAAATCTATATGTTTGAAAAGTAGTCGCTCACCAGCCATTGCACTAATATCTTTGAGTGTTATAGTGTGATTCATAAAACTATCTTTATATGAAAAATATATATGCAAATACATAATATTATTAATAAAATATCTACAAAGCCAATCTTTTGTTTATGTTGATGAAAAAATCTCCCCTTAAAATTTCTAATAATAAATGTTTTTTCTAGAATCTCAGCTTTGTAAAAGGCATTAATAAACAGCATTGCAACCAAATTCGCATAAATTTTATAGGTAAAAAGCGATGTTGTTGGTATGAATCCCCTTGCTTTTAATGTTTTTTTAAGTCTAATAAATTCATATCTAAACTCTTCTATAAATTTTATACAAAAATAGAAAATACTACTTGCCTTACTGCCTATCTTTAGCCTATTTAGAGCAAATGCCACATCAAAAGCATTGGATTTATGAAATACTAAAAGGCTAAATAAAATGATTAGATTTGAGCGTCCAAAAATAACTAAGGCTTGATGAAAATTGCCATATAAACTAACGCTAATACCAACAAGCACGATAAATAAATTTAGAAAAAATAAGTTTTTAAAAATAATAAAAATTTCTTTATATCTAATAATGCCTAATAAGATAATAGGTAAAATAAAAATTAAATCAATACTATTACTTAATGCCACTTTAAAGCTAAATAATACAAGTGCGATAAGCCCACAAGATAGATTTATTTGGGATAGTTTCATTTGCGTTTTTTAATAATATATAAAAGTGTAAATATAATAATAATACTTCCAAATGCTATGGCAAATTTGTATATATATGATATAGATGATTCTATGCGTTCGTTGCTTTGGATTCCACTACTAAACATTATCTTTTTTTCGTGTCCTAATCCACCATCAACTAGAATCTCAAAATTATTTTCTATGAGTTTGGCTTGTAGGATTCCATTTTCATCTGTTTTTAGATTCTCAAAAATCCTACCATTTTTTATAAATTTCACGCTACATTCCTTGCAAGGGGAATTTCCACTAAAATATGTTTTTATATGTATAAAACCTCCCTCTTCAGTGGCAAAAACCTTTAGTGAATGGGCGTTTGCAAATACACAAATAAATAAAATAGATAGGAATTTTAACATTCTACAAACTCCTTTTTTACTTTGTATATAAAGCTAATTCCAAATAATGATATAATGCCCTCAATCCCCATAAGTGGCAGATTTGAAATAAATGCTAAGGTTGCTATGGGGATAAATTCATCACCATTTAAGCTTAAGATTATGCTAAGTAAGCAAGTGGATATAAAAAGCGGAATCGCTCCTACCAAAAACCAATTTAGAGCTTTGAATTTTTTGAATGACATTTTTAAGAAAAATCTACCACAAATAGATGGTGTGCCGATTATTAGTAGGTTTATACCAAGTGTGGTGATTCCGCCATATCCAAAAAGTAGGGCTTGAAGTAGTAATCCAACAAATATAGCAATCATAGCATTAAGTCCTAAAAACGCCCCTATTAAACCACTTAATACAAGGTGAATGGAGGTTACACCAAGTGGAACATGTATAAAAGAAGCCACAAAGAATAATGCACTCAAACAAGCAATTTTTGGAATATCCCTCAAATCTAAGCGATAAATTAGATATGCTACCCAAATCCCAGCGATAATAGCACTTGGAATGATAATTTCTGGTTTTAAAACCCCCTCAGCAATATGCATTAATAATCCTTAAACAAATAGATTATGGAGCTATCTCTATTTATAATCCTTTGTTTCTACCCAAATAACACCGCCAATCTCAACTAGATAATCTTTGCCATCTTTTTTTATTTTCACATCATCATCAATAAGTGCAGCAAATCCCCACCATCCGGCAAGTGGCATAGCAAAGCTAAATTCGCCATTTTCATTTGTTTTAACTTCTTGGGTTATAAAATCTTCACTTGGAGATTTTAAGCCATTTTTATTATAGTATTCGACCTCAACCATAGTATTTTTAAGCGGTTTTCCTTTATATAAAACTACCCCTGTAAATAAATTTCCCTTGTATAATCCATAAGGTCTTGTTAACGGGATTATTTCAGCTTTTAGTCCAAGTGGTTTATCCCAGCCCTCGCCAAATCCATAGCCATTGACTATTGTTTTTGTGATATGCTGGATAAACTTACCCTCAGATGGTTCAAAATATGGCTTTGGGATAACATAAAATTGATACATTGCTGGATTATTTGCATTAAAATTAGCAGTCCAATAGCTAAATTTTCCATCTTTATGCTCTTTTAGATTCGAGAAAATCTGTTTTTTATTATCTACATAAACACCTGCTTCAAGGGGTTTTTCCATATTCATCATTGATTGTTCAAAAGGGTGAGTAAATCTATAGGTTATAGTCATTGTTGCTTCATTTGTATTATTGATTGTAGAATCTTGTGGCATCACAACCCCAAAATGTCCAAATAAACTTATGCCTAAAATCATTGATAAGATTAAGATTTTCATTTTTTCTCCATATTTTAATAGTGTTACATTTTTAAAAAAAATAATACCAAAATTATCTAACAATATTTTTTAATAACACATAAAGCATAATGCAAATCCAAATTTTATATACATCTAGTAACTTTATAATTATTTTTATAGAATCCATATTGAGTTTATATTTTAAAGGTAGGATATTTGAGAGAAGATAATTTGAGAATCTTGCTTCGGCTTCCAAATTGGCTTGGCGATAGTGTTATGGTGTCTCCTAGCTTTGAGCTATTAAAAGAATATTTTAGGAATGCCACATTTAGTTTGATAGGAACAAAGCCAAGTTGCGAGATTTATAGTAGAGATGTGCGGGTAGAAAATATATTTATCGATGAAACAAAAAAGCAAAGCAATAGGATTCGGGCTACTTTGGATTTTGCTAAGATAATCGGTAGGTATGATATTGCAATTTCATTTAGTAATACATTTTTTTCAGCATTGCTTTTATATGCGACTAAAACCCCTATAAGAGTTGGATATGGACGCAATTTTCGCTCTTTATTGCTTACTCACAGAATCCCCTTTATAAAAAATATACATCAAGTTTTATCATATATGAATCTAGTAAATGGACTTTGTAATAAGGATTTAATACACCCAAATAGCGATACTAGTGATATACAAGGGCTACAATTAATCTCACAAAAGATTAAAAATTTTCATAAAGATGAAAGTAGGATTTATATAGGTATTAATCCCGGGGCAGCTTATGGAAGTGCTAAGAAATGGGAAGAGAAGTATTTTGCAGAGATTATGGCATATTTTTTACAAAATGATTATATGGTGTTTTTATTTGGTAGTAAGGGAGATAAAGTAGCAGAATCCATAGAATCTCTACTAAAAAAATATGAAAATCTAAATATGAATAATCTAATCAATCTAGTAGGGCAGACCTCAATTCACCAGCTTTGCGATTATATCGCTATGATGGATTTATTTATCACCAATGACAGCGGGGCAATGCATATTGCAGCGGCACTCAATGTGCCTATTATAGCGATGTTTGGTTCTACAGATTCTAAAGAAACTAGCCCGTGGAGGGCGAATGCGATTATTTTAAACAAAAATCTCCCTTGTTCGCCTTGTAAAAAACGGGAATGTCCGCTAAAACATCATAATTGTATGAAATTAATAACCCCCGATGAGGTAATCTATAATGCAAATAAATTGCTATATTTTAGAAGTAATTAAATTTTATTATAATTCTATAATTCAATCTAAAAGGTTTTAAATGAGTAAGATAGTGGCAGTCATTGATATAGGTTCTAACTCTGCTAGAATGGCGATTTTTAGACGAACGAGTCGATTTGGATTTTCATTAATATTTGAAACTAAAAGTAAGGTTAGAATCTCGCAAGGTTGTTATGAAAATGATGGAATCTTGCAAGATGAGCCAATAAATAGGGCATTAAATGCTATTAGGGATTTTGCAAAATTAGCCAAAATCCACAATGCCAAAAAGCTTTTTTGTGTAGCAACAAGTGCGGTTAGAGACGCACCAAATAGAAATCAATTTATATCCTTAATAAAAAAAGAAACAAAAGTGCAAGTAAAGGTAATAGATGGGCAAAAAGAGGCATTTTTCGGGGCGGTTGCGTGCTCGAATCTGCTTCATAAAAAAGATGGCATTACTATCGATATTGGTGGCGGTTCTACTGAATGTGCGATTATAGAAAATGGACAAATAAAAGAGCTAATCTCGCTAAATATCGGCACGATTAGGCTTAAAGAGTTATTTTTTGATACTAAAGTTGATATAGAAGGTGCAAAAGAATTTATACAAAAAGAGATAGACAAGATTCCATCGTCATTTATGGGTGAAAATGTTTTTGGTATCGGTGGAACGATTCGCGCTTTGACAAAATTAATAATGAAAAAAGAAAAATATAAAATACATTTTATCCACGGATATGAATTTGAGGCATTAAGATATATTTCATATTTTAAGAGAATCTATAATAGTGAATTAAAAAAGTTAAAAGAGTTTGGAGTCCCGCCAGATAGGGAGGATAATATACGAGGCGGAGCATTAATATTTTCTATGTTATTAGAAAAATTTAATACAAAATTAGTCATTACAAGCGGGGTTGGCGTTAGAGAGGGGATTTTCCTTAGCGATTTATTGCGTAATCAAAAATACTCATTTCCAAAAGGTTTTAATCCGTCCTATAGAAGCATTTTAGATAGATTTATCATTGAAGAAAAATTGCAAAATAATGTAAAAAATAATGCTGTAAAATTATTTGAGATTCTAAGTCCTAGACATAAAATCGATAGAAAATATCTTTTTCATCTACAAACTGCCGCAGGGCTAACTAAAATCGGCAATTATCTTAGCTTTTATTCATCAAATGAGCATAGTGCATATTTCATATTAAACGCCCTAAGTTATGGATATTCCCACGCTGATAGAGCTATTATTACTTTGCTTGTTAAATATAGCGACAAGAAAATTCCCCAAGATGACGAGATTTTACACATTAGCAAGATTATGCCGGATATTTTGATTTTGCAGTGGCTTAGCTTTATTTTAAGTATCGCAGAATCTTTGAGTTTCGCCAATGATAGCTTTGATTTTTTATTTAAAAATAATATTCTTTATATTACAAACAAGGAAAATGCCTATATTGTAAAAGAAAAAGTTGAGTCTTTACACAAGCCCGAGCCATTGGGGATAGAGTTTATCTAATGGGGCGAAAAATGCTTAAAATGAAGTGGAGCGATTTGAGATTGGAGCGGAACGATTTTACATTAGGGCGAAAAATATGAGAATAGCCATAATCCGCCTTAGCTCACTTGGAGATATTATCAGCACAGCGGTGTTTTTGGATTTTTTACGCTCGTCTCTAATTAAAGCTGGGGCAGAAAAAAATGTGGCGGAAGAAAATACAGCTAAGAATAATGCGGAGACAGAATTTAAGGCGGAAAAAAATGTAGCGGAGAATCTCCATATAACTTGGATTGTAGATTCCGCATTTAAGGGGATTTTGGCGGATTCTCCATATATTAGCGAGATTTGCGATATTCCATTGCGTGAATCCAAAAAGCAAAAAACTATTATTTTTGATATTTATAAAAAACTAAAAAAGCTAGAAAAATTTGACTTAGTTTTAGATTTTCAAGGGCTTTTAAAGTCCGCAATTGTAGGGAAAATCCTAAAATCAAATGATTTTATAGGCTACTCCAAAAATGGGGCAAGGGAGAAAATAGCTAGTATTTTTTACACCAAAAAAGCCGAGATTCCATATGAAGAGCATATTTTAAAGCGGCAATATGCCATTTTAAAAACGGCTTTTGAAACTATGGCGGATTTGGGCGCGTTTGGCGCGACGAAATCTATGGCGGATTTTAGGGCGGATTTTAATCTTAAAATGCTAGATTCTAGAGATAGGGCGTTTAAGTATTCTAAAAATGCGGAAAATAAAATAAATGAGATTCTAAGCGAATCTAAAAGCAAATCCGGTAAATCCGGCAAATCCGGCGAATCTAAATCCCTACAAATTAAGATTCTATTCCTACCTGAAGCCTCAAAAATAGAAAAAGAATATCCGCTTGATTGTTTTTATAAAGTCGCACAAGAGCTTAAAAAGGCGTTTTCAAATCTAAGAATCTATCTTTTATGGGATAAGAAAAAGAGCGAAATTGCCGACTTGGCACAAAAAGATAGCGTATTTTGCCTTTTGCCACATTTGAATTTTGATGAAATTAAAGCATTAGTTGCACGAATGAATCTTGTAATCGGTGGCGACACGGGGATAACGCACCTAGCTTGGGCGATGCAAACGCATTCAATCACGCTCTATGGCAACACGCCTATTGAGCGATTCCGCCTTGATGGGGATAATCACATTTCAATCACAAAAATCAAGCAAAACGCCATAGTTAAGGGCGATTTCTCCATACGCGAGATTAGCCAAAATGAAGTGGCGCAATCTGCCAAGATTCTATTAAATAAACATTTACCAAATGTCGCAGATTCCGCTAAAGATTCCAATAAAAAATCTAGTAAATCCAAAGAATCTATAGAATCTAAAAGCCCAAAAAAATCCGCCGAATCCACTCCAAAAGCCACCAAAAAGGGATAAGAATGAATAAAATACTAGATTTTTTCATCATCATTTTTGCAAATACATTTGGATTCATATTAAGCCTTATAGGCGATAAAATCTTTTATTTTTGCGTTAGATTCGTGGCATTTTTATTTAAATCCTTAGATAAACGACGGAAATTTGACTGCTTAAATAACCTTGATTTCATCTATGGCGACAAGCGTTCAAGTGTCGAAAAACAGCGGATTTTGCATAGGGCATATGAGAATTTCGCCTTTGTGCTTTTAAACTCACTTCGATTGCTTTTTATGGATAAAGCTAAATATCTCTCTAAATTCCAAGCTCATAATACAGAGATTATCGAAAATGCCATAAATGGGGGGGATTTCCTAGTTATCACGGCTCATTATGGCGATTGGGAGGCTACTGCTAGGTGGATTGCGGCAAATTACCCACAAATCAAGCTCTCCGTCGTGGGGCGAATGACGAATTTTAGCTCGATAAATGCTCTTATGGAAAAGTCAAGGGAGACTTTTGGCTCGGCATTTGTGGATAAAAAAGGGGCGAGTAAGGTTTTAGTTAGGCTTTTAAAAGAGCCAAATAACGCCATTGGACTTGTTATAGACCAGCATATTTCTCCAAATGAGGGCATTTGGGTGGAATTTTTTGGGCGTGAGGTTACGCATACGCCCATTGCAGCGATTTTATCACGCAAGTATAATATCCCAATCATCGCTGTTAGGACAACTCTAAACGATGATTATAGTGGCTATAATATCTATTTTGATTTTATAACAAATGCCATAATTTCCAAAGATAGCAAAGCAGATATCGCCCAAATGACGCAACTACAAGCCAATTGGACGCAACAAATCATAGAGGAGAAGCCAGATGAGTGGTTTTGGTTTCACAAGCGATTTAAGGCAAAATACAACGATATTTACACATACAAATCCAAAAATTAAAGCTTTTAAATCCAAATAAATTTTTTAGCATTTTTATAATTTCGTTATATTTTTTAAAATATTTGACTTATATCATTATATTTTTTTTAATATTTCGTAAAAATACCTTGTTTGGTTTTTTATGGTTAAGATTTTGTAGGATATTAATCTCTTAAATAACATAATTCCAAAATCCATAGAATCTTACTTTTATAAATCAAACAAAACTTCTTAAAAAGGGCTATTAAAATGCGACTTTTAATATCTTTTTTATTTTTTTTCTCATTTGGTGTTAGTGTATTTGGAGCAAACATTAAAGCCTATGCTACAAATCCGCCTTTATCGTTTATGCTATATATCATTAGTCCAGAAAGTATGATTGGACTACCGTATAAGCCGTATAAAGAGGATTTAACATTTCTTTTGCCAAGTGTCTCAAAACTGCCCGTTATAGGAATGGTTGGCGGTGGAAAAGAGATTAATTTGGAAATGCTTTTATCGAAAAAACCTAGTATAGTTTTTGTAAGCCATTCGATGAAAGATTCCGCCACTGACTTCGAAGAAAAACTTAAAAAATTTAATATCAAAGTAGTTTATCTAAAAAGTCAAAATATCATAGAATCATTAGATTCTATGGTTATTATGGGGGAATATCTAGGAAAAAAAGAAAGGGCATTAGCCCTTAAAAACTATGCTTTGGATTTGCTAAAAGATTTGGAATCTAAAAAGGTTACAAACTACCCTAGTGTGTATTTCGCACAAGGTATAAGTGGATTAGAAAGTGAATGTGGCGATGGCTCTATAAATGATGTTGCTAAAAATATTGGTGGAACGAATATTATTCAATGCGACGATTTGGCTGATAGTGTAAAAAATGGAAGAATATCCATTAACATTGAGCGTATAATAGAGCGTAATCCAAGTTTTATTTTTGTTCGGGAGATTGCGTTTTACAATGAGCTTAAGGCAAACCCTCCTATAAAATGGCGAAATATTTCTGCGATAAAAAATAATAAGGTTTATTATGCTCCAAGTAGCCCCTCAAATTGGCTCTCTCGTCCGCCATCGCTTATGCGAATTATCGGCTTTCCGTGGGCGTTTAATATTATTCACCCAGAGATTGATTTAGGATTTGATTTGAATGCGAAAATAAAGGAGTTTTATGCCCTATTTTTGCACTATGAGAATCTAAGCGATGAGGATATAGAGCGGCTAGAAAAGGGCGAATAGCGGATTTTAGCTTTATTTTGGGTTTTTATTTGGGTTTAAGGTCGGCGGTTTAGGAAATGTTAAGTATTTGGTATTTAATCCCAAGTTTTGGGGTTAAATATGAGTTTTTTGAAAGCTATAAAGTTTTAAATTTTTGGTTAAGTTTTAAACTTTGGGGATTTATGGCGAGATTCCACCGCTTTATGGCGATGATGGGAGTAGATAAAAAATAGGGCGAAGCCTTAGCGAAACTTTTTCCATAAAATGCCATCATTTAAAGCGATTGTTTCGTAAAGATAAGGGTTTGAATGATGAATTTACCGCTAAAGCGATAAAAGCGAAGTTCACTCCACATCTTATAATCTCCCTAAAGCGAAGCGAAGTTTTTTGCGAAGAGAAGTTTTTTTGTCAACCCACGATTTCGCTTCTTTTAATCTTGTGCTAACGCACGGAGATTTGAGAAGTTAATTAAAAATTGCTCTGCAATTTTTACAAATCTTATGTGTGGCGATAGCCTCATATAAAGGGCGGTGGGTGAGACAAAATAGATTTATTAAAAGTCTAAGGGCTTTATTGTTTATAAACCTTAGATTCTCGATTTTCGTTAGAAATTTGTAGCTTTAGGGGTTTCGAAAACGAGCGATGGCGAAGTTTCTTGTAAAGGGGCAACGCCCCTTATCGTAAAGCGGGGCTTTGCTCCACTGCGAAATTAAAGTATATAAAACTTAGTTTCGCCTCTCCCGCTTTTAGCGGGTAGCTTTGGCAGGAAACTTCGGCTAAAGCCTTGTTTTACACGAAGCTACGCTTTGGGAGTTTAAAACGAAACGCAGTGAAGTTTCTTGTAAAGGGGCAACGCCCTTATTTCAAAGCTAGTAATTCCACTATTGCCGGCGAAACTAAGTTTCGCCTCTCCCGCCTTTGGCGGGTAGCTTTAGGTGGGTCGAGGGAGTAAAACTCCCCGTCGTAAAGTGGGGCTTTGCTCATCTGCGAAATTATACCTTAGCCTCTCGAATTTTGTTAAAAATTCGTAGCTTTAGGGGGTTTAAAGGGGCAACGCCCCTTATCGCAAAGATGAGCTTAGCTCATCTGCGAAATTAAAATTAAAAAGGAGAACAAATGAAAAATATAAGCAAAGTTTTATCAATTATTTTATTATGGGGGGGGCAGTATATGCCCAAGATTCTACAGATTCTAGCTTAGAGCAAGTAAATCTAGGCGAAGTCGAGGTCGTAGCAAATCGTATCGATGAAAATAGAACAGTAAGCATCGTCGATGAAACCGAGATTAAAGATATGAATATGAAAGACTTATCCCAATCTCTTAGCTATACTTCAGGCGTGATTTACTCCCCTGCTAGTGGTAGTCGTGGCGAGTCCAGCTTTAGCATTCGTGGGTATGATATGGGGCAGACTGGGATTTTCGTAGATGGGATTCCTATGTATTCTATCTATGATAAGCAGACAGATTGGGGGCAATTCACGCTTTTTGATGCACAAGATGTGCAAATCTCAAAAGGCTATACAAGTATGCTCTATGGTCCAAATACACTAGGCGGAGCGGTGAATCTAGTTACCAAAAAGCCAGTAGATAAATTAGAAGTAGAATTAAGAGCACAATACCAAACACCAAATCAACACTACGAATACGCTAGGATTGGGACAAACTTAGGGAAATTTTACGCACAATTTAGCTTTTCTAATCTACAAAGGCAGTTTTATAAGCTATCAAATCATTTTAAAACTACGCCCTTTCAACCGACAAGATACCGAAAAAATAGCTATTATGATAATCAGCGATTTAACCTAAAGCTAGGCTTTACGCCAAACTTGACCGATGAATACAGCCTAAATGTAACCTACCAACAAGGCAAAAAGGGTGGGATTCCAAGCACTAAGGTAGCTAGTAGATTTTGGGATTGGCCCGCGTATGATAAAATCACTGCTTATTTTCTATCAAATACCAAGCTAAGCGATATGGTTACGCTAACTTCTAGGGTATTTTATGATACATTTTATAATGAGCTTCATATGAAAGGGCAGTTACAAGACACTGGTTTGCTAAGTGGGAATCCAACTGGAACTTCTATCTATGATGATTGGACTTTAGGGGCGACACTTGGGCTTGACCTAGATATTAGCCCAAAAGATTATCTAAAGTTTAGCATTCTAGCAAAAAGTGATAATCACAGAAATGACGATGGCAATGCAAATCCAAGCACAAAGCAAAGCGATATTACAAGCTATATAGCTGGGGAATATACTAGAATCTTCCTAGATAATCTAAGGGGAGCTTTGAGCCTAAGCTATACACGAAATGATGTATTTTTAGCACAAACCACAAATACCGCAAAACAAATCGTAGATGACTCTAAAAGTAGCCTATGGGGAATAGGAGCTCAAGCCATACTCTACTATGACCCACTAGATAATGTAAATCTATACGCCACAATAGGCAAAAAGGACAATGTCCCAACACTAAAAGATAGATACTCCACCACTTGGGGAGAGAGAGTGCCAAACCCAAGCTTAAGGACTGAAACTGCCATAAACTATGAGCTAGGCTTAAGCTACTATCCAATCGATGAGCTAGGGCTTAGCCTTGCTGGATTTTACAATGATTTAACAGATATGATTGTAAGCGAGAGTATGCCAGATAGTGCTTGTAGTGCTGGAGGTGGAGATTGCTATCGCCTAGTAAATAAACCAAGTGGAAATGCGTGGGGTATAGAAGCTGGAATCGAATATGAGCTAATAGATACACTAAGCCTAAATGCCAACTATACATATATGAGAAAAAGGGCAAAAGACGGCACTAAAATATTAAACTTTCCAAACCACATCGCAAGTGCAAGAATAAAATATAATCCGCTAATCGATTTAGATTTAATCATAGGTGCTAGATATACTAGCAATCGCCTAGATGGCGTAAGTGCTGGACGAAATCAGCCTACAAACTATGTCAGCTCACCAGATGTGTTTTTAATGGATATTCGAGCAGCTTATAGAATAAGTGGCTTTGAAATCGCACTAGGAATAGACAATGTAACAGATAGAAACTATTGGTATTCCTATGGCTACGAAATGGAGGGCAGGAGATATTATATAGAATTGGGGTATAAATACTAATTTGAATTATCGTGGATTCTATCCACCCATTTAAGCGTGAGGCTACGCCTCACGGAATCTTTTAAAAATCTGTGCTTTAGCACCCAAAAAAGCAAATTATTAAAAACTTTGAGTTTTTGATAATTCGTAAATAGGGGCGGTGGGTGAGATTAGATTAAGATGAGGGCGAAGCCCTCCACCAAATCCTAAAAATTGCGAAGCAATTTTTATAAACTAAAATTTCCGTGCGTTAGCACGGACACCGAAAGAAGCGTCATCGGGGGTTTTTTTGGGGGGGGGGATTGCGTTAGCA
>NZ_NHYM01000029.1 GCF_003288815.1 Helicobacter sp. 16-1353 | reverse complement strand
AAGTGGGATTCTTCTATTTTAATTACTAGGATAAGAATCTCCAAATATATTTCAATAAACTTTAGTTTTAAAGAAAAACTAGAATCTTTAAAAAACTAGAATCTTTAAAAAACTAGAATCTTTAAAAATATATTAGTAATTATAAATATTAGAATATTTAAAAATATTTATTTAAAAATTATTTGAAGTTTATATTAAGGGATTAATCCCTTAATATAATAAGATTTAGAATTTAACTGCACCTGTTGTAGCAAGTGGTATTATTCTATTGCTTCCAGATGGATAAGAATCTCTAAGATTATTACATAAAATAGCACTAGTTCCACTAGAAGCAAAAGCATTGCCTATGGTTTGTGGTTGAAAATTTAGATTACCATTTGACCTATCAATATATATTACTCCAGCTGAGTTTTGAGAGACACATTGTATTACATTAGTATTTGATGTTGCAAATGGTGCAACTCCACTTTGATTTCCTATTGTCATTGCCACCCATCTACCTCTATCTAATCCACCTGTATCTATTATCCATTC
>NZ_NHYM01000028.1 GCF_003288815.1 Helicobacter sp. 16-1353 | reverse complement strand
AAACATATGACTCATATCCTTAACGCTCGAAGTGTCCCATTTATCCAAAGGTTGGTCAAAAAGTCGTGCCATTTGAAACATTGCTTTCATATTTTCTACATTCGAAGTATCCCAAGAATTTAGTGGCTTATTAAAAGATATCGCCCATTCAAACATATGGCTCATATCTGTAACTTTTGAAGTATCCCAAGAGCTTATATCGTGGTTAAAACTCCTTGCATTGCAAAACATACCTTGCATATTTGTAACACTTGAAGTATCCCATTTCTCAATGCCACTAAATATTCTATTAGAATCTTTAAAAAGCCACGACATATCAGTTATCTTGCTCGTATCAATATCGCCTAGATAGATGTTCTCATCGCCAATTAACTCTATTAATTCCTCTTTGTTTTGCGGACAATGCATTTTAAATCCTTTGTTTACAATTTGTGAATTGGAGTTTATCAAAAAAAAAAAAAACAATGTCAAGGGGGATTTTATTCTTTATGTTGTGGGTTAGAGTGGCGTATAGGTGCATTTTAGGGGACTTGCAA
>NZ_NHYM01000027.1 GCF_003288815.1 Helicobacter sp. 16-1353 | reverse complement strand
ATATTTTAGAAATGTTTATACTGGACACAACGAAGTAACGCGTATGACTATTGGTGGCACTATATGGTCTGTTGGCTATAAAGGATATGTGCTTCCTGAATATACTCTTGGGGTTTCTTATTTGTATAATTTTTAAAAATGGATTTTGTGAAATTTTTGGTAGTTTGGGAATCTAGATTCCACGAAAGTTGTGGAATCTTGGGAATCTTTATGCTTTAGATTCTCTAAATCTGTGGAATCTTGTGTAGTTTTAGAATCCAGATTCCCAAACTACATCTAAACTCTTAAACTCCCAACTTCATAGAATCTACAAAATACGCAGAATCTAAACTATAGTGAGATTCTAGAATCCATAATTTTACAAACTCCAACAATCTAGATTCCAACGATTCTAGCCCTAGAATTTGGCGAATCTATTTTCCACAAACCATATTTAGATTTTAAAAATTATATAGATACGAGATTCCAATAGCATATTTAGGAAACACGGATTCGCCACCTCTAACTTGGACTTCTGTTGTTCCACTCTTAGCAGTTATTGTTGTTGTGCCAACTTTAAGCATTCTAAAATAC
>NZ_NHYM01000026.1 GCF_003288815.1 Helicobacter sp. 16-1353 | reverse complement strand
ATAATTCACACCCAAATCAGCATAGAATATATTTGTAAAACTTCCTAAGTAATTAGCCCCAGCAAAGTAGGATTTGGAATCTAATCCACTAGATTCTAGCCCAAGCTCAAGACCAAATATCCCAGCAGATTTAAAATCAAAGTCTTTTCCAAATGCAAGATTTAGATTATAACCCTTAGCTTGTGGAGAAGCATAGATTGGATTGATAGAGCCATCTAGCTTATAAGCTCCATCATTTTTAAGATATATTAAATCTAGCAATGCTTTTAGATACATACCATAAGTAAAATCTGCTTTATAATGAACTCCAAGACTTAAAAGCACATTTCTAATAGTGGCACTATTGTTATTTTGCTCTCCACTTACTTTCCCACTACTAAATCCTAAGTGAGTTCCTAGTGTATGAGTATCTCCAAGTCTCACATTAAATCCACCTACTAATCCAAATGCAACTCCACTCATAGAGCTAGAATCTAATATAGTATGCGTTACAAATGGTGTTAAGAATGCTTGATATTTATGTGAATCTTGTGTATTTGATAGATTCAAATCAACTATGGAATCTTGTGTATCATTTGTGTTGTTGTAATAGAATCTATCATTTGATTTAAAG
>NZ_NHYM01000025.1 GCF_003288815.1 Helicobacter sp. 16-1353 | reverse complement strand
CTAGCAAAGAAATTTATCTCATGTGCTTTTGCAAATACCATTCTAATGCCACCATTAAACACCAAAGCTATATGATATTTATCAAATATTGAGTCCTGAATATCTGGCAGTCCATAGTTTACACCTGCTCCAGCAAATATGCCAAGATTGAAGTTAGAGGCATTGATGAAATTCACCAAAAAATCTGCATTTAAGCCAAAAGACAATAGATTCATTTTTAAGCTTTCATATTTCCAATCTCCCATGAATAAATCAAAATATGCCCTAAAACCAAATGTTTCACCAAAATATTTATAACCAAGGAAAATTGTCGGCATAATCGCACTCTTTAGTTTTGAATTTGAATCTGCTACTGTTCCCCCTTGTGCTTCATATACATGTGTAGCTGGACCATATCCAACGCCAATTCCAAAATATTGCTGATGTGTAGGCTCTTTTGCAGGTCTGCTTTTTGGTGCTTGAGATTGCGTTTGCTTTGACTCGTCTTGCTCGTAAGTGCTGTAATCTTCCTCTTGCAAATATTCCTCATTTTGATTAGATTCCAAGCTAGATTCATCATTTGCATTTACGATTCCACACCAAAAAAGTCCAATTAAACTTAAGATTAAAAATATTCGTTTTGCCATTTCTGCCCTTTGTTTTGCGTATGTTTGCGATTTAAGATTCGCAAATAAAATAGCATTTTACCCCCCCCCTATCTTAAATTTTCCTTAAATGTGAAGTAAGTGTGAAGTAAA
>NZ_NHYM01000024.1 GCF_003288815.1 Helicobacter sp. 16-1353 | reverse complement strand
TTAAGAGCCCCCTAAGCGTCTAATCTGTATAATTCTTTGTATATAATCAATTTCGATGAAATGTTTTAAGAGCCCCCTAAGCGTCTAATCTGTATAATAAAATCGCTCGGCATATTGTATTCGCTTATGTTTTAAGAGCCCCCTAAGCGTCTAATCTGTATAATTTACGATTATCTACAATATTCGTAATAGCCGTTTTAAGAGCCCCCTAAGCGTCTAATCTGTATAATACAGGCACTAAGCTCTAATTCTGGTGCTGTGTTTTAAGAGCCCCCTAAGCGTCTAATCTGTATAATCATCTCCCTTGTTGATTTGGATTATTATATGTTTTAAGAGCCCCCTAAGCGTCTAATCTGTATAATTCCCACTAGCACCCGCTTTAACCAAGTATTGTTTTAAGAGCCCCCTAAGCGTCTAATCTGTATAATTCTTAATAACGATGTTAAAGATATTACAGTTTTAAGAGCCCCCTAAGCGTCTAATCTGTATAATAAGTGTTATTTCGACATTTAGCTCGTGCTTGTTTTAAGAGCCCCCTAAGCGTCTAATCTGTATAATCTTATAGACAAACATCTTGTAGTTTTTTCTGTTTTAAGAGCCCCCTAAGCGTCTAATCTGTATAATATCTGCTAATGATAATGCTTTAATTAATAAGTTTTAAGAGCCCCCTAAGCGTCTAATCTGTATAATTTTATGATAAGGAGGATTTTAGCGTAATCGGTTTTAAGAGCCCCCTAAGCGTCTAATCTGTATAATAAAATCGCTCGGCATATTGTATTCGCTTATGTTTTAAGAGCCCCCTAAGCGTCTAATCTGTATAATTTACGATTATCTACAATATTCGTAATAGCCGTTTTAAGAGCCCCCTAAGCGTCTAATCTGTATAATACAGGCACTAAGCTCTAATTCTGGTGCTGTGTTTTAAGAGCCCCCTAAGCGTCTAATCTGTATAATCATCTCCCTTGTTGATTTGGATTATTATATGTTTTAAGAGCCCCCTAAGCGTCTAATCTGTATAATTCCCACTAGCACCCGCTTTAACCAAGTATTGTTTTAAGAGCCCCCTAAGCGTCTAATCTGTATAATTCTTAATAACGATGTTAAAGATATTACAGTTTTAAGAGCCCCCTAAGCGTCTAATCTGTATAATAGCGTTATTGAAATTGATAGAATAATAAGCGTTTTAAGAGCCCCCTAAGCGTCTAATCTGTAT
>NZ_NHYM01000023.1 GCF_003288815.1 Helicobacter sp. 16-1353 | reverse complement strand
GCCATTTTTAATACTCAACAACTTAACTGCTGAAATGATGTCTAAAATTATCAAAAAGTTTATGATATGGTAAACCATAAAGATCAAAAACACTCTCAATTCTTTTAAAAGCCATGATTTCATAATAAGCCAAAATGTGCTTTGGGATTACAAAAAAAACAGATACAATAACGATTAAAAATTTAAAAGCACAAACATCGTGATATACATGCTTAAATTAAGCCTAATTGGGGCTTTATATAGATTCTTGCAACCAAATAATGTATAATTATTTATTAATAAATTATAGAAAGGAAACAATATGAATTCCTGTAAAATACATTTTTTAAATGTTGATAATGGTGATTGCACTATTATAGAGCATGAGACAGGCAGAATAAGTGTCATTGATATTTGTAGTGGAAACAATGATAAGTTGCAAGCGACATTAGAAGCAAACTTCAACAATCAAGCAAATCCAACAGATCCCATAGAATACTTAAAGGGATTGGTTAAATCGAAATCTATTTTTAGGTTTATTTTACACATCCTGATATGGACCATATGGACGGCATTAAAAGGCTATTCGAGACATTTAGTGTTATAAATTTTTGGGATACAGACAATAAAAAGAAAATTGATAATAATCAATTTAGTGAATCACAATATAAGCAAAACGATTGGAATTTTTATCAAAGTAAAAGAAATAGCGATGAAAAACCAAAATCTTTAAAATTATATCAAAGACATACGGGTGATTTTTGGACAAAAGATGGACTAAATATTATATCTCCAACTAAAGAATTGATTAAAAATATACAAAGTAACAAAGAACCAAATTGGAATGAAGTTTCTTATGTTATTTTACACGAAGTATTTAGAAGAAAAATTTTATATTGTGGAGATAGCGGAAATTTAGCATGGGAAGAAATTATGAAAAATGATGAAATCGCACAAGATTTAGAAAATATTGATATTTTATTTGCACCGCATCATGGCAGAAAAACGGGCGGAGATGATAAAAATACATATATAGACACAATAAGTCCTAAGTTAGTAATTTTTGGCAATACAGATTCATCTAAACATAAAAACTATGCACCATTTAACAACAGACAAATTCCTATTTTAACAAATAATGAGGCTGGTGATATTATAATTACAATAAAAGAAAATTCAGAAATAAACATTCAAATAACAAATAATGACTGGGAAAGTTTAATTGCATCAAAAAATACTACTTGGAAAACAAAATTAGCCGATTGTAAAATTGTTTTAATATGACTAGCTTAAAACTATTTGGCTCATATAATATCTGTGCGAGATTTGCACCGGGGTTTTTGTTTTTGCTTTGTGCGTATTTATTAAAGGGATGTGATATTGCAAATTTGGATACAAATAGCATTCTTTATATATCTATTGTTGTTATTTTATCGGCTGTGCTTGGGTTTATATCAAGTTCAATTATTAAGATTTTAGAAAGATGTATATGGAAATGTTGCGGCAATCCTATGATATCTCATTTGAAAAAATACAATAATGAACTTTATGAAAATCTTTTAGAAGAATATAAAACGGACGAGAATATAAAAATACAAATTCTAAAAAACACACGCGATGATTCTAAATTATTTTGGAAAAATGTATCATATGGCTTTTTTAGAAATTCTATTTTGCTATCTGTGATGTGTTTATATTTTTCATATTTTACAAATTATTTCTGTCATAATTTAATAGTTTGTTTATTTGTAATATTTATGACATATATCTCTAGTGATTATTATGCCGAGCAAGCTATTGAAAGCTATAGGGAGAAAACATCGAAGTGCTAAAAATATATAGCAGTGAAAATAAATCTT
>NZ_NHYM01000022.1 GCF_003288815.1 Helicobacter sp. 16-1353 | reverse complement strand
AGTATTTGATGTTGCAAATGGTGCAACTCCACTTTGATTTCCTATTGTCATTGCCACCCATCTACCTCTATCTAATCCACCTGTATCTATTATCCATTCTCCCCAATTTGAGAATCCTGTTGGAGCGGAAGCTGTTGGGTCTAGATTCTCAGCAAAGATTCTAGCTGGAATTGCTTTTAGCGTTGAGGCTATATCACTTCTTAGCATTGCAACTTGTGCATCTGTTCTAGTTGTTACAAATCTAGGAACAGCAACTGCTGCTAAAACTCCTAGTATAACAATAACGAAAACCAATTCAATCATTGAGAAAGCATTTCTTTTCATATATTTATCCCCCTTTATTAATATAAAATATACAATTAAATAATATTAACGAATATTAAATAATATAATTAATGAATTATAAACAATATTTTTTTAATAATTCTTTAAATAAATGTATAAAATTGTATTATATAAATAGGAGATAGAATAATTTTGATAGTGTAAAATAAAATCTAATATATTTGGTTTAAAAATTCTAGTAAAATTCGAATAATTATATTTGCCTTAATTCTAAAAATTAACTTAGGAGATTCTATTATGGTAGAGCGATATTCACGAGATAAAATGACAAAACTATGGAGCAAAGAAGCAAAATTTGATGCTTGGCTAAAGGTAGAAAAAGCCGTTGTTCGTGGGTGGAATAATCTTGGATTGATTAGCGATAAGGATTGCGAAAATATTTGTAAAAATGCCAAATTTAATATTGAAGAAATGGAAGAAATTGAAAAAATTACAAAACACGATTTAATAGCCTTTACAACTTCGATTGCAAATTCTTTAGGCGAAGAAAGTAGATGGTTTCATTATGGAATAACTAGTAGTGATACGATTGATACTGCTGTGGCACTGCAAATTAGAGATAGTTTATTATTAATTATAGATGATATTACTTTACTTTTAGATAAGTTGAATAAAAAAGCATTTAGATATAAAGACACCTTAATGGTTGGCAGAAGCCACGGAATCCACGGAGAACCAATCACTTTTGGGCTTGTTGTGGCAATTTGGTATGATGAAATAAGAGTGCATTTAGAAAGTATGAAGCGAACCTTAAATATTGTATCTATTGGCAAAATTAGCGGAGCTATGGGAAATATGGCACATTCGCCTATGGAATTAGAAGAATTTGTTTGTAGGGATTTAGGGCTTGATTGTGCTTTAGTTAGCAATCAAATAATACAAAGAGATAGGTATGCAAGACTTTTTGCTGATATAGCATTACTTGCTAGTAGTTGTGAAAAAATAGCTGTTGCAATTAGGCATTTTCAACGAACTGAAGTATATGAATGTGAGGAATTTTTCTCCAAAGGGCAAAAGGGTAGCTCCGCTATGCCACACAAGCGGAATCCTGTGCTTAGCGAAAATATCACAGGACTTTGTAGAATCTTGCGTTCATATGTAATTCCAGCAATGGAAAATGTCGCACTCTGGCACGAGCGAGATATTAGCCATAGTTCAGTGGAGCGATTTATCCTACCTGATGCATTTATAACTCTTGATTTTATGCTTAATCGTTTAAGTGATTTAGTAGAAAATTTGGTAGTTTATGAAAAAAATATGATGAAAAATCTACAATTAACTGGAGGACTTGTTTTCTCACAAAGAATTCTTTTAGAATTGCCTAAAAAGGGAATAAATAGAGAGGATGCTTATAGAATTGTGCAAAGAAATGCTATGAAAGTTTGGAATGATTTACAAGAGGGCAAAAGCGCGATAAATAGCAAAGGTGAAAGCTTATATTTACAATATCTTTTGCAAGATGACGAGCTTTTAGGTTATTTATCCAAAGATGATATTAGAGAATGTTTTGATTATAATTATTTCATAAAAAATGTAGATAATATATTTAAACGCGTATTTAAGGGAGAATTTTAATATACTTTATCTTTATCTTAAAAGATTCTAAAGATTCTAAGATAGATTTATGAAGTAACGCGTATCGTTTTATCGTTTTATCGTTTTATCAAAAATTTATCTATTGGCATTATGCTTCCTGCTTACTTTTAAGTAAAAATTAAAAAAAAAAAGTTTATAATCCGTTTACTTTATCAAATTAAATAATATTTACTTTGATAAAAATATACAGAAGGAGAATAGAGTATGAAAAGAAGTGGTTTTTCGATGATTGAGCTAGTGTTTGTTATCGTTATCTTGGGCGTTTTAGCCGCAGTTGCTGTGCCTAGATTCGTAACAACTAGAACAGATGCTCAAGTGGCAATGGCTAGAAGTGATATAGCAACTGTTTTAAAAGCGATTCCAGCTAGGGTTTTTGCTGAAAATATTGACCCAACAGGAAATCCTCCAACAGGATTCTCAAGCTGGGCTGATTGGATGATAGATACAGGTGGATTGGATAGAGGTAGATGGGGTCATCAAGGTGGAGCTGCTAATTCCCGTGCCATAACTCCAACAGGTAATGTCCAAACTGCAGATGGAACTACTACTCACGGCGGTTGTGGTCCTATAATTCAAATCGATGCAGATGGTAATCTAATATTTGACCCATCTAAAATTGATAGAGTTTCTTCAACAGGAAATGCTCAAGGGAATGTATTTTGTGCGAATCTGGCAGATTCCTATCCAAGCAATTCTAATAGAATTATCCCACTTGCTACAACAGGTGCAGTTAAATTCTAAATCTTATTATATTAAGGGACTTAATCCCTTAA
>NZ_NHYM01000021.1 GCF_003288815.1 Helicobacter sp. 16-1353 | reverse complement strand
TTTTGCGAATCTTTGGAGTTTAGATTCTCATTTAGATTCCATAAATCGTTGATAATATAGAATCTAAAATAGCTTAGCTTAGATTAGATATATATCTATCTATTCTATTTACGCCAAGCTTGATTTGTTCTTCACCACAAGCAAAAGAGAATCTAACATATCCATCCATTCCAAAGGCGATACCCGGCACCAAAGCTACACCTTCTTTTTCAAGCAAATCTTTACAAAATGCCATTGAATCTGGATTAACTTCCTTGATATTAATAAATAGATAAAATGCACCTTGCGGGAGTTTTGTATCTAATAAATGTATATTGTTGATTAATTCATATGCTAGATTTCTACGATTCATAAAGGCTGATACAAAACCATCTATATCCATTTTCGTATCGCCATTTAATCCAAAAATGGAAGCTTTTTGCGTGATTGAGTTGATATTTGAAGTGCTTTGACTTTGCAAATTATTTAATAACTTTATTAATTTTTTATCTTTTGATGCGGCATATCCTATTCTCCAGCCTGTCATTGCCACTGATTTACTAAGCCCATTTATCGTTATAGTTCTATTTAGCATATCATCATTAATGCTACCCGGAGATGTAAAAGTAATATTATCATAAACTAATTTTTCATATATCTCATCACTTATAATAATAATATTAGTATCTTTTATTACATCATATATAGCCTCTAGCTCTTCTTTTGAATAAATCATACCTGTTGGATTTGAAGGAGAGGTTAAGACTATAATCTTGGTTTTTGGTGTTATTTTTTGCTTTAATTGCATTGGAATAATCTTAAAATCAGTCCCCTCATCTGTTTCAATAAATATATTTTTTCCACCAAAATAATTCACAAGTTCTGGATATGTAACCCAATAAGGCGATGGGATAATAACCTCATCATCTTTATCAATAAGTGCAGAAAATACATTAAAAAGTGAATGCTTTGCTCCATTGCTTACGATGATTTCATCTGCATCATAATTTAATTTATTTTCATTTTTGAGTTTTTCACTTATGGCTAAACGCAATTCTGGGATTCCAGATACTTGAGTGTATTTTGTAAATCCGCTATTAATAGCCCTTATAGCTTCATCTTTTATCATTTTTGGTGTATCAAAATCTGGCTCTCCTGCAGAAAATGACAATACATCTTTACCCTGTGATTTTAAATCCCTAGCAAGAGAGCTAATTGCTATGGTTAAAGATTCCCCTAGTGTTAAAATTCGTTTTGAATATTTCATATCTATCTCCTTTTTATTTATATTAATCTTGCAATTTCTTTAGTATGGTAGCTTATTATAATATCAGCTCCCGCCCTTTTAAAACATAGCATTATCTCTAATAACATTCTATCGTAATCAATCAAACCTGCCATTTTGGCGTTTTTTAACATCGCATATTCTCCGCTTACATTATAAACAGCTAGTGGCAATAAGGAATTTTCTTTTATATCTCTTACAACATCAAGATAGCTTAAAGCTGGTTTTACCATTAAAATATCTGCTCCCTCTTTTTCATCGATTAGAGATTCTCTTATTGCCTCACTTCTATTTGCAGGATTCTGCTGATATGATTTCCTATCACCAAAACTAGGGGTAGATTCCGCTACATCGCGAAAAGGTCCATAAAATGCACTTGCAAATTTTGTGGAATAGCTCATAATAAGGATATTTGTAAAATGATTTTCATCTAAAGCTTTTCTTAATGTTTTTATTTGCCCGTCCATCATCGCACTTGGAGCAATAATATCAGCTCCACTAGAAGCTAATAATATAGCTTGTTTGGCTAATATCTCTAATGTTTTGTCATTATCAACATTGCCATTATTATCTAGGATTCCACAATGTCCGTGGTCTGTGTATTCGCAAAAACACAAATCCACACTTACAACCATATTGCTAAAATATTTTTTAATCTTTCTTATTGTTTTTGCTACTATTGCATCTTCGTGTAATGCACTAGAGCCAATGCTATCTTTAATAGAGGGAATGCCAAATAAAATAATATGGTAGATTCCCATTTTACATAAAGTTTCGCATTCACGCAAAATATTATCAATACTCATTTGATATACATCTGGCATTGACTTTATCTCATTTTTAATATTTTCCCCCTCTACGACAAAAAGCGGGTATATGAATTCTTTTAAAGAGATTCTACTCTCCTGAACCAAATCTCTTATTTGTTGATTTTCCCTAAAATGCCTTAATCGCACCATAAACATTTCCCTTTGATTTAAGATTCTGTCGTATCACTAACTATACAATCCTTTATATAAAAATAATGACTATTATCTTGATATTTATACTCTAATTTAAAGCCCTGTGTTTCGATTGTATGCTTTATGATATACATTCCAAGTCCAAGTCCTTTTTGAATATTCTCTTTGCCATCGCTATAAAATGGTTGAAAATAATTGTTGAAATCATCTTTAAAAGGCTCTCCTTGATTTTTAACTACTAAATCTCTACCTTCAACTGAAACGATAACTTTTTGGTTACTAGAATATTTAATGGCATTATCAACTAGATTCTTCACACTCAAACTCATAGCATCAAAATCGGCAATCATTTCTGCATCTCTATTATCTAAAATAACATTTCTTGGTCGGTCTTCTTCTATCAAAAGCATTTTATTTATATTTTGCATTAATTCAATTAAAGTAAATTTCGTTTTTGAGATTTTATAATTTTTAGTGCTCATTTCTTCTATTTTCGCAAAATCATCAATGATTATATTTAATCTTGTAAATACAGATATAAGCCTATTTTTAGCCCTTGTATCAGTTATCATTTCAGCTACGATTCTACCTTTTGTAATAGGTGTTCTTAATTCGTGCATAATAGAGCGTAAAAATAGCACTCTAGCCTTATTCATTTCATTAATCGTATATGCGGCTTTTGCAAACTCTTGTGAGAGTTCACCAATCTCATCTTTGTTATTTGAGATTACTTTTATATTCATATTACCACTAGCAAATTTCTTAACCTCTCTTCTTAAAGCACTAAGTGGCAATAGTGAGTTTAAAACAAGAATATAGAAGAATATAAGGGCAATAAATGCCAATAATGCTATTAGATAATAATTCAAATAATCCACATCATCTTTATAATCTGTATATACAAAACTAGCATTATTAGTCGTATCGTGCATAATGATATAATAATGCCCATTTATTTTTTTACTATTTACGGCGAGTTGTTTATCTTTTTGCCCATATAATAAAAAATATCGTTGCGATGTCGCATTTAATATATGCTCATCTTTAACTTGATAGAATCCAATATCTAATAAATAACCTTGCAATGATTTTAAATCATATCCAAACTTAAATAAATCACTTATATTGCTAACAATGCTATTATATCGCTGCTCTATGATATTATTACTTTTATTTATCTCATAATTTATAAAATACAAAACAAATAAAATAAAGCTTATAGAGCTAAATATAAAAAGCAGTGTTATTTTTACAATAATAGAATCTGATTTAAACATTTTAATTTCTTATATGTTTATTTTGTATCCAAGACCTCTAGCAGAAATAATATATTTTGGATTTCTTGTGTCTTCACAAATCTTATTCCTAAGTCGTCCTATTATTACATCGACACTTTTATAATCACCTTTTGACTTAATAGAATCACATTTTTCAGCAATTACAGCACGAGAAAAAATATGGCTTGGTTGAGATATAAGAAGTGTTAGAATCTCATATTCTGCTCTTGTTAAATCTAATTTTTTTTCTTTAAAAAAAACGCTCATACTATCTTTATCAACAACAAAATCAGATTGATAATCATTGCCTAAAATGGCTTGTGTGGGAACTATATTATATCTTCTTAAAACGCTATTTATCCTAGCCAACAACTCTTTTGGGTCATATGGTTTTGGCAAATAATCATCTGCACCATATTCTAAAGCATCAATTTTATCCTGTGTATCGCTTCGTGCCGATGAGATTATAATAGGTATATTTTTGTATTTTGTAATTTTTTTACAAACCTCGATTCCGTCCATATTTGGAAGTGTTAAATCAAGTAGCATTAAATCATATTTATGTTCTTCTAAAGCTTGTATTCCTATAATTGGGTCGGCATAATTCGTTACATTTACATTATTGGCTTTTAAAAATTCTGTTAGAATCTCCGCTAATTCAACATCATCTTCTATCATTATAACTTCTATCATAGTTCTCCCTTATTTACAAGTTCATTTTTTGCTTGATTTTCTTGTAATGTCTTTAATCTATCTTCAATTATATATAATTGATACTCAAGATAGCTAATTACCATTTCAAGCTTCATTTGGATATTGGAATCTTTAGATTGCTTCAAACCCTCAAATAATACTAAAGATTTCTCTTTTAGTTTCAAAAGCATAGCAATCTCATTATCGAATTCTATGTATTTTAAATCTATTTCACTTTCTTCCTTAATATCAATAAAAATATTTGTAGAATCCTTATTTTTAGATAAATCTTGAGTAGAATCCTCGCTATTAAAATCTTTTTTACTAAATTCTGATATAGTAGATAGTATCGCTTCTTTAGTTTCCAATTAACCACCTCTCAAATTCAGCTAATTCCTCTTTAGAATTAGCTTTGATAAAAAAATTATACATATCTCTATTTAATCCACTTAGATTAATGCTTTTTGTAGCAAGCCTACGAAGAGATTCTTCTGCTTCTTTGTCATTTGGATTATCACTTAAGATTTGTCTATAGATTTTAACGACCTTTTCTTTTTCGCCCTTAATATCATAAATACTTGCCATTAAATGCTTATTCATCTACAATTCTTTTATAAACTTGACTATTAAATCGCCCATTTGAGAGCAAGAAATAGCCTCGTCTTTATTTGTTGCCAAATCGCGAGTTCTATATCCACATTCTAAAACTTTATTTACGGCTAATTCAATCTTTTTTGCAATTTCTACTTCACCCAAATGTGAAAACATCATACTTGTAGATAAAATCATAGCGATAGGATTAGCAATATTTTTCCCTGCAATATCAGGAGCAGAGCCGTGAATTGGTTCAAAAAGTGCGACACTATCACCAATACTAGCACTTGCTAAAAGTCCAATAGAGCCTCCTATCACACTTGCCTCATCGCTTAAAATATCGCCAAAAAGATTCTCACAAAGCATAACATCGAATTGTTTAGGATTTAAAATCAATTGCATACTTGCATTATCCACATATAAAAATTCCACCGCCACATCGCTATATTGCTTAGCCACACTATCTACGACCTCACGCCATAGTTGGCTTGTCTCTAATACATTTGCTTTATCCACACAACAAAGTTTTTTATTGCGTTTTTGTGCTAGTTCAAAGGCGTATTTTGTAACCCTATATATTTCGTCTCTTGTATAAAACATCGTATTATATGCTCTATCCATTTCCTTTGCTCTTGGCTCACCAAAATAGATTCCGCTTATCAATTCCCTTACAATAACAAAATCCACATCTTGTATTATTTCTTTTTTAATAGGAGAGGATTCTAAGGTAGCATTATAAACCTTAATAGGGCGGATATTGGCATATACACCTAATTCTTTTCTAAGATTTAAAAGCCCTTTCTCAGGGCGAAGATGTCGCTCTAAATTATTCCATTTTTCTCCACCAATAGCACCAAGTAAAACTGCATTACTTGCTTTACAAGCCCTAAGTGTTTCATCTGGAAGCGGATTATTTGTAGCATCTATTCCTGCACCACCAATTAAATACTCGTTATATTCTAATCTAACATCACTAGAAAATAAATCTAGTATTTTAACTGCCTCCTGCATTATCTCCTTTCCAATGCCATCACCGGAAAGAATCGCGATATTATAAGATTCCAAGTAATCCCCCTTTTTTTAATCTATTTTATTTTTTGCGGCATATTCCATCAAACCACCAGCCGATAAAAGTTTTAGCATAAATTCCGGTATTGTTTTAAAATTATATATCTCATTGGTGGTTTTATTTAAAATCGTTCCTTTAAGTATATCTATGGATAAAACATCGCCTTCTTTAATCCTATCAACCTCTTCTAGTTCTAACACCAAAAGCCCTGTATTAAAAGCATTTCGATAAAATATCCTAGCAAAATAAGGGGCTATAACAGCACTAATACCAGCAGCTTTGATTGCTATTGGTGCGTGCTCTCTACTACTTCCACAGCCAAAATTTTCATCTGCTACAATAATATCTCCAGATTGTATCATAGAAATAAAACCATTCCTTGCATCTTCCATTAAATGACTTGCTAAAACCTTTTCATCAGTAGTATTGAGATACCTAGCTGCTATTATTAAATCCGTATCAATGTTTTTACCAAATCTCCAAACTCTGCCTTGTATATTAGTTGGGATATTATTTGCTATGCTATCTTTTATAATTTTATCCATCTATATTTGCCATATCTTAATAATTTTAAAAATTCTAAGGTATAATTTTAACAAATTTTATTCAAATTACAATTTAATTATCATACTTTTACATTAATATAATTTGTAAGTTTATTATATTTTTCAAAATCACTACTTGAGACACGATATGGAACATAATAATTTAGAGCAAGGAACTAGAGAAGAATTAGCCGAAGCAGTTTTTAAATTAATCGAAGATTTAGGATATGCGGAAGACTTAATTGCAGAAGTAAAAAAAGAAACAGAAATGATAAGGGAAACATTAAAAAGTGATTCTAGTAATATTGATAAAATATCTTCCATTCAATACAATATTTCCTTAATCCAAGAAGAGCAAGTTAGATTAGCAAAGGTTATTGCTGGTATATCAGATAATGATTTTAATCTTATTAAAGATGAGGTTATGGACGATTCTAAAATATCAAATCTATCACTTAAGATTCAACAATTAGAAGATGAAATAAAAAATATAAAAGATTCCAAGAAAAATAGTGATTTTGATATTAATGATTTATCAAATATAAATGAAACATTCGTGCAAAAATCTATCCTTAAAAAAGAAATTACAAGATGGCAAAGTATAATCATCGGCATATTAGTAACTTTAGCGGCGATGAGCTTTTATTTCTTTGGATTTGTATTTGATAAGCAAACATCACAAACTGCGATTATAATATTTCTCATCGCTGTTTTTCCATTCTGTGCGGCAATGTATGTTATAAATAATAATCTCAAAAAGCTAATATCTCAAGAAAAAAGTATCCCTATGCCAAAAGCTAAAAAATAGTGATATTTCCTAAGGTCAAATTTAGTTATAAAAAGTCGATTTAGAAAATAAAAAGGCTAGATATGCGATTTATTGGATTGATTTTATTAAGCTTTATTATGCTTTGTGCTAATGAAACAATTTTTTTTATAAAACCACCATATAAGGCTAATTTCCCACATAATAATGCTAAATATTTTACAAATGAGGGCTTTAGAGCCATATCATTTGGGTCAAAAAAAATAGCTAGAGATTTATTTTACAAAGCTTGTGTGCTTGGTGATGATTTGGGATGCGTAGCATTAAATAATATAAATGCGAATCTAAAAGTAGAATCTACAGTTATCGCTAAAAGTGAGTGCGATTTAGGGGATAAAGATGCGTGTTTTAAGCTATATAAATATTATTCCACAGAAACTATGCTAGATGACTTTAAAGCACAATGGTATCTATCAAAATCTTGCAGATTAGGAAATAGTGAGGCTTGTAATATAGAGCTAAGCAATGTTAAACCATTTATTCACAATGAAAGACAATTATTAAATGAGCAATGCTTTTATAATGATGCATTTTCATGCTATAAATTAGCAAATATTTATATTTTTGGTAAAGGCGTGGTGAAAAATGCGGAATTCGCAAAAACACTACTTAAAAAATCTTGTGAAAATGGATTGCAAAAGGCTTGTGTAAAATACATAGAAATTCTTTCATTTAATTAGATATTTGCTATTATTAGCCTTTTAGTTTAATTACAAGGTGGTAAAATGGATTTTATAAATCTAAAAGCACAATATAAAGCATATAAAAATGAAATAGACGCAAGTATCGCAAAAAGCCTTACAAATGCAGCGTTTATAATGGGTGAAAGCGTAGAATCCCTAGAATCTAATCTTAAGAATTACACGAAAGCAAAGAGTGCGATTAGCTGTAGTAGCGGAACTACGGCGTTGGTTTTAGCTTTAATGGCACTTGATATTAAAAATGGCGATGAGGTTATAACTACGCCTTTTAGCTTTATTGCCACAGTGGAGGCGATTTTACTAGTTGGGGCGAAGCCAATTTTTGTAGATATTGATGAAAAAACATATAATTTAGACCCAAAATTGCTTGAAAATGCCATTACAAAAAACACAAAAGCGATAATCCCAGTCTCAATTTTCGGTCAAATGCCAGATATGGAATCTATCAATAAAATCGCTTTATCACACAATATCGCAGTAATCGAAGATGCCGCACAGAGTTTTGGGGCGAGTTTCAATCTAAATGGGAAAAGCGTAAAATCGTGCAATGCCTCGATAATCGCCACAACGAGCTTTTTCCCTAGTAAGCCACTTGGTTGTTATGGCGATGGCGGAGCGGTTTTTAGCAATGATGAAAAAATCACAAAAAAGCTAGAACTTCTTAGAAATCACGGACAAAGTGAGCGATATAAGCACTCTACAATCGGCATTAATGGTAGATTGGACGCTTTGCAGGCTGGAATCTTAAATGTGAAGTTAAAATATTTGGATAGCGAAATTACCAAACGCCAAGAAATCGCAGAAAATTATAATAAGAATCTAAAAAATGTAATCACGCCATACATCGCACCGGGCTTTGTTAGTGCCTATGCGCAATATTCAATCCGTGCTAAAAATAGAGAAAAATTAATGCAAAAATTAGCAGATTCTAAAATCCCATATGCGGTGCACTACCCTATTCCACTTCATCTACAAGAGGTCATAACCAAACAATATAATTACAAAAAAGGCGATTTTAAAGTAAGTGAATTAGTGTGCGATGAGATTATCTCGCTTCCATTTAGTGCGTTCTTAAGTCAAGAGGAGCAAAGTCAAATAATAAAGGCAGTCAATGAAGCCAATTAAAATAGCCCTTTTGGGTATAGGGAAAATGGGACAAAATCACCTTAGAATCCTAAATATGCTAAAAGATGTCGAAATCGCCTTTATCTACGATACAAATGAAGAATCTTGCAAGAAAATCGCACAAACTTATAATGTCAAAATGAGCCAAGATTTGGAGGCGGATTTAGCCATGCTTTCCCCAAGTGATGGGGCTATAATCGTAACGCCGACTTTTAGCCACTTTGATTATATCTCTAAGGTAAGTGAATATGTGAAAAATATCTTCGTTGAAAAGCCACTTACAAACACACTAGAATCCGCCCAAGTGGTGATTGATTTAGCACAAAAAAAATCGCTAAATATCCAAGTGGGCTTTATCGAGCGATATAATCCAGCCATAATTACCCTAAAAAATATTCTCTCCCATTCTGGCAAAATCATTAATGTAGATATAAGTCGCACAAACAAGGCAAGTAGCCGAATAACTGATGTTGATGTGGTGATTGACTTGATGATACATGATATTGATTTGGCACTAAATATCAATGGCGATGTGAGTGAGATTTACGCACAAGGCGTGGTTGTAGAGGGAATGATAGAGTTTGCAAGGGCGATTTTAACGCATAAAAATGGGAGCTTTTCAAATATCCTAGCAAGTCGCATAACAGAGAAGCGAATCCGCCAAATAAGCGTAACGACGGACAAAGAATATATTGATTGCAATCTTTTAAGTAAGGAAGTTTTTGTAAATAAGCAGAGCGTAGAGCAGCGATTTGGCAATGTGCAGATTCACTCAAATACCGAGACAATCGAAGTTCGAGGGCAAGAGGCATTGCTAAGTGAGCTAATTGATTTTGCTGATATTTGCAAAAATGAAAAATCTAAATCGCCAGAATCCACAAAAAGCCCAGAAAATCAATCGCTTGGGTTGGAAAATCAAATGCCAAACTTCCCAAATCAATTTGATGGAATGAGAGCTATAGAGATTGCACATAAAATACAAACGATAATACATAAGAAAGCTAATTGATAATATAGAATCTAAGATTTAGATTCTATGTAGATTAGGAATCTTTTGTATTCTGCGGAATCTTGGGTGATTTTGAGAATCTAGATTCTGCTAGAATCTTAAAATCTACATAAAACTGCTAAATATGGCAACAAAGTAAATCTAGCAATTTAGATTCTATGTTTTCAACGATTTATAGAATCTAAATGAGAATCTAAACTCCAAAGATTTGCAAGATTTATAGAATCTAGTAGATTCTATAACCTCACAAACTTCATAGAATCTATAAGCTACGCAGAATCTTGTATTTAAAAATCAAATGGAAAATGATAAATTGAAAATGCCAAGAATATTGGAAATTAGAATCTTAATAAAAAATCACCAAAATAGTAAGAATCTTAAAAGTGGTATAAAATAGCTAAATATGGTAGCAGAGTAAATCTAGCGATTTAGATTCTATATTTTTAAAGATTCATAGAATCTATCAAATCTAAATAAAAAACTAAATATTCTACAAATTTATAGAATCTAGCAGATTCTATAATCCCACAAGATTAGAATCTATAAACTACGCGGAATCTTGGGTGATTTTGAGAATCTAGATTCTGCTAGAATCTTGTATTTAAAAATCAAATGGAAAATACCAAGAATATTAGAAACTAGAATCTTAATAAAAAATCACCAAATAGTGAGAATCTTAAAAACTACATAAAACTGCTAAATATGGCAACAAAGTAAATCTAGCAATTTAGATTCTATGTTTTTTAACGATTTATGGAATCTAAAT
Source organism: Helicobacter sp. 16-1353 (assembly GCF_003288815.1). Taxonomy (GTDB): domain Bacteria; phylum Campylobacterota; class Campylobacteria; order Campylobacterales; family Helicobacteraceae; genus NHYM01. The sequence continues at coordinate 71 of NZ_NHYM01000021.1, read as the reverse complement.
GAGAATCTAAACTCCAAAGATTCATAGAATTCATAGAATCCAAATCAAAGTAAGATTCTAGATTCTCAAAC
>NZ_NHYM01000020.1 GCF_003288815.1 Helicobacter sp. 16-1353 | reverse complement strand
TTTGAAAATTATCTATTTTCATAATTAAATTTAGGAATATGATGAAAATCTTTGTTTTTAGCGATAATATAAATATATTCAAAGCTATATATAAGATTCTACGCTCTTTAGATTACAATATAGATTATTTTTGTTCTCCAGAATCTAAGCAAATATTTAAAGAATTCACTTTCATTAAACCAAAAAATATCAAATCAAATTATGAAGTTTTATTGAGCTATGATTTAGGATTTTCAATCCATAGTAAGCAGATTTTCCCAAATATTTTAGTAGAAAAAGTCCTTTGTATTAATCTCCACCCCGGATACAATCCCCATAATAGAGGCATATATCCACAAAGTTTTTCTATAATCAATAAACTGCCTATCGGGGCGACTTTACACATTATGGATTCTAATATTGATAGCGGAGATATAATCGAGCAAATCCAAGTTAAAATAGAGCCATTTGATACAAGCCTAAGTTTATACAAAAAAATACTAAGAGCTGAAATAAAGCTTTTTAAGAAAAATATCCATAATATCTTAAATCATAACTTCAAGGTAAAAAAGCTTAAAACTAAGGGAAATTACAATTCAAAAAGAGATTTTTGCGATTTGTGTAGGATTGATTTAGAAAAAACTATCACTATGCAAGAGGCATTAGACTATCTAAGAGCATTAAGCCACAAACCGCATAATAACGCATATTTCATAGATGCAAACGGCAATAAAGTCTATGTTCGTCTTGAAATAAGAAATCCAAAAAATAATATAGAAAAACTCGATATGGGGGGGGGTAGTAGAGTAAATCTGCCATCTCCTTTTTTGCAAAGGAGTGCTTAATGGCTCACTTTAGCATAGATGAGTTAAGAAATTTAGGGATTTCTCTACCCAACAATCCTAAAAATATCCAAATATCTAAAAAAACAAGTCTTTACAATCCCCATTTGATGGCTTTTGGAGATAATATCCGCATTGATGATTTTTGTATTTTAAGTGGAAAAATTATCATTGCGGATTTTATCCATATTAGTGCATTTGTAGCCCTATATGGCGGAAGTAATAAGGGCGGAATAGAGATTAATAGTTTTTCTACTATCTCACCAAAAGCTACGATTTTTGCCACAAATGACGACTTTAGTGGCGAATTCCTAATAAGCCCAATGGTTCATAAAATCTTTTGCAATGTAAAAGAAGCAAAAGTGTTATTAAACACCCATACGCAAATTTGCTCAAATGCTACTATTTTACCCGGAGTAGTTTGCGGAAAAGGAACTGTGCTTGGGGCGATGAGCTTATTAAAAAATAGCACGGAAGAATTTAGCATCTATGCTGGAATCCCAGCTCAAAAAATAAAAAATCGCTCTAAAAATATCCTAAAGTTAGAGCAAGAATTCCAAAGATTCTTGAGTAGAAATAATGATATGGGGGGGGGAATCGCAAAAAACGAAGCTTAATCAAAGCTGAATCTAAGAATCTAAACCTATATCTCATTTTATGGAATCCAAATTATTATAATCTAATTTTAAATAGTTCAAAAAAATCCCAGAATCTAGAGAATCCAAACCAAAAATTAGATTTAATCTATATAGAGAATTCCCTAAAAGCTCAAATACTAGAATCCCTAGACTGCAATAAAGAATATTTATTATTTGGTAATTCTATAGGTGCATTTATAGAATCTGCCAAAATTTGCTTTCTTTTTAATCCTATTTTAGAAAAATATTTAGCTAATAATAAAACTACAAATGCTATTTTTAGTAAAGAGAATCTAGATTCTAGCGAATCTTGCAAATCTCCATCACTTTCAAGTAAATTTCCACAAAATGCAATTTTTATTATTTTTTATAAATCAATTAGTGATTTTCCATTGCCATTTCTCACGCCTTTAGTGGGTAGCTTTTACAAGAAGCTAACACTTTGTGAGTTTGAAAACAAAGCGAAGCATAGTTTCCCGCAAAACGGAGCAAAGCGTAGTTTCCTTGAAAACGAAGCGAAGTTTCTTGAAAATAAAGCAAAGCAAAGCGAAATTTCCTTGCCAAGTAAAAATACTTGCAACTTTATGGGCTTTAAAGGGACAATGCCTTTTATTAAAATAAATAGAATATTTACCACTAATCATTTTCAAAGTCCTAGAAATCTCAGCTGGGTTAAGAGAGTAAAACTCCCCGTCGTAAAATCTAGCATCGCCAATCCACGAAGTGAAAATGTAAAGGTGGCTTAAATGAATAGCACAAAATCCCCAATCTACATAAATAAAATCGATAATATCAATTATCTAAAAAGCAATAAAAGCGATATTACTTCACTTCTCGCCCTAGCCTACTATGCGTCATTCCCAAAAAAGCTAATTAATAAAAACTTCATTGATGAGAAGTTTAACGCCCTACTAGAATACATAGCAAATAATCAATGCCATTTACTACTAGCCACAACAAACAATAAAGCTATAGGACTATGCCACTACTTTATCAAAGATGATTTTGAGGGCAAAAGAGGACATCTAAATCAAATCGCGGTATTGCCAGATTTTCAAGGCTCAAAATACACTACAAACGCCATTATTGGGGGGGGGGATTATGCTAACTCTTAAGGGCGAATCCAAGCTAACTTCCATTGCAAAAGAATTAATAAAAATAATGGAATCTAATCTTTTAAGCCAAAATATCCACTCCATAGATTTATTTGTAAGCTCGCATAATCTAGTAGCAATCAATCTATATCAAAAAAATGGCTTTATAGAATCTAGAAAACTCCTAAAAAAGATTATAAAATGAAAGCAATCGGCGGATATTTTGCTTTAGAATTAGCCCATTCTAAGTCATACCCACACACAAAAGCTCTGCATTTGCAATCCGCTCGAAGTGCCTTAAAGCTAATCATCAAAAACCACCATATCAAGCAACTCCATATGCCATATTTCACTTGCAAAACCTTACTAGATGCAGTAAGGGAGGCAAATTGCCAAATCAAATTTTATTCTATTAGTGAAAATTTCGCTCCATTGCTAGAGTGTAAATCTAGCGAGTGGATTTTATATACGAATTATTTTGGTATTAACTCCTTAAATGTGAATAATATCCTTTTAAAATATCCAAATGTCATTATTGACAACGCCCAAAGCTTTTTTGCCACACCATCTAAAACCTGCTTTTATAGCCCAAGGAAATTTCTAGGCGTTAGCGATGGGGGATTATTATACGATGAGTTTAAAGCTCCATTTTTAGGATATTTAAGCACTTTAGAGCAGGATACTAGCCTAGATAGAGCGATTTTCTTATTTAAAAGGCTTGAGTTTGGGGCGAAAAGTGGATATAAGGGCTTTATAGATTCCGAAAAATCGCTAGATTCCACCCCGCCAAAAACTATCTCAAACCTAACAAAGGCGATTTTAGAATCCACTAATTACACCTTTATAAAAAATAGACGCTTAAAAAACTACAGCACATTAAGCAAGATTCTAGATAATAATAGATTCCACAAAGATTTAGAATCTAGTGAAATTCCTATGATTTATCCATATTTTGGAAACCAAAAAATGCGGGATTTCCTAATCAATAATAAGATTTTCATAGCAAAATATTGGGCAAATGTAGAGGAGTTATGCCCTAAAAATTCATTTGAATTTTATCTAGCAACTCATCTTTTACCCCTACCAATCGACCAGCGATACGATAAAAGCGATATGTTAAGAATCGCAAAATATATATATGAATGTTTAGAATCTGCCCCATTTTCCAAAAAAGCCACACAGAATCTAAAAAATCCGCCATTGATGGGGGGGGGCGAATAGATGACGCTAGTATTTCTAATGCGATTTTGGAGGCTCATTGTGCATAAAATCGCATTTTATGTATCAGGTGGGGCTTCTAGGCTAAAAAATCTTTTTGAAAAAGATTCCTTTATCTTGCAAGATACACATTTAATCGTATTTGATAATCCACCTTTGGAATCCCTGCAAAAACTAGCAAATAAAGCCAAGATTCCATTACTTGAGATTGATTATAAAAAGTTAGGTTTGATACAAAAAGAGCGAAATAGATATTTAAGTGCCACACTTTTAAATGCGTTTAAAAAATACAAAATCACATATTGTTTTTGCTTTGGTAGATTGCTCTTAGAGGGTGAATTACTAAAGGTTTATAAGAATAAAATTATTAATTTCCACCCATCTATTCTGCCTATGTTTGCAGGAAATAGAGCTATTGACAAGCAATTAGAATCTAAATCTTTTTTACTTGGAAATACCGCACATTTTATAGATAGCCAAATGGATAGCGGACCAATTATTATGCAAAGCGTTCTAAGGAGAAGCGATTTTGTGGATTATGAGAGTGTGCTATCCCTGCAGATTCCAATGATTGAGCAAATCTATATGTGGATTAAAGAAAATCGAATTTTTATAAAAAATCACCAAGTTTATATCAAAGATTCTACTTCTACGCCTAGCTTTTTCCCAAATCTAGAAATAAGCAATAGAGGGAAAATATGAAAACGATATTTATCGGCAATAGATTAAATGTGCTAAATGCCATCTTAGAATCCAAGTTAAATCTCATTGCCATTTTTTTACAAAAAGATTCCTATGCAAGTAAGCAATTTCAAACGCCAATAAATATCCCAATTATTATATTTGACAATAAAGATTCGTTGATAAATGAAATAAAAAAATATCGTTTTGATTTGCTGGTTTCAAATGGATGTCCGTATATCTTGCCAATCTCCAAGCTAAAGACGCATAATCAAGTATTTATCAATATTCACCCATCGCTTTTACCAAAACTTCGTGGCAAAAATCCTATAAATGGAGCAGTATTATTCAACACAAATGCTGGAGTTAGCGTGCATACAATGACTGATGAAATAGACAGAGGCGAGATTCTTGCACAAATTAAGATTCCAATTAAGAATCTCCCGCTGTCTTTACTCTATAAGCTTTGTTTTAATGCCGAAGCAAAGGCGTTTAAAATGGCATTAGATTCTAATTTTATTCCGCTAAATCCAAAGCCCAAATACAAAGAGAGCTATTATTCTCGCCCTAAAGACATAAAAACCAACATTAATATAAATAATAAAGAGTTAATAAGGAAAATAAATGCCTTTAGTATCCCCCAACAAACCAGCAAGATAATCACAAAACAAGGAGAAATACAAGTGCTAAAAGCCACTACAATCAAGAATCCCTACCTAGATTCTATCGCTAAGGATTATATGAATTACGAAATAGTCGAGCAGTATGAAAACAAGATATTAATCTATAAAGACAATGAATTTTTAGAACTAGAGATTTATCCCAAAGAGCAAATTAAGCACTTGCATACTAGAGCGATTCTATGGGGGGGGGGAAATAGATGAGTGGCAATTATCTTGTAAAAATAATGCAATCCATCATCATACTCCAATACTACAAAGTCATTATGTATATGCTAATGCAAAAGGTATTCGCTATGGCATATCTTAGTCGTGAGGAAATCGCTAAAATCGGCTTTAAAAGCTATGGGGAGAATCTACAAATAAGCTCAAAAGCTACATTTTATCGCCCAGAGCGAATCTCGCTTGGAAATAATATAAAAATCGATGATTTTGCGGTGCTTGCGAATTATATAACTCTTAGCGATTACATTTTTATAGGGATTGGCTCACATCTTTTAGCAAGTGGCAATGCCCCTATAACACTAGAAAATTTCTCGACCCTAGCTTATCGCGTGATGATAATAACTTCTAGCGATGATTATAGCGGGGAATTTATGACAAATCCCACGATTCCAGATTCTTTTCGGGGTTGCTATGAAAAAAAAGTAAATCTTAATAAACACGCAATAATCGGGGCAAACTCTATGATAATGCCGGGCTGTGATATAGCCGAAGGTGTGGCAATAGGAGCGATGAGCCTAGTTACAAAACCAACAAAAGAATGGGGAATCTACGCTGGGAATCCCGCAAGGAGAATAAAAGAGCGAAGTAAGAATCTATTGGATTTAGAAAAGCAATTCTTAAAAAGCTTAAACCCAACTTTAAAAAATAGCGGAGCAAACCCAAAATGAGTAGAATTTTTGCAAAAAGATTGAATGCTAAGCCAACTAGCAAATTTATATCATCTTTTCTTTACACCAGAATCTTTGTGGATTTCAAATGCCAATGCCTATTGCAAGGAATGCAACCAATCTATAACAATAAACACCAAAGATTCTCGAATTTCTTGCAAAATGAAGCGGAGTGTAGTTTCCTTGAAAACGAAGCGGAGTGTAGTTTCCTTGAAAACGAAGCGGAGTGTAGTTTCCTTGAAAACGAAGCGGAGTGTAGTTTCCTTGAAAACGAAGCGGAGAGAGGTTTTTTGCTAAATCATACTTGTATTTTGATGGGCTTTAAAGGGGCGAAGCCCATTATTAAAAAACTAAGTGATTTTCCACTGCTATTTCTCAAATTTGCAACGCAAATTTGTAGCTTTAGGTGGGTCGAGGGAGTAAAACTCCTTGAAACATATAAATCAACGAGCGAATCCACAATGTCGTTTCTCCCGCCTTTAGCGAGTAGCTTCAGGGGGTTTAAAGGGGCAAAGCCCCTTATCGCAAGGATTGGCTATGCCAATCCGCGAAGTAAATTAATGGAAAACTTAAAATGAAAAAACTTCTAATGCTAGGCGGGAGCTACTTTCAAATCCCAGCGATAAAAAAAGCAAAAGAAATGGGACTTTATGTCATAACTTGCGATTATACGCCTACAAATCCGGGACATAGCATAAGCCACGAATACCACAATATCTCAACGACTGACAAAAATTCCATTTTAGTCCTAGCAAAAAAGCTAAAAATAGATGGAATCCTAGCCTATGCAAGCGACCCAGCCGCACCTATAGCGGCATTTGTAGCGGAAAATTTAGGCTTACCAACCCAACCATTAAAAAGCGTAGAAATACTCACAAATAAACATTTATTTAGGGATTTTCTAGCAAAAAATGGCTTTAAATCCCCAAAATCTACGAGTTTTAAGAATCTAGATTCTGCCCTAGATTGTTTTGCTGATTTCAATCCCCCATTAATCTTAAAGCCCGTAGATTCTAGCGGTAGCAAGGGAGTTTTTAGAATAGAATCCAAACAAGATTTAATAAAATATTTTGATAAATCCCTTTTATTTTCCAAAAGCCAAACCTTAATACTCGAAGAGTGGATAGATTTTGATGGCTATCAAATCGCAGGAGATGGCTTTAGTATCAATGGAGAGCTTATTTTTAGTGGGTTTGCAAATGAGCATTTTGATAAATCAAATATAAATCCATTCGTTCCTATCGGCGAGAGCTTCCCATATATCGGCACAAAAAGCGATTATAAAATATTAAAAGAGCAAATACAAAAAGTGCTATCTCTCCTAAACTTACAAAATGGAGCATATAACTTTGATATTAGATTGAAAAATAAGAAAGTGCATTTTTTAGAAATCGGTCCAAGAAATGGCGGAAATCTCATACCACAAGTCATTCAAAAAACTTTTGGAGTGGATTTGGTAAGGGCATCTATCTGCTCTAGCTTGGGAATGGATTTGGAGTGGTTTAGAGATGAGGTTGCTAAAAGTCGCATTTTGGGGCATTTTGCTTGTTATGTGTTGCATTCCAAAAAAAGCGGGATTTTCCACTCACTAGAATTTAAGCAGAATCTTAAAAAAGATATTGTTTTTCATCAGCTTTTTATAAAAAGTGGAGATGAGATTAAGTCGTTTAGCGGGAGTAATGCGACACTTGGAATGATAATATTTCGCTCAAATTCCACAGATGAAATGCTCTATCGTATGGAAAATATGGATAATTTTATTAAATTATTAGTATCCAAAAAACGCGATATGGGGGGGGGGTAGCAAAGAAATAAGATTTGAGATTATATTCTCTCTTATAATCTCTTATATTGAAATCTCCGCTACTAACGCTAAATCTAAGCAATTTATTGCTAATTTATCATTAAACGAAACTATAGCGAAGATTCTAACAAAACTAGTTTCTAGCGATTTACTTGATTTAAGGGCGAAACCCTTAGAAAAATCAGCAGAATCTAAGATTCTAGATTCTAGCAACTATTTATTAAAAACAAATATTAGGAATATCGCATGAAATATATTCCTAAGAATCAAACAATAGCCATAATGCAACCATACTTTTTGCCATATATTGGCTATTTTCAGCTTATAAATGCGGTAGATTCATTTGTCATTTACGATAATATAGAGTATTCTAAAAAATCATGGGTAAATCGCAATAGATTCCTACAGAACAACAAAGATTGCCTTTTTAGCCTGCCATTGCGGAAAGATTCCGATTTTTTGCATATTGATAAGCGATATTTAAGCGATAGTTTTAATCCAAGTAAGATATTAGATTCGCTTCATTTTGCATATAGAAAAGCTCCACATTATAATAGCTTAATGCCACTTTTAGAGTCGATTTTCTCGTATCCAAGGGAGAATCTATTTGATTTTATCTATCACTCTATCTTACTTATTTGTAGATATTTGGAGATAAAAAGCAATATTTTCATATCATCTTGCATTGATATAAATCATAGCCTAAAGTCCAAAGACAAGGTCATCTCCATTTGCAAAGCCCTAAATGCCACAAGCTACATAAACCCAATAGGTGGGATTGGACTATATTTTAATGATGATTTTAAAAGAGAAAATATCAATCTTAGATTCTTAGAAACAAATGGGAATCTAATCTATAGGCAATTTGAGAATGATTTTGTGCCAAATCTAAGTATTATCGATATAATCGCATTTAATGATATAGCACAAATCAAGCAACTACTACTCCAATATAAATTAATAGATTCTATAAAAAATGCGGAAAATTCCGCTATGGGGGGGGGTAGCAGATATTATCTAATAATCTTTCTCTATGATTATTATCGTTTAATCACACTAACACTTCTTTTTTATATTTTTTACCACTCTATTAATTCTATTAATCTCACCACAAGGACTAATTATGCAAGATAAAATCACCAAAATCATATTTGAATCTCTAAAAAATCTAAGCGATGAATTAGACAATCCAAATCTAGCAAATCCCACTTTAGATACGCCAATCTATGGCATAAATGGGAATTTAGATTCTCTAGCGTTGGTTAGCTTTATCGCAGATTTAGAGGAACGATTTAACGATGAATTAAATCTATCTATTATACTAGCAGACCAACGAGCAATGAGCCTTAGAAACTCGCCATTTAGAGATGTGCAAACACTGCTTCAATACATCGATTCCCTAATAGACAAAGAATAAAGCAATGAACCCAAAAGTATTTATCATAACTGGCACACGAAAGGGCATAGGTAGCTATCTAGCCACATATTTTCTAAAAGAGGGGCATATCGTATGTGGTTGCTCTAGAGGGGAATCTAGCATAGAGCATAAGAATTACAGGCATTTTGCCCTTGATGTTAGCGATGAAAATGCCGTGATTACAATGATACGAAATGTAAAAAGGGAGTTTGGGAATATTGATATTTTATTAAATAATGCTGGAATCGCATCTATGAATCACATTCTAACCACGCCATTTAAAAGCCTAAAAGATATATTTGCTACAAATTTCTTTGGGAGCTTTTTATTTATGCGTGAAGTTAGTAAGGTAATGATTAAGAATAAAAATAAACATAATCGAATAGTAAATTTCACCACGATAGCCGCCCCTTTAAGATTAGAGGGCGAGAGTGTATATGCGGCTTCTAAAGCGGCTATTGCGAATTTTACGCAAACCTGTGCTAAGGAATTAGCCACTTTTAATATCACTATAAATGCCATAGGACCAACGCCAATTGCAACAGATTTAATCAAAAATGTCCCAAAATCAAAGTTGGATTCCCTACTAGATAAACAAGCAATAAAGCGATTTGGGGAATTCGAAGATGTGCTAAATGTAATTAGATTCTTCATCGATGAGAAAAGCGACTTTATCACAGGGCAAATCATCTATTTAGGTGGCATAAATGAATAGTTTTATAGAGAAAATATTCGCCCATAATGGGAATCTAGACTGCCTAATCTATGAGGATAAGATATATTCATATAATGATTTAAAAAAGGCATTTGATGAGAAAATCACTCTTTTAGAATCTATCCCAAAAGGCTCTAGTTTAGCTATTGTAGGCGGATATGACCTAGAATCTATTGCTTTATTACTTGCTTGTATAGAATCTAAGATGATAATCGCCCCATTAATCAAAGGCGAAACAAACATAGAATCCAAACTAAGCGAAGCCCAAATTGAATATATACTCTTAGATTCCAAGCCAACCAAAACAAACTATATCAAAAATAATAAACTATTTGAGAATCTAAAAGGCACAAGCGGATTGATACTATTCTCAAGTGGCTCTACAGGCAAACCAAAAGCAATCATTCATAATTTTGATTTGATGTTAGAGGGTTATTTGGATAAAAAGCCAAAGCATATTAAAATGCTTTTATTTCTAGGATTCGACCACATCGGTGGGATTAATACACTTTTAAATTGCCTTGCAATCGGCGGATGTGGCATCGCAATAGAAAATCGAAAAGATATAGAGCTAATCGCAAAAGCCATAGAAAAGCATAAAATATCGCTTCTACCCTCCAGCCCAAGCCTATTAAACCTAATGCTAATCGCCCAAATCCACACAATGTATGATTTAAGTAGTTTGAAAATCATCACCTATGGAGCGGAGCAAATGCCACACTCGCTTTTAGAGCGATTGAAATTAGCTTATCCAAAGACTAGATTTCACCAAACATTTGGCACAAGTGAAACAGGCATAAGCCAAACAAAAACACTAAATAACGCAATAAAGCTTGAAAATATAGATTATAAAATCATTAATGGAGAGCTATTTTTAAAGTCCAAAACACAAACACTTGGCTATCTAAACGCCGATAATTCGGTTTTTAATGATGGGTATTTTGCCACAGGGGATTTGGTGAAAGTGGTAGAAAAAAATGGCGAGGAATTTATAGAGATTATCGGGCGAAAAAAAGAGATGATTAATATCGGTGGCGAAAAGCTACTCCCACAAGAAGTTGAGAGCGTGATTTTAGAATTACCATTTATATTAGAATGCCTAGTCTATGGGGAATCCAACCCCATAACAGGACAAAGCGTAAGTGCGAAAATCAAACTAAATCCAAAATGCAAGGAATCTAAACTCTCAAATGTGGATTTAAAGAAAATCATTAGGGAGTTTTGCAAGGACAAAATGCCAAGATACAAGATTCCAAGCAAGATTCTAAAAGTAGATGAAATCGCCCTAAGCGATAGAATGAAAAAAAGTAGAAATTAAAAAGGGGATATATGAATAGCTTTTATTCTAAAGATGAATTAGCCAAGCTCGGCTTAAAAAGCTTTGGTGAAAATGTTTATATAAGCAAAAAAGCAAGTTTATATAATGTGAAAAACATAAGCTTAGATTCTAATATTAGAATCGATGATTTTGCAATCTTAAGTGGAAAAATTACTATTGGCTCATTCGTTCATATCGGGGCTGGAAGTCTTATTTTAGCTGGAGAAAATGGCATAGATATAGAAGATTTTGTGGGGATTTCTAGCGGGGTTAAGATATATGGCTCTAGTGATGATTATAGCGGGGAAAGCCTTACAAATCCAATGATTCCAAATGAGTTTAAGAATCTCTCCACCGCAAAGATTCACATTCAAAAGCACTCGCTCATCGGCTCTACAAGCATTATTTTGCCATCTAGTGGCGGGACTAATCTTGGCGTAAGCATAGGTGCTTTTAGCTTAGTAATGCGTCCTACAAAGGAATTTGGAATCTATTTTGGGATTCCAGCAAAAAGGATTGCAGAGCGGAATAAAAAACTCCTAGATTTAGAAAAAGAATTTTTGGCTATTTACAAAAATCGTAAATGGGGGGGGGTAGCACATAAAACCAAGATTCCGCTAAATTCTCCAAAATCCAAATCCATAGAATCTAAAAGGCTTCGCTATGCCTAAGATTATGTTTAATAATGCAAAAATAGCTGGGATTGTCGCTTGTGTGCCAAAAGATTCTATAAGCTTAGATTCTCAAATAAATATATTTTATGACAATAATACCGCCAAACTAAATAGAATCAAAAAAACAATTGGGCTAGATAAAAGACATATAGCCGATAAAAACACTACTACACTTGATTTATGCCTAGAATCTGCTAGGTTATTATTAGAAATGCTATCGCTTGATAGGGATAAAATCGATGCTGTGATTTTCGTAACGCAAACGCCAGATTTTCTCCAGCCGAATAATTCCCATATATTGCATTCACATTTGAATCTCAAAGAAAGCTGTGCTTGTTTTGATGTAAATCAGGGCTGTAGTGGCTATGTATATGGATTATATCTCGCATTTATGATGATTGAAACTAACTTGGATAATATTCTTTTATGTGCCGGAGATACGATGAGTAAGGTGGTAAATCCAAGCGATTCAAATACTGCTCCACTTTTTGGCGATGGCGGAAGTGCCACAATAATCACACGAAAAATCGCTAAAAGCTATTTTAGCCTAAATGCAAATGGTAATGGATATAGAAATATCATACTTCCAAATAGTGGCTTTCGTGGAAATTTAAGCGATATTAATTGCGAAATAGATTCTAAAGATTCTATGGATTCCGCAGATTCCAAAGATTCCACCAAAGATATAGATTCCAAATATCTATATATGAATGGCGGGGAAGTCTTTAATTTCTCCATTGACAAAGAACCAAAGGCGATAAAAGAGATTTTGGGGTTTGGGAAATATAATATAAATGATATTGATTTGATATTTTTCCACCAAGCAAATGCCTATATTCTCACAAATATCGCAAAACGATTAAATATCCCACTAGAAAAAGTGCCAATGGAGAGCATATCAAAATATGGCAATACAAGCTCCGCTTCAATCCCACTTGCGATATGCGACTACTGCACAAATAAAAAAATAGAAAAGAATCTAAAAGTAATCTTAAGTGGATTTGGCGTAGGGCTTAGCTGGGCTAGTGCATTATTGGAGCTAGATTCGCCAATGATTAACATTAAATTTTATCAAAAGGAGACAAAATGACAAAAGAAGAATTACTACTTCAACTACAAGATGCCTTACAAAAAGATGATGCTTTAAATGAAAACGATGAGTTAGATTCCCTAGAAGAGTGGGACAGCCTAGCTATTATTTCCATTATCAATCTATATGAAATATTATTTAATATCAAAATCTCAGGCAATAAGCTAAAAGAATGCAAAACTATCGCAGACATTCTTTCCCTAGCTCCTATAAATAGCTCAAATGGAAAATAGAATGTTAGAATTTGACTTTAAGAATAAATTCTATCTTATAAGTGGGGCAAGTAGTGGCATAGGCAAAGCCATCGCATTAGAGTTAAATAAAGCTGGGGCAAAAATACTAGCATTAGGGCGAAATAAACAAAGATTAGAATCCCTAAAAGCAGAATCTAAAAATCCAGATTTAATGTTTAGTGAGATAGTAGATTTAGCAGATTCTACAAATTTAGATAAAAAAATCTTTGAATTTTCAAAGCAATATGGCAGATTCGATGGAGCTACACTATCTGCTGGAATCCAGCAGACAGTGCCGATTCAATCGGCACTGTCTGTGGAAAACGCGAAAATGCTATTTGAAATAAATTATTTCTCAAATATGCAAATACTAAAAGCCCTTAGCGATAGAAGAGCAAATAATAATGGTTGTTCGATAATATTCCTAAGCTCAAATGCAACCATAAAAGCAAATGCGGGAATCTCCCAATATAGTGCCTCAAAAGGTGCATTAAATGTCGCTACTAAATCCCTAGCAATTGAACTTGCCCCTAAAAATATACGCGTAAATGCCATCGCCCCGGGATTTACACTAACAGAAATGACAGAATCTTGGAGTGATATATATGATAAAGAATACATAGATAAAATCTCTAAAACCTATCCTCTTGGGCTTGGCAAACCTAGCGATATTGTGGGAATCGCTATATTTCTACTCTCGCCACTCTCAAGGTGGATTACAGGGCAGATTATAGTAGTAGATGGAGGTGGAAGCCTATGAAAAATATAAATATGCCTAAAAAGTATATAAATCCACTTTCAAATCAGCGGAATCTAAATCATTATAATGATGATGAATTAAGCCAAATTGGCTTTAAGAGCATTGGCGAAAATGTCCTAATCTCCAAAATGTGCCGAATCTACAATCCATCAAATATCTCCATTGGTAGTAATGTCCGCATTGATGATTTTGTGCTTTTAAGTGGGAAAATTAGCATTGGCTCATTTGTGCATCTTGCTATTTATAGCGGGATTATCGGCGGAAAAGCGGGAGTTTCTTTGGGGGATTTTTGTGGGATTAGCATTGGCTCACAGATTCTAGCTAGTAGCGATGATTTTAATGGCGGATTTCTAATTGGTCCTTGTGTGGCAAATGATTTTAGAAATATCAAAGAAAAACCCGTTATTCTCGTTCGCCACTCTCATATTGGAGCTCATTCGCTAGTTTTACCCGGAAGCTATTTTGAAATAGGCTCAATACTTGGAGCAATGAGTATCAATATGGGGCGAAAGCTAAAATCATGGAGCTATTACTATGGCAATCCCGCAAAGAAAATCTATGATTTAGATAGCCAAACAATACTAAAAAAAGAAAAAGAATTTTTAGCTAGTTTTTGCGATATGGGGGGGGGGAATTATAAAAAACTAGGATTCCACCTTACCTTAGTATTTGAAAATTCGCTTAGAGCGTATAAAAATCGCTTAGATTCTTTCAATCCTTTAGAATCTCCATCATTTTCCATCTCAAGTAAATTTCCACTTCATAAATTTCCATTAGCTTTAGAATCTACAAAGTGGGATTTTATGGAGATTAAAAACGAAGCGAAGCAAAATTTCTTGAAAAACAAAGCCAAGCCATTCGTCGCAAGGCTTGGCGAAGCCAATCCGCGAATACAATACAAAAACTTCTTAAGTTTCATTGAAAACGAAATGAAGCGAAACGAAATTTTCTTGCCAAGTAAAAAGACTTGTAGCTTAATGGAGTCTAAAGAGGCAACGCCATTTATTGAAAAACTAGGCGAATCCACAATGCGATTTCTCCCGCCTTTAGCGGGTAGCTTAAGGGGATTTAAAAGCATAGCTTCTTGCAAAGGACAAATTTTGTTTATCAGCGAAATAAAAATATTTGTAGCTAAAGGGATAACGCCCCTTATCGTAAAACAAGCAAAGCGTAGTTTCCCACAAGAGGCAATGCCTCTTATTAAAAAAATAAGCAAATTTCCACTGCCATTTCTCCCGCCTTTAGCGGGTAGCTTCGGGTGGTTTAAAGGGGCGAATCCCTTTATTAAAATAAATAGAGGATTCACCACTAATTATTTTCGAAGTCCTCAAAATTTTAGGTGGGTCGAGGGACTCCCCGTCGCAAGGATTAGCTTTACCAATCCACAAAGCGAAAATGTAAAGGTGGCTTAAATGAAAGTATTTAATCTAGCTTTTATCGGTGGGGCGGTGGATTCTGCTATTGGATATACGCATTTTATCGCTTCACAAATGGACCATAGATTCTCACTAAAAGCCGCTTGTTTTAGTAGAAATAAGGAAATAAATCGCCAAAGTGCTAGTTTATGGTGTAATTACGATGATTTTAATCTATATGATAATTACTTGGATTTACTAGAAAATGAGCGGGAAAATATCGATGCTATTTGCGTTCTTACGCCTACGCCAACGCATAAAAATATCGTTTGTGATGCATTAAAATATGGCTATGCCGTGATTTGTGAAAAAACGCTTTGTATGAGCCTAAAAGAAGCTCTTGAGATTAAAGATATTTTGGATTCCAAAAATGGATTCTTAGCTATCACCTATAATTACACAGGCTATCCTATGCTTAGGGAATTGCGAGAGATGATTATAAATGGAGATTTTGGGCGAGTGCATAATATACAGATTGAAATGCCACAAGAGGGATTCATTAGAAATATTAATGGAATGCCACCAAAACCGCAAGAATGGCGATTGAGTGATGTAGAGATTCCCATTATTTCACTAGATTTGGGGGTGCATACGCAAAATATCATATCATTTTTAAGTGGCAAAAAGCCAGAAAATGTCCTTGCTTTGGCAAATAGTGCTGGGCATTTTAAACATATAATCGATGATGTGAGTATATTGGCATCATTTAGCGATGATTTGATTGTAAATATGTGGTATTCCAAATCTGCACTTGGCTTTAGGAATGGCTTGAAAGTGCGAGTTTTCGGGGAAAATCTTAGCAGTGAATGGATACAAAATAACCCCGAAGAATTGCTAATAAACACAAAGGAGGGAGAGCGGATAATAAAAGATAGAGCATCGCCACTAAGGGCAAATATAGCAAATCTCGCTAGATATAATCGCTTTAAGGCTGGGCATCCGGCGGGATTTATCGAGGCATTTGGGAATTACTACAATGATATTGCCACTTCGCTAAATAATTTTAAAAATAATAAACCTTTTTCGCCATATACATTTGGCATAAAGAGTGCCATTCAAGAGCTAATATTTTTTGAGGCAGTTAGCAAATCGTATAAAAATAAATCACAAATAATTATAAAGGATATAAATGAAAGCAGAATTTAGAGCCCCAACAAGTAAAGATAGAAAACCATTAATTGAACTATTGCCATTAAAAACCCCGCTTACAATGTATATCGACCCAAGCAGTATTTGTAATTTTGCTTGTAAATTTTGCTTCCAAGCAAATAAAAAGATAAAACGACAAATGCAATTACAGCTTATGACAATGGATATTTTTAATATGATTGTAGAGCAATTGGGGGATTTTGAGGATTCTATAAAAATGGTGCATTTGCATGGATTTGGTGAGCCACTTTTAAATAAGAATTTCTATAAAATGGTAAAGATTTTAAGAGATTCTAAGCTTGTAGATAGGATAGCGACAACGACAAATGTATCGCTCTTAACAAAGGAAAATACGCATAAGATAATAGAATCTGGGCTTAATCAAGTGCATTTTTCTATTTATGGATTAAGCGATGATAATTATCTAACATTCTCTGGCAAAAAAACATCATTTAAACACATCTTAGACAATATTAAATATTTCTATGCCAATAAGAAAAATTGTCATATTCATATAAAAATCAATGGCGATTATTATAGCAATGCAGATAAAGAGCGATTTTTAGATATTTTTGGTGATTATTGCGATAGTATTTTTATCGATGGAGTGGCAAATATATGGCCTTTAATGGATGTGGCTGAAACATTATCAATAAATCTCTCAAAAGAACAAAAAGAAACAACGAAATTACAACATCAATATAAACATATAAAACCGCAAAAAGATAATCTTTGTCCAAATATTTTTTATCAACTTATGATTCACTCAAATGGCGATATTAGCCCTTGTTGTGCGGATTATCTAGGGAAAATCAAACTTGGAAATATAAAAACGCATAATCTAAAAAATATATGGGGGGGGGGAAATCGCGTTTGGAGCTAATAAAATTGCATCTTAAATCACAAAAACCACCGATTTGCAAATCTTGTGAATACCCAAATATGGCTAGCACAGTATCCCTAAATGAGCATTTAGAAACAATAAAAAAGATATTTGGAGAAACAAATGAAAAATAAAAATTGCAAATCTTATGAGCTAGATTCTAGGAATCCAAATATCCCTTTAAACAAAACGGCGGGGAGATTCTACTTTGAGAAATTTATAAATAATTTTAATGAATCCAAAGAAATAATAAATATGTATAAAAATCTATTTGGCAAGAATCTAGGAAAATTAAACCATAATGGAAAGAAAAAGATATTTAAAAACTTTGTTTGTATTATTAATCTAGAGACAAATTCATATTGTAATAGAACTTGTCATTATTGTCCTTTGGCGACATTTAAGCGAAAAGAAAATCATAATATCGATAATGAAATATTTCTTAAGATTCTAAGCGAATTAGAATCCATAGATTATAACTCCACGATTTGCCTAAATCTCTATAATGAGCCTTTGAGCGATAAAGATTTATTTGAGCGGATTAGTATGATTAAAAAGAGATTGCCAAAATGCTTTTTGCGATTTAATTCCAATGGTGATTTTATAGATATTTCTACATTGCAAAAGCTGGAATCTAGCGGATTAGATTCCCTAAATATTACGCTTCACACGACTAAAATCAACTCTTACAATGATATTTGGGCAAAAAAAGTATTAGGGAAATTCTACTCCAAGCTAGGTTTACAAACACCCCAATATACCATAAATCCAAATCAATCCATAACTTCTAGCATCTATTTTGGTAAGTGCAATATGCTTGTAAATACTACAAATTGGGATTTATATGGCAATGATAGGGGGGGGGGTAATACATAATTTGAGTATCAATCAAAGGCAAACTCCTTGCATTAAGATATTTCGTGAATTTACTATTGATTATCAAGGGCGAGTTTTCCCTTGTTGTAATCTATTTCCCGATGATATTAATAATGCAAAATATATATTTGGGAATCTTAAAAATGAAAGCATATTTGATATTTTTAGCTCTAAGATTTGGGCGAAATGGCGAGAGAATTTATTTATAGATTCTCCTAAATCCACCCCTTGTAAAACCTGTAATGATGGATATTTTGGTAATCACAATCAAAAAGCACATCTAAGATTATTAGAAAACTTAACATAAAGGATAAAAATGAATATACAAAAAACTAACATCACAGATAAGCAAATCGCCTTTTTTAGGGAGTTTTTAGCTGGTGATACAAAGCGATATATATTTGGTCATAATCAATATAGTAAAAGCATTATTAATGAACTTTTAAAGAAAAATCTAACAATCGAAGCGATTGTAGATGACTTCACCACTAAAACTTTTGATATTTTTTATATGCCAGATTCTACTAATCCGCCTAATACTTTAAAGGAAATTAAGATTCCAATCATCAAAACACAGGGCTTAAAAAAAGGTAAAGTAGTAGTAGTAGTAGTAGTAACGAGCCAGACGCAAACAGCATTGCAAAAGCTAGAATCCTTACAAAATAAGCAATTGGAATTTATGGATTATTTCGCATTTTATAAAGTAAATTATGAATTTAGAAAAAACGAGAATCTTATAGAAAATCTAAAAGAAAGTGAGAAATTTGGCTTAGATTTGCTTGATTTGGAGTTTTTCGATGGATTTATCGCAAGTATAAATAATACCAAAATAAGCACTTGGAAAGACTTTAGAGCACATTTTTGGGATAATAAAAATGCATATGAAAATATCTATAATCTCCTAAATGACGCAGAATCTAAAAGGCAGTTTGAGAAAATAGTAAATTTTAGATTGAATAGTGATTTTCGCTTTATGGAGGGCTTTAGCTTTAGACCAAAGGAGCAGTATTTTGAGGATTTCCTGCCGTTAAAAAATATTGATATTTTCTTTGATATTGGGGCGTATAAGGGCGAGAGTAGCTTGGAGTTTATAAAACATAATAAAAATTATAAGCAAATCTATTTTTTTGAGCCAGAGCGTAA
>NZ_NHYM01000001.1 GCF_003288815.1 Helicobacter sp. 16-1353 | reverse complement strand
TATTTATGTGAATCTTGTGTATTTGATAGATTCAAATCAACTATGGAATCTTGTGTATCATTTGTGTTGTTGTAATAGAATCTATCATTTGATTTAAAGGAATCTAGGTCTTTTGATTCTAGATTCTTACCTAAACTTTCTCTTAATTTCGCAATTCTTAAAGATTCTAGATTCTGTAATTTATTAGATTCTATATTTGCAAGATTTCCATTAAATCCCCCAAATCCACTTTTAAATACATTTGCTTTAATATGGGAAGTTAGGATATTTACATTTGATATATTTGACTTTCTTGTGGCATTACCTACGGAATCTGTTGCCTTACTTGATACATTATTCGTGCTTATATTAAAATAATTGCCATTTTTATTTAAATCTAATAGCGAGTTATCCACACCATTAATAACCAAATGTGAGAATAAATCACTTACGGAATCGCCATTTGCGTAAGTCAAATCATACTTTGCTCCTTGACTAGTAAGTATGAGTTTATCTAAGCTATAATCTTTATTTATTTCGAAATTTGTGCCAAGAGAAATAAGAATCTTAGAGCTAGAATCTTTTAGTGTTACATCACTAGAATTGATTATCAAATGTGATAGGTCATTTTCACTCACCCCAGTTGGAAAATTACTACCACTCCAGCCACCAAAGCTAAAGCTATTAAAATCACTAGCAGACTTATCTAAAATCAAATGATAGTTTGTGATATTTATAGGCTTACCTAGTCCCAAATCGTGTATATGGGCGTATAGTTTCCCCAACGCATAATCAACATAAGATAATAATATTTTGCCTTGATTGTTGAGATTATCAATAGAAGCAACACTGCCGTCATCTCCCGGCTGGAATTTTTTAATCACCCCATAATTATTTAGGCTATCTATAGAAGTTTCAAAGAGCCTAAACTCATCAATAGTGCCGTAAATCGTAATGTCCTGGGCGTGGAGCGGAAGCGTGAGTGTCGCAAAAAGTGCGATGAATGATATAGATTTTGTGAAGTTTATGGAGTTATGAAATCTTAAGCTTGATTT
This sequence comes from Helicobacter sp. 16-1353, assembly GCF_003288815.1. Lineage (GTDB taxonomy): Bacteria > Campylobacterota > Campylobacteria > Campylobacterales > Helicobacteraceae > NHYM01. The sequence continues at coordinate 284,322 of NZ_NHYM01000001.1, read as the reverse complement.
AAGAATCTTGCTAGATTCTCTACTCCCCCCCCTATTTGCGATTTAAATATATTTGTAAACATTCTATTCTCCTAAAATTAAAATCCCAAATTGTAACACAAAAATTTAATTTTAGAAAATCCGCTGATTTATAAGTAATATAATTTATTTAAATTTCACAAAGTATTTTTTCTTATCAAAATTTATTTGGTATTTTTCGCCTGTTTTTAGGTCGATTAGGTAGCATTGGTCGATGCCCTCGACTTCTGCTCTATTTGTGGGGATTTGAGAAAGTCGCTTTTCTACATCATCTAGGCTTTTAAGCTCGATTCCAAAGCCAAACATAAATAATTTATATTTATTTTCATTCATAATTTTTCCAAAGATTTTAAAGTTTAGACGGAGATTAAGAATCTAATCTCACGCCCAAAGCAAATATATTTTAAAATCCTTAATCTTGCTTTAAATATCTAAATTTTTCACTTCTTTTGCGTGCTGCTGGATAAATTCGCGTCTTGGCTCGACCTCGCTTCCCATAAATAGCGTTAGGATTCTATCGCTTTCCTCTTCGCTGTCGATTTTAACTTGGAGAAGAGAGCGATTTTCTTTCGTCATCGTGGTTTCCCAGAGCTGATTTGGATTCATCTCACCTAAGCCCTTGTATCGCTGGATTGTAGCACCTTTTTTAGCACTTTCCTCAATCTGTTCTAAAAACTCGATTAAATCCCTATCTTTTAAAAATATCAAATCTCTATCTTTGATTTTATTAAAAATCCGCTTGGCGTCGATAAAATGTGGGTCTTCAAAAATGCTTTTATTTAGATTTAGCTCTTGTAAGCCTGTTTTAGTCTGAACGAAAAGCATAATAGATTCTTCGCCATTTATTTTATTTAAGATATTACAATTAATATCTAGCAAGTAATTTTCCACATTTTCGGCGATTTGTGGGAGTTCTAGGGATTCTAGATTCTCATTTTCAATTAGGAATCTAATAATATTTATCGAAAAATACTGCTTTTCAAGTCGCTTTAAAATGCTTCGATAATTTGAAATATTCTTTAAAATATCGATTAGCTCGTTATTTCCAATGCCATCAAAGCTGAAATTTTCAATGCCATTTTCAATCAAAAATGAACTTAAATGCTTTTCATCTTTGAGATAAACTTCCTTTTTGCCTTTTTTAAATAGATATAGCGGTGGTTGAGCGATATAAATATGTCCGTTATCAATCAATGGCTTAAGATATTTGTAAAAAAATGTCAAAAGTAGCGTTTGGATATGGCTTCCATCGACATCAGCGTCCGTCATCAAAATAATCTTATGGTATCTAAGCTTTTCAATGTCAAATTCCTTATCAATTCCGCAACCAAAGGCAGTTATCATATTTATAATTTCATCGGTTTTTAGAATCTTATTAATATTCGATTTTTCGACATTTAGTATTTTTCCCCGCAAAGGCAAAATGGCTTGATAAGTCCTATCTCGCCCAGTTTTCGCACTACCACCAGCGGAATCTCCCTCAACTAGGAAAATCTCAGATATACTTGGGTCTTTACTCTGGCAATCAGCGAGTTTCCCGGGCAAAGTGCCGAAAGAATTTGTATCCTTTCTAGTTAGCTCTCTAGCTCTTTTTGCGGCTTCTCTGCCTTTTGCAGCAAGCATGACTTTTTGCATTATGATTTTTGCGTCATTTGGGTTTTCTTCAAAGAATTTTGATATTTTCTCATAGGTGATTTTTTGAACGATATTGCGAACAAATGAATTTCCAAGCTTTCCTTTTGTCTGCCCCTCGAATTGTGGCTCCATAACCTTTACAGAAACGATTGCCACGAGTCCTTCTCTAATATCATCGCCTTGCACTTTAGAATCTTTTTCTCTAGGATTCGCATTAGCTTCAATATAATTCATAATCGCTCGGCTAAGCCCCATTCTAAATCCACTTTCATGCGTCCCACCCTCAATCGTGCGGATATTATTTACAAAGCTTAGGAGCTTCTCGCTATAGGTATTATTATAAGCAAGTGCGATATCGACTTCCACCTCGCTATCATTATCGCTAAAGCTTACAATTTGAGAGATAAATTCCTTTTCGTTAATATCTTCGACGAACTTCACCAAACCGCCCTCGAAGTGGTAAGATTCATTAAAATCGCTATTTTCATCGATGAAATTTATCATAATATTTTTATTTAGATATGCCATTTCTTTAAAGCGATTTTTAAGAATCTCAGTGCTAAATGTGGTAACCTCCATAATCTTATCATCTGGTATAAATTCGATTGTAGTGCCGTTTTCTTTAGTTTCGCCGATGATTTCAAGTGGTGTTTGTGGGATTCCCTCTTTGAATTCTTGGCGATAAATATTGCCATTTTTATAAATTGTCATAATAAGCTTTTTACTTAGGGCATTTACCACACTCACGCCCACGCCGTGAAGTCCACCGGAAACTTTATAAGTATCTTTATCAAATTTCCCTCCAGCATGAAGCACAGTTAAAACCACAGTTGCAGCTGGAATCTTTTCTTCCTCATGAATATCTACTGGGATTCCTCGTCCATTATCTTTGACAATAACGCTACCATGTTTGGTTATCGTAATATCGATTTTCGAGCAGAATCCAGCCATTGCCTCATCGATTGAGTTATCGACAACTTCATAAACCATATGATGAAGCCCATTTACATTCGTATCGCCGATATACATTCCCGGGCGAGTGCGGACAGCTTCTAAGCCTTTTAAAACCTTGATATTTTTGGAACTATAATTATTCATTAAAATTGCCTATTATATGAGTGTTGGAATAACTACTAAAATAAAATTATCGCTTTTTAATACACAAGCGGAATTTTTATTTTCATTGATTCCAAATTCAAAATTAATTGTGTCAATATTTTTAATATATTCTAAGATATGTTGAGAGAGAACGCATATTTCTATATTTTCTTCTATTGAATCTATAAAATTTTTATTTAATTCCTTATCAATATCAATTTCTGTAACTGCTTGGGAATCTCCATCGCTAACAGATTCGAATGTTATTTTGTCTTTAGAAAAAATAATTTTTACTTTTTTTGAAATAGAATTTATGATTTTTAATGATTCAATCATTTTTTCTTTGTTTATTTGAATCTTATATTTTAATTGAGAATCTTTTGGAATAACTCTCTCATAATCTAAGAAATTTCCATTTGGGATTCTGGTGAAAAATGTATTTGTTTCATTTTCTATTATTATATTGTTGTCGCTAAAATAGATATTTGCTTTTTCATTGAAGAATTTTTGAATCTCAATTATTGCTTTTCTTGGAAACATAAAAGATATTTTTTCGACAGATGGATTATTAAAGCTTATAACTTCTAATCTTTTTGTATCGGTGGCTACGAAATTAAATTTATATTCTTTAATATCAATTAATGCATTTCTTATTTCCATTTTTGAATTATTTGGTTCGATTACTGGAAAAATCTTTTTTAATGAATTTATAATATTGGCTGAATCTATATTTATTTGGGAATTTTTATAATCTTTTGGAAATTCTGGGAAATTATCTCCTATGAAGCTTTGTAATGTTATTTTTGTTTTTTCTTGTTTTATTTCTAATTTTTCATTATTGTTTGATATGGTTATTTTATCGTCTTTTAGATTTTTTAATATGTTTAAAATATCTTTTCCATTTACTGTTATTTTTTCTTCTTCTTGGATATTTTCATCTTTGATTCTAGTTATTATGCCCATTTCATAATCTGTTGCTTTTAGGATAACTTCATTTTTTTTTGTTTCTATTAATATATGCGAAGTTATTTGGCTTGTGTCTCTTTTTTCTAAAAATGGTTGGAAATTACTTATTATAGATTCTAATAAGCTTTTATTTATTGTTATTTTCATTGTTATTCCTATCTTTGAAAATTTTAATATATAAATATTTTTAGTATTATTAGTATAATTGTGATTTATGTGAAAAAGTCTAATTTTTACTAATATGACTACTTATTTTATATATTTTATATTGTGAAAAAGTTGTATTGTATTTTCACATAAATTCACTTATAAAATTATTTATTTTTTGGAATCTTTTATCTTATTTTCTATTTCCTCGATTTTTATTCTTATTTCATTATTATTTTCTATTTCCTCTTGTATTTTTTTCATTGCTTTACTTATTGAACTATGGTCTTTAAAATCTAGGAAATTTGCTAATTCTGTCATTGAATTTCTAATTAGTGTTCGTCCAAGATAAATTACTATTTTTTTGGCTAATAAAATATCTTTTGTTCTTTTTTTATTTTTTATATCTGCTGTTTTTATATTTAGTGATTTTGCTGTTATATTTATTATTTCTTCGAGATTTATTTTTTCTGTGTTTGTGTTTTTATAACTTTTTATAGAATTTTTTACAAAATCAAGTGTTATTTCTTGATTCATAATGGAAGCATATGAATTTATTGTCATTAATATGCCTTCTATTATTCTTATATTATTATTCACATTTGTTGCGATGTAATTTATTATTTCATCGTCTAATTGGATTAAATCCAATTCACATTTTTTCTTTATAATTGCTATTTTTGTTTCTAATTCTGGAGGTTGTATTTGTGCGGTTACTCCATTCTGGAATCTTGATTTTAATCTCTCTACAATTTCTAAATCTTTAATTTGTTTATCTGAAGTTAAAACAATTTGTTTATTATTTTCTTTTAATTCATTAAAAGTATAAAAAAATTCTTCTTGTGTTCGCGTTTTCCCAACTAAAAATTGAATATCATCGATTAATAAATAATCACAATTTCTATATTTTGCTCTAAATTTATCAAATGTTTTATTTAATTGATGGCTTGTAAAATCATTTAAAAATTCTTCACAAGTAATTAAAATAATATTTTTTTTACCTATATTATAGTTTCCAATAGCATTTAAGAGATGGGTTTTTCCAAGTCCAGTGTCTCCACTAATAAAAAGTGGATTATAAAGTTTTCCTTGATTTTGTGCTACTTTTTCGGATACATTGAATGCGAATTTATTAGATTCTCCTACTACAAATGTTTCAAATGTATAAGAGGGATTTATTATTGATTGTTTTTGATTATTTTGGATAATTTTTATATCGTAATTTGTTTTAGTATTTTTGGTATTTTCATAATTTTTTTGAACATTTATTTTTATTGTGGGTTTTATTTCTGTTTCATTTTCAAATAAAGAGGCTATTTTATTTGTATAATTTCTTTTAATCCAATTTGCAATATAAATATTATCAGTAATTAAAACTTTCACATCAGATTGTGAATTTTTTTCATCGAATCTTAGATTTTTTATATATCGATTATAATCTATTAGCGGAATTTCCTTTTTTAATTCTTTTAGTATAATATCCCAAATCATATAATCTCCAAAATGTGTTATAAATATATAAATGATATTTTATCATAAAGGTAATTTTGTGAATATTTTAGGAATTGACCCGGGAACTAAAAATTGTGGATACGCAATAATAAATGGAGAAAAAAATAAAATTTCTTTACTTGAAGCTGGATTTATCAAGATAAAGGAAAATAAACTTCAATATCAAATAAGTGAATTTAATGAAGGAATAAATTTAGTATTAAAAAATTATAAGATAGATTCTGTGGCGATTGAGGATATTTTTTATGCATATAATCCAAAAACAGTTATTAAACTAGCACAATTTCGAGGAGCGATTAGCTTTAAGATTATTCAGGAATTAGGAAATTTTTATGAATATACACCACTTCAAGTTAAAAAATCAATTACAGGAAATGGAAAAGCAGATAAGACTCAAGTCGCATTTATGGTAAAAAAAATGCTAGGAATAAAAAAAGATATAAAACCACTTGATATAACAGATGCAATGGCGATTGCTATAACTCATTACAATCATATTAAATTAAATATACTTTAATTATTTTCTAATTCTAAAAGTTGTTTTTTTATATTTATTTCTAATGCATATCCGCCTATTGAACCATCATTTTTTATAACCCTATGACAAGGAATAATAATCAAAATTGGATTTTTATTATTTGCATTACCAACGGCTCTATAAGCATTTGGATTATTTATATTTTGAGCTATTTGTTTATAGCTTTTAACTTCTCCAAAGGGAATCTTAATTAATTCATTCCAAACTTTTTTATTAAAATTACTTCCTTGTGGATTTAGTGGCAAATCAAAATTTTTTAGATTTTTATTAAAATAAGATTCTAGTTGGTTTTTTGTTTTATTAGTTATTTCATTTGGATTTATATTAGAATCTAATAAATTTATTTTACTAACTACAAGCAAAGCATTTTTATTAGCTATTATTTCTAATAATCCAATTGGACTTCTATATAAATCCCTAAATATCTCTTTAATCCTCAATGTCAAGTTGAATTTGATTTGGAGATTTTGCTTTAGGTTTTGGGCTTTTTACCTCAGGTTTTTTCGAAACTACTTGTTTTTTCTCTTTAATTTCTACTTTTGGAGGTTCTATAGTTTCTTCCTCTTTTATTTCAGGTTTTATATTTTGCATTATTTGATTGATTTTAATAGAAACATCAAATGAATTTCCTAAATAGATATTTTTAAAATCTTTATTATAATTCAAATATGGAGCGAATCCTGAATATGTTTGGTCGATTGTAACATTATAATTTCCAGCAACATTATTTGTAAAAATTATTTTTTGCATTCCTTCAAATGCTTTATTTGAATTTTGAATATTTAGATTTGTTTTAATAAATTTATCACTTAGATAAAAATCACTAGGATGTTTTGTATTTATATACCAATTTGGGCTATCCATCTCCATATTATTAACTTCTAAGTATTTTGCCAATATATTTGTATCGCAAGTTTCACAATATATTTCATATTTTATTATTACTGCGTTTTCCTCTCCAGAATCATTAATTGTATTATCTACTTGCATTTTTCCTCTTGCAATGATAACGCTTATAGGTTTAGAATCATCTGTTAATCTATCATAAACAATTAAATCATTATAATCATAAAATTTATTACCCGTTTTGTATTTTGCATTAAATGATAAATCAGTTAGTTTTATTTCTTGTGGTTCAACTAAATCATTTTGTTTTATTTTTCTTAAATTATTATATTTATCAGCAACTTTTGTAATCCCAAAATAAACACTTAGATTAGCAGTTTGTTTATCATCAAACTCATCTAAATATATATTAACTTTTGAATTTAATCTATCGCTTACACTTCGTTTGAATTCCACTAACAAATTAGAATCTAAACCAAGTTGTATCGAACCATAATTACAAGATTGATTTATATCTATAATCTCATCTTTATTATTTAATGCATTTAATGTAATATCTAATATTGGGTTAAATTTGAATGTATTTCTATCATCAATCTGCCCATAATATGATATTTTGTAAGGTGAAATAATATCTGTTTTAATCATAAAATTAGCTGGAATAACATTAATATCTTTTGATATATTTGCATTTATACATTTTGGCATATTTGGATTATCATTTGAACAAAAATCAGTATTATTTTCTATATTAAAATTTATATTAAGTTTCCCTTTTGTAATAGTATTTGCAATAAATTCTGCTTTGTTGTCTATCATTTCTCCATTCTCAAAGCTTATTGTCATTGGCTTTTGTATGAAAACTTCTTTATTTGGAGAAGAACACATATTATTTTGTTTAAATTCTAAACTATTAGAATCTGCAATTAAATTTCCATTAAATCCACTATCAATTTCACCCTCAAGATTAAGTGCTTTTGAATTTTCAAATATAATATTTATTACACCTGCTTTTAGTGAGTCAGAATCCTCAAAAATTGGATTTAAAACAAATTTTGCAGGAGTAACATTTATTTTATTTGTTTGTTTTGTTGTATTTGTGCTTTTACAAGTGATTTGTGTTTCATTGCTAGATTGTGGAAATTTTAAATCAATTGTTCCTAATATATTATTGGAATCAAGATTATTTGAAATCTCTAAATTTTCTCCATAATAATCTGTAATATTGCAGATTACATCTAATTTATCATTTGTGAGATTAAGAATATAGATTGAATTTACCTTGCTATTTGATGATAGTTTATTCCAAATTAGTTTATCAAAAGGTAATAATTGATTGGATAAACACTGCAAATCTCCATTGCAAATTTTATTAAAATTATCAAAATTTTCTTTTTCTATAATTAAAAAATCATCATTTATATCGATTTTTGCTACATTAATTTCATCTTGATTTGCAATATTATCTTTATATTCAACAAGAGGTTCATCATCAATAAAACTATCACTTAACTCTTCTTGTGGCTCTTCTATATTTATATCATTACTTTCTTGTTTTTCTTGTGGTGTAGCTTCTGCTATCATTGTAGTATTATATAAATCTATTACTTCTTGACTAAATGCTACTTTATTAGGGATTCCACATTGTCCATCATTTTGGCTAAGAATATTTGCATTTGGAAGCATATCATTCAAATTGGCTTGAGAACCATCTTGTAAATAGATTTTTCCACTCTCAATAAAAACACCATAACTAGGTATAATATCTAATTTTGCAGTAGCGATTTTATAATCTTTATTTTGTATATCAATATCATTATAAGCAAGGATTCCATCAAAGCATTTACCTTCTTTTACTTCACATATAGAATTTTCATCATTTGGGGAATCTTTAGAATCATTTTTAACACTATATAATCTTTTTAAAATATATTGATTATTGCTCAAATCAAGTGGATTCACCTCAGGACCACATACTACATTGCCATTATATGGATTTATTGCTTCGCCATCTTGTGATAAGGAAAAAATATTATCCACATTGATAATTGTTTCCATATTTCCGCGTTTATCTTGCTCTGTTTCATTGATTGTGTTTATAAAATCTTCTTCATAAATGCCACCGAAGAATGTATTTAATGTTATTGTTGAGTTTTCACCATCAGGCATAATAATGCCCTCAGCACCTAGTTTTGCCCCTCGTTGTAAGATTATATTACTTTTACCATTTGTTCCTTCTACTATCTCTATAATTAAATTTTTTGGTTGTTGGGTATTTATCCTAATTCCACTATCTAATACAAAATCCCCAGCCACACGCAATAAAATATTGTCATTTTTGAGCTCTATATTTTTATTTGTAGTTAATTTATAATTTATATCATTATTAGAATCTATCGTATTTTCAAAAATAACACCTTCTGTTAAAAATCCTTTATTGTTTTCAACCATAGAACAATTTATAACATCGTATTCTTCATCATATATTTGGATTTTGCCATCGTAAATACAAGCCCCATATTCTAAGGACACATTGTCATTTTCATCTATAAATTTATGTAATAAAATTGGAGGATTATTAATATCGAGTTCGCAGTCTTTTTGCTTGCTATTACTAAAATCGCAGCTATCTGCAAACACAAAAAGTGTAAAAAAACATAATGATAAAATTATTCGTAACATTGCAATCCCTTAAATTCATATCTAAAACTATGGATTCTACCTAAAGTTGTATTGAAATAGTTTAAAAATTGTTAAGTTAATATCGCACTTTCTTGCATTTAAGTTAAAAATTTTAACATTTATTTAAGTATTTTTGGATTTATTACATTAAATATCTATATTTTTCCGTGAAATAGCTATTTATAGATAATTTTCAAATATGATGCTAAATTATATAAATCTTATATTTAGAAAGTTAGAATCTAACTCTCTAAATATTTGGATTTTATTAATCTAAAACTAAGGTTTTTGCACCTGTTTGTTGATAAACTAAGATTCTCTTTGGCTTATTTTTATATTTTGTCATTGCTGTATTAAAATCTTTTATATTATTTATTACTACATCTTCAATTTGAGAAATTATATCACCTTTCTCGAATCCTACATTATCAGCCTTACTATTTTCTTCTACGCTACTTACAATAACACCATTTAGATTATTTGGTAATCTATACATTTGTCTAGTTTGGTTTGTGATATTTTCTACACTTAAACCATAATTTGAATTTTTTGCACTACCATTATTTTGCTTTGTTTGGGTTTGTGCTATTGTATCACTTTCTGATTTACCTAATTTTACTTTAGTTGTATATTCTTTTTTATTTCTCATATATGTTATGTTGATTATTTCGTTTGGACTAAATGAACCTATTGTATTTTTTAATTCTGATGCACTTGATATAGGTTTATTATTTATTGCAACAATCAAATCCCATACTTTTAAACCAGCTTTTGCTGCTGCTCCATCTTTATCTACATTTACTAAAACAGCACCATTTTTTCCATTATATAGATTTGATAAATTTTCTGTTACATCTTGAATCCCAACACCTAAATAACCTCGCTCAATAGTTCCTTTTTCAATTAATGTTGTTGTGATTTTTTTTACCATATCAGAAGGGATTGCGAATCCAATGCCGTGATTTCCACCTGTTCGTGATAATATCGCAGTATTTATCCCAATCAAAGCCCCGCGACTATCCACTAGAGCACCTCCAGAATTACCCGGATTTATTGAAGCATCTGTTTGGATAAAATTTTCATAATCATTAATCCCCATTTCGGTTTTATTTAATGCTGATATTATCCCCATAGTAACGCTCTCACCTACTCCAAATGGATTCCCTATGGCAAATACAATATCACCTACCATTAAGTCATTACTATCTCCTAATTTTGCATAAGGTAAATTATTTTGATTGATTTTGATTACAGCTAAATCACTTCTTGGGTCTTTTCCTATTAGTTTTGCTTCATATTCTTTTTTTGAATTATTTGGCAGTGAAACTAGAATCTTATCTGCATCTTCTATTACATGGTTATTTGTTACGATATATCCGTCTTTTGATACGATTACACCACTTCCAAGTGAACGCTCGATTCTATCTTGTGGCATATTATTATATAAATCCCCGAAAAACTGCCTAAATATTGGGTCATTAAACATTGGGTGATTTGCTATGTTATTTGATACTTTTTTCTGTGTAGAAATATTTACTACGCTTTTTTTTACTTCGCTAATTGCACTATTATAAGATTGTATAGAATTTTGTGAAATACCTACATCATTTCTTTTTGATATAGAAGGCATTTCATCAAAAGTAAATCCACTTAAAAATAAAAATGGAATAACTAAAATATATAAACACTTCATTGTTTTATTTTCCTTATTGATAATTTTTGTTAATTATATATTAATTATGTAAATTATTAGCATTAAATTTATATATAAAATCTTAACAAAAGCATATTTTAAATAGCTATTTAAAGATTCTAGAGCCTATACGAAGCATATTTGCACCATTTGCAATTGCGATTTTATAATCATCACTCATTCCACAAGATAATATTTTAGCACCTATTGGAGTAAGTTTGTCAAAAATATCTTTTGTTTTTTTAAAGCAGGATTCTATGATTTTTTTATCATCTGTATTTGTAGCAATTGTCATTATCCCTTGCAAATTTATATTTGGAGCAATTTCTAATATTTCTTTATATGAATCTATAGCAGAATCCAAGCTAAAACCGCTTTTTGTTAGTTCATTTGAGCTATTAACTTGAAGCAAACAATTAAGCTTTGTATTGTTTTGTTCTAATTTTGATTGAATACTCTTAGCAAGCTTTATAGAATCTAGAGATTGAAGCATAGTCGGTTTTAATGATATAAGTTGATTTATTTTATTTTCTTGTAAAGTGCCTATCATATGCCATTGTATAGGTAGATTATCTAAAGATTGGGCTTTTAGCTTTAAATCTTGAACTTTATTTTCTCCAAATGTTCTTTGTCCTGCATTATAGAGTGCTACAATATCATATAAACTAACATATTTTGAAACTGCTACTAGTTGTATTATTTGATGTGAAGAATATTTTAGTCTTTCTTCTTCGATATTTTCAATTAGGATTCTTAGATTTTCTTTTAATTGCACTTCTCTTTTTGTTTTATCTATCATTACTTTTCCTATTTTAAAGGTATATTTGTGGCTATTCTCGATATATCATTGTATAAACCTAATATCATTAACGCAAATAATAGAATCCACCCAAATATAGTAAGTCTATATATAGTTGTTTCGCTTAAAGGTTTTTTTGAAATCCACTCATAGGCTGTGAAAACTATATGTCCCCCATCTAAAGCAGGTATTGGAAATAGATTTAGGATTCCAAGATTTATTGATATTAAAGCACTAAGTCCTAATAATGCAATAATCCCAGCTTCTTGTGCTTGAGAAATTATCTGCACTATTGCAATTGGTCCGCCAAGCTGACTTGTAGGCAGAATCCCCGTTATTAATTTTTGGATTCCAAGTAATATTAATTTTCCTGCGAATAAAGTCTCATTAAATGCAAATGGAATTATTTCACTTAGTGTGTAATTAACTTTTCCAACCTCGCCTTTTGCCTTAATGCCAATAAAGCCTTGCTTTATATCTTCTCCAAAAATATTCTTAGAATCTTGAATCTTTGGTGTTAATGTTGTTTGGTATAATTGCCCATTTCTTTGATATTCTATATTTATCGAGGTATTTTTTTTGCTAATGTAATCACTCATATCACGCCAAGTTTTGATATTTTTATCATCAATTTTAACTATCTTATCATTAGCAATTAATCCTGCATTTTGTGCAGGAGAATCTTTTACCACATCACCAATAATAGGAAGAAGGCTATTTATCCCAGATATTCCAATGATAATATATAGTAAAAATGCTAGAAGTATATTTGCTCCACTTCCGGCAAATAATATACAAATTCGTTTCCAAGGAGCTTTTGTGTTATAACTATCATCATCACTATTTATTTCATTTGGATTTAAGTCATCTTGACCTTTCATTTTCACATATCCGCCAAGAGGAATGGCAGAAATTGCGTATTGTGTCCCTTTATATGTTTTTGTCCATATTTTCTTACCAAAACCAATGCTAAAAACCTCAACTTTTACACCAAAAAGTCTAGCTACTAGAAAATGTCCACTTTCATGGAAAAATATCAAAAAAGATAAAACTAAGATTGAAACAATTAACCACATAATCACTTACTTTTATAATATTGTTTTGTATAGTCATAACCCGAATATATCGTTATTATCGTAGCACACCATAATAAAAATGTTCCTCCGGGAAATAAATCTGCTAGTAGAAAAGCGATTGCTGTAATTTGGAATCCTGTTTTATATTTTCCAAGATTGCTTGCAGCTATATTTCTACCATCACCTGCGGCAATTACACGAAGTCCTGTTATAAAAAACTCTCTACTTAATATTAGAAAAACTGCCCAAGGACTCGCCCTATCAAGCAATAAAAGACCTATAAATGCTCCTAATATTAGCATTTTATCGGCTAATGGGTCGAAAACTTCTCCAAATTTACTTTTTACATTATATATTCTTGCAATATATCCATCAAAAAAATCTGTCCAACTTGCAATGCCAAATATCAAACAAGCTGAATAATTTATCCAAGAATAATCAACCCAACTTGGAAATATATTAGTTCCATATATGATTATTATAAGCATTAGTATTGTAAGCACTATCCTAATTATAGTTAGGATATTTGGTAGATTTTTTGAGAAAGACATATTTTCCTGCTATAAGTCAATTATCTAAATGTTGTGCCACCATCAATTACTATAGTTTGCCCTGTAAGCCACGAACTTTGCGTATTATCGCATAAGAAAAATGCTGCTCCGGCTAAATCATCTGGTGTTCCCATTCTATTTAATGGGGATTCTTCTTCGACTGTTGCTTTTACAACCTCATAATCTGGGAAAGCCTTTAGAGCATCTGTATCGATTGGTCCGCCACTCACGGCATTTACTCTTATTCCAAATTCGCCTAATTCTTGTGCTGCATATTTTACGATTGTTTCCACAGCATTTTTCGAGCTTCCGTGTCCGGCATAATTTGGCATATATACAAGATTCCCCGTTGAGCTTAGGGTTACTATTGAGCCACCGCCTACTTCTTTCATTCTTTTTGTAGCCTCTTGTGAGCCAACAACAAATGCTAAAACAGTTGCTGTATAAATATTATTTAATCCTTTGGGTTTTAATCTCATAAATGGAGCAAAACCACCTGCTACACTTTTACCATAAATTATTGCATTTGAGATAAAAAAATCAACACGATTAAAGTCATCATCAATTTGTTTAAATAATTCTATATATTGCTCTGGTTCAAGCACATTCAGCGGATATGCCTTTGCTTTTATATTATATTTAGATTCTACATCATTAATTATATTTTTTGCTTCCTCTTCATTTTTATTATATGTAAAGGCGACATTCACACCATTTTGGGCAAATTTATAAAGTATTGCCTTGCCAATTCCTCTTGTTGCACCACTTATTACTAAGGTTTTCCCTCTCATATACTCTGCAGTTTCTCTTAAGCGTGAATTCATTTTTTTACCTCATATTTTTCTAAAGTTTTTTCTAACAATTTAATATTTTTTGTATCCATTTTACTTAGAGGAAGTCTAAACTCTAAGGTTTCAATTAATCCATAAATCCACATTGCTGTTTTGATTGGAATTGGATTTGTTTCACAAAATAGCACTTTGTTTATTTCAAATAGTTCTGCATTTTCCTTTAAACTATTTTGATAATCCCCATTATTGGCATATTTTACTAAATTTACTATTTTATCTGGTAAAAGATTTCCAGTAACTGACACAACACCACAACCACCACTTGCTAAAATAGGGTGATTTATAGCATCTTCACCGCTTAATATTTTAAAATTTGGCATTCTAGCGTTTATTTCAACTATTCTTTCGATATTTCCTGCAGCCTCCTTTATCGCATATATATTTCTATTTGCTTTATTTAATCGCTCTATGGTGGAAATATCTATGCTTACTCCCGTTCGTCCCGGGATATTGTATAGCATAATGGGAATCTCAATGGCATTTGCAATTGCTAAAAAATGCTGATATAAGCCCTCTTGTGTTGGTTTATTATAATATGGAGATACGCAAAGAATGGCGTCCGCTCCAGCTTTTTGTGCAAATTTTGCTAAATCTATCGCCTCTTTTGTGGAATTACTCCCTGCACCTGCTAAAACCTTAATTCCTGTATTTTTACATACATTAATCGTGGTTTCTATGCATTCCATATGTTCTTTATGGCTTAAAGTGGCAGATTCTCCTGTAGTTCCCATAGTAAGACAGGCATCCATTCCATATTTAATTTGTCGTTTTATCGTATTTTCATAGCTGACAAAATCTACCTTATTATTTTTAAATGGTGTAATAAGAGCACTCATAGCACCGATAATTTCTTTCATTTAAAATCCTAATTATTTTCTTAAAAAAATAGTGCTTGAAGATTCGCTTTTAAAATATTTATTTGCGACTTCTATAATATCATTTATAGTTAGTTTATCAAAATTATCCTCATAATTTAATAGAGGTTCAATATTTCCTCTTGCAAAATAGCTACCATAAAGTGAAGTAACTTGCGATGAATTTTGCAATCCAAAGATAAAACTAGCTTTAACATTTATTTTTGCTTTATCTAAATCTTTGTTATTAATCTTCCCATTTTTAATATTTTCTATTTGTTTTAAAATAGAAGATTCTATTTGTTCGGCTTTTATATCTTTATTTCCAACCGCCATAAATAAAAATAAACCCTCATCTTTTAAGTCCATATTATAGGCATAAACACTTTGAGCGAGTTTTTCTTTATTTACAATATTTTCAACCAATATAGAGCTTTTTCCGCCACTTAAAATATAGCTTAGAATTGATAATGCAATTTGGTCTTTATGCTCAAAGTTTGGAATCTTATAAGCTAGGGCATATAGCTCTACTTCTTGGTTTTCTTTTTTTATTTCTATGAATCTTCTATCTTGCTGTTTTGGCTCTATTGTATGTATTTTTGGAATCTTAGAAGTATTTTTGATGTGATTAAAATGTTTTTTAACCGCATTGAAAACAATCTTAGATTCAATATCTCCAGCCACTACGATTATTGCATTTTGAGGTTGATAATAGGTTTTATAAAAATCTTTTATATCATCAATTTTCCACGATTTTATATCATCCATAAAGCCAATTGGTGTCCAATGATAGGAATGATAAATATAAGCGGTATTGAAAAGCCTAAAATATAAATATCCCATTGGGGAATTATCTGTTCGCCAAAGTCGTTCTTCCATAACTACTGCTCGTTCAGTTTGAAATTCACTATCTTTTAGCGATAGATTAGTCATCATTTCGGCGAATAATTCTAGGGATTTATCTAAATTAGTTTTATTTGATTTTATAAAATATCGTGTATAATCAAATCCTGTAGAAGCATTTGTATTGCCACCAAATTGTTTTACTATATTATCAAACTCGCCACTTTTTAGATTCTTTGTGCTTTTGAAATTCATATGTTCTAGCATATGAGCGATTCCACTTTTCCCAAGCACCTCATTTCTACTTCCAACCTTGTAGAAAATATTTATATCAACTACATTACTATTATTTTTCATAGGGATTACAACGACTTTTAAGCCATTTTTCAAATCCATCTCATCATATTTATACAAAGCACTGCTAAAGGCATAACTACTCATTAAAATTACTCCAAAAATTATAAATCTAATATTTTTTATCATCTTATTCCTAATATAAACTTTTTCCAATGGCTTCACTTATATTTTTGAATCCATCTTCATTTAATCTTTCTAAAATCGTTTTATTTATTTCTTGGACAATTCCCGGACCTTCAAAAATCATTCCTGTATAAATTTGAACTAAAGATGCACCTAATTTTATCCGTTCATAGGCTTCATCTCCATCATCAATTCCACCTATTGAGATTAATATCGTTTTTTCAAATAGATTCTCACTTAGTATTTGAAAAATTTCTCTAGAACGATTTTTTAATGCCAATCCACTTATACCGCCTTTATCTTTTGGATTCTTAAGTAATGAATAATCTATAGTTGTGTTTGTTGCAATTATCCCATTTGCACCATTATCAACCGCACATTCACAAACTCTTAGCATATAATCTATATCCATATCAGGAGAGATTTTTAGAAAAATTGGCTTTTTAGTTTGTTTTCTTAGTTCTGTAAGTAAGGTTTTAACAAACTCTTCATTTTGTAAGTCGCGTAGATTTGGTGTATTTGGTGAAGATAAATTTAGTGCGAAATAATCGCTAGATTCTTTAAATTGTGAAACTAGTTTTTTATAATCAAAAATAACTTTTTCTTGCTCTGTTATTTTATTTTTTCCTATATTTACTCCAATGGGTATAACAAATGGATAAATTCTTTGTATTCTTTGGAAAATTTTTTTAGCTCCATCATTATTAAATCCCATATAATTTTGGATACTTTTTTCTTCTACAAATCTAAAGATTCTAGGTTTTGGATTCCCCTCTTGTGGTTTTGGGGTAACTGTGCCAATTTCTATAAATCCAAATCCAAATGCACTTAAAGCTTTTGTCATTGTTGCATTTTTATCAAATCCTGCACCAAGCCCAACAGGATTGTAAAAATTAAGCCCACAAATATTTTGTTTTAATTTATCATCAATAATGCAAAATTTTTTTGCTAGATATTCTAAAACCATAGGTGTAACTTGAGTCATAATAAGAAGCTTTTCTGTTATTGAGTGTATATTTTCAGGGTCAAATTTGAATAGATATGGTCTTATTTCTTGATACATCATTAAACCTTTTTAAATTTTCATTATATTACCAAATTAAAAATTCTTTTTTGACCTTATTTAGCTCATCAATTTTTAATTTTAATTTATCTATTTCATTATCTATTTGCTCTATCATCCACATTTTTATATGCGGTGGATAGTCTATGCTACATCGTTTAATCATAATATAATCTATTAATGTTATCTTGTGGATATTTAATAGAATCTTGATTTCTTGCTCTATATCCTCTATATCTCTTAAAATAGAATCTATTTTATCAAACATTTGTTCACTTTATCCCTGCTTCTATTAGTTTGTGCATATGTATTACACCTTTTATATTCTTATCTTTATCAGTTATTATAAGTAATTGAATCTTAGAATCTTCAATTAAATGTAAAATATCATAAGCTAAAGTATTTTCATCATCACAAATTTTTGGATTTAATGTAGCATAATCTATCGCCATATTATCCAAACTAAAATCATCTCTCATCATTGCTCGTCTTAAATCGCCATCGCTTAGGATTCCAATAAGTTTGTTATTTTCTGCTATTAAAACACTTCCTAATTTTCCATTTGTCATTTTGATTATGGCATCTTTTAGGCAAATATCTTTAGAAATGATTGGTAGATTATCTTTTTGCATTAAATCTTTAATTTTTATAAATAATCGCTTCCCAAGGCTTCCACCGGGGTGAAACCTAGCAAAATTATGCTCTTTAAAATCTCTAATTCGCATTAGACAAACAGCTAGGGCATCTCCTAGAGCAAGTGTTAAGGTTGTAGATGAGGTTGGAGCGACATTTAGCGGACAAGCTTCTTTTGTGATACTAATATCCAAAAAATAATCCCCCATTTTTGAGATGGTGCTATTTTTATTTTTCGTCATTGTAATTATTTTTTTGGATATTTTTTGTAAATGTGGCATTATATTAATAATCTCATCACTTTCGCCACTATAGCTTATAATTAGCACAATATCATCTCTACAAATAGCCCCTAAATCTCCGTGCATAGCTTCTGTGGGATGCACAAAAAAGCTAGGTGTTCCCGTGCTAGATAATGTTGCAGAGATTTTTGCTCCAATTAACCCACTCTTGCCAACACCCATTACCACCAATCTACCATTTGAATGGTAGATTTCATTGATAATATTATCCAGCATAGTTTTATCTATATTTTTAGAAGCTCTTAGTAGCTCATTCGCTTCTATTTCTAATACATAAGATGCTATTTCTTTAAAATTCATTTTTATCCTAAGAAATATATATTTAACACTATTGTAGGATATTTTTTAAACTTTTTAAATGCTATTTTTCTTAAATGGGATTTTAGATTCCCTTCTAGATTCTTGCTTAAAGATTCTACTTTTGCGGTGCTTACATATAATTTTATTGCATCGTCTAATTCTTTTACAAACATTCTTTCTTCTTTATCTCCAAGTAATCCAAATGTTTGGATTCTAGGATTTTCTACAATCTTATTATTTTTTATTTGCATTGCAATTATTATTATTCCATCTTCAGCAAGTTTTTGTCTATCCAAAACAGTTAGATTGTCAATAATTTTCCCTAGTTGATTATCAACAAATAATTTTCCATTTTTTACACTTCGTATTTTTTTAACATAATTTGGACAAACTTCAATTTGGTCGCCATCTTCCATCAATAAAATATTTTTTTCTAAAATACCACATTTAATGGCTGTTTCTCTGTGCTTGGCTAGGTGATTAAACTCTCCGTGTATTGGCAGAAAGAATTTTGGTTTTATTAATCTTAGCATTAATTTTTGCTCTTCTTGAGCGGCGTGTCCGCTTACATGTATTTCACTAAAATCTTGATATGCGACTTTTGCGCCAGATTTCATTAGGAAGTTTATAACTTTTGAAACACTATTTTCATTTCCCGGAATTGGTTTTGCCGAGATTATTATAGTGTCTGTTGGTTTAATCTTAATATGTCTATGTTCATCTGTAGCCATTCTATATAATGCACTCATTGGTTCGCCTTGTGCTCCAGTTGTTACTATTAATATTTCACTATCACTATATTTTTCTACTTCGTGAGCATCTATAAAAGCATTTTGTGGAATATTTATATATCCTAATTGCCTTGCGATTTCAAGGTTTTTTTCCATTGAGCGACCAATTACGCAGATTTTTCTATTGAATTTTATTCCATAACTTATTGCTTGATAAACCCTATGGATATTGGAACTAAATGTGCTCATTATTATTCTATCTTGGGTATTTTTAAATATATTTTCAAATGCTGGACCTACACTAGATTCGCTTGGAGTGTATCCCTGACGATGTGAATTTGTAGAATCGCTTAGCATTAGCATTACGCCATGTTCTCCATAATATGCAAGTCTATGAATATCTGTTGGAAAATTATCTACTGGTGTATGGTCTATTTTAAAATCACCCGTATGTAGGATTACCCCCGCAGTAGTTTTAATCGCTAATGCACTTGCATCGATTACTGAGTGGGTTATGTGAATCCATTCTACTTCAAAATCTCCTATTTTGATAGGTTTTCTTTTTTCAACAATCCTAAAAAATGAGCGAAATTTTTTCAAGCCATATTCATCAAATTTATTTCCAATCATTCCTAGTGGAAGTGGAGTTCCATATATTGGGAATTGCAATTGTTTAAATAAATGCGGAACAGCTCCTATGTGGTCTTCGTGTGCGTGCGTTATAATCAATCCTACGATTTTATCCTTTATTGCGTGCAAATAGCTAAAATCAGGGACTAAAATATCAACTCCGTGCATCTCTGCTTCTGGAAAGCTCATTCCCGCATCAACAATAATAGCAGAATCCTGACTTTCAATTACAGTTATATTTCCGCCGATTTCACCAAGTCCGCCAAGTGGAGTAATGCGAATCTTTGCTCTTGTGTTTAGGTCTAATTTATAATGTGGATTCAATGTGTTTTTGTAGCTTTTATTGTTTAATTCAACAATCTTTTTAAGGTCTTTATGAAGTCCTAGATTTGATTTTTCATTTAAACCCTCTTGTATATTGCTAACCCCATCTTGTTTTTGATTATTAGAATTATTGTAAGAATTAAATCTTTTTTCTGTGGAATCTTTCTTATAATCCCTATTGTAGTTTTTATTTTCCTTATTTGATTTGTCTCTTTGCTCTTTTGGTTTCCATTTCCTGAATACCTTTTTTTCAGAAGGTTGATTATTTTGTATTTTATTATCTTTATTGCCCTCAGGTATTTGATTGTTGGTATTTTCATTATTATTTTCCATATAATTCCCTTAAAAATTAAATTATTTTTGATATAAATTTTCAAAAATTTGGTGATATTGAATCGTAGTTATTTGATGAGCTCTAGCATTATTTTGTATATTTAGCTTTTTAAATATTAAATCTAGATTTTTTATATGTGAAAGATTTTTTATAAGCTTTTTTCTTGGATATGAAAATGCCTCTTTTACCATAGTTTCAAAACCATCTTTGATTTCATTATCATTTTTTTTTATACTAAATATAGCAGATTCTACTTTTGGGATAGGTTTAAATGCATTCGGCGGAACTATCGCAATTAATGTTGTTTTTTGACTAACACTTTGTGTTAAAACGCTAATAGCACAAAAATCATTATTTTGGGCATCCGCACAAAATTTATAAGCAACTTCTTTTTGTGTCATTACTATCATTCCTTTGCACATTTTGTCTTTTAGTGCATTTAATACGATTCTAGTGGCTATATAATATGGCAAGTTTGACACCAAAATATAAGGTTTATTATGCAACCAACCATTTTTATTAAATTCTATCGACAAAACATCTTTATTGTATAATTTAAACTTATCTGTAGAGAATCTATTAGTTAAATATTTACACAATCGCCTATCAATTTCATAAGCAACTAAACTAAAACAATCTAATATCTTTACGCTTAAATCACCCAAGCCGGGTCCAATCTCAATAATATCTAAGGAAATATTTTCACTCTTATATTCCTCTAGCATATTGGACATAGATTCGATGATTTTGTTTAAATAAAGTTCATCTTTTAGAAAATTTTGCCCAAACTTTTTATTTGCTTTTATTTTAGAACTTCTCCCCTTATAGATTGCTATAAGATTTTAAAAAGGCATAATTTACTATTCTATCTTTTTTTTGATAAAATATCAAGTATCTTTAAAGTTAAAGGTCTAAGGGTGAATATTGAGATAAATAGTTTTCAAGAAAAACAATCAAATGATAATCTAGCTTTTAGAATCATTCCTTGTCTTGATATAAAAAGTGGCAAAGTTGTAAAAGGGGTAAATTTTCTTGATTTAAAAGATGTGGGGAATCCTGTAGAAATAGCAAGTAGATACAATAACCAAATGGCAGATGAAATTGTATTTTTAGATATTACAGCGACAAATGAGGATAGAAATATATTAATCGATGTGGTTAAAGCTGTAGCAAAAGAAATCTTTATACCATTTACGGTTGGTGGCGGGATAAAAAGCCTTGAAGATATGTATAAACTTTTAGATTCTGGTTGCGATAAAATAAGCTTAAACTCTTCGGCAATTAATAATCCAAGTTTGATTGAAGAGGGTGCAAAGCGGTTTGGCTCTCAATGTATTGTGGTTGCTATTGATGTAAAAAGAAATAATAATTTTAAATGGAATGTTTTTATAAATGGTGGTAGGATTGATACAAATATAGATTATTTTACTTGGGTTAAGAAAGTAGAATCTCTTGGAGCAGGGGAAATATTACTAACAAGTATGGATAGCGATGGAACGAAAAATGGATATGATTTGGATATTATACAATGGACATCATCAAATATTAAGATTCCGCTCATTGCAAGTGGAGGAGCTGGAACTATGGAGCATATAAAAGATGCATATTTTTCCGGTGCAAATGCTGCTCTAGCTGCAAGTATTTTCCACTATAAGGAAATAGAGATTCCAGTATTAAAACAATATTTAAAAGATAATAATATTCCAATTAGGATTTAACAATGTTTATTTGTGCAAGTGGAGAAAAATTTAGTTTTGCTAAAGAAATAGGAGTAGGGCTTGTTGATAGTGCGATGATATTAAGCTCTATTATCCTAAAAGATTCTCCAAAGGAATTGATTTTTGTTGGAAGTGTGGGAAGCTATGATAAAGAGATTAATATATTTGATATTTTTGTTAGTTCTACTGCTATGCAAATAGAATCTTCTTTTATAATGCATAATTCCTATACACCTATTTTTAATAAAATAGAAAATGTTTCACATGAAACGCAAAACCTAGAAAATAAAATTATCGTAAATAGTAGCAATTACATAACCACAGATGAAAATATCTCAAAGCATATGCTTAATGCTGGAATCTTGCTCGAAAATATGGAGTTTTTTAGTATTTTAAGGGTGGCGCAATATTTTGAGATTCCAGCATTTGGAATTTTTTGTGTTACGAATTATTGCGATTTAGAAGCACATAAAAGTTTTTTAAAAAATCATAAATCTGCTAAAGATTATTTGGAATCTTACACAAGAGAGAATTATGGAAAATATTTTTAATTATAATCTTGATGAATTAAAGTCAGTTTTAACTCCATCATTTAGGGCAAAACAGGTTTGGAGATGGCTTTATATTAACTATGAAGATGATTTTAATATGATGATAAATATTCCAAAAGAAATGCGAAATAAACTACACAATCAATTTAGCGCTAAAAACCTAGAAATAAATAATATACAAACTAGTATCGATGGCACAAAAAAATATCTTTTTTCTACTAAGGATAATTATACATTTGAATCCGTATTTTTAAAAATGCGCGATAAGGAATTTGATGAAAATGACAATATTAAAAGTCGAGAGAAATATACAATTTGTGTTTCATCACAAATTGGTTGTAAAATCGGCTGTAAATTTTGTCGCACGGGAGAAAGTGGATTTACTAGAAATCTAACTGTAGGCGAGATTGTAGAGCAGGTTATTGCAATCAAAAAAGAGAATAAAATATTGCCAGAAAAATGTGTAAATATCGTTTATATGGGAATGGGTGAGCCATTAGATAATTTTGATAATCTAATCAAAGCAATAAAGATTATTTCCCATATTGATGGCTTGTCTATTTCTACACGAAGACAAACTATCTCAACAAGTGGAATATCACCAATGATTGATGCTTTAGGAAGTCTTAATTTAGGGGTGCAACTCGCTATTTCCCTACACGCAGTAAATGATGAAACTAGAAATAAACTAATGCCGATAAATAAAGTTTATAATATAGAAAGTATAATGGAAAGTGTGAGAAAATTTCCAATTGATATGAGAAAAAGAGTTATGTTTGAATATCTTATGATTAAAGATATAAATGATAGTATAAAAAATGCTAAGGATTTATTACGATTGCTTAATGGAATAAAAGCAAAAGTAAATATTATACTTTTTAATCCTTATAGTGGGAGCAAATTTCAGCGACCAGATATAGAACAAGCCAAAAGATTCGCAGATTTTCTATGCAAAAAAGGTCTTTTATGCACGATTCGAGAATCTAGAGGAAGTGATATAGACGCAGCTTGTGGGCAGTTGAAATATGTTGATAGCAAAAATAAAAATGTTTCACATGAAACAAAATAAGAGATAGATAATGTTGCTTGATTTTTTATTGATGATTTTCCTAGCAATTGTTTTTATTATTGGAATAATTGGTTTTTTATTATATGCAAATAAAAAATAGGAATTTCTATGCTCGTTCATATATGTTGTTCTGTTGATAGCCATTATTTCTTGCAAGAGCTTAAAAAAATCTATCCTAATGAGAAGTTTATAGCGTTTTTTTATAATCCAAATATTCACCCAGAGGAAGAGTATGAATTACGACTTTTTGATGTCAAAAGAAGTTGTAAGATTCTAGATATTGATTTGATTGTTGGTGATTATGATTTTATATCTTGGTTTGACAAAATCAAAGGATTAGAATACAAAGAAGAAAAAGGCGAAAGATGCTCTTTATGCTTTGATGAGAGATTATTTAAGAGTGCAGTTTTGGCATCACAATTAGATGAAAAATCACTAACGACAACATTATTAGCAAGTCCTATGAAAAGGCAAAACGAGCTATTTTTGCTAGGTGATAATATAGCAAAACAATTTGGACTTGAGTTTGTAAAGATTGATGTTAGGAGCGATGGAGGCACACAAAGGCAAAGCAAATTAGCCAAAGATTCTAATCTTTATAGACAAAATTATTGTGGCTGTTTTTTTGCTTTAGAAAAGCAACGAAATCGTGCAAATAAACTAGCATTTGAATTATTCAATGATATAGGAGGGCAGATTCTAAAAGGTAGCATAAAGTGGAATCTAGATATTTTTATTAAATTAAATAAATTTGAAAGAGATAAAACTCCCCACATTCTACAAAAAAATACAATTAATGCTTATAGACTCTTAAGCGGTTCTGTTGTCAAAATCAACCCAATAAATCAAGATTCTACTAAAAAATCTATGGTTTTGCCATCTTATATTTTTACACATTCTAAATCTGTTAAGAATCTAAAAAGTGGGAAAATATTTTGGAAAAAGATAAGTTTTAATAATGCTTCTATTATGCTTGGATTCTGTGATAATGCCCTATTTATCGATATTAATAGTATTAATTTAATTTTTAAGAAAGATTATAAAAATGTTTATGATATGATTTATAATCCACCGCTTTATGATGATGAATTAGAATTTAGGATAAAAATTCTAGGAGCAGATAGCATAAAACCTTTTATTGTTTTAGATTCTATGATTGATGATAATGTAAAAATCAATATAGATAGTGTATTTCAAAATATGGATATTTTTGAACTTATTAAGCTTTAATTATTAGATAATATAGTAAAATTAAAGATTCTTATAAAATTTCAACCTTTAGGACATTAATTAATGATAGAAATAGATAGAATTTTAAAAATTTTGCCACATAAATATCCCATATTACTTGTGGATAAGGTTACTTCGATGGTAGAGTTTAAAAGCATTGAGGCTTATAAAAATATAACGATTAATGAGCCGATTTTCTTGGGGCATTTTCCTAAGCGACCACTTTATCCTGGGGTTTTTATCATCGAGGGAATGGCACAGGCTGGTGGGATTCTGGCATTTTGTAGCGGATATGGCGACAAAGTAGAGGAGATTGATAATAAAAGTGTATATTTTATGACTATCGATAAGGCGAAATTCCGCTCTATGGTTATTCCCGGCGATAAACTTGTATATAAACTTGAAGTGATAAAAATTAAAGGCAAAATTTGGGTGCTTGATGCAAAGGCATTTGTAGATGATAAATTAGTAGCAGAAGCAGAATTAAAAGCTATGCTAGGTGATGAAGAAAGTTAAGAATAAATGAATACATCGATAATTAAAACAAAACATATTGGTGAGGGCACAACGATAGGGGAATTTTGCGTTATCGGGGAAAATGTAAAGATTGGCAAAAACTGCAAGATTTATAATAATGTAAGCTTAAGCGGACACACTACAATTGGTGATGGAACTAGTATTTTCCCATATGCTGCTCTTGGGAATCCTCCGCAAGATTTGAAATACAAGGGTGAGAAAACAGAGCTAATCATTGGTAAAAATAATATGATTAGAGAATTTACGATGTTCTCTCCCGGCACAGGCGAAGGTGGAAAAACGCTAATCGGGGACAATAATCTTTTTATGGCATATGTGCATATTGCTCATGATTGTGTTATTGGGAATGATTGTGTTTTTGCGAATTGTGCAACTTTAGGCGGACATATCCATATTGGAAATCAAGTAAATATCGGCGGATTAAGTGCTATCCATCAATTTGTAAATATCGGTGATGGATGTATGTTAGCTGGGGCATCTGCAGTATCTCAAGATATTCCTCCATATTGCTTAGCAGAGGGGAATCGAGCCACAATTAGAGGTTTAAATAAATATAAAATGAGAAGAGTATTTTCATATGAAGAGATAGATGAGATAAGCCATATCTATAAGATTCTACTATCTGGAGATAAACCTATTAAAGAATTGGCAGCAGAGTTTTTAGAGACAACTACAAGAGATAGTATAAGATATATTTGTAAGTTTATTATAGATTCAAAGCGTGGTATTCCATATAAACGAGGTATTATTAATGAGTAAAAAAAGATGTAGCTTATGTCATTCTTTTGAGAGCGATGAGAATCCTATTTATTTTCAAAAGGATTTTTATATATGTAATAATTGTTGTCAAAGGAATGATATAGAAAGTATTATGGCAATGGTTAGGGTAAATGATAGGATTGACAATATAGAATATAATGAGGAGGATATTGTAGATTTTAGCAATATATCTCCAAAGATTTTAAAATCCGCATTAGATGACTATGTAATAGGTCAAGATGAGGCTAAAAAGCTTTTATCTGTGGCAGTTTATAACCATTATAAAAGAATCTCGCAAAAAAATATGATTTGTGATGATGATGTTGAGATTACGAAATCAAATATTTTATTATTAGGACCAACGGGAAGTGGCAAAACACTAATGGCACAAACATTCGCAAAATTTCTAGATGTTCCTATTGCAATATCTGATGCCACTAGTCTAACACAAGCTGGATATGTTGGTGAAGATGTGGAAAATATTTTAACAAGACTTTATCAAGCGGCTGATTGCGATATAGAGAGAACGCAAATGGGTATAGTTTTTATTGATGAAATAGATAAAATTGCAAGAGTTTCCGAAAATCGTTCAATAACTAGAGATGTTTCTGGCGAAGGTGTGCAACAAGCATTATTAAAGATTATTGAAGGAAGCATAGTAAATATTTCTCCACAAGGTGGCAGGAAACATCCACATCAAGAATTTATCCAGATTGATACAACAAATATTTTATTTATTTGCGGTGGTGCATTTGATGGTTTAAATGATATTATTAAACAACGATTGGGTGGAAATATGCTAGGTTTTAATAGCGATAAAAAAGCCATAAATAACGATGAAAATTATTTTCATTTGGTAGATTCTGGTGATTTGATGAATTATGGAATGATTCCAGAGCTAATCGGTCGTCTTCATATAATCGCCACACTTAATGAGATAAATCAAGATGCGATGCTAAATATATTATTAAAACCAAAAAATTCTTTAATTAAACAATATCAAAAAATGTTTTCTCTCGATAATGTAGAATTAGAATTCGAGGAAAAAGCCTTAAGATTAATAGCACAAAAAGCGATTGATAGAAAAACCGGAGCTAGAGCACTTAGAGCTGTTATGGAAGGTTTGATGGTTGATTTAATGTTTGATATTAAAGAATATGTCGGTTGTAAATTAATAATAACAAGCGATTTTGTATCTGGCAATAAGCCCCCAATGTTGATAAAGAAAAGTGTTAAAAATAATGGGAAAACTAAAAAGAAAATAGTTTGATTTAAGAGAAAATTGTAAGGAAAGGTTTAATAATGATTTTAGATAGTATTATAGGTATGTTTTCGCAAGATATTGCAATAGACCTAGGAACAGCAAATACGGTTGTTTTAGTAAAAGGACAGGGTATTGTTATAAATGAGCCAAGTATTGTGGCTGTTCAATGTAATAAATATAGTAGAAATAAAATCCTTGCTGTTGGCAAAGAAGCTAAGGAAATGATGGGTAAAACGCCAGATGGCATAGAAGCTATAAGACCTATGAGGAATGGCGTTATAGCAAATTTTGATATGTCCGAAAAGATGATTAGACATTTTATAGAAAAAACACATAATAGAAAAAAACTTATTCGCCCAAGAATTATAGTTTGTGTGCCTTATGGATTAACTGGAGTTGAGCGAAAAGCAGTTAAGGAATCCGCCACAAGTGCAGGTGCTAGAGAAGTTTATTTGATAGAAGAGCCAATGGCAGCAGCTATTGGTGCGGGACTTCCCGTAAAAGACCCGCAAGGAAGTCTTGTTATTGATATTGGTGGTGGAACTACAGAGATTGGCGTGGTTTCATTAGGTGGGCTTGTGATAAGTAAATCTATTCGTGTAGCAGGTGATAAAATGGACGAATCCATTGTGGATTATGTGAGAAAAAAATATAATCTCTTGATTGGTGAGCGAACAGGCGAAGAGATTAAAATCAAGATAGGTTGCGCTTCTCCACTAGAGGAATTATTATCAATGCAAGTTAAGGGTAGAGACCAAGTTAGCGGACTTTTAAATACTATCGAGCTTACAAGTGAAGACATTCGAGAGGCGATGAAAGAGCCACTTCGCGATGTTGCAGATGCATTAAAAAGTGTTTTAGAGGTTATGCCTCCTGATTTATCGGGTGATATTGTTGAAAATGGTATTGTTTTAACTGGTGGAGGGGCATTAATAAGAGGGATTGATAAATATTTAGCAGATATTGTTAGGCTTCCTGTTTATGTTGCTGATGAGCCATTACTCTCAGTTGCAAAAGGAACAGGAAAAGTCCTTGATGAAGATGGAATCTTAGAGCAATTAATGTATGAAGAATAATATTTCATAAATGAAGAAACAAAATAAATTCCTTTGGTTATGTATTGTATTTGTATGTTTTTTATTCGTTTTAGAGATAAATAAAGGGATTTTTGTTTATATAACATCATTTAGTAATTTTATGAAAGAAAATATTTTTTCATTAAAGGATTCTATTAGTGTTTCGATTGATAAATATTTTAGTCAAGCTAAGGAAATTGAGCGATTAAGAAATGTAGATATTATAAACGAGCATAATGAAATAATTATTTTAGCCTTAGAAGAGAATATACAAAAGCTTTCAACATTACTTGAAATAAACAAAAAACCATCTCTCCCAAATGTATTTTTAGTCGAAGCTTATTCATATGTAAATATGGGAAAATATTCTAAGGTTTGGTTAAAAGGAGATAATTTTAAAAATCCTGATACTGATAAGGTTTTTGGTCTTATTAGGAATGGATTTGCTGCAGGCATAGCTATAAATAAAGATAATGGTTTAGTTGGAATCTTAAATGGGGATTCTAAGGCAAGTTATGGTGTATATATTGGAGAATCGAAATCTATCGGGATTCTAAAGAATAATGCTAGTGGTAATGTTGTCATTGAGTATATTAATGCTTGGAGCGAGATTAAAGAGGGTGATGAGGTCGTTACTAATGGATTAGATGATATATTTTTTGAAGGCATAAAGGTAGGAAAAATCAAAAAAGTATCACAGGAATATGGATATATAGTAGCAGAAATTGATTTATATAATAAAAATGATGATATAGGTTATTTTTGGTTAGTAGATATTAATGATGATTAAAAATAATATATTTAAGTTGTATTATACAAATAAGCTAACTCTTTTTAAACCTTGAATCCAAATAAATAAAAGTAAGATTTTGTGGAGATGTTGCTACAAAGACAATCTATCCTAAAAAGGCATTAAGTGAAACATTTAATTAATAAAAAACTAAAAATAGATGGATTAGATTTGCTTAAACAAATACAAGATAATTCTATCGATTTAGCATTTTTTGACCCACAATATCGCGGTGTTTTAGATAAGATGAAATATGGAAATGAAGGAGAAAGGCAAAAAGGTAGATTTAGATTAATCCAGATGGAAGAATCTAAGATAAAAGCATTTATTTTAGAGATTGATAGGGTTTTAAAAAATAGCCATTATCTAATGCTTTGGATTGATAAATTTCATTTATGCGAGGGAATTTATCCTTGGCTTTTAGATACAAAATTGCAAATTGTAGATTTAATTATTTGGGATAAGGGCAAAATGGGAATGGGCTATCGCACAAGAAAGCAAAGCGAATATCTTTTAATCTTGCAAAAAAAGCCACTTCGGGCAAAAGGCACTTGGAAGATTCGCAATATCCGTGATATTTGGAGTGAAAAAATATCCCCACAAGAGCTAAAGCTCCACCCTCATAGCAAACCAAAGGGCTTGCAAAAAGCACTCATTGAATCTTGCACAGATATTAATGACATTGTTCTTGACCCTGCTGCTGGAAGTTTTAGTGTGTTTGATTGCGTTAAGGAAAAAAATCGTATTTTTATCGGTAGTGATAAAAGATATTAATAAATCTTAGAATCTTAAAAATATTAATAAAATTCGCAGCTATAGCACTTATTACTTGGATTTATCTAAATATCTTTGCATTATTATCATCGCAGATAAGCTATCTATTACACCATTTTTTCTTAGAGTGTGGCTATTATCTCGATTATTTATAAGATTCTCGGCTTCTTGTGAAGTGAGATTCTCATCTACAAAAACTATTTCACCTTTAAATTTAAGCAAAGTAGTAAAATGCTTTATTCGGCTTTGCATCTCATCATTTGCTACGCCTATTACTAGAATCTTGGTATTTTTTTCATATAGAATCTTGTCTAAATCGTTCGCAGCTTGGTTTCTATTTTTTCGTATTATCGGTTTAAGTGGGATTATTACGCCATTGCAATTTTGTGCAATCCCTATACGCTTTAATCCAAAATCAATAGCAATCATTTTATTGTTATAATATTTCCTTTACGCTCTAAAAGTCCTAAAAATTCATACTCTAAAATCTTATTTCCAAATTTACTAAAAGCCATTTCAAAACTTGGTGCATTTTTGCAAAAATCTAGAATCTCATCGTTTGTTGTGGATTCCACTTGGGATTCTACTTGAGATTCTATAAAAGGTATATTTTCTTTTATAAAATTATCAATATCATAAATCGCCTTTGCCTTGCCTTGCTCTATTAGATGATTTGTAAGCTGACTTTCTTTATATCTATGGGGTAGTGTGAAAATTAGTTTATTTAATATTTCTGCAATCCTAGCACTCGAGCTTGTCCCGCTATTTATATCGCCTTGCGGTAAAATAACTATATCACTTAGTGCAATTACGATTCTATTTCGTTCTAAAAAGCTGTATTTTTGTGGCATATAGTTTTTTTCATATTCGCTTAATATTAAAGCATCTTTTGCGATATTTTTGATTAATCGCATATTTTCTTTTGGGTAGATTATCTCCAAGCTTGATGGGGAAATCATAATTGTATTAGGAAATGAATTTGTATGTGCGATACAATCTACGCCGATAGCTCCGCCACTTACAATAGTTGCATATTTGCTAATTTTTTGAGCTAGTAAAGCAGTTATATTTTTTGTATATTGATTTGGTTTTCTTGTGCCTACAATGGCTACTTTAAAGTTATCAAGTAATTTAGTATCGCCAATAAAATATAGCTTTTTGGGCGGTGATTTTAGCTTTAATAGAGATTCTGGAATCTTTTCTAGTGTATTTATTTGTGTCATTGGATTAATGTTTTTTGGAATCTAAAAGGCTCTCTAAAATCATTTTCATCATTTTCGCCCTCGAGTAATTTTTTAAAGTTATTTTGAACGCAGAATCCCACTATATCATCATCTTTTCCAAAAATATTAATATAATGTTTTATACTTAGCTCCCAATTTACCTTATCTTGGCTTTTTATTTTATTATTAAATTCTTCTAAATAAGCTATCTTAAAAGTATGCTCTATTTTATCAAACCAATAATTTATTTGAATATAATCTTTAAATATGCCCTCTAATGCTTCTGGCATTCCCTTAAAAGCCATTTCTCTTGCTTGTTGATATATTTCATTGAATTCCTCACAATACGCCTTAAATTCATCTAAATATTGTAATTCTTCAAATTCCATGGCAAGTTTATAAACATCATATTTTTTATTCTGTTTTATGAGATTTAATATCTCTATTTTTTTTGCAACTGCGACCATACAAGTTGTTATACTTTCTTTGTATTGTGGGAAAGATTGTAGAAATTTTGCTATTTTGTGAAATTCGTCATATTCATTTTTATTTTCATAAAACATTGCTTTTTCAAAAAGATTCTCCCCCAATAGCAATACTTTTTTATACAACTCAGTATCTTTTAGGTATCCAAAATTAGAAGTTAAAGCAAAATATTCTTTAAATTTCTGTTCTTTTACGAAATTTTCAGCATCTCTAAATATATGTAGATTATTTAAAAGTTGCATAATCGCCTCTTTTTTAGGCGTTTTTAGAAATAATTCCAAGTGTTTTTTGGCAATATCCACATTCGCAGAATCTTCTTCTAATAGTTTTTTTGCGGTATTAAACGATTTATACCAAATATTTTCTAGTATCTCAAAATGCGATGTTTTTGTTAGAAATTTAGTTTGTAAAGTCATATTATAGGCTTCTTCGTAGAATCTATTATCAATTAGCTCTCGAAATTTTTTCAACACATCTTTTTTGTTTAGATAAAAATTAAATGCTTCTTTTTTAGAAATATCTTTTGTGAATGGCTCTACAATCTCCAATGCTTCATCTATTTTATTTTGTCCTAAAAGTTCTATGGCATCTTTTAAGATTTTATCCCAATCCTCATCGAATATTTTTGAACAAGGCAGAAGTGATAAAAATATATTTTTATCAAGCAAATTAGCGGCTGTTTTGTAGTCTTTATTCTCACAAGCTGTTTTGAATTCATCATCTTTATCGTTATAGCTTATAATAGCTAATTCACCATTTGTATAGCCTATAAATATATACCCTAAATGCAGACATAATGCACTTATTCCAGTGGAATTTTCAAGCTTTAGGCTAAAGATTTTTATATTTTTTTCTATGTTTATTATATAAATAGTGGAATCTCTTGAGCCAACAATAGCTGTATTTTCCTCATCATTTATGCAAAATATCGATGGCCAAGATGTAAAAGGGCTTGAAATATTTAAAACTTGATTTGCTCTAGTGTCATATATTATTGCATTTAGATTCCGCAAAATGACAAATAATTTAGAGTTATTATCAAAAAAATCTCCCCATTCTACAACCTCATTTGTATTAAATATCCCAATAGTTTTTGCCCTTTGCGTATCAAAAATAATATTTGATTTATTGAAGCAAGATGCGAATAAAAACCTAGAATCCTTTGAAAAATTTAATGATGAGATATAATCTGGGCGATAAGGGAGTGATAATATTTTTCTAAAATTATTTGTTTCATACAAATGCACACGACCATCTTCACCACCACTTGCGAGATAGTTTCCATCTTTTGAAAAACAAGAAGCACTAATATCACTTTTATGGCTTTTTAGCTTAAGGAATAGATTTATAGATTCTGTGATTTTTGCAATTGAGATAATTTTTGAGTTGACTTCTGCTAAACATACGAATTTATCACTCGCACTTGAATTTTTTGCATATTTATGTGGCAGATATTTTGAATTAATAAGAGTTGTTAGATTTTTTATTTGGATATTTTTTATATCAATCCTAAATGCTTGATAATTTTGTGTTACGACTACTATGGAATCATTTGTTTTATTGATACTTAATATACTTCCTTTTAGATTAAATTTATTTAGTATATTTATGTTTTTATTCATTTATGGATTCTTTGTGCATATTGCGTAACTTTTGCATCTTGTAATATATTATTTAATTCATCAATATAAATAATATCAACATCTTTTAATATACTATCTTTTGCTTGTTTCAAAGCCCTTAAAGTTTCTTTATGAGGGTGTGCTATGAGTATGGCATAACCTCGTTGTTTAGCAAGATTTACACCTTCTTGTAATTGATTATTTAGCGAATGAGAATCTAGATTATTATCTATAAAAATATCTCTATATAATATAAGTCTATTTTGCTCTTTTGCGATTTCATTAAGTTTAGAATCTGGTGTTGTTCGGCTATCAATAAATATAATATTATGACTATCTAAAATATTTAAAAGCCTTTCCATTTCATCTTTATTGGCAGTAAATTTACTTCCTGTGTGATTATTGATATATTTTATTGTTGGTGTTGTTTTCTTAATATTTTCAATCTTTGTTTGTATTTTTATATCAGGGTCATTTACTTTTATTGTGTCTAATTCATCAGTATATTTTTTTGCTTCTAATGGCAAATGTATCATAAAAAAATCTAATTCATTTACCATTTTTAGCATATCTTTATCATTTTTTGATATTGGAAAAATGGAAGGAGTTAGCTTTAGGTCTATTTTTTTTATTTCTTCTAATTGTTTTTTATTTGCAATATCATCAATGATAATTACAATTTTTGGCTTAGAATCCTTAAGAATCTTATTGTATTTAGGCTTTTTTTCTGTAACCACTTCCTCAATTATATTATCTTTATAGTCTTGTATTTCCGATGAGGTTGGATTTTTATCGTAATCAACTCGCTTTTTATATTGCTTAGTATAGGTGCTTACTTTGTCATTTTGCTCTTCTAAATATTCTATTTCTCTATCAATTTCTTTGATTTTATTTGTATTATTTGAGAGATGAAGTATATTATCAGCTTTTGGAGTAGGAACATCTCTAGTGGTGCCTAAATCAACTAAAATTGAAAAAATGGCTAATATTAAAGAGAGAATCATAAAGTTATGTAACTTTTTCATTTAATGTGATTTCTATTTCTAGCATATTTATGTCTTGATTGCCGTCGGTTTTGAAATTAATTTTATCGCTTTTTGTGTATTTTCTAATCACTGCAATAATCTCATTTTTCATCTCATCGATATACGGGATATTGGCACTTCGCTCGTGTGCGAGGACTAAAGTCAGCCTATCTTTGGCACTTTTAGCGGAATTTTTCGGTTTAAAATAATCTAAGAAACTCATTTAAACAACCTTTTTAGATTTTCTAGGAATCCA
This sequence comes from Helicobacter sp. 16-1353, assembly GCF_003288815.1. Taxonomy (GTDB): domain Bacteria; phylum Campylobacterota; class Campylobacteria; order Campylobacterales; family Helicobacteraceae; genus NHYM01. The sequence continues at coordinate 249,036 of NZ_NHYM01000001.1, read as the reverse complement.
TCGCTTTCAATCTCAAATGCCACTTCTTTCCCCAAGATTCTATCACTTATCCGCTCGTAAGCTTTGGCACTTTTTGTGGATTTGTTATAAATGACTGGTTCGCCACTATTTGTGGCGGTGATGATTTTCTCATCTTCTGGGATTAGCCCAAGTAGCGGAATCCCAAGAATGCTAAGCACATCATCGCTACTCATCATCTCGCCTTTTTTAACCAAATCTGGCTTAATGCGATTGATGATTAATGCCTTTTGGACTTCCTTGCCCTCTTTTGCCTTATCGCTTTTTGCATCGATTATGCCAATCACTCTATCGGCGTCCCGCACACTACTAACCTCAGGCGTAACGACTATAAACGCCCTATCTGCCCAAAAAATAGCATGTTCAAATCCGCTCTCAATCCCAGCTGGGGAATCTATAATAATAAAATCAAAAATCTTTTTTAGCTCCTCGATTAAAACCTTGACTTTGTCCTTATCCAAGATATTTTTATCTTTATTTTGCGAGGCTGGGAGGAAGTAGAGATTCTTACTTCGCTTGTCGTTTATTAGGGCTTGATTTAGATTGCATTTGCCCTCCATCACATCGACTACATCATAAACTATGCGATTTTCAAGCCCCAAAATCATATCAAGATTCCGCAGACCTATATCAAAGTCGATTGCCACGACTTTTTTACCACGATTTGCAAGTCCTACAGAGAGATTCCCCGTTGCAGTTGATTTGCCTACGCCACCTTTGCCGGAAGTTATCGTTATTACCATTCCCACTTAAATCACCTTAAATTTAGCTTTTAATTTTTTGCGTAATATAGCAAATTTCGGCAAATAAATAAAGAATCTTAAATTTTTAAATGAAGCTATTCTATAAGAAATATTGTGGATTTTTAGGATTTTGGGGATAGAGCTTAAAGGTGGACTTGTAAAAGGGGATTGATTAAGCCCTAAAAATAAGCTTTAAAATTAAGTGATGCTTAAAACCGCACGGATTTTGTGCTAACCAGCGGAATCGTCCTATTTGAGCCACTAGGATAAGAATTCATTAATGTTTGACAGAGTAGCTCCGCACCATTGCCTTTTTTAAGATTATCAGGATTAAAAATCAAATCACCATTGAGATGTATCGCTAGAACTGAAGAATGTGCTTGATGAGCTCCGCAATATCCATAAGTGTGGTCGTTTATGCGAATCATAGGCATAATCCCTCTTGCATCGCTTGAGTGTGCTTCCGCCCATCTGCCTCTATCAAGTCCAGCAGTATCGATTATCCATTCATTCCATGAGCTAAATCCTTGAGGTGCAGATTGTGTAGCATCAATATTTTCAGCGACTATTCTAGCAGGGACAGATTTTAACACTGTGGCAATGTCGCTTTTATATTTCGCCACTCTTGAATCTGTCCTTGTAGCGACGAATCTAGGCACAGCCACCGCCGCTACAACCGCTAAAATAACAATAACAAAAACTAATTCCATCATAGAGAAAGCATTTCTTTCCATACCTTATCCCCTTTTATTAACATAAACACATATTATTAAATATTAAATAATATAATTAATGGATTATAAACAATGTTTTTTTAATAATTGTTTAAAGGTAGGGGTAAATTTATGCATTAAATAATATAAGATTTGAGAGTAATCTTTCTAGAATCTTAAATAATTTTAAAATCTATAGGCACATAAAAGATTAATATTTTGGATTTTTAACTAATAGCAACGATGGAATCTCAATGATTAAATTAAAAAAGTGATAAAGATTTAATTTAAAATTTATATTTTAGGCTCAAATGCATTTATCCCCTTGTTGTAAAATAAGTCAAAATAAACCTTACATCAAAGGGGATAATAAATCCAAGCTTAATTCTTATCTTTATCTATTAGTTTGCCCTCTTTTATCCAAGGCATCATATTTCGTAGTCGCTCTCCTGTTTTTTCAATCAAGCTATTTTTGAGATTCCCCCGTTCGGCGTTCATTCTAGCGTAGTTCGCCTTTCGCTCCAAGATGAAATCTTTTGCAAATCGCCCACCTTGAATGTCGCTTAAAATCTCTCTCATCGCCTTCTTAGATTCCGCGTTTATTACTCTTGGACCACTTACCATATCGCCGTATTCTGCGGTGTTTGAGATGGAGTATCGCATATCGGCAATCCCCCCTTGGTAAATCAAATCAACAATTAATTTTAGCTCGTGCAAACACTCAAAATACGCCATTTCCTCCGGATATCCAGCCTCGACTAATGTCTCAAATCCAGCTTGGATTAGGCTGGTTAGCCCACCACATAAAACAGCTTGTTCGCCGAATAAATCTGTCTCGGTTTCATCTTTAAATGTCGTTTCAATTATGCCTGTTTTCCCGCCACCTATGGCACATGCGTAGCTTAGAGCAAGCTGCTTTGAGTTCCCATCGAAGTCATTTTCCACCGCGATTAAATCTGGGATTCCCCCGCCTCTAACAAACTCGCTTCTAACTGTATGCCCCGGCGCCTTTGGGGCAATCATAATGACATTCACATCTTTTGGGAAATTAATCTGCTTGAAGTGGATATTAAATCCATGCCCAAATGCAATCGTTTTGCTAGGAGCAAGATTCGGCAGAATTTCGCTTTCAAACACATCTGCTTGGAGTTCATCAGGGATTAAAATCATAACTACATCGCTCTCCCTTGTAGCCTCCGCCACGCTTAGCACTCTAAAATTTTTCGCCTCTGCTTTTGGCTTGGAGCGGGAGTTTTGATGAAGCCCAATAACCACACTCACACCAGAATCCCGCAGATTCTCCGCGTGTGCGTGTCCTTGCGACCCAAAGCCGATAATCGCCACTTTTTTACTCTTAATTAATCCTAGTTCGCAATCCTTGTCATAATAGACCATTAAAGCCATTTTTTATCCTTTTTATAAAATTAAGTTTGTGGATTATAATTTATTTTACTTAAATAAGACTATAAATATAAAGCTATATATTGATTACATTGGCGTTTAAGTGTGGATTGTTCTAGCAACAAAGATAATTAAATCTAATTTGGCTACAATTATGCCATTATAAAATGTTATAGAAGTAAATTAGGGCTAAAATTTATAGGTGGATATTATGAAAGATATTTATAATCAAACAATAAAGAGTATTTCGTCTTTTCCAGCATTATCAAATGTTGTTAGTGAAGTTTGCAAAACCTGCCAAGACCCAAATTCAAGTATTGCTGATTTAGTCAAAATCATAGAAAAAGACCAAGGTGCAACTATTGATATTTTAAGAACTGCAAATTCGCCAATTTATGGATTCACAAGGGAGATTGTAAGTGTTAAACAAGCCGTTTCTTTATTTGGAATGGGGACAATAAAAGGTTTTGTTATTTCTTTGATGTTTAGAAATAGTTTGAAATTTGACTTAAGCCCGTATAATATAAATATAAATCAATATTTAGATACTTGTAGAGAGCATAATAAATTTGTAATGGAAATCTTTAAAAACGAGGAAAATAGCGTAAAAGAGATAATTTTCCCCGCATCATTTTTGATGAATGCTGGAAGTTTGATTCTCTCAAATGAGATTAATAAAGCCTTAAATCAAAATGAAATGATTGAATTTATGAATGAGATACAAAATTGCTATGAATTAATGACTATAGAAAAAGAATTTATGGGAATTAGTGCGGTAGAAGTAACGGCTATGCTTTTTGAGCATTGGAATTTTGAAGTTGATTTGATTAATGCTATTAAAAATATTGCAATATCAGGTAATAATATTAAAAAGCGGAATCTTACAAATCCACTTAAAGCTGCTTTAAAATGTATAAATTTCTATCATAAATACACACCACAACAGATTGATAATACAAAGAAATTTATGAAAAATAATTTAATGAATGTAGATTTTGATTATTTTGATAAATTTGTAGAAAATCGTATAGAAGTTTATAGTGAAGTGCGAATCTAGGTTTGGAAAAATTTTTATTAAGTTTAATTTATGGCGTAAAAGAGATTCCAAAAAATAAAAGCGATATTTACAATAAGCTTAAATCACTAAATGCACTAGATTATATAAAAGATTCCACTAAAAATATTATTAAGCTAAAGAGTGGATTTTTTATAGGATATGTTGATATAGTAGAAAATAATAAAGGTAAGGTATATTTCCTAAAAACACTAAATCCACTTCCAAAAGACCCTAAAGTAATAATAAATAGCAGAATCTTACATAATGACTTAATTATCGCTAAAGCAGATTCTAGAGTGGATTCTAAAGCAAGAAGATTAAGAGTAAAGCTAGTAGAAATCCTACAAAGAGAAGTATTAAAAGCAATTGGCATTCTAAAACTACACAAAAATGCATATAAGATTTTTAATCTAAAAACAAATAAACAAATAGATATTAAGGTTTCACAAAAATCATTAAAATCCCTACCGCCAAATTGTCTTTTTGAGATTGATTTAACCAATAAGATGATTTTAAATGTTATAGGAACTATGAATGAAGCCAAATATGACTTGCAAATCGCACTTAAATCCTATAATAAAAATAATGAATTTAATAATGAAATCCTAGATTTTTGTAATAGTTTTGATGGTGTAATTGAGCCAAAATATTATCCAAAAAGAGTGGATTTGACGCATTTGCCTTTTGTAACTATCGACCCAAATGATGCGAAAGATTTTGATGATGCAATATATTTTGATAAGCATTATATATATGTGGCAATCGCCGATGTGAGCTACTATGTTTCTACTAATTCTATCATTGATAAAGAAGCTTTTAATCGCGGATTTAGTATGTATTTCCCAAATATTGTAGTCCCAATGCTTCCGCCAATCTTAAGTCAAAATCTATGTTCGCTGAGAGAAAAAGAGTGTCGCTTAGCTTTTATTTGGAAACTAAAAATTAATAAAAAAACCTTTCAAATTACACAAAGTGAACTTTTTGAAGGCATTATAAAGGTTGCCAAGAATCTTACATATGATGAAGTAGAATATATATTAGATGAAAATAATAGCAATAATATGCTCGTTTCACTTTTTAGCATAACTTCAAAAATTAGAAATCATCGACTTAAAAATGGATTTGATTTTATAAATGAAGAGATAAAGTTGGATTTAGATGATGATTTTGAGATTTGTAATATCTCTCAAAAAACAGAGCTAAAATCTCACAAAATGGTTGAAGAATGTATGCTTTTAGCAAATAAACAGAGTGCGAAAATGATGCTAGATTCTACAAATGTGGGAATCTTTCGCACACATAAACAAATAAGCGATGAGAATCTAAATAGTCTTTTTAGTGATTTATATTTTCTAAATGCAAAGAAAGCAAAAACACCACATAAAAGCATTCTAAATCTACAAAAAAATGTTAGCAATAGTGGAGAATCTATCGCAAATCTAGCACAATTTGTTGATAAAGCTATTATTTCATATATGCCTAAAGCGACATATTCGCCCTTAAATCTAGGACATTTTGCACTTGGATTTGATTATTATACGCATTTCACTTCGCCAATTAGGCGATATAGCGATTTATTTACACATAGAATCCTAAAGGAAATAATTAATCAAAATAGTAAAAAACTTGCTTTTTTATTAACCCATTTGGAAGCAGTTTGTGCAAGAATGAATGTCTTAGAAAAGGAAATCTCAAAAATCGAATATGAATTTAATGATAGAAAATTTGCAAGATATTTTGCTAAGAGAATCGGCTTGGTATTGAAATGTGTTGTTATGGATTGTGATTCTAAATATGAATGTAAAGCAAAGATTCTAGGCACAAATGCAAGAATCTTTTTGGATAAAAGCTATAAAAAGTTTAGTATTCTTAATGTAAAAATAATATCAAGCAATATTGAAAATCTAAGGATAGAGGGCAAAGTTGTTGCAAGATTATTTTAGATAATATTTTGATTTAGATTTTAAATATTTCATAAAAATTTTAAAGTATAATTATAAAAATTTTACTTAGGAGGTCTTACAATGCTACACGAATACAGAGAAGAAATAACGGCTTTAAAAACAAGTGATGCCCATTTTGCAAAGATATTTGAAAAACATAATGAATTAGACGAGAAAATAATGGAAGCAGAATCAGGTAGAAATTATATCGATGAATTTGAGCTTGATAGAATGAAAAAAGAGAAATTAAGATTAAAAGATGAGGCTTATGCAATCGTTCTAGAGTATAGGAAATCAAAAAAACAATAAATGCAGACAAAATATATTTTTGTAACCGGGGGAGTGCTAAGCTCCCTTGGCAAGGGAATTTCATCTTCTTCAATAGCCACTTTAATCAAACACGCAAATCACAAGGTTTCAATCCTTAAAATCGACCCCTATATAAATGTAGACCCCGGGACGATGAGTCCATTAGAGCACGGCGAGGTTTTTGTAACATATGATGGTGCAGAAACCGACCTAGATTTGGGGCATTATGAGCGATTTTTAGATATGAATCTATCTTCTAAGCATAATTTCACAACGGGACAGATTTATCTCTCCGTCATTGAAAAAGAGCGGAGTGGATTTTATCTTGGGAAAACCATACAGATTGTCCCACACATTGTAGATGAGATAAAAGAGCGAATCAAAGAGGCTGGGAAAAATAGCGATTTTCTAATCGTGGAGCTTGGCGGAACCGTGGGCGACATCGAGGGAATGCCCTATTTAGAGGCGATGCGACAGCTAAAGCACGAGCTAGGGAGTGGAATGGTGATTAGCATTCATGTTACGCTAATCCCGCTTATAAAAGCCGCAGGAGAGCTAAAGACAAAGCCCACTCAGCACTCTGTTCAAGAGCTTAGGCGAATTGGGATAAATCCGCAGATTATCCTAGCTAGGTGCGAAAAGCCACTATCAAAAGAATTAAAGCAGAAATTATCCTTAAGCTGTGATGTTGATGATGATTGCGTGATTGTTGTAGAAGATGAGGTGAGTATCTATAAAGTGCCGATAAACTTGCTTAGGGAGGATATTTTAACCCCGATTGCGAGATATTTTAACCTTGAAAAACCAATAATTCCAAAAATGGCGGAGTGGGATTTGCTAGTTAAGCGGATAATCTCCCCAAATGATAGCGTGAAAATCGCCTTTGTAGGAAAATATTTGGATTTAAAAGAATCTTATAAATCGCTAATTGAGGCACTTACACACGCTGGAGCACACACAGATACGCGAATTGATATTAAGTGGATTGATAGCTCGAACTTGGATTCTAGCAATATTGATAGTGAGTTAAGCGATGTAGATTCTATCCTTATTCCCGGGGGCTTCGGTGAACGGGGGATTAGTGGCAAGATTCTAGCGATAAAATACGCTAGAGTGCATAATATCCCATTCCTTGGAATCTGCCTTGGAATGCAGCTTGCCATAATTGAATTCTGCCGAAATGTCCTAAATATGGAGGCGGCAAATAGCATAGAGTTCGATAAAAATACGCCAACGCCAGTGATTTATCTAATAGAGGATTTCATCGACCAACAGGGCAAAAAGCAGTTTAGGACGCATAATTCCCCGATGGGTGGCACTATGCGACTAGGCGAATACCCTTGCAATCTTAAAAGTAATACAAAGATATTTAAAGCTTATAATAAATCCACGATAAAAGAGCGACATCGCCACAGATATGAGGCAAACATCGCATATAGGGAGATTCTAGAGCAAAATGGAATGATAATTAGCGGGGAATCTAATGGACTAATTGAAACCATCGAGCTAGAAAATCACACTTGGTTTGTGGGCGTTCAATTCCACCCGGAATTTACCTCTAAGCTGCAAAATCCAAATCCAATTATTTTGGAGTTCATCAAGCAAACAAAAATTACTAAAAATGCAAGAGATTAATATTTTTGAAATAATCTTTAATATATTTAAAGAAAGGAATCTTGACACTATTAATCTCTCAAATATCCCGCAACCTGAAACATTATTTGGACTAAAAGAAGCAAGCAAGATTATAAAAGATGGCATTGTCGATAATAAAAAAATCGCAGTTGTGGGCGATTACGATGTCGATGGAATCTCAGCTTCGTGTATAATGGAATATTTTTTTAAAGAGATTGGTTTTGATAATTTCACTATTAAGATTCCAAATCGTTTTAATGACGGCTACGGGATAAATACAAATATCATAAAAGAGATTGATGCGGATATTTTCATAACTGTTGATAATGGAATTAGTGCGTTTGAAGTCGCAAATCTTTGTAAAGAAATGGATAAGATTCTCATTATCACAGACCACCATAAGCCACTTATTGTCGATAATGATGAGGTGTTGCCCAATGCCCTTATAATCAATCCAAATCAAAAAGCTTGTAATTTTTTACAAAAAGAGATTTGCGGGGCATTAATCGCTTGGTATCTTTGTGCTGGAATCAAAAAAGAGCTAAATGCAAATGTGAATCTATCAAAATTAAGTTGTTTTCTAGCATTAGCAATAATCGCTGATATGATGCCCTTAGTTTCGATAAATCGAGCCATCTTTAAACTAGGATTAAAAGAAATAAAGCATTCTAATATAGCAGCATTTAAGGTTATTAGAAATCGTTACAATATAAATTCGCAAAATATTGGTTTTGTTATCGCCCCTATTTTAAATAGTGTAGGGCGATTAAGAGATGCTAATCTTGCATTGGATTTTTTTAGACAAAAAGATGAAAATAAAGCTAATGAGATATTTGAGAATCTAATAAATATCAATAATGAGAGAAAAAATATACAAAATGATATTTTCCTAAAAGCAAAAAATAATATCAAAAAAGGTGAAAACATCTTAATTGCATTTGGGAAAGATTGGCATGAAGGTGTGCTAGGAATCGTAGCTTCAAGATTAGCCGATGAATTCAATATTAGCTCATTTTGTCTTAGTCTACAAAATGGGATTTTAAAAGGTTCTGGACGCTCGAGAAATGGAGTAAATCTAATCGCGTCAGTGCAATTTTGCAAAGATTATTTATTATGCTTTGGAGGACATAGCGGTGCTGTGGGATTAAGCCTAGAATCTAAAAATCTTGAATTATTTATGCAAAAATTAGACAAAAACTGCATAATAGATTCTACTATAGAGGACAATACAAGCATAGAAATAGATTTAGGTAGTATAGATTTAGATTTACTCCAGCTTTTGGAATCTTATGAGCCATACGGAATGGCTAATGAACAAATAGAATTTTGTAGCTCTAATCTAAAAGTGGAATCTGTGCAAAAAATCGGCAAAAATAAAGAACATCAAATATTAAGATTCTCCCAAAATGGGGATTCTATTAGCGGAATCTTATTTAATAATACAAATGATTTTTTAGATAAATTAGTGGATATTACCTTTTTTATCCAACGCGATAGAATGACTTCCAATGCACAATTATTGATAAATAATCTAAATATAGTAAATAATTAGGATTTATCAACTATCAAATATTAATTATTTTAATCACTTTTTGTGTAGAATCCGCTTTTAAATCCACAAAGAGGCGAAAAGAGATTTCAAATGCAAAAAGTAGATATACGAGATAAATTCCTAAGATTCTTCGAAAACAAGGGGCATATAATCTATGAGAGTATGCCGCTTGTCCCAAATGACGCTTCACTGCTTTTCACAAACGCTGGAATGGTGCAGTTTAAGGATATTTTCACGGGCAAGATTCCAACCCCAAGTGAAAAGCGAGCCACCAGCTCCCAGCTATGTATCCGTGCAGGAGGCAAGCATAATGACTTGGAAAATGTCGGCTACACCGCCCGCCACCATACGCTTTTTGAGATGTTGGGGAACTTTTCATTTGGCGATTATTTCAAGGAAGATGCCATTAGCTTTGCGTGGGAGTTCATCACAAAAGAGCTTAATTTTGATGTGGATAAAATCTACGCAAGTGTGCATATCAGCGATGATGAGGCGTATAAAATCTGGCAAAAATATCTCCCAGAATCCCATATTAAAAAATTCGGCGACAAGGATAATTTCTGGCAAATGGGCGATGTGGGACCTTGCGGACCTTGCAGTGAGATTTACATCGACCAAGGAGCGGAGCATTTTAGCTCTAGCGAGGATTATTTCGGGGGCGATGGGGATAGATTCCTAGAGATTTGGAATCTAGTTTTTATGCAGTATGAGCGGGACAAAGAGGGCAATCTAAATCCGCTCCCAAAGCCAAGTATCGATACTGGAATGGGACTGGAGCGTGTAACTGCGTTGCTCGAGGGGAAAATCAATAATTTTGATACGAGCCTTTTTATGCCAATTATAAATGAGTGCGTGAAAATTAGCGAGAAGCCCTATAGTGGCGAGTTTGTGGCGTCTCATAGAGTTATTGCCGACCACGCTAGAAGCATTGCGTTTCTACTCGCTCAAGGCGTGAATTTCGACAAAGAGGGGCGAGGCTATGTATTGCGGAGAATCTTGCGTAGAGCCGTGCGGCACGGGTATTTGCTAGGCTTAAGGGAAGCTTTTCTCTACAAGCTAGTTGGCGTTGTGTGCGAGAATCTAGCGTATCACTATAAATATTTAGGCGAGAAAAAGGACTATATCCAAACCCAGTGCAAGGCGGAGGAGGAGCGATTCTTCCTAACTATTGAATCTGGAATGGATATGTTTAAAAAAGAGTTAAATGCCACAAAGGGCGTATTTAGCGGTGAAGTGGCATTCAAGCTTTATGATACATATGGATTCCCACTTGATTTGACCCAAGATATGCTTAGAGCGGAGAATATTCCAATTGATTTGGAGGGCTTTGAGATATGTATGAAAGCACAAAAAGCAAGGGCAAAAAGTGCGTGGAAAGGCAGTGGAGATGAGGCGTTGGAGGGGGATTTCGCTGGGATTTTAGAGGAGTTTGGGGAAAATAAATTTATCGGCTATGAAAATTCCACTTCAAAAAGCAAGATTCTAGCCTTGCTAGACATTCATTATAAGCGAGTTGAACGGCTTGATGGCGATGGATATATTTTCTTGGATTCTACGCCACTCTACCCTGAGGGAGGCGGTCCAATTGGCGATAGTGGCGAGGTTTTCATCGATGATAAAAAAATGGCAGATATAATCTACACCAAAAAATATTTTGGGCTAAATATCAGCGAGGTTAGCACGAAAAATCCCCTAAAAGTCGGCGATGTCGTAGATATAGTCGTGGATAAAAAACGCTTTGAGATTGCCAAGCATCATAGTGCAACGCACCTACTACACGCTAGTTTGCGAAAGATTCTAGGCACTCATATCACTCAAGCTGGAAGCTTGGTGGAATCTAATCGCCTAAGGTTTGACATCACTCACCCAAAGGCGATTACCAAAGATGAGTTGGAGAAAATCGAGCTTGATATTAATCGCGTAATTAGCTCTGCAATCCCAGCTACAATCGAGTTTGTCCCGCTAGATGAGGCACTTTCTCGTGGGGCGATGGCACTTTTTGGCGAGAAATATGGGAAAGTCGTTAGAATGATTAGCTTTGGAGGCGTGAGCGTGGAGCTATGTGGCGGAATCCATGTCGAAAACACCGCCCATATTGGGAACTTTTACATCACAAAAGAATCTGGAATCTCAAGCGGCGTAAGGAGAATCGAAGCCGTGTGCGGAATGGCTGGATACGCCTACACAAAAGATAATCTAAACTTAGTCCAAACCGCCTTGCAGAGCCTAAAAACCAATAATTTACTAAGTGGAATCCAAAAGCTAAAAGACAATCTCGCCAAGCTAAAAGAGCTAAAAAACCGAACCGACGAGGGTAGGGGTGTAAAAAGCCTAAGTTTTGAGATGATAAATGGGGTCAGGCTAATCGTGGCTATGGTAGATTCGAGCATTAATATCAAATCTGCCATCGATGAGATGAAGAAAGAGAACGAAAAAATCGCAGTGCTACTAGTTAAAAATAGCGAGGGGAAAATCAGCATTTCTTGCGGCGTGCAAGGAATTCCAGCCCTTAAGGCAAATGAGTGGATAAAAGAAGTTTGTAAAATCGTAGGCGGAGGCGGAGGCGGGAGAGATGACTTCGCCACGGCTGGAGGGAAATTCGCAGATAAAATCGATGAGGGCTTAAAAATAGCAAGGGAATTTGCACTATCAAAATTTTAGGGCGGATTTAGGGCGGATTCTCCCATTAAATATGGGGCGGAATCTCGCTAATCTAGCGTGGAATCTAGCGGAATCTATTTAATCTGGCGAATTTATGGCAGAATCTCTACTGCAAGATTCCCCTAAAAGAATGTTATTTTAGGCGTAACGCTAAAATAAAAAGCAAGAATCTTTATAGGGCGATTTTGAAATCGATTTTCAAAATTCCTCTTTGCTTGGGTTGAGCCTAATTTTATTTTAGTTTAAGCTAAGAATCTTGTTTTTGACAAACGCCCAAAAATCTATTTGGTTTTACATTTGGTCCGTGAAAATCGCTACCGGGGGTTTTGATTAAATTAAATTTATCTGCGATTTTTGAGAATTCGGCAATATCTTTTTTTGTGTGTTTACTATATTCAACCTCCAAACCTTTAAGACCATAACCATGTAAATGTTCTACAATTTTTTCAATATCAGCATAAGAAAAATTGTAGTCTTTCATTATCTTTATTGGGTGAGCAAGGGTGATGTAACCTTGATGTCCTTTAAAATTTTCAAGTAGCCAAGCAGCGTCAATTTTAAGATGTTCTGTTTTTAAATTTTTTATAGTCTTATCATAAAAGTAAGTTTCATCAATATTTTTAATTTCACATAGCAATTTATAAACATGTGGCTCACCTATTGAATTTGTTTCTTTTAAAACTTCTTCAATTCTTTGCTTGGGAATTTCAACATTATAATCTTTCTTAACACCTTCCAGCATTAAATCAAGGTTTTTTAATCGGTTGCGTTTCATAATAGAGATGGCATCTAATATAACTTTATCGTCAAATTGAAAATCTCTAACCAGCAAATGAACGCTAATTCCATCAAAAATATCATTGATTCTGCTTGTAATTTCAATACCCGAATGAAAAATAATGTCAAGATTAAGTTGTTTGATTTTTTCACAAACTTTCATTGAGCCCTCAATCGTATCATGGTCGCAAATTGCAAATTCTGTAATCCCTGCACTTATGATTTTTTCAAGAATCTCATTTTCGTCAAACTCGCCGTCGGAATATTTTGTGTGTATATGTAAATCTTTCATAATCTCTCCTTAAATGATTTTTAAATTTTTGGACTTAAAAGCAAATATTTAATTAGGCTTCAACCCAAGCAAAAAGGATTTTTTCTAATCAATTTCAATAAAATTTGATATGGAATTTTGGCAAATCTCAAATCTAAAACCATCAAAACTCCGCATATCTTAAAATTCATTAAATAATCTCATTGTGGTATCTGGTCCAATGTCGCCATTTTGTTTAGTGATATTGCTGCCTACAAAAGAGTTATTTGATACTCGAATGGTGTATAGATTCTCCTTAAATGTGATATTTTCTAGGGCTTTTTTATTTACCACGCAACTTGCCACATAGATATTTTTTTGCCTATTTTCCATATGTATTTTTTGATAAATCCTTTCTATCGTTTTCCCAGTGTTAATCACAGAATCTACTAAAATTATATTTTTTGTCGCTGGGATAATCAAATCATCGCTTTTAGGGTCGCAAATCTCAAATCTGCAATTTAGCTTAAAATAAATCCCCTCAGCGAAAAATATCCCACCTCGCAATATCGCAATTATAGTGGTTTCACTCGGCTTAAATCCGCTCATTTGCCTCCCAAGCAAATAGCCTAATTGCATATGTGCTAGGGCTAGTTTTGCTCCCACGACCATTGAATCAGATTTTGTGATGTCAATCAAGCGATTTATTCTTTTTGTTTTTTTAATCTCAAACAAAATGTAGCCCCTCTAAATCTATATTTTTAAGCGAACGGCTCATATTTCCACTTTTTCGCAAGACAATATGCCCCCTATTAGATTCTTTTAGCATAAAATAATCATTCGCTCCATCGCCGTAAGCTATGACATTTTTGCCATTTTCTCTAAGTATTTTGGCGATAAAAAATTTTGTGTCCGCACACATTTGCATTCCGCCAAAAAATGGCATATTGATTTGTTTAGATATTTGCTCCCAAATCTCGCAAACTCCGGAGGTCAATATAAAAGAATCCTTGCTAATGCCATCTAAAACCTTGCGATTAAATGATAGATTCTTAGAGATTAATTCTCCAAGATTCCGTCTATTAAGATTTTTTATAAATTTTGTCAACTCGCAGTGATGTCTCCACGATTGAAATCCGCTATAAAAATCACCATTAAAAACTTGCGTTTTACAGCCTAGAATCTCATTTGAATCTTCAAGTATCAAAGTTTTATCGCCATCAAATAAAGAGATTGTATCACTTGTGGATTTTTGTAAAATAATATCCGCACATTTTTTGGCAAACTTGTAGCAACTAAATCCGTTTAGAATCTTATTTATAAATTCTAGCACCACGCTAATATCACTAAAATAGCCTTGTGCTGGATTATCTAGCACATAAAAATCTTTATTGTTTTTGTGACAATATGTCCGCAATCCCTCAATCTCCATATCTTGCCACGATTTAATGTCGTATTTTAAATATCGCTGATTTTTACTTGACTGCCCTATTCGCTCTTTTAGAATCTCTGGGGAAATATATAAATACAAAAATACATCATACAAAGCACCATCTGCTTTTGTAAAAACGACTTGCTCTCCAAAGGCATAATGCCCATCGATTATAAAATCATCTTTTTTAGTAAGATTTTGGGCTAGTTTTATTCGTATTTGATTGCGTTCTTGTTCGCTTAGGGATTCAAAATTTGGAGCTAGTTGCTTTAATAAATAGCTTCCTTGCAAAACCTCTAAATGTGGAATCTCTTGTGAAATCTTGCCTTGATTTTGCAGATTCTCTAAAATCTGCAAAGCCCCTCGCCTAATCTCATCTAAAATAAAAGTTTTCCCAGCGGTGGGAAGTCCATATAGTGCAATTCTCATAGGATTCCTACCTTTTGATAATTTTTACAAATGCTTTGATTTTCTAAAATTTCTTTGTAGCATTTGCTTCTGTTAAATTTTAAAGCAATTTTTTCTAGTTCAAAAAAGCCAGTGTCGCTGTTTTTGATATGTGGCAAATCTATACAATTCCCACATAAATACACCTTGCCATTGCTGAAAAAATAATTATTCACTCCTACTCCACATAAGCCACCATACATCGTGCAGTCAAATCCGCCATTCCTTACGCTTAGTCGCTTTTGTGCGAACTCCATAAATTCCCTATATTGTTCTAGGGAGATTCCATATTTGCCAATCATTCGCGAGAATGTGATTTTAGTATCAAAATGAGCGAAAAAGCTTATAATTTTTTCTTTATTCTCTAAGGATTCTGCCCCTATGGTGGCATTTAGCGTGGGGTATCGCCTAGTTAGATTCTTATATTTTTGGATATTTTTCATCACTCTATCAAATGAGCCACATCGATATAGATTGTGTAATTCCTTATAGCCATCAAGCGAAAAGCCGACATTCATATTGTGGTTTTCTAAAAAAGCCCAATCGCTATCTTTTAAGTCAATCGTCCCATTTGTAATAGTATAAGTGCGGATATTTTCATAATCCTTAATATAAAGCAAGTATTTTTTTATATCATTGATATTTAATAATGGCTCACCATTACCGATAAATCCAATCTTAAAAATGTGTTTATAATGCCCTACATATTGCTTTACATTATCTAAAATCTTAAAAATATCCATCGGCTTATAGCCCAGTTTTTTTGTATTTTCCACTGAGTTCTTTTCTAGGAAATGGCAATAGCGACATTTGAGATTGCAGATATTATTAATTGATATACATATTCGCTCTACCATTTTTCATTTTCCTTATAGCTTTTCCCTTGCTTTAAGAAATCACCTCTTTTTATCCAATCTTGTGCTGTGTGGTTATTCCTGTCTCTAATAGATATATCTACTTTAGGCTGGGCGCGTATATATTCGTATAGCTCGTCATTTAGCTCGTGGGGCTTATTTTGCTTTATTGTCTCGTATCTTTTGAGAGCACATTTTATTAAAGCGGTAAAGCCATTATTATCTTGCTGATTTATAGAAATCTCATCTCGCTCACAAAGCATATGAATAAATTTCTTTTTAGAGTGGAAACAAGCTATCATAAGTGGCGTATTTCCCTCGTTTAAGCCTCCTATTTTCTTTGGATTGCTATCGTCCCTTGAAGCCTTATTTATATCGCAATCCCGCTCTATTAGCAATTTAAAAATATCAAAGCCATAGGATTCTCTTAATTGTATGCTATGTGATAATGGTGGTAAGCAATGGTATCCATTGTCGTTTTTGTTTAAATCTGCCCCATTGTCTAAGAGAAATTTTATTTTCTCTATCACTTTTCTATCTGGTATTCTAACTCCGCCTCTAGCTTTGATTTGTTCGGGCATATTGCACTTTATGGTATTTATTAATAGCGTCGCTCCATTTTCTAAATACGCATTTATATCTACTCGCTTGATTATTTCTCTAAGACTTTCTAAATTATTAAATTCCTTATCTAGCTTATCTATATCTGTGTAATCTGCTATTTTATTTCGCTTTGCAAAATACTCCGCAATTGTTATAGCCACTCCACTATACACGGCAAAATCCACATCATTATGCACGATATGAACTTTACCAAGATTTTTCCGTGAAATATCATCCGCTAATGCCATAAGCTTATGGTCGTTTTTTATATTATTTGCCCCTTTTTGTGTGCTATCTGGAATCTTGTATTTTTCATTATCAATTTTATAAACTTTTGTAGAATATGTGAGTATGCAATCATTTAAAGTAACTAGAACTTCCCATGCCATTTTTGCATTTTGTCTATCGGCGGAAGTGGAATTATGAGATTTTTTCCTATCTTTTATGTGTGTCAATTCCCTCATTACCGTTGTTGGGATTAGCACAAAATCATAATCCTCTAATAAGCTATATAAGAGTCGTATATTTTTAAGTAGTGCGGAAGTATCAGGTATTGCTATTAAAGTAGGAGATTTCTTGTCTTTTTTTGCGTAATTATTTAAGGCTCTAAAAAATCCCCCCCCCGTTTATTGCTTCATTGAATTCCATATTTTTTACCCTTTGTGTTTTTTTGTAAATAGTTTAATATTGAAAGTTAAATTATAATTTTTTTGATATATTTTTACAATAAAACCCAAGATAGATTTATGAAAATAAATAAAGTGGCATTAGACTGAAATTAAGTGGAATCTTTAAAAATAAATTTTTACGATATTGCGGAGAATCTTGCGGATTCCCACTAGATTCCACATAGATTCTAGCGTGGGATTCTAACTTTAGGATTCTATGGCAGATTCCAGCTTAGATTCTCATAAATTACTTTTTTCTTATAAATCCATATATTTTATACATCGGGCAGCCATAAATTGCCGTGAGTAGCGGGACTAAGCCTATTAGCCACCACCAGCTTTGGCAGATAAATCCGCATATAAAAAAGATAATTCCCGCCACCAATAAACGAATCGTTTTATCCAAAATACTCATTTTTGCTCCTTTAAATTAGATTGTTTTGTTGCACTTGTGGCAAATCCGTCGGCAAATTCTGTGGCAAATCCGCCGGTAAAATAGCCGGTAAAATCCGCCGACACAAAATCACCAAGTGCAAAAGCCCTACACCAGCCCTTTTAGCATTCCATTCATCACCATAGGCTTAAAGCCATAAAGCTTGATTAACCAGCTAAGATAGCTCTCTCGCACCTCCCCAAAGCACGGCAGAGAGCTAGCTGTCCCCTCCCAGTTAAACTCGACCATTATCGCCTTGCCGTATTTGGTTACAAACGGACACGCCGTATAGCCATCAAAGCCCTTGAGTAGCTCCTCGCCACGGATTGAGCGGATAATATTTTGGCTTAAAAGCGGATACATTTTCCTTATACTTGCCCCAGTTTTCCCAGCTGGGAAGTCGCAAATATCGCCTATGCCAAATATATTTTTAAACTTTATGCTTACCAATCTCTCTTTTTCCACCGCCAAAAAGCCCTGCTCCCCGCTACTTAGCCCGGCTTCTTTTATGATTTTACTCCCAATTTGTTTTGGCGACAGGTGCAAAAAGTCGAACTTCACCTCGATAAAATCCTCAATTTTATGAGTTTCGCCATTCTTTTTATAGGGCGTCCAGTGCTTGAAAATAGCGGTATTGCCATCGATTTTTATTAGCTCGTGCCGTAAGTTAAATGCTATGTCTCGCTTGGTAAAAATCGCTCCCATACTTGCTGCATACACTGGATTGCCAAAGAGCTTCCCACCTCCGCAGTATAGGGCAACCTCGCCTTTTTGCCTATTCCCAGCCCTCCTTAATCTATCCTCGGTCATTGAGAGCATTTTTTTATTCGCACCACTGCATTTCATCGCCGTTTTTTGGTCGTAAAATATCGCTTTACCGCCGTTTTTAGCAAAATCACTCATTAGCTCATTCGTTTTAAGCGCCCCTTTTAGCGTGTAAATCGAGCTGATATTTGAGCTGGAATCTTCTACCATACTCGCACTTAGCCCCTCAATAGAGCCAAACTCATACTCCACGCCGGAGGCGATTACAAGATAGTCATATGCGACTTTTTCGCCATTTTCTATCACTAGGGCATTTTCCTCTGGCAGGATTTTTGCCACATTGGAGTGCACCCATTTTACGCCCTCCGGGATATATTTCGCCTT
Source organism: Helicobacter sp. 16-1353 (assembly GCF_003288815.1). GTDB lineage: Bacteria > Campylobacterota > Campylobacteria > Campylobacterales > Helicobacteraceae > NHYM01. The sequence goes on along the minus strand of NZ_NHYM01000001.1, from coordinate 230,391 downwards.
CTCAAAAATTACATCGTTTTTATCATAGATTCCAATGCCAATTAGCGTAAATCCCGGCTGATAGTAGAATGTCTCATCGGCGTCAAATAGGCTAATACTCGCATTTGGCAAGTCTCTTTTGAGTTTTGCGGCAAGTGAGATTCCCCCTAGTCCGGCTCCCATTATGGCGATATTTGCTTTGCTGTTTTCTATGCTTTCTGGCGTTTTATTTGTAGCGTTTTCATTCGCCAGATTTGCCGGATTTTCATTGCCTAAAGTCCCATTTGCCAGTAGCAAACTCGCTCCAGCCCCAAGTAATTTTATGGCATTTCGCCTTTTCATTGTGCCTCCTTTAAAATAAAAAGGACATCTTAGGTTAAAAGGCGGAATCTTATCTGTGATAATGTTACATTTGGGGGTTTTTATGGGGCGTTAAGGTGGAATTTAGCGGGATTTATGTGGGAATCTAAATGAGATTTTGCACGGAATCTAAAGCGGAATCTAGCTGGATTTATTGGGAATCTAAGCAAAATCTATGCGGAATCTAAGCACAAAAAATTAATCTTTAATAGTGATTTTGCTGCGTGAAATAGTGATTTTCCCAGCTTTTTCCATTTCTTTTAGGATTCGCGAAATCGCCTCGCGTGAGGAGCCTAGATTATTTGCGATTTCTTCATGCGTAAAGGCTACGATATTATTCTTTGCATTATCTCTTAAAAACTCCTCGATTCGCTCCGTTAGTGGGAGGAATAGGGCTTGTTGCATTATATTTATGCTTTGGGCGAATCTTTTTGAGAGGAGTTCTAGCGTGTAATTTGCCAGTTTGGGGTATTTCTCACGCATTTTGGAGAAAACTTCAGGAGGAATGGAGCAGATTTTTAGGCACTCCCGCACCTCTAAATTAATCTCCATTTGCAAGGAATCTGCCGTGCAAGTCGAGCATATAATGCACTCATCGCCCCTTTTTAGTGTGAAAATGGTGATTTCCTTGGCATTGGGGGAGAGCGTGTAGGCTCGAAGGACGCCATCAATGATTATGACAAATCCATAGCAAGATTTTTTGCTTTGATAAAGATTTTGCTTCGCTTCAAACTCGCTGTAGATGGCACTTTGGGAGAGCAACTCCAAGTCGCTTTTTTCCAAATCAAAGTGAGAAAATCTAGCCTTGATAATCGCCCCAATCTCGTCTTTTAACTCGCTTTTCAAAAAAATCCTTTGTGATTTAGTTACAGAAAATAAAGTTGGATTCTACATACAATTTCTAAAAATTTTCCAATTTCTAAAAATTTCTAAAGGCAAAAAATATATGAATAGACGAAATTTTATCAAATTTAGCGCAGTTGGATTCGCTAGTAGTGCGGTCGCTGAGGATTTAGCGAGTGTAGATTCGCGGAATCTAGATTCGCCAAATGCAGATTCCACGAAAATTATGAGTATCATAGACCTTGATTTATGCGATGGTTGCAAGGGGCTTGAAACTCCCTTGTGCGTGAGTGCGTGTAAGGAGAAAAATAAGGCTAATTTCCCCCAGCCAACGCACCCTATAATGGACTATTTCCCGCAAACTAAGCACGAGGATTACTCCAAAAATAAGGAGGATATAACTCGCCTAACGCCCTATAATTGGACTTATGTGGAGAGCGTGAAGGTCGCTAATAGGGAGGTTTTCGTGCCTAGGCGATGTATGCACTGCGACAATCCACCTTGCCAAAAGCTCTACCCCTTTGGCGTGATAAGCAAAAGTAAGGAGGGGGCAGTGGATATAGATAAGGACTTTTGCTTTGGTGGGGCGAAGTGTAGAGATGCGTGTCCGTGGGAGATTCCGCAGCGTCAAGCCGGAGTTGGAATCTACCTTAAAACCGCCCCAAAACTCGCTGGTGGCGGTGTGATGTATGAATGCGATATGCGTAAGGACTTGCTGGAGCGAGGGGAGAAGCCAGTTTGTGAGGTCAAATGCCCCAAAAATGCCATAAAATTTGGCAAGGAAAGCGAGATTTTAGAGCGAATCAAGCACGACAAACGCCATATTTACAGACTCGAAGAGAATGGTAGGACGGTGAGCGTGTATATTAGTAGCATAAAATTTGAGGATATAAACAAGGCGATTTTAGAAAAATATAACAACAAGCCCAAAATGGGGCGTCCACATATGGAAAAGGTGCGGAATCCACTGGAGAAGTCAGCAAATCTTGCCCTTGCTGTTACAATCGCCCCATTTGCGGCGTGCTTGGAGCGAGCTTTGCGGCGATAAAGAAAAAGGAGGGGGCAAAAAGGGGGAAATAAAGGGATTTGGGGGAATCTAGATTCTAGTGGGGTTTAAAAATGGCGTGGGATTTGGGCTTAAAATTGGCTAAAGAATTTGTGATGAAATGGCTTGTAAAAAGGGCGGTAGGCATTAAAAACTAATTATTAAAACTTGGGTTTAATAGTTCACAAAATAGGGGCGCTAGGCGGTAATATAGATTCGAGGGCGAAGCTTTCCAGCGAATAAAAACACTTAAGTTTTAAGTGAATCTAGATTTAAAAGGCAACGCCTTTATAAAATCATTTTTCCATAGAACCCCTGCTTTTCGTTTTTAAGCGTCTTGTTTAGTAAAAAAAAAGGGGGGGGGGGACAAGGGGGCTTGAATGATGAATTTGCCACTTCGTGGCAAAGGCGAAATCGCTCCCCTTATCCCCCCAATGCTAACGCACGGAGACTAAGAAATTTATGAAAAATTGCTTTAGCAATTTTTACAAATCTCGTGTGAGGCGTCAGCCTCACACATAAAAGGGTGGTGAGTGGGACAAAATAAAAATTATCCAAATTAATAAAAAACAGATTCGCTTAAAACTTAAGGCTTAAAAATACTGGAGGGCTTCGCCTTAATTTTACTTATCGCTTATATTTTGAGAGCATTACACTTTACAAATAAAGGAAAAAAATGAAAATAACTCGACAAAGCATTCAAAATCGAATAATCCACTGGGGCGTCGCCCTAAGTGTGGGCGGATTGGTCGTAAGCGGTATGTTCCAGCTCCCACTGGCAAAGCGATACAACATCGACAAGCTACTTGAGTGGAGCGGAGAGTATTTCGTGGGGTTGAGCGTGCATTATATTTTTGCGTTTTTGCTGGTATTTTTTGCGTTCTTTCACCTCGCCTACCACATTTTACGGGGCGAATTTGACATATTTCCCAAAAAAGGCGATATCAAAAATAGCTACCTTGTGATAAAGGCGATGATAACAGGCTCCAAAGAGCCTCCCTCAGGGAAATATCTCCCGGAGCAGAGGTTGGCATATCTTGCGATTGGCTTGACTTTGCTGTTACTAATTGTAACTGGGCTGGTTAAGACATATAAAAATCTTTTGGGTTTTGATATCCCAAATGGGCTGTATTTTTGGGCGGCACAACTGCATAATCTAGGGACGATTTTGATTATCGTGCTGGTTATTCTCCACCTTTTGGCGTTTATCCCAAAGGCAAATCGCAAGTTGCTCCCCGCGATGTTTGGCGGAAAAGTGGAAGCGGAGTATGCCCTAGAGCGACACTGCTTGTGGGAAGAATGCGTAAAAGAGGCGAGAAAGGGGGATTTTGGGGGAAATTTGGCGGAATCTAATAAAGCAGATTCGGTTGAATCCGTGCTAGATTCTAGGCAAGATTTGGCGGATTCTAGCAAACAGGATTCAGTAGATTCCGTGCGAGAATTTAGGCGAGATTCTAGCGATTCCAAAAAATAGATTCAGCAGATTCTACAAAAGATTCCGCGTAAGATTCTATGGCGGATTCCCCAGCAGATTCCACGAAAAGTGGAATTTTAAGCCAAATTGATAGAATCTAGTTTAAAAAAGATTTAGATTTTAGCATTTTAGCCCCCAAATAAGGGCAAAAAAAGATTAATAATTCACAAAAAAAGGAGCAAAAATTGAGTAAATTGGCAAATTTCCCCATAATGTTTTTTGCCGTAGTTATGGGGCTTGGCGGACTTGGCATAGCATATGGACGATTTAGCGAGTTAATGGGCTTTGGTGAGCTTGGCTTTATAATCTTGCGGGGCTTTATCTTGGCGGTTTTCGTGCTGATTTTGGCACTTTATTTAGCAAAAACAATCAAATATTTTAGCAAGGTAAAAGAGGAGTTTTCCCACCCAATCAAGGTCAATTTCTTTGCCACTATCCCCATTTCGCTCCTTATCTTGGCGAATCTATTCCAAAGCGGGAACGCCCTAATTTATGGCGTTTGCTTCTATCTTGGCGTAGTTTTGCAGACATATTTTAGCTTTCATGTAATCGCATTTTGGATAAATAATAATTTAGAGATAAAGCACTCAAATCCAGCGTGGTTTATCCCCATAGTGGGTAATCTCATCGTAGTCATCGCCGCGAAAAGCGTCGATTTTTGGCTTTGGTATTATTTTGCAATCGGCATGTTTTTTGGGTGGTTTTATTTAGCATAATTTTTTATAGGATTTTGTTCCACGACCAAATGCCAGCGAAATTTATGCCGACATTATTCATTATGATAGCCCCGCCGGCAGTGGGATTCTTGGACTATTTTAGACTCACAAATAGCCTTGATGCACTCGCCCTAAGTCTTTTAAACTTAAGCATATTTTTTAGCTTTTTGGTTATTTTTATGTATAGGAATTTTTTGAAATTGAAGTTTTTCTTGTCGTGGTGGGCTTTTACCTTCCCCACAGCAGCCGCAAGTATCGCATTTTTCAAAGCATATAACATCACAAATAGCACATTTTTCGCCACTCTTGCAATCGGCGCGTTTATAATTTTAATCTTAATGATATTTTTTATTTCACTCCATACGATTAAAAATATCCTAAATGGAGCAATTTTTATGGGTGATTAAAAAGCCCTAGAATCCAATCAAAGATAAAAGAATCTTATAGAATCCACTTTTTCTGCCCTATCTTTAAAATCTGGCGATATTTAGATTTTTTAGCTTATTTTAAAATAGAATCTAGATGCTTTTTCTCTCTTAATCTTGCATTTAGATTTGCTAAGCTCTCTACGCCAAAGGTGATAAATAAAGCTATCATAATCGAGGTTATTATCATAAAAAGCCAGATTTTATTGGAGTTTAGGCTTGTGTGCATTCGAAAAACATCACTAGATGCGATAGTTGCATATTCTGCTTGGGATTGGCGATTTTTATCTAGATAGATATAGTGCTTATTTACAGGACGCTTATCTAAAAATGTAAGAGTTGCATCCAGATTCCCCAAATGTGTGATAAAGCTCGTCGTGTCGCTTAGCATAGATTTTGCCACTGGATTTTCACGCATTTTATTTATAAATTCATCTATATCTATTTCATCTTCATAAAAAATCACATAGATATAATAGCCCGGATTATTCACATATAGCTTATAATCGCTAATCTCACTATCTTTAATCGCCCTTGCAAACATATCTCTAATGACATTATCCGGGATACTTTTTTGCACTTTTATTAGTGATGTTGGGAGATTTAGCTCTTTGTTTCGATTTGCTTCATTTGTCGCGATTGTGTTATTTATACTCTCTATTTGTTGCTTGGTTAGCATACTTCCACAAATAAGGCAAATCACTAAGCTTATTATAAATAGCTTTAGTCGCTTTTTTAGGACAAATAAAATGCTTAATTCATCATAATTTTTAAGATATTTTTTCATTATAAAACTCCTTGAAATAGATAGTAAAATGGATAAATGCCACTCTCTGGATACCAGAAAAAGAGATGAGTAGAAGTGTAATCTGTGGCTACATCAGGCGATATGAGCCATTTATACATTCTAAATATAAAATATGGGAAGAAAAAGAATAGCGTGAGATTAAAAAAACGCCTAAAGCTCACAAAAACCACGAAATAAAATAGCATATTAGTAAGCAAGAAAACCGAGCGAGACGGCAGAATATGTGTAAAATATATAAAAAAGCAAATTAGAATATACATCTTAAAATGCTTTAGAATCTTATCTTTTGGGCATAACATAAAGATAGAGAAAAGCACACATAGGCTTAAGATAAACTTCATAATTGGCATATACACGAAATAATAGGGCGTAAATCCTGCGTCATTTATATAATATGTAAAGTATGTGATGGCTTTATCTGGTAAAAATCCTTTTAGAAATAATGCTATGCCATTAATTGTAGCATTCACACTCGCGGAATCTTGCATAAAAAATAGCGTGAAACAAAGTAATAAAAATAGGCTAACTTTTGGAAAGTATTTAATAACATAAAACGTCGTAAATATAAATATCGCACTTATGTGAAAAATCATAGCAATAGCTAAAAATCCCACTCTACCACGCCAATCCTTGCTAGAAAATGCATATAATAAAAATATGGTGCTAAAACACTGCCTAGTCAGCCCGATAGTTTCCATAAAAATATCTAAGAACATACAAAATGCAACTAATGCGGCTCTCTGGTATGCCTTGAAATACTTTAAAATATACACTTCAAGCCAGATATAAAATAATAGACAAACGCTTAAAGCGGTAAAAAGTAGCACACTACTTGGGAGGAGTTTAGGGAACAATATGGATAGAATCTTATAAAACACTCCAAGCCCGATTTCAAATTCACCACCAAAATAAAACATTGCCCCGCTGATTCCATCATAAATATCAAGGTAGTTTTGATAATATCTAGTAAAATCATCATCGAAATCTAGCCCAACATGGAAACTTAACTTACTTGCATAGATAACTGCGATATTAAAAACTAGCGTTAGCCCAAGCAAAATCCTAAATTCTTTTGTGATAAATTTAGATAGCCCAATCATAACAAAAACGCAAGTGATATAGGCATAAAATGGCGAAAATGGCGTTAGGATAAGTGGAAGCAAAAATAGTGGATAAAGGATATGGTTTGGAGCTACTTTTTGGCGTGGCGTGGGGGAATTTGGATTGTGAGATTTATTTGAGTGGCGGGGATTTAAGAGATTTGATAGATTTAATAAAGTGGCTGGAATCCAACTCTTTATTTTGCTATAGAATCTAGAATCTTGCTTAGAATCTTGTGCCTTTTGGTGGGCTAGATTTAGAGTGGATTTTGCTTTACATTTTAGAGATTCTAGGACAGATTTTGCTCTAGATTCTAGAGTGTATTTTGGAGATTCTAGACTAGATTCTGCCCCCCCCCATAAACATTTTTACGAATATATTTTTTACTAAGTTTGCTAAAATTTTTGGTGTGTTTAATGAACTCCCAGCCCCATATTTCATTGTTTTCCCTCATCATATCTCTTTGTATTCTTTGCAAGTTATTTTTAAAAAGCATTTGAAAAAAAGTATAAACTCGAATTATAATCTTTTTGATATGTTTTTACAATAAAACCTAAGATAGATTTATGGGAGGAATAAAACTATTAAATATCACTCATTGTTGTTTTAAATAAGGAGAATCTGTGGCATATTCACTAATAGGCACTAGAATCCTGCTATACAAAGAAAAAATCAAGAGTAAATACAATGTAGATAATAAATATAATTTACTTATTTTGATATAATTTTGACAGATTTACTCTAGCGAAAAAGGAGAAATAATGCAACAAATAGCCACAGAAAAAAAGCTACAAAACCGATATAACAAATTGTTTGACGAAGCGAATAAGCTAGAAAACGAGATTGAATCAAAGAAAAAAAAATTGCTTTCAATTTTACAAGAACGTCAAAAAATCGCAGAGAGTTTAAACTTAATTTTAAAAGATGACATCGCAGAGAGATTGAGAAATGCTGAGACTATAGGCACTTATGATAATTTTGCAGAGTTTAGAAAAGAAATGGATAATGAATCTAACACTTAAAATCAAAAATACATTTAAAAAAGATTTTAAATCAGTTCAAAAGCAAGGTTGGGATTGTGAGGCGATTGACGAAGTAGTTTTCCAACTCCAAACTTGTGAGATTTTAGATTCTAAACTAAAAGACCATAAGCTTTTAGGCGAGTTTAAAGACTTTAGGGAGTGCCATATTAAGGGCGATTTAGTTATTATTTATAAGCGAGATGACAAATTTTTAGAGCTTTTCCACATAGGGCGTCATCAAGATTTATTTAAGGGCTATTAAATGGGAAACATTCAAAGCAAATGCTTCATTTCTTAGAGCAGAAACTCACACAAGATTCCAGCGTAGATTCCACAGAATCCACTTTCACAAAAGATTCCATAGAATCCACAAACCCTACAAAACCACGTAAACATGCTCTTTCTTGCAAACTCTTTTAACTTCTTTGTGTCAAATGACACATCTTAAGCAAACTTTAATAATTCAATTTTGATTTTCTTATAAACTTTTTCTGTTTTTTAAAATATTGAATAGAAAAAGGAGAATTACAATGAAAGTATTCTTAAAAATAGCACTTATGCTAGGCATTTTTGCGAGTTTTGGATTTGGGGCAAATGAGTTTAACGAAGCACAAACAATTATAAGCGGTGCAGATACAAATGCTAGGTCAGTATTAGGCACAGGCGTAAAATGGGCTTTTGCGGTGGCACTGCCTTTGATTTGTATCATTGCTGGAATGATTATGGGCTATTCCCAACAAAAGAAAAAAGCAGAGCAAGACACCAATAAAATCTACTTTGTAACTGCTATTGCTGGGATTGTAGGGGTTTTTGTGTATGTGATTATTGCGATGCTTATTAGTAGGGCATTATTTGGCGATACAAGCTATATTTTTAATGTGATTACTACATTTTGGAAAATTAAATATTTAGCGATTATTTCATACTTAAATGAATTACTTACTTTTTTTACGGAGATTGGGTTTTTAAGTGGCTTTTTAGGATTTATTTAGATTTGCATAATTTTAGAAATTCTCCAAAGAATCCGCAAATATTTTGTATAATTCCGTAAAAAATTTTATTATTTTCAATTATTTTAAGTATTTTAAGCAAAATTTAAAGGTAAAAAATGACAAACGGAATGATTGCCATTATGCTTGGTGTGTCCTTGTTGATAGGTCTGCTTGGGCTTATTGCATTTCTTTGGGGACTTAGGAGCGGGCAGTTTGATGATGAAAAGAAATTTACGCAAGGTCTGTTAATGGACGGTGTCGATGAGCTAAATGATGCTTATAAAAACGATTTAAAAACTAAGGAGTAATAATGAGTAAAATATACAATATCGCAATAATTGGTGGTGGTCCGGGCGGGATTGCATCTGCAGTTGAGAGCGTAATGCTTGGAATTAATGATGTTATTTTGCTTGAAAAAGGCGAAAACCACTCTACTACAATTAGGAAATTTTACAAGGATAATAAACGAGTTGATAAGGATTATAAAGGCAAGAAAATCGACCTAGAGGGCAATATCTACTTTATGGACGGCACGAAAGAAAGCACATTGGATTTGTTTGATAAGATTCTAGCGACTACAAATATCGATGCGAGATTTAACACAGAGGTTGAGAGTATCACTAAAGAGGGCGATATTTTCTGTGTTAGAACGGCTGGTAATGACGAGATAAAAGCAAAATATGCGGTGATTTCTATCGGCAAAATGGGTGTGCCAAATAAGCCCTCATATCCCATTCCCCCAGAGATTAAAAATCGGGTATTTTTCAACGCAAACTCAATCAATCAAAACGAAAAGGTGCTAATCGTAGGCGGTGGAAACTCCGCTGTGGAGTATGCCTACTTTATCGCAGAGAAAAATGACACAAAGCTAAACTACCGCCGAACTGAGTTTGCAAGAATCAATCAAACCAATAAAGAAATGCTTGAAAATAGCATAAATTCTGGGAAACTAAAAACGAAATTTGGCATTGATATTGTGAGTTTAGAGAGTGAAAATGGCAAGCCAAAGGTGAATTTTACTGATGGAAGTAGCGAGGTTTTTGATAAAATCGTCTATGCAATTGGTGGCGTGGCTCCGGTGGATTTCCTTAAAAAATGCAATTTAGAGCTAGATTCTGCGGGGGTGCCTATTGTAAATAGTGCGTGTGAAAGCTCAGTAAAAAATCTTTTTGTAGCGGGTGATTTACTTTTTAGAAGTGGCGGAAGTATCGCTTCAGCGTTAAATAACGGCTTTAGTATTGTTACAGAAATTAATAGAAGATTGGCGCTTTAAGCTAAAATTTTAAAAAAATAAATAAAATTATAGATTTATTTTAAAAAATTAAGGATTGAATATGGCAAAGAGATGTTTTTTTAGTGGTAAATCCCCAATGGTAGGGAATAATGTAAGCCACGCAAATAATAAAACCAAAAATCGACTCTATCCAAACCTAAGAACGGTAAGAATTAAGCTAGAAGACGGAAGTAGAGTAAAGCTCAAAGTTGCTGCTTCTACGCTTAGGACGATGAAAAAAAGCTCTTAGATTTAATTTTAACTTCCAATGGCTAAGGGGTTTTGGTTTCTAAACTTTGATAAAAGCAAGAAACCTGATATTGACTTAACTCCAGAGTTATTAAATGAATTATCTCGTTTTAGATTCCCACTCGTTGTAGTTCAAATATTTTTAATCATAGGAACACTTGGATATTTAGCATTAGAGGATTACACTCTTATCGAGGCTTTTTTCCAAGCCTCATATACTTTTACAAATACCGGATTTGGTGCTTTAAGAGAACATCAATTTAGCCCCATTACAATTATATTCACCACTATTTTAATGCTTATGGGTGCAGCTACAATTACATTTTGTGTTGCGGTTGTTGTAAATGTCATTATGGGCGGGAATCTAATATCCATAATAAAGGAGATAAAAATGATTAATAAGATAGCAAGACTTAAAAATCATTATGTTATTTTCTATCATAATGAATTTTCTATAGAGCTTTCAAAAAACTTTTTAGAGGCACAAATACCATTTGTAGTAATTGACCCAAATAAGGATTTTGAAAAAGAGGCATTAAAATATAAATATCCATATTATATTAATGACAATCCACATTCAATAAATGCGATTCTAAAAGCACATCTATCGTCTGCCAAAGGTATTGTTATTTTTTCAAAAAATATTACAGATAATATTGCATTGATTGTATCAATGAGGCTTTATCAAAATGAGCTTAAAAGATACCCTTATAATATTATGTCTATTGCAAGTAGTAATGAAGAAATCAATAGATTAAAAAAGATAGGTGCAGATTATATAATATCACCTACAAATCTCGCAGCCCAAAGGATTAGCTCGATAATATTACAGCCGGGAAGCGAGAATATCATAGAGCATTTTATGAATAAAAAAGAAAATTCACTTAGCCTAGAAGAGGTCATCGTCCCTAAATATAGTTGGCTTGTGTTTAAAAAGCTCAAAGAAGCACATTTACGAGAGGTTACAAAAGCCCATGTTATCGGCATTGAACAAAAAGATGGTAAATATATATCTATGCCTACAGGCGATGTTTTAATCACTAGTGAATGCAAATTATTGCTCATAGGTAGCTCTAGCCATATAAGGCAGACAAAAAGAATTATTATGAAGCGTGAAAAACCAGAGGAATTAAAATATGTTTGATATTATTAGCGTAAATGGTGGGATTAGTGCGGTAAATGGGGTATTTTGCGATGGTGTGAGTGCTGGGCTAAAGGGCGGACATGCCCTTGATGTGGCGTTTATCCATATGGATTGCCCTTGTGATATTAGTGCAGTTTTTACCAAAAATACCTTTCAAGCTGCCCCGATTAGGCACTTTCTCCAACATATAAAGGGCAAGAAATCCAACTTTTTTTTGATAAATACAAAAAACGCAAATGCGATGACAGGCGACAAAGGGCTAAATGATGTCTGCGAGGTTTTGGAGAATTTAAAGGCGAAGTTCTCGCAAGTCCAAAATCCAATAATGTCTAGCACAGGCGTAATCGGGCAGTATCTGCCGAAGGAAAAAATAATTGATTGTTTTAAAAAGTTTGATTTAGGGGCGAAAAATGGCACAAATGCGGCGGACGCCATAAGGACTACGGATAGATTTAGCAAGGAAGTGGCGTTTAGAGTGGATTTGGTGGGCGAAAATGGGGAATCTAGCGAATCTATAAAATCCATAAAATCCGGCGAGTTTGGCGAAAATGGGGAATATGGGGCGGATTCTGGCGTGGATTCTAGCTTAGATTCCAGCCCAGATTCCACATTCCACATTGGGGCGATGGCAAAGGGCGCGGGTATGATAGCCCCTGAAATGGCGACTATGCTTTGCTTTATCGCCACGGACGCGAATATCCCAGAGGGCGATATGGAAGAGATTTTGCGTGAGTGCCTAAGCGAGACATTTAACGCCATAAGCGTAGATGGCGACACCAGCACGAATGACAGCGTATTTTTATTCACCACTCGCAAATCACGGGCTTACGACAAAGTCGCCTTCAAAACTGCCCTAAAAATGGCGATGAAAAAACTTGCAATCGATATGGTGAGCGACGGCGAGGGAGCCACGAAGGTCGTGGCATTTGAGGTAAAAAACGCCAAAAATAAAAGTGAGGCAGTAAGTGCCGCAAAAGCCCTATCAAACTCGCTTTTAGTCAAAACAGCGATTTTTGGAGGCGACCCAAATTGGGGGCGAATCGCATCTACGATTGGGGCTTGTGGCGTGAGTAGCGACCCAAAAAAACTAAAGATTTTTATCGGCGAAAACTTGCTATATGATTGCGAAAAAATCAATTTTGAGGCGATAAAAAGTGCAGAAAAAACTATGCAAAAAGATAGCTTTAGGGTGGTTTGCGATTTAGGCATAGCGGAATCTAGCACGGAATCCGGGCTAGAATCTAACGCAGAATTCGTCGCAGAATCTAATTCAACTCTAAGCCCAACTTCAAGCGACTTCGATGAAAACGACGCATTTTCATACACCGCTTATGGTTGCGATTTGGGCTATAAATATGTAGAGATTAACTCGCAATACACGAGCTAAACACGAGCTAAGAGGCGGATTGAGATTTTATTTTGGGTATTTTTAAGTAAGAATCTCTCCAAAATAGCCACAAAATAGGAAATAGCAATTGAGAAAGCTAGATACATTCGAGCATTTAAGCGACGAGAAAAAAGATAGGGTAGTAAAGGCGTTAATAAAATGCTTTGGATTATACGGATACACAAAAACATCGGTAAATGACATAGCAAAAGAAGCGAGAATCTCCAAAGCATCGCTATTTTACTATTTTGAGACAAAAGAAAATATGTATATTTACATTAATGATTTTGTGGCAAATGAGCTTTTTAAGGCTGAGATTCCGCTGGAAAGCGACTTATTCCAAAGCCTATTTAATTATATGGAAGCCCAAGTGGCATTGAGTAAGAAATATCCTTATATACATTATTTTATCAACGACCAATTCAAAGCCAAATCGCCCATTATATCGGCACTTCAAGCCAAAAATGATGAAAAAAGCACAAGGAAAGTTTTGGCGAAAGTCAAGTGGGAAAAACTGCGAGATAATATCGCAAAAGATGAGGTTATACAAATCGCTACTTTGATTTTTCAAGGGATAATTAGTAGCGATATAGAGGCAAAAACGATTGATGAAATCTATGAAAATATTAAAGCCAAGCTAACAATATTGCAAAAAATGGTTTATAAAGATGAGTATCTATAAGTTGTTGTAATTATTCGTGTAGCTCGTAAGAATCCGCTCTAAATTTGCCAATCTGCAAGAATCTGCCAAATTCGCTCTCAAGGAGCTATAAATCCGCTATAAATCTAAAGATTGTTGTTTCCCAAATATATTGACCGATTTGGTTAATATATGCTATACTTCGTTATATTATAAAACAAAGGAGCACATATGGAAAACAAACTAAATGCAAAACTATCGCCAAGCCAAATCGCCACACAGAATAAAAAGCTAGACAAAAAAATCATATTAATAACTGGGGCGAATTCCGGCATAGGCAAGGAAACCGCCATAAGCCTAGCCAAAATAGGGCATAAAGTCATCATTCATGGGCGAGATGTGGAGAAAACAAAACAAGCAAGAGAGGAAATAATAAGCAAGAGTGGCAATAAAGATGTGGAATATCTATGTGCTGACTTGAGCTTAAAGGCTGAGATTCCGCCATTCGTCGATAAAGTCAAGCAAAAATGCGATTATTTAGATGTTTTGATAAATAATGCTGGCGGTCAGTTTGGCAACAAGAGAGAGGAGAGCATTGAGGGGCATGAAAAGACCTTTGCTATCAATACCCTAGCACCATTTCTATTGACACATTTATTATTGCCACTACTTCAAAAAAGCAAGAATGCCCGAGTTGTAACGGTATCATCGGAATCTTACAAAATGGGCGGAAAGCCACCTTTGGAGGATATCGAGCTAAAGCATAATTATTCGCTTTTTAAGTCCTATGGCTTGTCGAAATTGTATGTTTGGTGGATTATGCGTGAGTTTGTGGAATATTTGAAAGCACAAAATATCACTAATATCACCATAAATACAGTTGAGCCGGGCTCGGTGGAGAGCGGATTGCAGCGAGAAAGTGGCAAAGGAATTCTAATGAAAATAATCACCATACTTTGGAAGCCGATGATGTGGTCTATGGAAAAAGCCGCAGCTACAAGCATTTATATGGCGACAAGTAGCGAGGTAGAGGGCGTTACAGGCAAGTTTTATGGCGATTGCAAGGAGAAAATTATCAAGGACAAATATATCTCCCCAAAAGCCCAAAAAGCACTTTGGGATTACTGCCAAAAAGTCTGCGAGGGATATTTATAGAGATTTTGGTATTTTGGCTATCATTTTAAAATTGAATATGAAGCCAAAAGGACATTTATGCACTTTATCCCTATCAATTTGAGCGAGTTTTTAGAGCCATATAATATCATCACACCTAGCAAGCGGACTTTGGAGCGATTCCAAAATGCATTTAGTGAGTTTTTAGAAAAATCCATTCTCCAAGATAGCGAGGAGTATCAAAAGAACGAGATTTTGAAATTCTTAGGCGATTTTTATGGCTATGAGCTAAATACAAAAGATAGAATTGATTTGGCGATTTATGAGGATTCTTATGATTTGCACCCAGCGGTCATTTTTGAGATAAAATCACTAAGTAATAAGGCGGAGTTCCCAAGCCAAAATAAAGATTTTGAGCCAGATTCCGCCCAAACCTTAAAGCTGGATTTTAAAGATTTTAAGACGGATTCCAGCACAGATTCCGCCCTAGATTTAAAAACAGATTCCGCTCCCAACTCCCTAGAATCTAAGGCATTTTATGAATCCATTCTTTATTATTTGCGTGAAAGCAAAGCTAAAAATAATAACAATATAAAGCACATTATTCTCGCCACCGCACGAGAATTTTACATCATAGATTCCAAGCAATATGAGGAAAAT
Organism: Helicobacter sp. 16-1353; assembly: GCF_003288815.1. GTDB lineage: Bacteria > Campylobacterota > Campylobacteria > Campylobacterales > Helicobacteraceae > NHYM01. Next base: position 215,160 of record NZ_NHYM01000001.1, on the reverse strand, counting down.
TTCGCCAAAGATAAGCAAATCTTAAAGTTTTATAAAAACTGCGACTTAAAAGACGGAAGCGACACCAGCACGAAAAAATTTTATTCCAGCTTAGAAAATTACCTAAAAACCGCAGATTTAGAGATAGATTATTGCTATATCAATTTAGATTCTATCGCTAAATCAATCGCCAAAGATTCAAAAGATTCCACAAAATCCGCACACGATTCCGCGAAGCAAATCACCCAAGATTCAAAAACAGATTCCACCGGAGACTCCACCGCTCAAGCAAATCTATCGCTTTTATACCAAGCCCTAAGCCCATTTTGCCTTTTAAAGCGTAAATCCCAGCTTGACGCCAACACCCTAAATCAAGGCTTTTATAACGAGCTACTTTACATTTTAGGCTTAAAGGAAATTAGCGTAAATGGCATTATTAAAATTGTCCTAAGCGATACGTCAAACGCCCTTAGTGATAGCATTTCACGCATTTTTAAGCTTGATAGGAAAGCTGATTTTGAAGTCATTTTCGCGCTCCTCACCACTTGGAATAATCGCATTTTATTCTTGCGTCTTTTAGAGTCCATGCTACTTAGCTTTAAGCACATTGACAAGTCATTTTTAGATTTAGAATCTATTCCTAATTTCGCCACTCTAAACACGCTATTTTTTGAGATTTTGGCTAAAAAAGAGGCTGATAGAGCGGATTTAAATCTCCCTAAAATCCTACGCCAAATCCCCTATTTAAATTCCAGCCTTTTTGAAAAAACCGCACTTGAATTAGAGGGCAGGGAAATAAAGCTACTTGATTCTAATGCCTTAGCGATTTACCCAAGCTCAATTTTATATAAAACGCCCCTTGCAAAGACGCTTTTAAAGTCCAGCAAAGCCCCAAAACTTCCACTTTTAGAATATCTTTTTGCATTCCTAAACGCTTATGATTTCACCACCACGCCAAAAGATATTGAAAATCACACGAAAATAAACTTTGATAAGCTCATAAACTCCGCAATTCTCGGGCTTGTCTTTGAAAAGCTAAATGGCTATAAGGACGGCAGCTTTTATACGCCTAGCTTTATTACAAATTACATGTGCGAGGAATCTATCCGCAAAATCGCCCTTGAAAAATTCCGCGAAAATGGCTTTAAAATCGCCGATATATCGCAAGATTTGGCGAATCTAGATTCAGTGCATTCCCAAAACGCACCAGATTCTAAAAATCCGGCGGATTCCCAAACGCCACAAGATTCCGCAGATTCGGCAAATTCCCAAAGCACCCAAACCACCCAAAAACAAGCACTTCAAAATCTCTACAACCAAATCACCGACATTAAAAAAGCAAATGACATTATAGATTCTATTCGTATTTGCGACCCAGCTGTGGGGAGTGGGCACTTTCTAGTTTCCGCGCTAAATCAGCTCATTTTATTAAAATTTGAGCTTGGAATCCTATGCGATGAAAATGGCAAAAAGCTAAAAGATATCCGCCTAGAGCTAAAAAATGATGAAATCGTCATATACGATTCAAATAATGAAATCCACCATTACACGCACCCAGCGCACGAAAATATAGAATCTCACAAAATCCAAAAGGCACTTTTCTACCAAAAGCGTAAGCTTATAGAATCCTGCCTTTTTGGCGTGGATATCAATCCTAATTCATGTGAAATCACCAAGCTCCGCCTTTGGATTGAGCTACTAAAATACAGCTTTTACACAGATATCGCCCAAAAGCACCTTGAAACGCTCCCAAACATTGATATAAATATCAAATGCGGAAATAGCCTAATTAGCAATTTCTCGCTAGATTCTAGCCTGACTGGCAATGTTGGCATAAGACTTGGCTTTGCTAGGAATTTACAAGAGGCGATTAGAGAGTATAAAGCCCAAGTGGATTTATACAAAAATGCACTGGGGAATAAGCGGACAATCACGCAAAATATCAACAATCTAAAAGAGATTTTTAAAAATTACTTGCTTGAAAATAGCCCTATAAAAAGCAATCTAACGCAGAATCTAAAAAGTTTCGTGGAGACTTATGGCGATTTATGCTTTGATTTAGAAACGCCCTTTGGAATGGAGATGATAAAAATCGCTAGGAAAAATAACTATAAATTTCAGCCCACTTTGTATAAACTAGAACCCGAGAGCATAGATATAAAAGGGCAGAATCTACTAGATTCCATATTTAGAGATTATGATGCGTTAGAAAATATCAAAAATGCAGATACTTTTGAGTGGCGATTTGAGTTCCCGGAAGTTTTGGATAAAAATGGCGATTTCAAAGGATTTGATTTAATCATCGGCAATCCGCCGTATATTGATTATCGCCAAATTTCTTTTGAGACAATAAAGGGAACTAAAAACTACGCAGTCAATGTGGAATCTAAGCGACCAAATATATTTTGTTATTTCGTAGAAAAGGGAATCGAAGTTACCACACACAATGCCACGATAAGTTTTATTAACCCAATAGCTATGTTACAGGCAGATTTCGCATATGGGACACGAAAATTATTGTTGGATAAGGGGCATATTGATTTTATCGCCGATTGTTCTTATATCAAGGTTTTTGATTCAGCTTCTACTTATCCTATGGTTTGGGCTTTAAAAAAATCAAAAAAACAAGATTCTATTAGAATAAATTTGTGGCAACAAGATAGATTTGCATATTCACACAATATAAAAAGTTATGAAAATAACGATAAATTATCTATCAATATACAAAAAAATCAAATCAATTTCCTAAAAGTTAAATGCGACACTTTGGCGGATTTGGGGACGCTAAAATGGGGAACTTCAAAAAGTGGATATGGCAAAATGAAAATAAAATCTATTGATTTTGAATCCCTAGACAAAAAATCAAAAAAACTTTATGCACCAATCATACAAACAGCAGACATAAAAAGATATGCGATTGTTTGGCAAAAAGAATACATACCAATTGAAATTTATTCAAACGAAATAAAAAAATGTTTCAATAAAGAAAAAATTGTAATAGCAAGAATGACAAAAAATATTCAAGCTACTTTTGACACAAATAAATTTTTTGTAGGCAAATCAACGCTGATTGTAGATTTTGCGGTGAATCCAAAATATATACTAGGAATCTTAAATTCCAAACTTGCTGATTTTTGGTATAAACATTATTTCGGTTCAACGCATTTGGCGGGTGGCTATGTGAGATATGATATTCCATATTTGGAGAGAATCCCAATCCCACAAATCACAGAATCTAACAAAAAACTAGCCGATAAAATCATAGATTTAGTGGATAAAATTTTAGAGGCAAAAGCCCAAGATTCCGGAGAATCCACAAAAGAGCTAGAATCTAAAATAGATTTTTTGGTCTGTTCGCTTTATGGTTTAGATAAGCAAGAGACGGACTTTGTCATCAACTAAAATATATAGTTTAGGGCTACTCTTTAATATCGTTTTTGTTTTTTCGCCAAAAATACACCGCACTTGCTACTGCAAAAACCAATATAAAAGGCACGGCAACTTGCTTTGCCATGTTTACTTGTTTGCTAATATGTTTGCCAGTGGCACACCATACCGCAAAGTGTTCGCAATTGTTTTGCAAAAAATCGTATTTTGATTCGCCTAATTTGCTTGTAGCGTTTTTAAGTATTGAGTTTGTATCCAGTCTGTTTGAATGTTCGATTATTCTATAATTGTTGCCATTTAAAAAGTTTTCTAATGTATCTTGCTCGACAATTTTATTGCCTGAATAGTGAATTACTTGGTTGTTCCCAATATAAATTCCGTGATGAGTGTAATCTATCAAGTCGTAAAATTTTTTGCGGTCAACTTCTAAGTGTGAACCAATTTTAATATTTTCCATTGTTTCCTTGCTAAATTTAAAAAAATAAAATATTGTAATATTCTAGCATATTGCAAACTAACGCACCTTTAAAATTTTAAAGGCAACTGCCTTTATTAAAGCTAATCGAAAATCACCACGCAAGAATGCAAGATATACAAGATGACGATGATATTTTTAGCTAGGTGTTTAAAAAAAATATCATCAAGCAAAAATCACTCAAAGCGAGATAAAAATCATGGAAAATAAAAAAATCTAAGAGATTATCTGTAGTTTTTCACAATCCCATTTTGGCAAGTTTTTAGGCGATTTTTAATCGTATCCAAATAAATTTGATGATTAGATTCCAAGCAATCCTTGTTATTTTCCTTGTGATAAATGTGGTAGGCAATCCCGGCAAATTTCAGTCGCTGAAACTCCCCGCCATTAAACAAAAATCTCGCTACAAACTCGCTGTCCTCCCGCCCCCAGCTTTGAAAATCCTCATTAAAGCCATTGATATGTTTGCAATCCTCTTTAAAAAAGCTCATATTGCAGCCCCTAACGCCCTTTATAAAGTCCTTTTTGTCAAAAAATTTCGCATTTATTTTGGAAGTTTTGTAGATAATCGTAGATAGAATCTTGCATCGTTTCGCCTTAAGCGAACTTTGTTTAGCCAAAATTTTAGCGACTTCAATTCTAGCAACTTGATTTGTATCCTTTTGGATTCTATCTATTTGAATTCTACCTACTTGCTCCCCCCCCCATTATCTGCGTTATTTCCGCCATTTTCTCTTAAGCCATTCCCGCCATTTTGCGAAGTTAAAGCCAAGATTTCCTTACTCACTTTTTCATCTAGTATCACTCTACTTCCTTGCAAGAAAACGCCTTTCTTAGCCTTTTCCAAGTGGTCGCTTACAAAGTTTGGCTCTAAAATCATATCGCCATCGATGATAATGATATACTCGCCATTTGCGGAATCTATCGCCAAATTGCGAATGTGTGAGAGCCGAAAGCCCCTATCTTCGTGCCAGATGTGAATTAGCGGAATGTGGAATTTCGCCTTGTAAGATTCCACTAGCTCCCTCGTATCAGCCTTGCTCCCGTCATCGGCGATTAGAATCTCACTTGGCATTTTATTTAGTCGCAGTGTGGAATCCAAAACCGCCCTTAAAGATTCCTTTTGATTATAGGTCGTAATGATGAGCGAGACGGAGTTTTCACGCGTTTTTAGCTCATAGAGTTTCATATATTTGACCAGCACACCACTTGCATTAAAAAAGCTTATGATAAAGCCCTTGTAGCCGTATAAAAACCCCTTTTTGAAAAGATAATTCCGCACAAACGACCACATAGAGCGAACAATCGCCTTTAATGGCGTGGCACTTTTGTGAGCGTTATTTCTCGCCCAAAGTGTGCTGTAGAATTCCATTTTATGCGAGAGCTGGGAGATTGAGCCATAGGCATAGTGCTTGATATGGGAATCTAGCCTTAGAATCTTGGCGTTTTTAGGGATTGTTACGCTCTCATGCACCTCGTTATCATTAAATTTCGTAAAATTTTTATTAAAAATACGATTGACATAGTCCGGATACCAGCCACACGCCTTTATCCACTCATTTTTATAGAGATTTTTGCGAGAAATCGCATAGATTTCATTTTGCTTAAATTTTAGATTTTTTATCTCTTCTAGCAAGTCCGGCTCGGCGATTTCATCGCTATCAATGGAGAAAATCCACTCATTTTTAGCATAGCTAATCGCTAGATTTTTCATCGCCCCAAAGCCGATAAACTCCGTGCTAAAAATCCGCACATTTGGGTAGCTTTTAGCGATTTCTCTCGTCTCATCGCTAGACTCATTATCTAGCAAGATTATCTCATCAAACTCGCTTAAACTTTGCAAACACTCGCTTAAGTGTTTTTGGGCGTTTTTTGCTATGATTGTAACTGAAATTTTCACTTCAAAAGCCTTTCTTTTAGGCGAATTATAGCAAAGAATCTAGGAGTATGTGAGATGATAAAAGTGTGTATTTTAAGCGATTATAGGGAGGGCTTTAAAAGTCAAATTAAAAATCTCTCAAAAAATGGCGATAGCAAGTTTATCGCTCCAAGTGGGGAAGAGTTAAGTTTTGAATTCCGCGGGTTTGATGAAAAGCCCATTGACTGCGACTATGTGCTAATCATAAATAAGACCATAAAACCCCATAAGGTAAGGGCTAGGCGAGTTTTCGCACTCCAGCAAGAGCCGTATATAAAGGAATCTAAGCAGTATGGCATACCATTTAAAAACGAGTGGGCGATAAAGCCAGAGACTTACGCGCATTGCGATGTTGTATTTGCATTTAACGAGGGGCTTTTTAAGGCTCCTTGCTTGGAAAAAGTGGAGTTTAAAACTGCGTTGGATTCTGTGTTAGATTTAGATTCCGCACTAGATTCGAGTTTAGATTCTGCGGATTTTGCGTTAGATTCTAATGTGCTTAAATACGGCGGAAATAGCCAAAATGGGGGGGGGCAGCAGCTAGATAATACAAGATTCCAGCACTCAAACTCGCCTTTTTTAAACTCACCTGCGACAAATCCAAACCAACTTACAATTCAAGTCGCTTCAAATCCCCATTCACACGAAGTAGATTCGCCCCGTAAAGCAAAATTCCATAACACCATTTTCATCAAATATCCGCCGATGATGTATTTTCTATTCGCTCCAAATATGCCATATAACGAGCTTTGCAATCTCCCCATTCCACGCAAGATTAAGGAGATTTCTTGCATTGCGAGTTTTGATAAAAAGGCGTTTGCGGGGCATTTAGATAGAATGAAGTTTGTCAAAGCCCTTCAAAATAGCCACCTTGGGGATAAAATCGACTTTTATGGCAATAAAACGCCAAATGAGTTAGCGGAGAAAAAGGACGGGATTCTGCCCTATAAATACACAATTGCTATCGAAAACAACGCCCAGAGCGACTATTTCAGCGAAAAGATTATGGACGCTTATCTTGGCTATGCGATGCCGATTTACTTTGGGGCGGGGAACATCGAGCGGTATTTTCCAAAAAATTCGTTTATAAAAATCGATATTTATAATGTGGAAGATTCCATAAAGAGGCTAGAAAATCTCTTAGAATCCAACTTTTATGAAGAGCATTTTGGGGCGATTTTGGAGGCTAGAAGGCGGGTTTTAGAGGATTATTCAATGCTAGAATCTATGGGGAAAGAAATACTAAAAGATTATAAAACTCACAAAGAAACGCCCAAAAAAGAGATTTTCCTAAAGCCATATAAGAGGAGCTTAAAAACGCATATTTGGCGAATTGCTCTAATAATTTATTATTTTTTCCATAGGATTCTAAATAAGGGTGAAAGTAAGAATAAACTAAAAGATTTAAAGTCCCATCCAAAAGCCACTCTCTAAATTTTTAGCTTAGGATTTAAGTGAATATTTATCGTTTGCAAGATGTAGAGTCAAGGGGAAAATCCCCTTGCTATAAAGTGATAACCAAAAATCTATTATGGTATTAACCAAGGTATTACAAAAGCTATAAACGAAGTAAATAGCCCAATCACAATAACAAATATAATGGAATATTTAACCGTAAATCTAAATAATTCGGATTCTCGTCCCACTAGTCCAACCGCCGCACAAGCGATAGCGATACTTTGTGGGCTTATCATTTTCCCTACAACGCCACCAACTGAGTTTGCCGCTAGGAATAGCACTTCTGGAATGCCAAGCTGACGAGCTGTTACTTGTTGTAATGTGCCGAAAAGTAGATTCGAGCTTGTGTCGCTTCCTGTTAGGAATACGCCAATCCAACCCACAATAGGCGAGAAGAATGTGAAAGCATCGCCTGTAGAAGCTAGAGCTAAAGCTAGAGCTGCTGAGATTCCGCTATAGTTTGAGATAAAGGCAAAGGATAGCACTAGCCCAATTGTAAGGATTGCGAATTTCATCTCATTTAGTGTTTCGCCAAATGTTTTTACCGCATCGCCAACCTTAACCTTTAGCATAAACATGCTAATTATCGCTGTAACAAATATCGCTGTTCCAACGGTATTTATTAGATTCCACGAGAAAACGACTTTTATCGGTGTATCTTCGGCAACGACTGGAGCTACTTGCATAATATTACCATTGATTACAGAAATTGGTATATTGATAACTGTGCTTGCTAGGATTCCATCTCCACCAAATAGAGCCTTAAACCATCCTTGTGTCCAAATAACTATCATAATAATCAATACGATAAAAGGACTCCACGCTAAGGCTATTTGTCCAAAGGAGTATTTTTTTACTTCCAATGTTGCCTTTCCGCCTATTTCTTCGTCAAATTTGAATATATGCTTAGGTTTCCAAAACTTTAAAAACACACTTAATGCCGCAATGGAAACTACAGCAGAAGCAATATCTGGAAGCTCAGGTCCCATATAATTACTTGTGATAAATTGAACTAATGCAAAGCTAAGTCCTGTTACCAAAAGTGCTGGGTAAGTTTCTTTAATGCCTTTGAATCCGTCCATCAAAAATACTAAGAAAAATGGAATAAAAAGTGAGAGCGGAGGTAGCATTCGTCCTGCCATTGATGAAATCTCAAGGCTATCAACCCCAACAACTCCTGCCATCGCGATAATTGGGATTCCAACTGCACCAAATGCCACAGGAGCCGTATTTGCAATCATACAAAGCCCAGCTGCATAAAGTGGTCTTAAACCCATACCCACAAGCAATGCAGCGGTGATTGCCACAGGACCACCGAATCCAATCGCACCCTCTAAGAATGCCCCAAAACAAAATCCAATCAAAATGACTTGAAGTCGTTGGTCTGGCGTAATGGCGATGATAGATTCTCGTAAAATATCAAAATAACCAGATTTAACACTTAATTTATACAAGAATATTGCAGCGACTATAATCCACGCAATAGGCCACATTCCATATAAAAAACCATACAAAAAGCTTCCAAGAACCATAGAAACAGGCATTTGATATGCTACAACTGCAACAATAGCTGCTAGTATAACTGTAACAAGTCCTGCCGTGTGTCCTTTCATCTTAAACACAACAAGTGAAAGAAAAAATAATAAAATAGGTAAAAATGCGACCAACGCACTAAGCCAAACATTATTCAGCGGGTCATAGTTCTGTATAAACATCGCGCCCTCTCCTTTTTGATTTAATTTTAGATAGCGATAAATTTTAAAATAAAATGTAGAATATTGTAATGCCTTATGTCAAAATAATATAAAATAATTGCAATTTAGTAACATTCGTAACAAACATACATATCTAAAGCTAGATTTTTAAGATAGAATTCCAAAATAATTTTTTTAACTAATATATTTATAATAACACTAAAGGAAATTAATATGAAACTTGAGGCGGGACAAAAAGCACCGGATTTTAATGCTAAAAATCAAGATGGGATAAATGTATCAAGTAAGGATTTTAAGGGTAAATTTATAGTTTTATATTTTTATCCAAAAGATATGACAAAGGGTTGCACGATTGAAGCAAATGAGTTTAGTGAACTTTTAGATGAATTTAATAAATTAAATAGCGTTGTAATAGGCATTAGCCCAGATAGCGTAGAATCTCATCAAAAATTTATTGGTAAAGAGAATCTAAAACATATTTTGCTAAGTGATAGTGATAAAAATATCGCAAATGCATATGGTGTTTGGACAGAAAAAAGTATGTATGGAAGAAAATATATGGGGATTCTCCGCTCTACTTTTATTATAAAAGATGGCAAGATTCTAGAAGCATTTTATAATGTAAAATCAAGCGGACACGCAAAAAAGATTCTAGAATATTTGAGAAAATATCAATAATTATGGAATCTATCTAATAAGGTTATAGATGAAAACTGCTGAGATTCAAGAACTTATAGAATTTTTAATGGAATATTCTATTAGTATGCTTTCTATTGGCACATATACATCAAGAGTGGAAAAATGCGTTACTAGAATCGGCGAAGCATTTGGCTATGAAGTGCATATATCTATTTTTTCAAAAAATATTAGCATTAGTGTTTTAGCACCAAATAATTACTCCATTAGTAGAACTTATGTAAGAAAATACACCGAAAGAGGTATAAATTTCAATGTAATTTCGCGTTTAAGTGCACTTAGTTGGCATGCATATGATGAAAAAATAACATTTAAACAACTAAAAAAATTATATGAAAAAATCATACATACCAATCATTATAGTTACATAAGCACGCTATTATTAGTATGTTTTGCTAATGCTGCTTTTTGCCGACTCTTTGGAGGGGATTTTATCTCTATGCCGATAGTTTTTGTCGCTACTTTTATCGGCTTTAATCTTAGAAAAATATTGTTATTGCTAAATGCGGATATTAGATTTATATTTGTTGTTTGCTCTTTTGTGGCTTCTATGTCTGCACATATGGGAACGATAATCGTATCGACGAAAACGCCAGATGTGGCTATTGGAACAAGTGTGTTATTTTTAATTCCGGGAGTGTATTTAATCAATTCTGTTATAGATGTATTGGACGGGCATTCACTTATAGGATTATCTCGTGCAATAAGCACATTAATATTAATTTCCTGTATTGCCATTGGATTATATATTACGCTTAATATTACAGGAATGAGAATGGAATATTAATGGATATTGTATTTTCTGCGATTATTGATGGTTGTTTTGCTGCAGTGGCTGGACTTGGATTTGCCTTTGCTTGTAATCCGCCGATAAAAACATTATTTTTATCTGCATTACTTGCTGCTATAGCTCACGGCGGTAGATTCTATTTATTGCAATTTGATGTATTTGGTCTTGCTAGTGCGACCTTTATATCAGCATTCACTATTGGATTAATAGGGCTTATATTTGCAAAAAAGGTGCGATGCCCGATGGAGATAATAACATTTCCAGCGTTACTTCCTATGATACCCGGAATGTATGCATATAGAACTATATTATCTATTACATCATTTGCAAGTGAAAATGATTTAGAAAAACAATATAAATTACTAATAGAAATAACAAATAATCTTATGACAACTATTTCAGTTGCTTTTGCTATCGCTGTGGGAATCTCTATAACACTTCTTATATTTCACGAACAAAGCTTGATGATGACAAGAAAAGGATTCCAGCTAGAAGAATATCTAAAAAATAAAGAAGCATTTAATAACATAAAATAATTTTCTAAGATTAAAAGATATTAATGAAATTTTTGAATACTTGTATTACCATCCAATTTTGATATTTAAAAATCCACTATTTGTAATTGTTCTATCACCAAAATTTCCTAGATAATTTAAACCTAAAGTAATGCTAGAATTTACACTATAATTCACCCCAAATCCAATGTAGCTGATGAGCTTATCTACTCCAATATCATAATTTATAATTGTATTTAATAATGCCATTTTGCCTTGTGGATTATTAAATAGATATTTTACACCAAGCATTGAATCTAATCCAAACCCATTTTTAAATCTAATATTATAGTTTAGTCCTAAATCACCATAGAGTAGATTAGTAAAATCTCCAATATATTTGTGAGTGCCGATTTGCGTGTCATTAGTTTTAATCCCAAGTGGATTAAAGCCAATTTCTATTCCCAAGATTCCAGCATTTTTAAGACTAAAATCCTTACCAAAAGCTATATTTGCATTATAACCATATGAGTTAGAATTTACCTTGTATAATCCTAAGTCAAATGAATATTTTCCATCATTATTAATATAGATAAAATCAACTAAAGCTTTTACATACATACCATAAACTAAATCTAATTTATAGTGTAAGCCCAATAAAATATTTAGATTATTTATATCTATATTATTGGTTGATTTATTTCCATTCATAGAGCCGTAATTAAATCCAATATGAGTTCCTAAAGTGTGAGAATCTGCTAATTTTGCATTAAATCCACCTACAAAGCCATAGCTTAACCCACTAATATCACCATCTAAAATACTATGCGTTATAAATGGGGTAAAGAAAGTATGATAATTATGCGAATCATTAGAATTCAAATTAGAATCTAAGATAATGGAATCTTGTGTATTATTGTAATAGAATCTATCATTTTCTTTAAAATTAGATTCGCTGGATTTTGCTAGAGATTGCCTTATTTTGGCGATTTTCAAAGATTCTAATTCTTGTAATATTTCATCTCTTTTGCTTAGAGCTAATCCACTTCCGCCTAGATTCTTAAATACATTTGATTTAAGATTTAATGCTATATTATTGATATTTGTTACATTTGCCTTATTTTTAGTGTTTTGAATGGAGTTTGTTATCATTTGGTTAGTTGAGCTAAGAATATTCACCCTAAAAGATTCCCCATCTAACACTAAGGTTAAAAATGAGGCATCATATCCCAAAGCAGTAGAATCTACTATCTTCAAATGTGAAAATAATGTATTTAAGTTTATATCGCCATTATTTTCATAAGTTAATTTATATTGATTCCCATCTGTATTAGTTATTAATTTAGCCAAAGAATATTTCGTATTTAATTCAAAGCTTTTTCCTAAAGTTAGAAGAATCTTAGAGTTAGTGTCTTTTAATTTCACACCTTTTTTATTGCTTGAAGTGTCTTGTATGACTAGATGTGATAAGTCATAACTTTCGGCATTATATCCGCTAAAACTATTAAAATCACTAGCTTTTTTATCGATAACTAAATGGTAGGCTGAGATATTTATCGTTGCATTTTCTGTTATATTATTAATATGAGCGTAAATTTTCTTAATATCGCTGATGTCGTTATCGTTATTTATATTATGTAGCCTAATTTCGCCTGTGTTGTTTAGATTCGTGATTGTGGTAGAATTTTTTAGGCTGTTGATTTTTCCATAATTATTTAGAATATCGATTACTCCCCCGTTATAATTATCTAGATATTCTATTGTTCCATTATTTGTTAGGTTATTTATTGTTCCGTAATTATCTAGATATTGTATCGTTCCATTATTTTTTAGATTGGTGATTGTGCCTTCCTTGTAATTATCTATGTAATGGATTTGTGCTTTTTTATTATTTGTTAGATTAGTAATTTTGCTTTTCTCATTATTATCTAGTTGCTCTATTGTTCCATCTCTATCATTTGTTAGATTGTTGATTGTTCCGTAATTATCTAGATATTCTACTTTTCCGTTTTCATTAACTTTTAGATTGGTAATTGTAGATTCGTTAGTTAGATTTTTAATTGTAGATGTTTTTACATTTACTTCATTTTCAGCATTTTGTATTCTTGTATCATTTGCTGTAATATCTCTAGCTCTAGAACGAAGTGGGTTAAATACAAAAGGTGTGATTAATAAAACTATGAGAAAAAATTTCATTGGTTTTAGGAATCTTGTGGAATCTAAATCATAAGAAGCATTTGAGTTTGAGAATCTTATAAGGCTTTCTTCTCTAAATCCTTGAATCTCCTTTCCATAATCAATTCTATCTAAATGATAATTCACATCAATCTCCTAATATTAAAAATTTGCGTATTGTATTCAAATATTATCAAGAGAATCTCAATTTATAATGTTTAATATCCTAAAGCAAAGATTGGGGTAATTGGGGTAAAAGGTTAGAAAAGTAAGCTTAAGAGAGATTATCTCTCTTAAGATATTAGGTGATTATTTCCTTGAAGTTGGTGTATCGTGGGCTACAACTATTTCGCCTTTTATATCGCTAAGTATCGCACAAGCTGCCTCACTTGCACTTCCCATTGCAGCAGTTACCATAGAAGTAACTCCAGATGCGATTCCAGCGACATAGATTCCGCTTTTGACTTCCTGTCTGCCTTTGTATTCTAGGCGGATTTTATTTGGCTTATTCATTAAATTATGCTCTTTTACGATATTACCCAAGCCTTTAATATCAAACGCACTCGCTCCTGTAGCTAGGATAATGTAGTCGGATTCTAGATTGATATTTTCTCCAATCGCTTTTAAAGCTCCCTTGTCCCCGCTAATCTCATTGATTTTGCCATTTATATATTTTACTTTCAATAGAGAATCTACTTGCTCTTTTGTCTTTGCGATGATGTCTTTGCCGATTATCCCTTTTGGGAATAGTGGCACATTATAGATTGCCACAGCATTCAAATCTGCTTTACCCTCATCTATGATATTTATCTCAAAATCTAATTCATTATTTTTAGCCGATGCTAAAATCAACGCAGAGGTTAATCCTGCGATACTTCCACCGATAATTGTAATTCTTTTTTTCATGTTTTTTCCTTTAAATATAAGTTTTGAAATAATATTTTAGCTTATTTTATTGTTATTTAAAGCTAAAAATTCTCTTGACAATAGTTGTTAAATATTGCTATATTATCATTTATAATTATTATCATTAAAAATTATAATAATTATAAAATACTATATAAAGGAGATAAGATTTACTTTATGGCAAAAAGTCGACAAAGAATATATAATTTCATCTAAAAAGTTTATTGTGTTGGAAATGTATTATGAATGTTAGTATTTATCAATGTATTGGATTCTTGGCTACTGGGCTTAGGGAATGTGTATCAAAGGAGTTTAACAAACGAATTCAGCATTATGGCATTACATATCCACATGCTGGAGTTTTGTGGATTTGTAGTGAGTCTGAAAATTCGCAAATTAAGCTTTCATCTTTTATCCAAGTGGATAAAAACCATATACGAGTTATAATCGATGATATGGAGCAAAAAGGATATTTGTATCGTAAAAGAAATCCTAAAAATCGTAAAGAGAATCTAATATTGCTAACTGAAGAAGGGGAAAAAATCGCCCAAGAAACATTTCAAATAATGCTAGAAACACATGCTGATATGCTTTTGCCACATATAAGCGAAGATGAAATGGCGACCTTACAAAATATTTTATATAAAGTATTTGTCGGCTTATCGCAATCGAGTAAATTAAAAATAATGGAATGAAGAAAATATTAATTTGTTTATATTTTGTAAGTGCGGTATTTGGAAGTAACAATATAGAGATTCCAACTAGTGATAATTCCCTAAAAGTAAGCAATAATGGGATAAAACGATATGTAGTTGATAATAGCTCATATATTGGCTTTAAATCTCATAAATTTGCATTTGTTGGTGTAGAGGGGTATTTTAAAACCTTTAGTGGGAATCTAGCTCTAAATAGCGATGGAAGTATAGCTTCACTAGATGGCGAGATTATCATCAAGTCGGTTTTTAGTGATGATGAAGAGCGAGATGCTCATCTATTAGAGGCAGATTTTCTAGATGAAGCGAAATATCCAAAAGGATTTTTGCAAAGTAAAAAAATAGAGGTAACAGATGGTAAAGTTCATATTTTATGTGATTTAACACTGCATGGAAAGACACAGGAAGTTCCATTTACAGGCGTAATAGGTGAGAAAGATGGTAAATTGTCGCTTGATTTGGAGGCAAAAATAGATATTAGGGATTTTGAAATACAAGGAAGTGCAATAGTTAGCGATTCCTTAAGTATTATCCTTAAGACTTTGTGGAATGAGATATAAGGCATAAATGGGGAAGTCAAACTTCCCTTTAAATTTTAATTCTTGAGAATCTCTATTAATATTTTTTATTAAGTAGAATCCCACCTCTACTATTTTCTAGTTTTATATAGGTAATACTCGAATCTTGTCAAATAATTGCTCTTGCAGAATGGATTCTATGGCAAAGAGTGTCCCGCTATATCCACTCGCACAGCCACTACAAGCCCCCAAATAGCGGATATACACATCGATATACCCATCGCTTGTCTCCTTAATATCGATGATTTCCATATTTCCGCCGTCCATTATTAGCATTGGGCGGACATTATCATCGATGATTTTATCAATCGCTTTGACCTTTTGCACGGTAGTCATATCTTTAAAGCTAAGCTCACCAAGCGATGATTTTATAACATTATCCTTTAGCTTTTCACTTTCCATTTCCGCCCTCGTATCACGCAAAATATCCTCTAAGTAATACTCTCTTTCCTCGTGTCCCCCGGGCTTTATACAGCTTTTACAAAATGCCCCTGCTTTGGTGTAGTTTGTAATATCTTCGACTGTTTTTAAGTCATTTAAGCGAATGACTTCTTTTATCGTCCCAAGGCTCACTCTAGCACACTCGCACACGATAATTTCATCTTCAAAATCCTCTGGATTTTTTCCCAGATACATTCCAGCGGCTTTTTTAATCACATCGTAAGCCATAACCGAGCAGTGCATTTTCTGCCCCGGAACCGCTGGGGTGTCTGGGTCGTCCCTAAGGGCGAATTCCACATCTAAATTGGTGATTTTGACGGCGTCTTGCACCTTTTTCCCAAGACAGAGTTCCACCATCATATCACTACTTGCAATCGCCGTCCCACAGCCAAAACTTTTAAATTTCGCGTCGATTATCGTGTCGTTTTCATCGATTAGCCAGTAAAGCCGCACAGCATCGCCACAAGCTTCCGCGCCGTAATCTGCGATGATTAGCTTGGCGTTTTTGGCGTCCGCTGTCTCTTGAGTTATCACGCCAAGATGAGTTGGATTATCCATTCGCTCTTGGACTTTTTTTGAGTAGGCGTCCCATAGGGAACCGCCGATTAAAGTATCTTTTCCCATTGTTTATGTCCTTTTATTTTAATTTTTACTTCGCAACGAAGCAAAGCCCCGTTTTACGACGAAAGGCGTTGCCCTTTACAGGAAACTTCGCTATCGCTTGTTTTCGAAACCCCTAAAGCTTCGTTTATTAACGAGGAAACTTCGGCTAAAGCCTTGTTTTCTGCTACGCAGAAAAAACGAGAAGTTTTTAGTGGAATCTCGCTTGGTTATTCGCTAATCTAGAATCTTAAAAATTCAAAAAGTGGCGATAAACCATAATTTATTTTTTTAATTATATCTTTTTAATTTCACAAGGGAATAATCCCATTTTCAAAAAACCGCTATGCGATTTTTAATAAACTTCTTAATTTCCGTGCGTTAGCACGGACACCGCAAGAAGTGTCATCGGGGGTTAACAGGAAATTGGCTAAAGCCAATTTTACAAGAATCTCCGCTTTGGGGTAATTGCATGGTTTTGAGAGCGAACTTCGCTTTTGCCTCTGGCAAATCATCATTCAAGCCCACTTGTCTCCCCTTTACTAAACAAATCACTTTAAAAATAAAAAATAGCGTTTTTATGAAAAAGTGGCTTTAATAAAGGCTTACCTTAAATTAATTGTCCCCAAATCCCCAAAAAGTCAAGCCTTTTATTAAATTAATACGAGCTAGAAATGCTTCGTAATCGCTTTATTGCCTTATCTAACGCATTTATCGTATAATCGATATCCTCACTAGTGGTAAATCTCGATAGCGAGAGGCGAACCGCCGTGTGGGCTAGCTCCTTATCCGCACCAATGGCACTCATAACTGGATTTGCTTCCAAGTCCTCACTAGCACAGGCACTTCCAGTAGATGCACCAATCCCAGCTTTATTTAAATCCCATAGCATTGCCTCGCCTTCAATCCCCCTGATACTCGCTAGAATCGTATTTGGCACTCTTTGAGTATCCTTGCCAATTACCATAACATCGCCCATTTTAATTAGCTCATTTTCCAGTCTATCGCGAAGCTCTCGAATCTTATTTTCCTCGTAATCCAAATAATTATTCGCTAATTCCATCGCCTTTCCCATGCCAATTATATATGGCACATTTAGCGTCCCGCTTCGGCGTCCGTGCATATGCTCTCCGCCGTGAAATAGGGGCGTTAGCTCGACGCCTTTTTTGATGTAAAGTCCGCCAATGCCCTTTGGTCCGTGGAATTTATGTGCCGAGAAGCTCAAAAAATCCACATTTATATCTTGCACATCGACTTTTAACTTGCCGATAGCCTGAACTGCATCCGTGTGGAATAAGATTCCCCGCTCCTTGCAGATTTCGCCAATTTCTTTTATGGGGAAAATTACACCTGTTTCGTTATTCGCCCACATTATGCTTACTAGTGCCGTATTTGGGCGAATAGCCTCTCTTAGGGAATTTACATCGATATTTGCCTTATCATTAACTGGCAAATATGTAACCTCCACGCCCAAATCCTCTAAAAACGCACAAGTTGAGCTAATCGCTGGGTGCTCGACTTGGGTGGTTATGATGTGATTTTTGCCATTTTTTAGCACCTCATCAAAGTAGATTCCCTTTAAAACCCAGTTATTGCTCTCCGTCGCACACGAGGTGATGATAATATCATCTTCCTCCCTCGCATTTATTCCAGCATAAAGTTGGTCGAATGCCTTGCGTAAGGGCTTGTGTGTTTTCGTGCCGAAGTCGTGGAGCGAGTTTGGATTCCCATAATATTTACAGAAATAATCCTCCATAACTTCCATAACTTCCCTATCAACCATTGTTGTAGCGTTGTTATCCAAATATACTTCTCTCAAGATTCTATCTCCTAAAATTAAAATTATAAATGTTTAATTAATAAAAATTATTATTTAGCATTGCATTATATATTAAATTTTTAAAAAATGAGATATAAAAATATATCCTTTATTTGAAAATTTCATCTAATTTTGTATAAATTTCCTTAAAATCTAGCATAGTGGTAGAATCCTGCTGCAAAAATGCCTCTAATTTTTCTTTTTTGCTTAATGCGTAATCTAGCTCTTTATCGCTTCCTTTTTGATATGAGCCAATGCGGATTAAGACTTCATTTTCTTTTAAAAGTGAATATATTTTTCTAAATTTTATGACATTTTCTCTATGTTTTTTGTCTATTATATCGTTCATAACCCTTGATGATGATGCAAGGATATTGATTGGTGGGTAGATTCCAAACTCGCTTAATTCACGACTTAGCACGATATGTCCATCGAGTATGCTACGACTTTGGTCGGCTATAGGGTCGCTTAAATCATCGCCCTCAACTAAGATGGTAAAAAATGCCGTAATTGAGCCTTTGTTTTCCTCTTTTCCGGCTCTTTCCATTAATTTTGGCAAAAGGCTTAAAACAGATGGTGGATAGCCTTTTGAAGTGGGTGGCTCACCTAGAGAAAGCCCAATTTCTCTTTGTGCCATTGCAAATCTAGTTACAGAATCCATAATAAAAAGCACATCTTTACCTTGATTTTTAAAATATTCTGCAATTGACATCGCACTAAATGCCCCGTATTTTCGCATCAATGGAGAATCATCGCTCGTAGCAACGACTATAATCGTATTTTTTAAATCATTTCCAAGATTTTTGGCGATAAATTCAGGCACCTCCCGCCCTCGTTCCCCAATTAAGGCAATAACCTTTATCTCAGCACTAGAGCCTCGAACAATCATTCCTATTAGTGTAGATTTTCCCACGCCACTTCCAGCAAAAATCCCCATTTTTTGTCCTTTGCCACAGGTCAAAAGTCCATCTACACTTTTCACTCCAACGCTAAAAACCTCATCGATTAGCCCACGATTCATCGCTTTTATGGGGGTGTTTAATATGGAAATAGTAGAATCTTTTTGTATTTCCCCTAGATTATCAATTGGATTTGCCAAGGGGTCTACAATTCTCCCAAGAAGTCCATTTCCAACGCCAATTTTTAAACCTTTTTGGCTTATAAAAACCTTATCACCTACTTTATATCCTTGTGTTGAGGTAAATGGAATAATAGAAAAATAATCTCTCTCAATTGCACTTACTATGCCTGAAATATCGTTATCAATACCCTTTATGCTTACAATATCTCCAATGGAAGTTTTTAATCCATTTGCTTTAATGGTGTTTGCATAAATTTGTGTTATTTCACCAAAATGTGGTGATAATTCGATTTTTCGTTCTAATTTTAATCGTAATTTTTCTAAAGACATCTATAAACCCTAAAATATTATTATGGAATTGTATGTTTTTTTGTTAAAATACATACTTAAACTTAATAAGCCTTTTTAATATGTAAGGAAAATGAAAATGAGTGTAAAATTAATAGATAATGCAAATATTTTACTAGAAGAAGTGTTACAAAATGACAAAATACAACAGAAAAAAGTAAAAATTGCACAAAATATAAGTAAAAATATTAAAGTTGATGGATTTAGAAAAGGTAAAGTGCCTTTAAATGTAGTTGAGAGTAGATTTAAGGATAGAATAGAGCAAGATAGCCAAAATGAGGCATTAAATGAATTAATACTAGATTCTCTAAAAGAGTTGAATATCGAGGCAAATCAAGTTATCGGGAATCCTATCATAACAAAATATGAGAAAACAGATAAAGGTATAGAAGTCGAGGCAAAGATTGGAATATTTCCTAAATTTGAGATTGACGATTATAAGCAATTAGTTCCAGAGGTGAAACTCGAAGAAATTACTTCTAAAATGGTAGATGATAGGATTAAGGAGTTAGCAAAATCAAGCGGGGATTTGAGCGAGATTAAAGAAGAAAGAGAATTAGAGATAAAAGATATTGCAAATATTAATTTCGAAGGATTCTTAGATGACAAAGCTTTTGAAGGCGGAAAAGCAGATAATTATGATTTAGAAATAGGCTCTAAAAGTTTTATAGAAGGATTTGAAGAACAATTACTTGGAATGAAAAAAGGTGAGAATAGAGATATAAAAGTTACTTTTCCAGAGAATTATAATTCCCCACATTTAGCAGGAAAAGATGCTAGATTCAATGTAACATTAAATAAGATTCAATGTAGAATCGAGAGTAAAATCGATGATGATTTTGCTAAGAAAATGCTTCCAAGTGATAGCAATGCGACATTAGAAAGCTTAAAAACATATACTAAAATGCAATTAGAGAATGAATCTAAAAATAAGATTCTAAATGGATTAAAACCAAAATTAGTTGATAATCTATTGGATAATATTAATTTCGATTTACCTGATAGCATTGTAGAACAAGAAATTGATGTGATATT
Organism: Helicobacter sp. 16-1353; assembly: GCF_003288815.1. Taxonomy (GTDB): domain Bacteria; phylum Campylobacterota; class Campylobacteria; order Campylobacterales; family Helicobacteraceae; genus NHYM01. The sequence goes on along the minus strand of NZ_NHYM01000001.1, from coordinate 194,552 downwards.
TAGAAATAGTTTGCAAAATATAAAACCAGAAGAATTAAAAGAACTACAAAATGATATATCTAAAGCTAAGCAAAAACGGGAATCTTTTAGAGAAGAGGCACAAAAAAGTGTGAAGCTAACCTTTATCGTCGACCAATTAGCTAAGAAAAATAATCTTTCTGTTAGTGATAATGAAGTCTATCAAGTGCTTTATTATGAAGCAATGATGATGGGTGCTAATCCAAAAGAAGTGTTAGATACCTATGAAAAAAATAATATGATTCCAGCACTTAAAATGACGATTTTAGAAAATAAGGTATTAAACAATCTTTTAGAATCCACAATCAAAAAAGATGATAATCCAAAAGAATCACAAGTAAAAAAAGAGAAAGATAAAGAAGTAGCAAAAGCTAAAAAACCAAAAGCGGAGGATTAATTGAATTATATTCCTTATGTTATAGAGAAAACAAGTAGAGGTGAGCGAAGTTATGATATTTATTCGCGACTTTTAAAAGATAGAGTGGTGATTTTGAGCGGTGAGATTGATGATAATGTGGCTTCATCTATCATCGCACAATTGCTATTTTTAGAGGCAGAAGACCCGCAAAAAGATATTTATATTTATATAAATTCCCCCGGTGGCGTGGTTACGAGTGGATTGAGTATATATGATACGATGAATTATATTAAGCCGGATATTTCGACTATTTGCATAGGACAAGCGGCGTCTATGGGAGCGTTTCTCTTAAGCAGTGGCACAAAGGGGAAGAGATATGCACTTCCAAATGCAAGGGTTATGATTCACCAGCCATTAGGCGGAGCAAAGGGACAAGCGAGTGATATTGAGATTCAAGCAAAAGAGATTCTCTATATCAAAAAGCGATTAAATGAGATAATGGCAAAAAACACATCTCAAAGCATTAAAAAAATATCAGTTGATACGGATAGAGATTTTTTTATGAGTGCAAATGAAGCAAAAGTTTATGGTTTAATAGATGGTATTTTAGATAAGAGTCTAAAATGATGGAGATAAATTTTGATAAGATTGCAAAAAAATGAATCAAACAACATAGAATCTTTAGAAGAACTAAATGAAAAAGATATTGATTTAGATAATCTAAATATAGATGAAAATCCAAGTGATACAAACGAGGATTCTATGCAACAAGGTAGTTTGGATTCTTTTTCAAATGAGGTTTTAAAAGAATTAATCAATAAAAATATACCTCCACTCCCATCAAACTATCAAACATTTTTTGAACAAATGTTAAATAATTGTGATTTGGACTTTCAAAAAAAGATTTATGATTTAATGGAGGCTGATACAAAAAACGATGATAGAAATATTATCATTGAAAAGAATATTCATTTAGCTTTTGTGAAAACAAAAGACCTTTTAAAATGCACTTCTTCGATATATAAAAACTTTATATTTATGAGCGAAACTCAACATAAGCTACTCACTCATTCCACAGATAATATGAAATTTTTACAAGAAACAAAGCAGATTCAAGAGATTATAGATAAGCAAATAGGACAACTTAAGCTCTTATATCAGCAATGTAATAAGGTTCTTGAAAATATTAATATAAATACAATGTATGATTCCAAATTTGATGTTTATAATAAAAGGTATTTTATACAATTAGTCCAAGAAGAGGCATTAGCAGTGCAAAAATTTCAGCATACTTCTACTATTCTTATGATGACTTTGCCCTATAGTGTTACTCAATACCTAAATAACGACCAAATGGCAATAATTATTATGAAAACAGTAGCAAAACTCCTACTTAAAACCTCAAGAAGAAGCGATATGATAGGCTATATCGGTAATGGAATCTTTGGAATGCTACTAAAACACTCTAATATCTTTAGTTCTAAAAAAGCGAGTGAAAGACTTGTTGAATTGCTTAAAAATACAAATATTTTTATTGGAAATAATGAAATCAATCTTGATTTGAATATCGGCATCGCAAAAATCACTCCAACAAGGAGTGCAGAAAATGCTTTAAATTACGCTATTAGTGCGTTGCGTTTGGCACAGAAAACGAAAGTGGAGTATGTAATTTACAAGGAGGATGTTGAATGATTGAAAATATTGTAATATACCCAGATAAAAAACTAAGAGAAATCTCGCAAGAAGTGGTAGAGTTTGGAAGTGGCTTAAAAGAAACATTGGATAATATGTATGATACTATGATGGATAAAGGCGGGGTTGGCTTAGCAGGTATTCAAATAGGGAAAACACAAAGAATCCTAATTGTAAATATACCGCGTGAAGATAAGATTCAGTATAAAGAGGATTTACTTGAAGTGATAAATCCAGAGATTCTAGAATCTAGTGGCGAAATACTATTTCAAGAGGGTTGTTTGAGCATCCCAAATTTTTATGAATATGTTCGTAGGGCAAGCTATATAAAGCTAAGATTCCAAAATAAAGAAGGCAAGAGTGAGATTATTGAAGCGAGAGATTATTTAGCAGTTGCTTTGCAGCACGAAATAGACCATTTGAATGGAATCCTATTTATCGATAAACTCTCTATTTTAAAGAAAAAGAAATTTGAAAAAGAGTATAGAAAAAATTTTAAAGCTTCATAGATTACCTACTTCTATAAATTAAAGGTTTTAGTAGATGTTATGTATAAAAATATTAATTAATAAATGATTGGCTATGGTTAAAAAACTTCTTTGTGCAACGAGATTTGGGATAGGTGCAAAAATAGTCCAAGTTGAGGCTACATTTCAAAGAGGTTTGCCTACCTTTACTATCACAGGATTAGCAGGAAATTCCATACAAGAGGCTAAGCAGAGGATTAGCGGTGCATTAGCAAATAATAATTTTGAAAGCCTAAACTTTAAGATTACAATAAATCTCTCCCCCTCAGATATGCAGAAAAATGGTAGCCATTTCGACTTACCCATAGCACTTTTAATTGCATTACAAAAGCAAGATATTGATTTATCAAATTGGTTTGCATTTGGTGAATTAGGGCTTGATGGCATTATAAAAGATTCCCATATTATCTATTCACTTTTATTGGAAATATCTCAAACCTATCCAAATAGTAATGTTTTACTTCCAAAAGAAGGTGAGAATCTCTACTCAAATATCCCTAATCTAAATATTTATTATGCTTCAAATCTACTTGAATCAATAGAAGTTCTTAAAAATCCACAAAATAAAGCAAAACAATATGATTTTAGTTTTAAACATATAAAAGTAAATGATACAAAATATTATTATGATGATAATTTTAAAGAGGATTTTTATGATATTAAAGGTCAGGTTATAGCCAAAAGAGCGGCATTAATCGCGGCTACAGGAATGCATAATATAATATTTGAGGGCAGTCCGGGTTGTGGTAAGAGTATGATTGCAAAACGAATGCGATATATTCTCCCGCCCGTGAGTTTTGAGGAGATGTGCGAGTGTGTAAAAATTGAGGCATTAAATAATAAAGAAAGCATTTATTCCCCAAATCGCCCTTTTAGGAATCCACATCAAAGTAGCTCTAAGGCGTCTATACTAGGCTCAGTTTTACAAAATGAGGCACGACCGGGCGAGATAAGTTTAAGTCATAATGGGATTTTATTTTTTGATGAATTACCCAATTTTAATAAAAGCATACTAGAATCTTTACGCGAACCACTAGAAAATAATGAGCTTAGCATATCAAGAGTTAGCGTTAAATTTACCTATCCCTCATCAATTTTATTTATAGGTGCGATGAATCCTTGTCCTTGTGGGAATCTCTATAGCACAACTAAAGAGTGTAGATGTAGGGATAATGATATTAAACAATATAAAAATACAATCTCTGAGCCATTTCGCGACCGTATTGATATTTTTATAAAGATGGAAGAAACGCATAGTAATGAAAGAATAAGTTCCAAAGAATTATTTCAACAAGTTTTAGATGCATTTATTATGCAAAAAAATCGTTTCCAAACTAAACCAAATGGAAAACTAAATGATAGTGAAATCGATAAATTTTGTATATTGGATAACGATAATATAAATTTCTTAAATCTAGCCACCCAAAGATATGGTTTAAGCAATCGCGGAAGACAGAAAATCATCAAACTTAGTAGAACTATAGCGGATTTATCTAAAAGTGTTGATATTAAAAAAGAGCATTTATTGGAAGCATTATCATATAGGGCTATATAAGTTTTATGATTATTAAAAAATATTTAAAGTAAAATATTACAATCTAAAATAAAGAGGAAATTTTTAAGATGGAATTTGAAGTAAAGTCGCCAATACTCGGGTTTGAGAATGTTAGTAAAATGAAATTAGAAAAAATAGATGATATTTTTATGAAACTAACTAATGCGAATGGAGATTCTCCGGCTTTTACGCTTGTCAATCCTTTTGCACTTCGTGAATATAGTTTTGAGATACCAACTGCAATACAAGTTTTGTTAGAAGTCGATGATACGAAAAGTAATATATTAATTGCAAATATTATGGTGGTTTATAAGGAAATTCAAGATTCTACGATAAATTTCTTAGCCCCACTTGTATTTAATTTTGATAATCAAACTATGGCACAAGTTGTTTTAGATGTAATGAAATATCCACAATATAATATATCAGAACCAATATCGCGGTTTATAAAAGAAGATTCTAAGGGAGAATAAATGATTACGATAATTGGGTATGGGAAAATGGCAAAAGCTATTGCCTGTGGTTTGAATGGTAAATTTGAGCTTGAGATTGCAGGTAGAGATGAGTATAAAATACAGGATTTTATAAAGGAAAATTCTCTTAAAAATACCTCAATATCTCACATAGAATCACAATTTAATGTAAAAGATAAAATAATTATTATGGCAATTAAACCATATGCATTGGAATCTTTCAAGTATAAAGATAAAGCACATAGCGTATTTAGCCTTATGGCTGGGATTAGCATAGCACAATTAAAAAATGTTATAGATTCTACTTCTTATTGTAGAGTTATGCCAAATATTGCATCATTGCTTGGGGCTGGAGTTAGTGCAATATATGCACAAGATGAAGAATCTAAAAAATTAGCAAAAGAGATTTTTGATACACTTGGAATGAGTGTTTTTGTGGATAAAGAAGTTTTGATAAATAGTGCTGGGGCATTATCTGGAAGTGGTCCTGCATATCTTGGAATAATAGCAGAAGCATTGATTGATGCTGGGGTTAGAGAGGGATTGAGTTTGGATACTTCTAAACAGCTTGTAAAAGGTCTTTTTAATGGATTCTCTAAACTACTTGCTATAAAAGACCCAAATGAAATAAAGCTTGATACTACAAGCCCGGGTGGAACAACTGCCGAAGCCATACAAATCTTAGAAGCAAGAGCTATTAGAGGCATATTAATGGATGCTGTCCATAGTGCAAATATTAAAGCAAATAATATGCTTTAAAATATATTTTGAATGCAATTATAGGAGCAACCGCAAGTGGCAAAAGCTCACTTGCCTTTTATTTAGCAACAAAATTTAAACTTGATATTTTTTCAATAGATAGCTTAAGCGTTTATAGATATATTGATATTGCCTCGGCAAAGCCAAGTAAGGCTGAATTAAGCCAAGTAAAGCATTATGGTATAGATTTATTAAACCCAGATGAGAGATGTAATGCAAAGATATTTTTTGATTTACTGCAAAAGGTCGCAAAGCCAAATATTCTTATCGTTGGCGGAAGTAGCTTTTATCTAAAATCGATTGTTGAAGGTCTATCTTTTATCCCTAAAACAACAGCATTTGTAGAATCTTATTTATTAGATGCATTACAGAATAAGGCAGAATCTTATAAGTTTTTGAATAAAATAGACCCCATTTATGCCTCTAAGATAAACCCAAATGACAAATATAGAATCCAAAAAGCCCTAGAAATTTTTTTATTAACCAATCAAACACCAAGTGATTTTTTTGCCATAAATAAACGACAAAAACTACCTTTTAAAATCAATATTTTTGAACTCATAAAACCAAAAGATAGTTTGATTAACGATATAGTTATACGAACAGATTTGATGTTTAAAAATGGCTTGATTGATGAGGTTAGATATTTGATGGATAATTATCCTAATTCTCAAAGTTTAAAAGCTATAGGAATAAAAGAAATAATATCTTTTTTAAATGGCGAAATCTCGCAAGAAAGGGCAAGAGAGCTTATAATAAAAAATACCATTGCTTTAGCTAAAAGGCAAACAACATTTAATAAAACACAATTTAGCCAAGTCCAACGCGCCACATTTGATGATTTGAATACAATGCTCACAGATTTATATAAAAGAGATGAGAATGGAAACAAGTAATTTTAGAAAAAAAGTTCGCCAATACGCCATAGAAATCAATAAAAATCAAAAATCGCAGAGCCAAAAAGAGCAATTTATATTGAAATTATCGATGTATATGGCACTAGCCTTAGCCATACTTGGAATCTTATTTGGAATCGTAACCAAAACTCAAGCCATTATTTTTGATGCTTTTGTGGCACTTGTGAGCGTTGGTCTTGGGTATTTGAGTGTGGTTACTTCACGATATATATACAAAGATGACAATGATATTTTTCAATATGGTTATGTTAGATTCGAACCAATGGTTAATCTTTTTAAATCATTAATCCTTTTAATTGTATGTGTTTATGCGTTTGTAAATGCTATTAGAGGGATTGTAAAAGGTGGATATGAGGTCGATTTGGGTGGTGCGGTAGTTTATAGCATAATCGCATTTTTTATTTGCTTAGCGATGTTTATAATCACTAGATTTTATTCCAAGATTCTAGAATCTGATTTAATAAAAGTTGATAATATAGAATGGAAGATTGATTGTGTCCTTTATCTTGGGGCGATTATTGCATTTGGATTTGTATTTATATTTGATAGGAATCAAGATTCTATGATGTCAAGATTAATAGACCCAGCTTTGTTGTTGGTTTTATCGGCATTATTAACTATATCTCCATTAAGAATTGCAATAGCAAATTTTAAAGATTTAATTATGGTAGCTCCTAATGATATGGACGAAAAAATAACGCAAATTATGGAGAATCTATCAAATGAATATCAATTTGGCGATTATGATACACATATTGCTAAAAGCGGTAGATTCTATATGATAGAAGTAAATATTTTAATTAAGGATTCTAAAGATAGTAAGATTTCTAGTATTAAGGATTTTGATTGTATTCGTGAAAAAATAGAATATTCACTAAATATTCCTAGTTATAAGATTTGGCTTGTAGTGAGCTTTACAGGAAATCCAAAGTGGTTGTAGCATAGGATTCCAAAGAATCCTATAAAGCTAAAATATAAACAAAAATGAACGAAGTTTGGGGTTGTAATATAGGATTCTAGGGAATCCTATATAAAGCTTAGTTGATTTTAAAAGGGTTTTCAACTACATTTTTAGTATCGATTATATATGGTATTAATGCCATATGTCTAGCGCGTTTAATTGCCACTTCGACCCTTTCCTGCCATTTTTTGGTGTTGCCTGTTAGTCGTCTTGGCATAATCTTATATCTTTCAGATAGGGAATATTTAAGCATTTCAATATCTTTATAATCTATAAAATCAATCTTTGCCTCTGTGTATCTACAATATCTTTTTGAATATCTCTTTTTTTCCATCATTTTTCTCCTTAAAATGGTATTTCATCATCACTTATTTCAATGTGCTGTGTGTTATTGTTTTGATTATAGTTTTTATTAGAATTATAATCACCGCTGGAATTATCCATAGAATCACTAGTTACATCACTACTTTGAGATTTGCCTAGCATTTGCATAGATTCTGCTGTTATGGTGTGTTTGGATTTTTTAGCACCACTTGAATCCTGCCAACTCTCTAGCGTAAGCCTACCTTCTATTAGCACTTGTGAACCTTTTTTTAAGTATTGATTGGCAACTTCTGCTGTTCTCCCAAAAAGCTTAACATCTACAAAACATACTTCATCTACTTGGGTTCCATCTTGCTTTTTATATTTTCTATTTGATGCAAGCCCGATGGTGGCTAATGCACTGCCACTTGGTAGATACCTAAGCTCTACATCTCTTGTGAGATTTCCAATTATTATTATCTTATTAAACATAATCTATTCTTTTATGGTAGATTCTTCACTATTGGATTCTGGATTATTCGAATCTATACTAGAATCTTTGTTTTCATCATCTATTTTTGTCTTTAACTTCGGCTTTTCTTTTTTAGGCTCGACCTTGCCATTTGCTCTATCTACTAGCGTTTGCCAAGTTTTCTGCTCTCTTTTATTTTTATAATTAATAACAATAAATCGTAATATATCTTCTGTTATTCTATAATTTCTCTCTAGCTCTTTTATAAGCGTAGCAGGAGATTTAAAATAAATAACAAAATAATATCCGCGTTTATTTTTCTTAATTTCATAGGCTAGATTTCTCATACCCATATTAATACAACCATCGATAGTGGCGTTATTATTTAGTAGAATGTTTTTGAAGAATTCAATTTTTGCGTCAATTTCTTCTTGTGTGAGAGTAGGTTTTAGAATAAACATAGTCTCGTAATATCTCATATTTTCTCCTTATGGATTCTGCCTTGGAAAGTAGTGTTACCCCAAAGCAAGGATTTTAAAATTTAAAAGTTAATATTTTATTTAATTATTGCTTGAATTTTTATTAAATTAGGAAAACAATTCTTATCTTTTCCGCTTACACTTAAGAATCTCCAATTATTTAATGTTCTAAAGATTTGCAAATATTGGGATTCTCGTAACCTCGTAGCGAATCTTATATATTTTTCTTCTATATCTCTTGGAAGTGCGTATCCAAGCACATCTTTTGAGCTACATCTGCCATTTGATTTAATATAAGAAAAAAATAAAAATAAGCGATAAAAATAGTTATGCATAGCAGTTATTATATCTATATCGGTGATTCCTTTTTCTTCAATCTTAGTGAAAATCTTTACATAATCCCCACGAAGTAGCATAGTATCGCAAAGCTCATCAATGCTATTTGTAAATAATCCATAGCAAAGCTCATCAATAGTGGCTTTTGTAATCTCCTTATCAAAGATGGTAAATTTTTGTAGCTCATTTACACAGATTCCAATTTCATTATTTTGTATTCCATAAAGATATAATAGATTTGTTTGATTTATATTTATCCCAAGCTCGTTTGCACAATTTTGTAGAATCTCTATCGCTTCTTTTTGGTTTGGATTGAAAAATCGAACATTGATAGAATCTTGCGAATTAAATAAAGCACTCAATGTTTTTGTATCTCTTTTATAAGCCATTGAATTGTCATTATAAAACTCGATTATTAGGTAGTTTGCAGTATTAGTTTTGAGAATCTTTAAAAATTGCTTAATATCATCAGTTTTTGTTTTTCTTATCCCTAATTTTAAGGAATCCATTTTGATGATAACCAAACTTGTATTTGAAAATAGTGATGGTTGGCTAAAAATATCATTTATCGCTTTTGAATTATATTCATCAAAATAAAATGAAAAAATATCCACACTTTCCTTTTCTATAATCGCATTTTTTATTTTTTTACCATAATAATCAATTAAAAAATTGCATTCCCCGTATAAAAGTGTGGCTTGTGGGATTCTGCTTTTAAGTAAATTATCAAATTCTTTTTTATACACATTTAACCCCATATATCCTATGAAAAGTAGATTCTAGGATATTATCTATTTAGCTTTAGGCTCTCTAAAAATGCCGCTTCATCATCATTTTCTACATCTATTTCATTAGAATTTGTAGGATTCTGCATCGCTTGGGCTTCTTTTGCTTTTTTTTGTTCATCTTTCAATTTTAATTTTAATGAATATTTTACCACTTTATTTCTACCTGTTTCTTTTGCCTCATACAAAGCCAAATCAGCTTGATTTATACACTCCCAAACATTGCGTGAAAAGTCTGGCATAGCGGACATTCCAATACTCACTGATTTTTGAAAATTTAATTCCATCAAAGAGCATCTTTTTGCCATCGCAAACATATTTCTTATTTTCTCTGCTATCCTTTGTGTTTCATCTATATCATATCCCTCCAAAATAACAACAAATTCTTCCCCGCCATATCTAAATAATTTATCAGTTGGCTTTATGCATTTTTTTACCGTTTCTGTTAAAAGCACGATTCCAGCGTCTCCTACAGCGTGTCCGTATGTATCATTTACTTTCTTAAAATGGTCAATATCAAGCATTAAAACACCAAAATTTATATGTTTTTGGAGTTTGGATTCCGCACTTAGTGCGTATTTTTCTAGATAAAGTCTATTATATGCTTTTGTAAGTGGGTCAGAATATGATGCTTCCTCAATATTTTTTACAAGTATAATATTTTTTATTATAGGTCTTGCTTCCCTAATGTAATTGTAGATTCTGCTTATAGAGTTCTCTTTTTCCAATAATTCTTTTTTAGAATTCATCATAATGGAGTAATAAAGCACAATATCTTGCGAAATAAATATTTTTAAATCTATCACATTTAGTTGCTCTATAGATGTAGATATAAATAAACAGCCTTTTTCGTCATTGAATAAAATATTTGGATTTGGATTTTCTAGTCGTTTTTCTATGCCTCTTACATCTCCTGTGGAGATTTTCATTTCAGTTTCACCCTCTAGCTTATATCCACTTACAATCTCATTATTTATAATCTCTGCAAATATCATATATCTATATTTTATATATTTTGAAATAACAGCTTGTAACTCCCTATATACCTCTTTATTTGCCCTTGCAGTTTCTATCTTATTTTTAAATAAAAATAGATTTGTAAGCTCTGCTATTAGCTCTGTTATCCTAATGAGTGGATTTTTACTATATAGATTTTTTTTGTAGATAAAAATAGTTGCTATTTTTTTGTCAATGGAAGTAATGCTTTTATCAAGCACTTCTAAAAGTTTGTTTGCTAGTTTGGTCGCTTCGCTAAAGATTCCAATGCCTTGACTTTTGATACGAATTGAGAAATTACCTTCAATGGCACTTTGAATGGCGATTTTCATACTATAAACAAGCTTTGTAAAGGAATTTACACTAAACATCATAACAATCATAAGAATTATTGAAGCTATAAGTATTATCCCCATAAGCTCAACTTTCATTGTATCATATATCGCCATAATGCTATCATTTATAGTAAATCTTGCATTTACACTTCCAGCCACATCGCCTACTTTTAATCCCGTATGACAAGTAAGACAGGATTCATTAGTATTAATTGGAACGGAGATTCTAGCGTCTTGATTATTGGTGTTGTCGATTTTGGTTAGAGCGTGCTCTTCTATTCTTGTAACATAAGTTTTTCTTTCTATTACATCTCTAAGTGATGTTTTTTGTTTTCCTAATTCATCACTTAATTTATCATTTCTGCTAATCCATAAATCTTTCATATTTGATTGATTTTTTATCGTGTCTAATAATGCTAGATTGTGCACCGGGGCATTATCTACTATATGTGTAGTATCAAATATAAAATCAGTAATACTCGATAATTGTGATGATAATATACTAACTGCTTGATTCTTCACATAAGAATCTAATTTGTATAGTAAAAAAAAGCTAAATCCAGATAGGATTATTATCGACAATAATATTATTTTTAATCTAATAAAAAACACAAAAATTCCTCTCTATGGTTTATTCAACAGTTACACTTTTTGCTAAGTTTCTCGGCATATCGACATCATTTCCAAGTCGTATGGCAATCTCTAATGCTAGAATCTGCACTACAATCATCATCGCAAAAAACTCCTCCATATAACTCTCATATTTATCAATTAAGACTACATCATCAGCCACATCGCTACATTCTTGTGAGATAACACAAATAGTCGCATCTCTTGTGCTTAGCTCTTCCGTATTATTTTTAATCTTTTCGTATAATAAATGTTTTGGCATTAAGCTAACGCAAAAAAGCTCACTATCAGCTAATGCAATTGGTCCGTGCTTCATCTCTCCACCCGGATAGCCCTCAGCGTGTAGATAGCTGATTTCCTTTAATTTCAATGCCCCTTCTAAAGCCAACGGATAGAAAACATCTCTTCCTATAAAGAAGAATCCATGCCCATGTAAATATCTTTTTGAAAGTTTTTTTAATCTATCGTGAATCTTAGTATTAACTTTTGTTGCTTTGAGTGAATTATACATATTTTTAATTTGTTTTTGAATGGAATCTTTGGAAATATTATTCTTATTTTGTGCTATGTAGATTCCCAATATCCAAAGTAGCATAACTTGCGAAGAAAATGCTTTGGTGGAAGCTACTCCTTTTTCGATTCCCGCACGAGTTAAAAGGCTATATTTCGCTTCTCTAACAATGGAGCTATTTTCTACATTACAAATGGCTAGGGTTTTTAGATTATTTTTATTTGCTAGTTTTAGGGCTTCTAATGTATCGGCTGTTTCGCCACTTTGTGAGATTACTATAAAAAGCTCATCTTTTTCCATAATTGGATTGGAGTATCTAAATTCACTTGCAATTATTACATTTGTTTTGATTTTTGCTTCTCTCTCGAAAAGATATTTCGCACTTAATCCTGCGTGATAGCTAGTCCCACACGCACAAATGGTGATTCTATTAATATTATCAATAAAATTAGATGGTAACTCCAAAGATATGCCATCATTTAAGATTCTGCCTCTTATGGTGTCTTGCAATATCCTATGTTGTTCGTATATCTCTTTTTCCATAAAATATCTATAACCATCTTTTTGTGAAGAGATTTTTTCGCCATTCATTGGCTGGACATTTTTTAATGTTTTAAAATTATCCTTATTTATATATCCATTATCGCCATCTTCAAGATAACAAACCTCTTTTACTAAGCCGATTAACGGCGTAGATGAACTAGCAAAAAATACTTCATCTCCATTTATCCCTATAAGCAATGGAGAGCCATTTTTCGCATAGAATATTCTATCTGGAGCTTTTTTTGTGATGAGTAAAATAGCATAAGAGCCATTTAATCTATCAATAGTTTTTTTAAACGCACTTAGGGGATTTTCTACTGATTTTAGATTCTCTTCAAATAGATGCACTATGACTTCTGTATCAGTTTGACTTAGGAAAGTCCAGCCTTTATTTTCTAATTCATTTTTTATTTCTAGGTAGTTTTCTATGATTCCATTATGAACTATGCTACTTTCTTCGCTAGAGTGTGGGTGCGCGTTTATCTCTGTGGCTTTTCCGTGTGTAGCCCACCTTGTATGTCCTATGGCAATCCCAAATCCATTTGAAGTAAAATCTTTACATTTTGTTTCTAGGTTTATTAGCTTTCCTGTTGTTTTAAAAGTGAATAATTCATTATTGCTTAAAATGGAGATTCCAGCACTATCATATCCCCTATATTCAAGCTCTTTTAATCCATCAAGCAGAATCTCTTTTTTCTCTCTATTGCCTATGTAGCCGATTATTCCACACATATATTGTCCTTCTTAATGTGTTAGAGTGTGTATATTTTCATAATTCTACCTAAAATAATTTATGATTCTAACAATAAAATATGTATTAAATATTTAGATTCTAATTATTTTTCATATTAATTTTTATTAAATTTAAGTTTAAACTATTTACAATACTAAGCTAAATTTAGATTTAAGGGTTTTATTGCGTTATTTAATTTGTCTATTATTTGCTTTTTTTACTATATATGGAGATGAGATTAATAGTGATGAAGAGCAAATGCCAAACTATGAATTTCCTAAATATACAGATTTGAGTTTTGCAAATAGTATGATTGAGCGATTTTCACTCTACAATGAAAACTACTTTATTCCGCTTTATTACTCTATAAATGGCATTCGAGCACCATATAAACCCTTTGAAGTAAAGCTACAAATAAGTGCGAAAATCAATCTTGCGAGTGATTTATTTTATGGAATTGGGTTATTTTTTGGTTATACCCAAGCATCGTTTTTTCAAATGTATTCAAGGGATATTTCCTCTCCGTTTAGAGATAATGACTATATGCCCGAAATAATGTTTTATAGAGCATTAAATTGGAAGCTATTTGGTGGAGAATTCTACAATATCCGCTTTGGTTATAGGCATCTTTCAAATGGAGAGACTAAAGAGCGGTCTCGTGGAACTGATAGGATAGTAGCGGAGATTATGTATAGATATAGCGATTTTACAGCACATCTTAAGGCTTGGGGATATATTAGGAGAAGTCCATCTAATATAAATAAATATATGGGATATAGTGATTTGATATTGAGTTATAAATTTTTAAATAGAAATCATTTGAATCTTACTATTAGCAATCTCTTTCATAATTATACAAACTACAAAGGAAGCGTTTTGCTTGAGTATAAATTTGATTTAGAAATACTTAGTGTTTATGTGCAATATTTTTATGGTTATGGGGATAATATCTATCAATATAATATAAAAACGCATAATATAGGCATAGGATTCTCGATAGCAAAATAATATTTGCCATTTGGATTCTGTATTAGAAAATGTGGTAGCTAATCCAAAGATAAAATAAATCGAATCTATATTTTATGGGGTGATTTTAGTAGGGTTTCTGCTTCATTTAGTAATGTTGCAAGATTTTCATAATGTTCTATTATTTCTTTTTCACCCCATTCATTGTTATTTTCAGTGATTTTGTAGATAATCTGGCGATTTACTCCCATATTTTTATCTTTATAAAACTCTGCTTTTTCTTTTGGTATTCTATCGCTCAAGCGAGAATTGACACTTTTGCTGATTAGATATAGATTGCCTAAGGAGTCAATCTTATCTGTTCTTTGTTTGTTTTTGTTTTGAGCTAAATGATGCTCTACTGAGTTCCAATACTTAAAGTCAAAATCTTCGATTTTAATATCATCAATTTTATTGTCATTATTGCGTGATTTAATATAATATAAATAGTCAATGAAGTTAAATAAAAAGTGCGGAGTTTTTGTCCCTAGTGAATATTGATTTTCTTTTGTTATATTAAACTTTTCCTTGTAGTAGCTAAGAATCTTTTCATCAAGAAATTTTATATATTCATCTGCACTAACTTCTATATTTTTTCTATTTTGAAAATATCTTAAAACATCTTGTAACCAATTTTTATAGATTCTACTTCTAAAGCTTACTTGAAGCATCGATAATGCTTTGATAACCCTCTCTTGCTTCTTGTTATCATCAAAAGAATTTTTATATATTACATTTTGTTTATCGTTTTTTTCCGGTTTTTCAAGAACCCATTTTATTTTATCTTCGCTTTCCTCATCATCAATAGTTTTTATTATAAACCTATCAAAAACTACACGATAAAAAAAGAGTTTTTCAATAAATTCCATCGAATCTATTGAATTTCTTGTATCATAAGTGTTTATTAATTCATTATCATTTAATGGAATCTCTTTATTATACTCTAGCTTAAAAATATGCATTAAGAAATTTGGAAAATCAATTATTGTTTTATATGTAGATTCATCATTAGATTTATCATCATTTATTGTTTGCATATCAGTATTATCTTTTAATATTTCACTAATAGATTTAGATTCTGTAGATTCTGTAGATTCCTCTGCTTTTTTGAAATTAAAACCATTATAATCTTCCTCAAAATATTCTTTTCTTTTATCATTATCAAATAGTGTTTGAATTGGTATATCCATCTGTGAGCAAGCATCCCAGATTTGAGCGAATTGCTCTTGATGTGCTCTATTTTCATTCTCTTTTGTGATTTTTTCAATCATTTGAGCTTTTAAAATCTCATGCTTTTGGAGTTGCTCCCCTCTATTATTCATTATCTCAAAATATGAAGCTACATCAGTGTCTACAGGAACTTCAACTCTTATCAAAATTACATTTTTTTCAATAAATTCCTTAAATTTATCTTTTTCGTCCCATTTTTCATCACCAATATATGGACTATTATCGCAATCTTTAGCATCGAGTTTAGCCTCCTTAATATAATCAATTGCATTTTGAAAGTCTATTATTTCTGGATTATTTTCGCTTTTTACACTATTAGGGTTTGCATAAAATAATTGTAAAAATCCCTCCACTTCTTTGCGTGAATCGTAGCTTAATTGCAGGGTGTTATTTATATTAAGAATCTTTATCATTAGAGATAAAACGGTCAATCTTTGCTGTCCGTCTATTATCTCAAAGATTCCATCTTTTCTTTTTAATACTACCAATGTTCCTATGAAATAATTACTTTCTTTATCTTTCTTAAAACTTTCATATATATCCTGCAAAAGTTGAGTTATTTCTATTTCTTCCCAAGCAAAATTTCGCTGATATAGTGGCACTATATATCTATCATTAAAAATTTCAGCGATTGTTTTGTTTAGATTAGCCATTTATATCCCCATTTTTTATAAAATTATAAATTTTTACATCTTTTATTTTTTCATTTAACTTATTTTCACCCTGTAGTTTTTTTGTTAATTCTTTTTCTAATTGCACTAAATCACCTAAATCTTTTGCTTGATAAATTATAGAAAAATAATCTATAGGTAACTTTATTGTAGTCCTATAATCAACCCTCTTTTTTATTAAGCGATTAATATAAATCAATCTATATAATATTTTATAGTAGCGATTTAAGCCTTTTTCACCAAATTTATCAAATAGCACAAAAACCAATGATTTATAAACTTCTTTTAAATATGCATCCCCCTTTCTTTTAGCACCGTTATAATGTAAGCAATATTCGCTATAAAACTTTTTAAACTCACTAAGGTGATATGAATGGTGATATGAATCCAAGCCAAACATTCTTTTATATATTTCCACATAAGTAGCTATATAATCAAAGAATTGTTTTCCATTTATAATAGGCTGATTTATATTTACAAATGGGCTGATAATCTCTCCATCTCCATTTTTAAATCTACTTTGAGTGCTGATAATTTCCTTAAGTGTATTATCATAAATTTTAGTCGTTAGATATTGCAGTAAATATGGATTTTGAAATGGAAATTGAATCGGATGATTTCTATCAATATTAAATCCCTTAAATTCATCAATATTCTTTTTAGAGAATTTACCAGCTTCTAATCTCTTACTCCATTTGCGACTACGATAAAGTTGCTCGTTAAAAAGTTGTTTTAAGATATTAATTCCACTTTCATTTTTTATAGCTTTTTCCCAGCTACGGTCGCAGAGAATCCTTTCATCTTGAGAGCATTCTTCCATTGCCCTTATATGATAAGCCTTAAGCAAATTATAAGCTTCTAACTCCTTTCCTCGTCCATTTTGCGAATCAAACATTTGAAATGCTTGATTTAGGTCATCAACAATAATCTCCACAAATTCACAATCATTATTTATATAATCCCAGTATTTCTCCATTTCGTTTTTTGCAATATTATTCTCAAGCCATTCTTTGATAAATTTAAAATTTGCTTTAATATGTTTATGTGAATCTATGTGATTATATTTTAAATCTGGCAAATTTGATGAATCTAAAATTGCCTTATTTAGTAGTATTATTGTAGTAAGCCTTTGTTGTCCATCGACTATATCAAGGGAATATTTATCTTCATTATTGTTATGATTATTGTGTAAAATCACGCTTCCAATGCGATAGCTGTTCTTTTCTTCTTTCCAGCTTGTGTGAATATCATCTAGTAATTGATAGACATTTCGTTCGTCCCAGCGATAAGGTCTTTGATAAGGTGGAATCTTTAAATTTGATTTTTTTAAAACCTCATTTACTTTTTTTATTTCTACTTTTATTGTCCCATCACTCATATTCCCTCTATTTATTTGCTTTAGGAAGTTAAATATTATAGTTCTATCTCATACATTCTTTTGCGTTCGCCGGAGCTTGCGATATTTAGCTGTTTGCGGTATTTGGTGATGGTTCGTCGCACCATTTTTAGTTTAAATTCTATTTCTATTAACTCAAGTAGTTTTATATCACTAAGTGGATTTTTTCTATCTTCTTTTTTGATACATTCTAAAATAAAATCTTTGATAGATGTATTTGATGTATCTTCTGTGATTGCGGTGGTAAAAAAGCTTTTTATAGGGTAGATTCCGCGATTGCATTCTAGATATTTATTTGCTATTGCCCTAGAAATGGTGCTTGGATTGTGTCCTAACTCTATAGCTATATCTTTTAATTTTAGCGGTTTTATATTGCCACCTGTAAAAAAATCATATTGATATTCTAAAATCATAAGCCCGATTTTTTTAATCGTGCTTTTTCGCATATTTAGTGCATCAATCAAATCTCTAGCTTCCTTTAGCTTTGTTTTTATCGCATTTTCTTTGGAATCTTGGGCTATTTTATGGATAATAATATTTGGATAATAATCATCATTTAGATTTACTTCAAATCCTCCATCTATATTATTTATAAAAATATCTGGAATGATTTGGGAATCTTTTGGAAAATAATCTGCCGCTGGGGGATTCTTTAATCGTGAGATTAGTTTCATAGAATCCTCATAGAGTGGATTTTTTATATGCTTTTTATGGTTTTTTAAATCATTGATAATATTGAATGATAAATCATATAGCTCACCACTTATATCAAAATCATCAAGTTGGAAAATCATAGATTCTATGGGATTTATCGCTGCAATCCCGGGTGGGTCAATCTTACTAAATCTTATTCTAATATTTTCTACAATATTAGATTCTACGCTACATATTTTTGCAATCTCATCTATATCCCCTTCGAAATAACCTTCATTATTTATATTATCAATGATTATAAATGCTATTTTTTGGCTTATTGGCGTTGGAAATAGTGGCGGGACAATCTGGGATTCCAAAGTCTCATACAAACTTTTTTCATAAATGCTAAGTGCCTCAATCTTATCACTCATATATTTTTTTGAATTTATATTCTGTTTGAATGATTGTTTTACGGGTATTGTGGGCGATGGTAGGCTTTCTTGGATATTACTTTGAATATCAACAAATGGATTTTGTTCTATAAACTCATTTAAGATATTTTCTAACTCAAGAGTGGAGCTTTGCAATATTGGAAACCAGCTTTTTAGTGTTGGGCTTAATTTAGTTTTGAGATTCTGGCTTTGCTTTAGCTTCATATCTTAAAGTTTTCCCCAAGATAGTGGATTCTAACTAATTCATTATCATATATTTCATCACTACTTCCACTTGCAAGCAAACTTCCGCTTTTGATTACATATGCTCTATCGCATACAGATAATGTTTCTCTAACATTGTGGTCTGTGATTAAAACGCCTATATTCAAATCAATTAATTTCTCAATTATCCTTTGTATATCGATTACTGCAATGGGGTCAACCCCCGCAAATGGCTCATCAAGCAAAATAAACTTTGGGCTTTTGATTAATGCTCTTGCAATCTCAACCCTCCTTCTCTCACCTCCACTTAGGGATAAACCTTTTCTTCCACGAATAGGCTCTATATTAAATGCTTCTAACATTTCTTCTATTCGCTTCGCTCGCTCACTAGAATCTTTGATTGACACTTCTGCGGCAAATTCTAGATTTTCTTCCACACTTAAATCTTTAAATATACTAGATTCTTGCGGGAGATAGCCTATTCCCAAGTTTGACCTTTTATGTAAAGGTAGATTTGTAATATCCCTATCGTTTAGAAAAACCTTTCCATCACTTGGCACTAAAAGCCCACAAATCATATAGAATGTAGTTGTTTTCCCAGCTCCATTTGGACCTAAAAGCCCGACTACTTCGGCACTACTCACTTCTAATGAGATATTATTTACAATCTTAGTTTTTTTTATTTGTTTGCTTAGATTCTGGGCTTTTAGCGTATCCACTTGCTTCCTTTTAATTAATCAAATTCATATATTCTTTTATTATTGAATTTTTTTATTTTAATAAATTTTATATCCAAAAATGCAGATTCTAGAATCTTTTGTAAGGATTCATTGCTCCATTCGACAAAATGAATGCCCTCTTCTTCGAGTAAATCCAAGATTCCAAGTGCGAGTAAATCATCTTGTGAGCGATTATATAAATCATAATGAAAAATCTTTCCACTATATTCATTCATTAGGCTAAATGTGGGCGATGTAACGCAATCATTAAGCCCTATAAATCTTGCATATTTTTGGATTAATGTTGTTTTTCCAGCACCAATATCACCATAAAGTAAAATAATAATATGATTTTTACCTTTTATTAGATTATCTAATGCCTTGCAAACGATATTTATCTCGTTTAAATTAGCTTCTATTTTCATCTCTAAAAACTTTTTTATCAATTATTGGGAATATGCTTTCTATATCTTTTATTATTTCTGGTTCATTGTTGGGTTGCTTGGAATCTTGCGTAGTTGGCAAATTTGCCGCTTTTATTTTGGTATTTGCTCCAAAAACTTCACAAACAAGCTCTTTAATAACCTTTGCATATTTTTTTAAGATTTCTTTATCTTTCTCATTTGCCTTGCTCTCCCAAGTAAGCGTAGAATCCTTAAAATCAACAAAGGAATAGTTTTTCTTAAATAATTCACCTAGCATATAATCCCTATTGTAAATCTTATCGATGAGTTGCTCGAATTTTGATTTCACAATAGAATCTTGGGAATCCTTAGAATCTTGCGTTGCAATATTTTCATTATGATTTATGCTAGATTCTGGATTATTAGATTCTATGGGTTTGGTGGATTCTATATGTTGTATTTGATTTGCTGTATTTTTAGAATCTTGTAGATTTGGTGCATTATTGTGTTGTAAGATTTCTTGTTCAATCCTTGCAATCATCTTATCTAATTCTTCTATATTTAATGATTCTTTAAATTTTAATGTCATAAGAAGTAGGACAAACGATGATTCTGCATTTAGGCTAAGCATATTTTTTGCCTCGCCTAATATCCTAAAAAATCTATCAATGATAATAATATGATATTTAGAATCCTTATTAAGCATCTTATTTTTTAGAAAAATTATCATCTCATCAATGATATTTTCAACCTCATAAGATTCAAATTCAAGTAATAATTCATCTATTTTGGAATCATTTTTTGTCAAAATATTATTAAAAAATTCTTCAATAATACTTGGATTTAATGCCCCTAGCATACTTGATACACTTTGTAATGTAACATTTTCTTTAGAAAAAATTATTGATTGTTCTAATAGCGTTAGTGCATCTCTCAAGCTCCCGCCACAATTTCTTGAGAGTAAATCAATAGCCTCATCTTCAAATTTCACATTCTCCAATCCTAAGATTCTCTTTAAATGCGTAGCAATAGCGGAATTTGGAATCTTTTTGAATCTAAAATGTTGCGTTCTACTTAAAATAGTAGATGGCAGTTTTAGTGGGTCAGTTGTAGCAAGGATAAATTTTACATATTCTGGCGGTTCTTCTAATGTTTTTAAAAACGCATTAAATGCTGGTGGTGTAAGCATATGAACCTCATCAATAATAAATATCTTAAATCTTCCATATGCAGGTTTATATTGAATTTGTTCAATCAAATCTTTTATATCATCAATAGAGCGTGAAGATGCGGCGTCCATCTCGATTATATCCATATGTGTGTTATTTAATGCACTTTTGCAAGATTCACATTCGCCACAAGGTATGCTTGTTGGAAATTTATCACATTGCAACGCCCTAGCAAAGATTCTAGCACTTGAGGTTTTGCCACTTCCACGAAGTCCAGAGAATAAATATGCGTGAGAGACCTTATTTAATTCAAGTGCTAAAGACAATGTCTGTGATACAGAATCCTGTCCTATTAAATCACTAAATTTTGAAGGACGATATTTTAATGATAGTGCTTTTGGCATTTTTACCCTTTATACGCAAACTAAATTCTTAATTTTATTTTTTTTAAGCTTTATTTACACTATATGTTTATTATAATCATACAGATTATTTTAAAAGGAGAGATATGCCTACTACAACTACAAGCAAAATGACAGGCTCTAAAATGCTTATGGAGGCATTTAAGAATGAGGGGGTTCAAGTTGTTTTTGGATATCCGGGTGGAGCGGTTTTGTATGTTTATGATGAGATTTATAAACAAAATTATTTTAAACACATTCTATGTCGCCACGAGCAAGGGGCAATCCACGCTGCAGATGGATATGCTAGGGTAAGTGGGAATGTCGGTGTTGCGATTATCACCAGCGGACCGGGCTTTACAAATGCAGTTACTGGAATCGCCACTGCTTATACGGATTCAATCCCGCTAGTGGTTATTAGCGGACAAGTTCCAATAACACAAATCGGCACGGATGCATTCCAAGAAATCGATGCGGTTGGAATCTCTCGTCCTTGCACGAAGCATAATTATTTAGTTAAGAATATTAAGGAATTACCTAGAATCTTAAAAGAAGCGTTTTATATCGCTAGAAGTGGTCGTCCGGGACCTGTTTTGATAGATTTACCAAAAGATGTAAGTAGTGCAATTGGAGAGTTTAGTTATCCAGAGCATATAGAATTACGCACTTATAAGCCAATAACAAAGGGCAATGCAAGGCAAATATCAAAGCTTTATGAAGCTATAAAAAATGCTAAAAAACCGCTATTTTATATCGGTGGTGGAGCTGTTATATCAAATGCCACTCCAGAGATTAGAAAGATTCTGGAATTAACCCAGATTCCAGCTGTGGAAACGTTAATGGCTAGAGGCGTTTGTGGGGATTCTAATCCGCTATTTTTAGGAATGGCAGGAATGCACGGAAGCTATGCTTCAAATATGGCTATTTGCGAATGTGATTTATTAATATCACTTGGGGCTAGATTCGATGATAGGATAACAGGAAAATTAAGTGAATTTGCTAAAAATGCCAAAATCGCCCATATTGATGTTGACCCAAGCTCGATTGGGAAGATTGTAGATGTTAATTACCCGATAGTTGGGAATCTTAAAAATGTTTGTTTGGATTTAATCCCGATGTTAAATGATTTTGATAAAACTAAAATCAAACAATGGCTTGAAAATGTGGAATCCTACAAGGAAAAGCATTCATTTAGATTTGAGGATTCTAATAAAGTCTTAAAACCACAATGGGTTATAAGAAAGGTAGCAGAAATGGTAAAAGGAAAGGCGATTATATCCACAGATGTAGGACAACATCAAATGTGGGTGGCACAATTTTATCCATTTATGAATCCTAGGGAGTTTATAACAAGTGGTGGACTTGGGACAATGGGCTTTGGGCTTCCAGCGGCAATTGGAGTAAAGATTGCAAAAGGTGATTTGTATTCCATCAATATTTCAGGCGATGGGTCTATTATGATGAATATACAGGAGCTTATGACCTGCATTGAGCAGAGCATTCCTGTTATTAATGTCATTCTTAATAATAGTTATTTAGGAATGGTTAGACAATGGCAGACTTTCTTTTACGATGAGCGATATTCAAGCGTTGATTTATCCTATCAACCAGATTTTGTGAAATTAGCAGAATCTTTTGGCGGAATAGGATTCAGCGTTAGCACAAAAGCGGAGTTTGAATCTGCATTTAGGGAATCTATGCAAGCAAATAAGGTTTCTTTAATTGATGTGAAAATCGATAGATTAGAATCTGTTTTCCCGATGGTTCCAAGTGGCGAAGCCTTGAATAATATGATGTTAAATTAGGAGTTAAAGTTGAAAAAAAGACGAGTTGTATCAGTAACAGTTTTAAATGAACATAGCGTATTATCGCGTATTTCAGGGCTTTTCGCAGGTCGTGGATATAATATAGAATCTCTAACTGTTGCCCCATTGCCAGATAGGGAATTATCACGAATTACTATTGTTACAAGTGGCGATGAAAAGGTGTTTGAGCAGATTATCAAACAACTTCATAAATTAATTCCTGTTTTAAGTGTAATTGAAGATGATGATATGCTTGAGAAAGAAACGCTTCTTGCTAAAATATCCATTAATGAGGCATTAGGTGATATTGATGTTTTATGTAAGGCATATAATGGTAAAATCGCAAATGCGAATGATAAATATATCATTGTTGTGGTTACTGATAAACCATCAAGACTTGATAATTTTATAAAAGCATTAAAGCGATTTAAACCAAAAGAAATTGTTCGTAGCGGGGTAATAGCAATTGAGCGATATTAATGTTTAAGGAAAGATTATGCGATTATATGAAATGCTAGAAATCTCCAATATAGAGTTTGATAAAACGAGATTAAAGGATTTTGAGGTTAAGTCATTGCTACCGCCTGATTTTGCATCTAAGAATGATATTAGCTATATTCACGATGATAAATATTTATCACTTGTGGATAATTGCAAAGCTGGAGCGATATTTATAGATATAAAATATAAAGATAATTTTACTAATGAAAATATCGTTTTTGTGCCAAATCCATATCTTGTTTTTGCTAAATTATCGCATTTTTTCAAATCCACTCAATTACAAAATACCAAATCCAATAATCTACCCGCAAACGCTAGAATCTATCAAGGTGTTTTTATCGGGGAAAATGTTTTTATCGGGGAAAATTGCGTTATTATGCCAAATGTCGTGATTTGCGATAATGTAAATATTGGAAATAATGTCATAATCTATCCTAATGTAACCATATATGGGAAAACGATTATTGGAAATAATGTCATATTGCAAGCTGGTTGTGTGATTGGTGGAGATGGCTTTGGATATGCTCACACGAGTGATGGCAAACATATCAAAATTGAGCATTTTGGGAATGTAATTATCGAAGATGATGTTGAGATTGGTGCGAATGCTACTATAGATAGAGCAGTTTTCAATAGCACTATTATAAAAAAAGGTGCTAAAATTGATAATTTGGTTCAAATCGGGCATAACTGCGTTATTGGTGAGTATTCTATCTTGGTTTCGCAAACAGGTTTTGCAGGAAGCACAACAACAGGAAGAAATGTCGTCTTTGGTGGGCAATCTGGCACAGGAGGACACATACATATCGGTGATTTTACGCAAGTAGCTGGACGCGGAGCTGTATCGAAAAATCTCCCACCAAATACAAAATGGGGAGGACACCCGATAACAGAGATTCACGAATGGCAGAAAATGCAAGTAATACTAAGAAAACTAGTAAAAAACATAGATAAAACTAATAAAAACTAAATATTATTAAGTTTCATTTCTTTAAGATTCTCTTAGATTTAATCAATATTCTATATTTATCCTAAAGCCTAAATAGCTAGACTTTTAGGATTCTGCTTTAAATTATTTTAATTATTTATAGAAATAAACATCAACCCTTCGTTCTTCTTTTCTTTGCATTTCTCTACTTTTTTTGTCTATATCTCTAGGTGGTGCTTTGGCTTGACCCTCATTTGAAAAAAGTATTTCCATTGATGGATTTTTATCTTTAATATCATTAACTATAAAATTTATTCTTTTTTGTATTAGATTATTATTATAATCTTTATTACCCAAATCACAAGCATGTCCAACTATAATAGCCAATCTAGCAGTATTAATAGAATCTCTAGAATCTGCATTAAACTCATTTATTTTTTCTTTATTAATATTGGAGCGATTTCTATCAAAAAACACACTACTATTTTGCATAAATTTATTAGAAATTATCCCATTCTCAATAAAATCTTTTTTAATGGCAATAAGTTCATCTACAACTTCAACTTGAGCTGGAATCTCCTCAATAATTATTTCCTCTTGAATGATTGGTGTAATAACTACTTCTTCTTCTACTACATTGCAACTTCTGCAAGTAGAGCAAAATACAAATGCTAGTATAAGCAATAAAATGATAATTGCTATAAAAATAATTAATGGTCGTTTTATACAAGCTGGGCAACACATTTAACTTCTCCTTTTTAGAAATTTCTCCCTAATTAAACTTTAAAATACTAATTATACCTATTTTTTAAATCTACATAAAGCTGTGCTTCTTTTTTGATATTTAAAATTTCCTCTTCTCTTAGTGGACGAACGACTTTTGCGGGATTTCCAGATATTAACGACATTGGCGGATATTTTTTACCTTTTGGTAATAAGCTAAATGCACTTATAAAGCAGTCTTCGCCCACCACAACATCGTCCATTACGATTGAACCCATTCCAACTAAACATCGATTATTTATTTTACAAGCGTGTAGTGTTACCCTATGCCCGATTGTTACATCATCGCCCACAGTTACACTTAGTCCATTTGGATAGTTGCCATTATCTGGCTGATAAGTATGGATAATCGTCAAATCTTGTATATTCGTGCGTTTGCCGATTTTGATGCTATTCAAATCGCCCCTAATTATACTTCCAAACCACACACTAGAATCCTCGCCAATCTCCACATCGCCGATAATATTTACATTTGGGAAAATCTTTACATTATTGCCTAGTTTGGGAGTTTTGCCATTAAAATCAATAATTGCCATTTTTTATCCTTATTTCTAAAATTTTAAATATTATTGTTATACTTAAAAATCATTTTAAACTATCTTAAAATCAACTTTGTTATTACATATTATTCACTTTTTGATAAAATAAGAAATTTTATTTTAAAACTATTTGGAATCTTTATGAAAGTAAAAATTAACTTTAATGATTTATTATCTTATTTTAAAGTCAAAAAAAATATTGAGAATCTAATATATATTTTTCTAAATATAGTTTTTTGGATTTTTGTTTTTATGATTTTACTTATGAATGCCTATTCCGCTGGGAGTATTTTTCTCTACCACGATAATCACGACCATCATTTGGCATTTTTATCATATCTAGGCGGAATGGCGGCAAATGGGATATTGCCCGGAATCGATTTCTACTCCCCACATTCGATTTTTATCCCGCTTGTAGTTGGGATATTTTTTAAGATTCTAGGGGTTAATCAAGTAAATATAGGAATCGCCGATGGAGTGGTGATTTTTCTAACTATGGTTTTTGTATATAAAACTGCTAGATTTTTCCTACCAAATATTTTTGCGAAACTTGCTGTTTTGACTTTGCTTTTAAGCCACACGGGACGAGATAATCCGTGGTTTAATGACTTTATTATGCTTTTTGTGGCTATGGGTGTATATATTTTTGCTTCATATATCAAAGAGAGAAAAAACTATAAATTAATCATTCTAGGTATTGTTATCGCTTCTTTGCCCTATATGCGTCAGCAAGGGCTTGTAATAGGTTTTACTTTTCTTGCTCTGCCAATTATTTTATTCTATGCTGGGGCGATTATAAAGGAGCAGTATCAGCATATTTTTAAAACCTTAATTAAAACCTTTATAATCTCAAATCTCATCTTTTGGCTGTTTGTATTGCTTAGAAATGGATTTGAGGGATTGGAGATTTTATTTTCTTCGCTTACAAGCCTAGTTGATATGGCACAACCAGCGATTGGATACGAAAATACCATTCCAACAATAGCAAACTATCTTTTCAATTATACAACTGATGGAATGGATTGGCACGGGTATTTTATGCGATATTTATCCTATTGGTTTATTGTGATTTTACCCGCTCTCTACTTTGTCTATCGCCCATTTAGCCTAAATGCTAGTAAAATCGCCATTTTAAATGAAGATAGCATAAGATTTATAGTCGCTCTAATCACGCTCTCAACGATGATTTTCAATTATCCAATTAATGAAGATGCAAGGCTTCGAGTGCAGTTTGGCATTGGGATTGCGTTATTTATCGATGTTTTATATCTATGCTTTTGGAATAAAAACATCAAGATTCTATCCATAATCGCCCTAAGCATCGTATTTTTATTTATAAACCATACTAAGGTAAAACAATTTGTTGAAACTAGTATTAATAATTTTAATAATATCAAAACAACAAAAAGCAATTATTATAAAATGGGCTATGATACGCCATATGCGGGAATGAAATTTAAAGCAGATTATGCTTCACATTTACAAACATTACTCTCTAGCATAGAATCTTATCATCAAAGCCACCCAGATAAGGAGATTATTTTTGATGGTGAGTTAGTCGATATTAATAATTATTTATTTTTACTTTTTAGTAGCCCTAAAATCGCCTTGCAACACAAGTTTCCATATTATTATGGCACATTTAGTAGAGAGAGTTTTTTCCCAGATATACAAAATAAATTTGATGAGTTTGTGGCGACAAATAAGCCTATAATAATTGGCTGTGAAGATACTAGCAATAGGGCAATAGAGCAGGGCTACAAGGTATTAAATAAGATAAATGAGGCTTGTAATATCTTAGTTCCAATTGAGAATGAAAAAATTGAAAATTAGTAAGAGAAACTCTATAATTTATGGAAATTTTACAGATTCCATACAAGTAAATTAAGGAAAAATATGAAATTATCTTTTAGCGACATACTTTTAAAACTCCAAGAATTTTGGAAAAATCAAGGGGCGTTATTACTCCAACCCTACGATATACCAGCAGGTGCGGGGACTTTCCACCCAGCGACTTTGCTTAGAAGCCTAGATTCCAAAGAGTGGAATGTGGCATATGTCGCCCCCTCCAGACGCCCGACAGACGGCAGATATGGGGAAAATCCAAATCGACTTGGCAGCTACTATCAATTCCAAGTTTTAATCAAGCCCAGCCCGGAAAATATCCAAGAGCTGTATTTGGAGAGTTTGCGGCATTTGGGGATTGATACGAATAAGCATGATGTGCGATTTATCGAAGATAACTGGGAAAGCCCAACGCTTGGTGCGTGGGGACTTGGCTGGGAAGTGTGGCTTGATGGTATGGAAATCACGCAATTTACATATTTTCAACAAGTGGGCGGTTTAGAGTGCTTCCCTGTGCCGATTGAGATAACTTACGGCGTGGAGCGACTTGCGATGTATATCCAAGGCGTGGAATCTATCTTTGATATTGAGTTTAGCTCTTATAATGGAAAAAGCGTAAAATACGCTGAGGTGCATAAGGAGGGCGAATGGGAGTTTTCAAAATATAATTTTGAGGTGGCTGATACCAAAATGCTATTTTCACTTTTCGAGCAAATGCAAAATGAGGCAAAAAATGCCCTAGAAGCCGCTCTTCCGCTCCCAGCGTATGACTGCACGATGTTTAGCTCACATTTTTTTAATATGCTTGATGCAAGAGGGGCGATTTCAGTGACGCAGAGGCAGAATTATATCCTTAAGATTAGGGAGCTTGCCAAGGCGTGTGCGAGTATGTATAAGGAGCAGGAATCCCAAAGAGAGGAGCGAGTAAATGCGAGGTAAGGGCGTTAAAAATGCGAAAAAATCGGCGAATCTAGATTCTGCAGATTCTACAAAATTAGCGGCAAATCTTGCAAAAAAGCCAAAAGATTCCACGAAATCACAGAATCTAGGGCAGAATCTAGATTCTCTAAATCCAGATTCCGCGAATCTAAAATCCGCAAACTTTAAGAATCTAAAATCCGCTATAAATCCCCTAACACTCGGCGAAATCTACAAGATTCTAGATTCTATCTCGCCATTTGAATTGCAAGAATCTTGGGATAACTCCGGGCTTATAATTGGGAATTTGGATTCTAAAATAAGCCACATTTATCTAAGCCTAGAGGCGACAAAAGAAATCGCTCTAAATTTAGAGCCAAATTCGCTTTTAGTAACCCACCACCCGCTTATTTTTTCTCCCCTAAAATCCCTAGATTTTAAGAGCTATCCAAGCAATATAATTGAGATTCTAATCAAAAAAAATATCGCTCTAATCGCCCTTCACACGAACTTTGACAAAACGCACTTAAATAAATATTTCGTGGATAAAGTCTTAGATTTAAAAGATTTTAAACAAATAAAAAGCGAAAATATCGCAATTATTTTGGAATCTAAATCCAAAAGCCTAGAATCTATCGCCACTCACATAAAATCCCGCATAAATTCCACCATAAAAATCACCAAAGCGACGAACAAAATAAGCAAAATCGCCGTAGTTTGCGGGGCTGGGATAAGCGAGTGCGTGGGGCTAGAAGTCGATTTAATAATCACTGGCGATGTGAAATACCACGACGCAATGAAATTTCAAAGTTTGGGCGTCTCCATAATCGATGTGGGGCATTATAACTCCGAGTGCGAATTTGGGCGGATTCTATATCCTTATTTGAAAAAGATTCACTATAACGCTATAATACTAGATTCACAAAATCCATTCATCTTTAATTAAAGGAAATATATGAATAAAGATTTGCAAAATTTAATAAAACTATCAAAAATAGACAAAGAGGCTACAAAATTAGAGCCACAAATAGCAGAGATTGAAGATGAGGTAAATATAAAGATTAAATTACAAATGCAGTCTCAAGATGAGTTAGAATCGCTAAAAACTGATACCAAAAGAATAAAGCTTGAGATAGCAAATAATGAACTTTTGATTAATGAAAATAGTGAGAAATTAGCCCAAATCGATAAAAAAATAGCCAATGTTAAAAGTGAGTATGAGCTACGAGCACTTGATGCTGAAAATGGTCTTGCTAAAGAGAAAATCGCATTTGCAAATGAAGAAATATCTAGATTAGAAAAAGAACTTGAAGCTATTAAGGATAAAGAAAAAGAGCTATTACAGGCAATAGAACTAGCCACTAAAGACATTGAAGAAACAAAAATAGAAGTGCAGAAAAAGACAGCAAAAATCAAATTAGAATTACAAAAGATATTTGATAGCAAGGAAAAACTTGCAAAAAGTATAGATAATAAAGTCCTTGTGTTTTATGAAAAAATACGAAAATGGGCTAAAGATACAAGTGTTGTTGTGGTCAAAAAACAAGCTTGTAGCGGGTGTTTTATTAGGATTAATGATAAGGTTTATAGTGAATTATTAAAATCAGATGATATTGTTACTTGCCCTCATTGTGGCAGAATCCTATATATACAAGAATAATTAGGTATTAAAAGCGAATGTTTGCCACTATTTATTGGATTCTATGTGGCATTTTATATATTATTTCTTTACCTATTTTAATCTTTCTATCTATATTTAAGCCGAAATATAAAGATTCCATTCCAGCGAGATTCTTTCTAAGGAATCCGCCATTTAGTGGCGATGTGTGGATTCACGCTTGTTCGCTAGGCGAGATAAATTCACTCGAATCTTTGATAAATAATATTGATGAACGCATTATTTTATCAACTATTACAAATACCGGCTATAAAAGAGCAGTAGAGCTTTTTGGAGCAAAACCAACTATAAAAATATATTATTTACCTTTTGAGATTTTTATCCCATTTCTAATGCCAAAAAATATAAAAAGATTGATTGTTTTAGAGGCTGAACTTTGGTATATGTTATTTTATTGTGCAAAAAGGAGAGGTGCGAAAACAATATTGCTTAATGCCAGAATCTCATCAAAATCATTTCCAAAATATAAAAAAGTAGCATTTTTCTATAAGCAGATTTTCAAACAAATTGATGTTGTTTTATGTCAAATGGAAGCAGATAAGGAGAGATTATCAAATCTTGGTGCAAAAAATATAGAGGTTTTTGGCAATATAAAAGCTTTAAATTCTTTTCATATTACAAAAGAATTACCAAAATTTGATGGAGAATTAATTTTCGCCGCTAGCACACATAAAGGCGAGGAGGAGATGATTATCTCAAGTTATATAAATGTATTTAGAGATTCTAACAAACATCGCTTAATTATCGCTCCTCGCCACCCTGAGAGATTTGAGGAGGTTTGGGAAATATTGCAAAACTATCCACTAAAAAGTGCCAAATTTAGCGAAGTGGGAATGAATTATGACTATCAAATCATTCTTATTGATAAACTTGGCGAATTAATAAATATCTACAATATCGCTGATTGCGTGATTTTGGGCGGTAGCTTTGTAAAAGTGGGCGGACATAATCCTTTAGAATGTGCGTTTTTTCATACAAAAATTCTAAGTGGAACATATATTTTTAATCAATATGCTTTATTTGATTTAATTGAAGGTTATAAGATTATAAAAGCTAGTGAATTAATAGAATCCTTGCAAAATATAGAATCTCTTCCAAAAAGTTATATCAAAAATCAAGATTCCAAGCTAGAATTGGCACTTCAATACATAAAGTAAAACGATGGAAAAAGCCTATAAAATCCTATCATTAAAAGAAAATATATCACATAGAAAAGCTAAAGAAATGCTTGATTTGGGGCTTGTTTATTCAAATGGTGTGAAATTAAAAGCAAGCCAAATTATCTCTCCTAATATAAAACTAAAAATCATCAATATAGAATCTCCAAAAATTATTTTTGAAGATGAATATATCCTAGCTATAAATAAACCAGCATTTTTTGATAGCTATGATTTGGAGAATATTTATAAATCTTGGGTTTTATTAAATCGTCTTGATAAGCATACAAGTGGGGTTGTTTTGCTTACAAAAGAAAATGGGGATTTTAGGGAAAATGCCATAAAAGAGTTTAAGAATGAAATAGTTTATAAGGAATATTTGGCATTAGTAAAAGGAATAGTTGCAGAAGATTCTACGATAACTAAGCCCATAATGACTAAAAAGGGTAGTTATGCCACAAGTAAGATTGATTATAAATTTGGCAAAAAAGCAATAACTTCCATTTCACCTTTAAGGATTATCAATAAAAATACATTGCTTAAGGTGGTTATAAAAACAGGTAGAACACATCAAATAAGAGTTCATTTAAATGATATAAACCACCCGATTTTAGGTGATAATCTTTATGGTAAGATTCCCTATGAGCGATTAATGTTGCATAGCTATAAAATAAAATTGTTTGATTATGAATTTTGTGCTAAAGAAGGTGATTTTTGGAAATATCTAAAAGATTAATAGATAAGAATTTAGAATTTCTATTAAATGGAAAAATGAATAATTATGATGAATATATGGAAGTAAAGTATTTTATTAAAAGCAATATTGAGAATATTACTAATATTACATTTTATTTTGTAAATGCAGATTCCATAGATGCATATATTTTAGGATATATATTGAAATTAAAAGATATAAATAAATTAAATATAAATATTATTGTAAGCAATGCTAGATTGTATAACTTTTTGCAATATGCGGATTTTCATAAATTATTTGATGTAAAGATAAAAGAGTATGAATAGCTGGAATCTAATCTATCAAAATATGGATAGAGTGGCAATAAGTATATTTGGATTCAATGTCTATTGGTATGGAATCTTTTATGTATCTGCTTTGATAGTCGGGCTTTTAGCAGTGAAATATTTTATAAAAAAAGATAAATATCCAATAACAAATAATGAACTAGAGATATTTTTTATATATGCTGAAATAGGCATAATATTGGGAGCTAGAATAGGATATATTCTCATTTATGACCCAAATACGATTTATTATCTAACCCACCCTTGGGAGATGTTTAATCCATTTGTAAATGGTAAATTTGTAGGTATTAGCGGTATGAGCTATCACGGAGCAGTTTTTGGGTTTATTCTTGGGACTTTTATATATGCTAAAAGATATAAAAAATCAATATTTTTATTGATGGATTCTACTGCTATAGCACTTCCTTTGGGGTATATTTTAGGTAGAATTGGAAATTTTCTAAATCAAGAATTAATCGGCAGAGAAACTACACTAAAAATTGGAATCTTAGTAAATGATAAATTAGTCCATCCCAGCCAACTTTATGAAGCATTTTTAGAGGGATTCTGTGTATTTATTATATTATTTTTTATTCGCCATAAAGTCAAATTTCAAGGCGAGTTAATAGGGCTTTATATGCTATTTTATTCCATTGCTAGATTCTTTGTGGAATTTTTTAGAGAGGCAGATTCTCAAATGGGATATTTTTATGGAATCTCAATGGGGCAAATATTATCTATAATAACATTATTAATTTCAATTTTGTTTTTATATTTTGTTAGAAAAAAAGGTATTAAAAAACTACAACATTAAATAAAGGTGATTTATGATACTTAGCATTTTATTTATTTTATTTTATACATTTCCTGTTTGCATTATCGCATTATTGCAAATTAACCACATCAAACATAATAATAAAGTTGCAATCCTAAATAAAAATGATTTTAATATTGCTAAAGATTATGCAATCATATGCCAATATTTTCATATTTTTGAGAGCATTTTTAGTGGAATCCTATTTATATTTTGGATTAATTTTGGTTTATCTATGATTTATATGCTACTTGGCGATGGGTTTATAAATCAAATTTTATTTGTTATTTTATTTCTACTTATAAATGCCGTTCTTACTCTGCCATTAGAATCCTATAAAAAATTGGTTATTGATAAAGGTTTTGGCTTTAGTAAAAGCACCATTAAACTATATATAATTGATACATTAAAATCTTTATTAATGATGATTGTAATAGCTGGAATCCTATCAAGTGTGCTAATCTATCTAATACAAAATATTGCTAATTGGTGGATTTTTGGATTCTTATTTTTGTTTATCATTGCAATTTTGGCAAATATCATTTACCCAACTATAATCGCACCACTTTTTAATAAATTCACCCCTTTAGATGATGAGAATCTAAAATCAAAAATAACACAAATGATGGATAGCGTGGGCTTTAAGGCAAATGGAATCTTTGTTATGGACGCAAGTAAAAGAGATGGTAGGTTGAATGCGTATTTTGGCGGACTTGGGAAAAGTAAAAGAGTTGTGCTATTTGATACATTGCTCTCTAAGATTACACAAAATGAGCTTTTGGCGATTTTGGGGCATGAGTTGGCTCATTTTAAACATAAAGATTTACTAAAAAATATTTTTATTATGGCAGTTGTGCTATTTGTTTTATTTTTTATTGTGGGGAATCTGCCAAATATGATTTTTGATAATTTTCCTAGAAATGGTGCTACTACTATTTGTGTTTTGGTGCTTATATCTTCGTTTATATCTTTTTATTTTATGCCTATTATTAATTATTTTAGTCGTAAGGCTGAGTATAAAGCAGATAGTTTTGGCTCTACATTAACAAATCCCCAAGATTTAGGTAGTGCACTTGTAAAACTTATAAATGAAAATAAGGCTTTTCCATATTCTCATAAAATTTATATTTTTTTCTATATGTCGCATCCGCCATTAATTGAGCGTTTGAAAGCATTAAATTATGATTATAATAGCTAGATATGTCGATAAAAGATGTTTTAGAAATTGCAAAAAGAAAAAGATTAGGTAATAGAGCGTCTTTAGAATGTGAGATTCTGCTTTGCAATATATTAAAAAAAGATAGAATATTCTTGCATTTATATGACGATTTAAAGGTATCCAACCATACATTAAAAGAGCTTTTAAATCAGGTTGATTTGCTAAATATGGGCTACCCTATCGAATATATCACAAAGCAAGTTAGTTTTTTTTCGCAAACTTTTTTTATTGATGAAGGGGCATTGATACCTAGACCAGAAACTGAGATATTAGTAACTAAAACTTCTAATGTAATAAAGCAATATAATATTAAGCAAATATTTGAGATAGGCGTTGGCAGTGGGGTTGTTAGTATAATGCTTTGTATGTTACATAAAGATTTGAAAGTTATTGCAACGGATATATCGCTTTCTGCACTAAATATCGCAAGAAAAAATATAGAATTAAAATCCGCCATTATCCCGAATCTAAAAGAGAGAATATCACTTGTAAAGACAAATTTATTAGATGGTGTATTGAGAAATAATAATGATTTAATCGTATCTAATCCGCCTTATATCAACAATGATTATGCCATACCTAAAAATCTAAGTTATGAGCCTAAGGACGCACTTTTTGGCGGGAAAAATGGAGATGAGATTATAAAAAAGATAATAAATCTTAATCCAACATTTTTATGTCTTGAGATTGGATTTGACCAAGAATATATACAAGAATATCTAAGTAATTATAAATATATTGATTTTTATAGAGATTACTCTAATTTTATTCGCGGATTTGTGGCTAGAAAGATTTAATTTAAGCAATATCCAAAGTAATCTACTCTAAAAAATAGCATATAGATTACTCCAAAAATTCCATTATTTTTACCATATTATCTTTTTTTATACTTCTCATAATTAAAAACCAATCAATAATAATCCAAGGAAAAAGAGCCCAAGATAATAAAAGTTTAGCGACTCCAAGCCCAATCCGCCCTTGATAGAATCTATCTACACCAAATATCCCAAAACAAAGAGAAAGCACCAATGCCAATATAGGTGATTTTAAATCCAAAAATACAATCTCATCAGCTCTTTTTTTGGGTAAGGTGTCTAATTTTGATTTGATTATCATTAAATCTTCTTTAGAGAGCTTAGATTCTAGATAGAATAAATATTCATTATTATTTTCCATTCTTTTATCCTCATTTTTTTTAACAAATACAAATGAAATAGCACAGCCATTATCGTGACTAATGGAAACATCTATATCTTTTATATTGAAATATTGTATTACATTTTTATCTAATTTAATTTTTGGAGCATTTTTAGAATCCTTAAAAATTGTTATATCGTGGAATCTTAAATCTCCCCCAATGCCACAGCCCAATGCTTTAGAAAGTGCCTCTTTTGTGGCAAAAAAACCTGCTATTCTATTTATATTAAATCCATTATCATTTCTAACTAGTGCGATTTCTTCATTATTTAGAATCTTTTTTAAAAATATTTCCCCATATTTATTTACTAGGGATTCTATTCTTTTTGTAGAAACTAAATCTACACCAATCATTGAATCACAAAATCTATAAAGAAAACATTGCGAATCTTGCCATCAACAAGAAATTCATTTAATCTTTGAACTATTTCTTCTTTTAGTTTTTCTTTACCTCTTGTTGTGCTTACTTCTTCGAGTGATTTCGATGATAATATTTCTACGATAGTATCTCTTATTGCAGCGCGTTTGGAATTTAGCTCATTTTGCAATTCTGGCATAGTCATCTCTAACCCAATTGTAGTTTTTAAATATCTTCTTCCACTTTGCGTAAGTAGATTTACAATAAATTGGTCAAGTTGGTATATAGGTCCAATCCTTATGTAATTTGCATTTGTTTGTGTTACATCAGTTCCTATGCTCATATCTTGGCTTGTTGGCGTAGTTTCTGGTGTATTTGTAGTATTTTGTTTTGTCATAAAATAAAATGCCACACCAAGTAATATCGCAATTATAATAAGTGCAATGATGATGATTAAAACCACTTTACTTTTTTTATTCTTTTGCTCTTCTGCCATTTATTAGTCTCCAAAGGTTTAGATTATATATTTTATCAAAATTCTAAATATTTAAAAATTAGTTTTTATGATAATAACTAATGCTAGTTTTTCCAAATTTCCTATATTTATTTAGTGGTAAATCGCCTATATTTTGTGGCATAACAAAGTTTGATATATGCTCAAAAATAATCATTTTATCTTTTAGATTTGTATTTTCTAGTATATTAAAACATTTATAGTAATACTCGCCATTTGTTCCAAAAGGTGGGTCAAAATACAAAATATCAATGTTATTTGTAGCTAATAAACCACTCAAAAATACTATAGAATCTTTATTGTAAGCCCTAAGATTCTCTAATGATTGTTTAAAAAGATTAATATTACTATCTAGAATCTTAAATGCTAAAATATCTTTTTCGATAAATATAACCTTTTTTGCACCACGACTAAAAGCCTCAAATCCAATGCTCCCATATCCTGCAAAAACCTCTAAAAATACTTTATCTTGGATAAAATTTTGCAATGTATTAAATAAAGATTCCCTAACAATCGCTTTTGTTGGACGCGTATTTGGCAAAATATCCATATTTAATACCTTGCCTTTGTATTTTCCACCTATAATCTTTATACTAGATTTTACCTTATTGGTTGTTCTTTTTGATTGCATTATAAAGCCTATCAGTAAAATCCCTTATTATGTTTTCAATCTCATTTTTTAAGGCATCTTGGTTTGTGTTATCCTTTAAATCATCTTGTAGATTATTAATAGAATCTAGCGATTTTTTAAGATTCTCTAACTCATTCATATCAAGTATATTATTAAATTTTTCTACATTGATTCGCGGAATCTCGCTTATGCTTTTGTTGAATTTTTCTAAATCATTAAATAAAGATTCCCTATGTATTGGTCGCCGAATATCGGAATCCTCACCAAAAGTAACCAAACAAATGGGCTTATTAAAGCTTTCATCGATACAATCAGCGATTATAAAATCGCAATCCTCATAATTTGAAATATAATCTTTAAGGTAGGAATCTAATGTTTTTTGTAATATCACAGATTCGCAAACTATATTTATTTTCATAATAATCCTTATCTATAATAATTGCAAAGGGTCGATGTCGATACTAATCTGCTTATTTTTTAGTGAATAAACGCAATCTAGTAGCTCTTTTGGACTTTTAGCACGAAGTAGCATAAAATACCTCCAAACACCATTTATCCGCTCAATCGGGGCACGATTTAATCCAACTATCTCAATATTTCTATGAGATTCTACTATTTTTTTGCAAGACTCTATATTTTTTAAAGCAGTTTTATCATTTTTATTAGTTGATAAAATAAGGGCTAATTTTCTATATGGCGGATAAAAATCAACCCTATTTTTTAGCTCAAATTTTATAAAATCCTCATAATCGTTTATGAAATTTTGAAAAAATTGCTTATTTAATGTTTGGATAAAAACCTCTCCATCATCTTTCCTAGCACATCTTCCAGCGATTTGATAAAATAATGAAATAGACTTTTCCATAGCACGAAAATCATTGCTATTTAGTAGATTATCAATCCCCAAAATCACCGATAAATAAACATTATGATAATCGTGTCCTTTGCTAAGCATTTGTGTGCCAACCAAAATATCGATTTTGTGATTATTAAAATCATTTAGGATTTTCTTTAGCTTCGAATCTGTGGTGATTTCATCTCTATCAAAAATCTCTAATCTAGCCTCCTTGAAGTGCTCCCTTAGCTCCTTTGCTACTTCTTGTGTGCCAATATTTAAAGCACTAAAATCATTGCCATTGCAATACAAGCAAGATTTAGCAATAGCACGCGCATATCCGCAATAATGGCATATAAGTGCATTTTTCTTATTATGTAAACTCATTGAAATCGAGCAATTTTTACACTTTACACTTTTCCCACAATTTAGGCAAATAAGCGTCTTAAAATTCGCCCTAATGGGGACAAAAACGATGATTTGCTTATTTTTTTCTAGTGTTTTTGCGATTTTATCAATTAGATTTTGCGTGATTTGTGTTGGAGAGTTCTCAAAAATAATGCTTTTTTTACTATCAAAATGCCGACCTTTAAGGCGAAAAACCTCATTTGTTTTATTAAAATGATAGTAGCTCACAATGCTTGGCGTGGCACTTCCTAATATTAACTTAATATTATTTTTTATCGATAGATAAATACTTAAATCTCTAGCATTATATCGTGGAGCGGAGTTTGACTTATACGCATCATCGTGCTCTTCATCAACTATAATTAGCCCTAGATTCTTCACAGGTAAAAATAACGCACTCCTAGCCCCCGCAATAATCCTAAAATTGTCGATAGATTCTAGGATTTTCTGCTTTTTTGGCTTAGAAATCTTAGAATGCCAAATACAAACCAAATCGCCGAAAATATCTTTTAGCCGCTTTTCCATTTGCGGTGTTAGTGAGATTTCCGGCATTAGAAAAATGACATTTTTATTTTGCTTGATTATCTCTAAAATCATATGAATATAAATCTCAGTTTTTCCACTTCCCGTATCGCCAAAAAGTAAGGTTTTGCTATGATTTTTTATAAAAGAAAGGGCAAGATTCTGCTTTTGTGTGAGTGTATTTTGTATATGGATATTATCTAGATTTGCTACTAGTTTGGGCTTATTATTTTCTATACTTTGCGGGACAAACAAGCCATAAGCAATGCCTATATTACTACAATAATAATTACTTATAAAATTTGCTAATTGAATTTGTGTTGTATTAAAATATTCTTCTTTTTTATACGCTTCTTCGCATTGAAAATCTGGCTCTTGGACTTCATCTATAATAACGCCTAATGCATTTTTATTTTTAATCGTAATATTTGCTATTTGTCCTTGCGAAAAATTTGTTTTGCTTTTGTAGATTAATGGGGATAAGTTTAGTTTTAAAGGTGCAATCAAATAATATTTCAGCTACTGCTCCAATTTATAAACTAAATTCTTAATTTCTTCTTCTAGTTCAGCGTATTCTTGCGTTTTTTGAATATAAGCCTTAAGTATATCTTTAATATCAAGATTTGGCTTTAAGAGTAAAGATTCTATTTCATTTTTGGCACTAATATTCATACAAGCAATATTTACTTGAATCTTTTTCCCTCCAAGATATAAATCTACACTTAGCCTAGAATCCACTTATTTTTTCGCCTCATCAATCTTATTTATCAAATCCTCATATGAGCGGTCTCGCAATGCTAATTCCTCATATAGAGTGTTTATTTGTCGCTCTTTTTCTTGGGATTCTGTGATTAATGCACTATTTTCAAGTTGCAATTTTTCTATCTCATTATTTAACTCATTTA
Organism: Helicobacter sp. 16-1353; assembly: GCF_003288815.1. Classification (GTDB taxonomy): domain Bacteria; phylum Campylobacterota; class Campylobacteria; order Campylobacterales; family Helicobacteraceae; genus NHYM01. Next base: position 154,302 of record NZ_NHYM01000001.1, on the reverse strand, counting down.
GTCTATTTAGCAGCTCATCTATTCGTTGGGTTAGTCTTTCTAAAATACTCATATTTTGCCTTTTTATTTAAAATAAAATATTATAATTGTAACAAAAATAATTTAATAGAATCCAAAAAATAAAATAAATTCTCAAGCAAACTTGTGTGTTTAACTCCAAGTAGGAGGTTTAAGATTTTAAATTTTTTAAAAATAGTGTGGTAGGTGGGATTTGATTTATTTTTGTTTGTTTATAAAGAACTTCGCCAAATCTTATTTTACTAGAAACTTCACTTCGTTCGTTTTACCAGAAACTTCACTTCGTTCGTTTTGACAAGACGAGAGCGAAACTCTAGTTGCAAAAAAGGGAGTTTGGCTAGGTCATATGTCCGCCCTCAATCGTGTGGATAAGTTAAATTCTAGTTACAAAAGGGGATTTGCAAGGAAACTTTGTTAAAGCTTGTTTTATGGAAATGGGGACTGATGAATTTGCTACTTTGATAGGAAAATGAATTTCCTTTAAAAGGCGAAATTCTCTCCTTAATCTTAAAATAATTCCTAAAATGTTAGCTTTCTATAAAGCGAAGTTTCATTACCAATCCATCAACTGCCGTGTTCCGCATAAAATTTTTAAGAATCTTACTTTTAAAAAAGTATTTTTAAAAAGGGCGGTGGATAGCAAAGATTAGCTTCGTTTTAAACGAAGTTCTCGCAGTTAAAGATATTTTTAAAAAAGCAAATAAATTAAAACTAATTTATAAAGATATATGAATATAATCTAACTTTAAAAACAATTTTTCAAGGCATAAAATGAATAAATTTTCCCTAAATTCCGCTTTTAAACCCGCAGGCGACCAGCCGGAGGCGATTGCAAAACTAAGTAAAAGCCTAGAATCTGGCAATAAATACCAAACCCTAATTGGCGTTACAGGCAGCGGAAAGACCTACACGATGGCAAATATCATTCAAAAGCTCCAAATGCCAACGCTTATTATGTCGCACAATAAGAGCCTTTGTGCGCAACTTTACAGCGAGTTTAAGGGCTTTTTCCCTAAAAATCATGTGGAGTATTTCATCTCACACTTTGATTATTACCAGCCGGAGGCGTATATCCCACGCAGAGATTTATTTATCGAAAAGGATTCTAGCATTAATGAGGACTTGGAGCGACTTCGCCTAAGTGCTACTACATCGCTTTTGGCGTATGATGATGTGATTGTAATTGCCACCGTGTCGGCAAACTACGGCTTGGGGAATCCAGCTGAATATATCCAAATGATTGAAAAAATCGAGATTGGTGATAGAAAAAAACACAAGGATTTTTTGCTAAAGCTCGTGGAGATGGGCTATTCACGGAGCGACACATATCTAAAACGAGGCGAGTTCCGCACGAATGGCGATGTGGTGGATATCTACCCAGCGTATATCGAGGACGAGGTGCTTAGAGTGGAGTTTTTCGATGATGAGTGTGAGCGGATTTCATTTATTGACGCCATTGATAATAAGGAGATTAAAAGGCTAGATTCCTATGTGTTATACGCCGCAAATCCCTTTATCGTGGGGCATAATCGCCTAAATACTGCCATTAAAAATATCGAATCCGAGCTAGATTTTAGATTGGCGGAGTTTAAGGAATCCAAAAGGGAAGTGGAGTATTTACGGCTCAAAGGTCGCACGGAGTTTGACTTGGAGATGATAAAAGAGAATGGAATCTGCAAGGGCATTGAAAACTACGCACGGCATTTGACCGGAAAAGCCCCCGGAGAGACGCCATATTCGCTCTTGGATTATTTCGAGCAGAAGCAAAAGCCATATCTAATTATTGTCGACGAATCGCATGTTTCACTGCCCCAGTTTGGCGGAATGTATGCGGGTGATAGGAGCAGAAAAGAGGTATTAGTAGAGTATGGATTCCGCCTACCAAGTGCGCTGGATAATCGTCCGCTAAATTTTGAAGAGTTTATAAATAAGGCTCCGCACTATCTCTTTGTCTCCGCTACGCCCGCAAAAATCGAGCTAGATTTAAGTGGGGGGAATACCGCAGAGCAGATTGTCCGCCCGACTGGGCTTTTAGACCCGAAATGCGAAGTTTTAGATTCCACAACGCAAGTAGAGCGGCTCTATGATGAGCTAAAAATCGTCATTGCTCGTGGGGAGCGGGCGATTGTAGGGACGCTAACGAAAAAAATGGCAGAAGATTTGTGTAAATACTACAACGAGCTAGGGCTAAAAACGCAGTATATGCATAGCGACATCGACGCAATCGAGCGAAATCACCTAATCCGCTCTCTGCGTTTGGGCGAATATGATGTGATTATCGGCGTAAATCTTTTGCGTGAGGGGCTGGACCTGCCAGAGGTGAGCCTTGTGGCGATTTTGGACGCTGATAAGGATGGCTTTTTACGAAGTGAAACCAGCCTAATCCAAACTATGGGGCGGGCAGCTAGGAACACCAACGGCAAGGTAATATTTTTCGCTAAAAAGATTACAAAAAGTATGCAAAAGGCAATTGACATCAGCGAATATAGGCGAAATAAGCAAGAGGCGTTTAATAAAAAACACAATATCACGCCAGTAAATACAAAGCGAAGTATCGAAGATGAGCTAAAAATCGAATCTAGCTCCCAAAAGTCCGCCAAGCTGGGGAAAATCCCGCGAAGCCAAAAGGATAAAATTATTAAAGAATTAAGCAAAAAAATGCACGAGGCGGCAAAAAAGCTGGAGTTTGAAGAAGCGGCAAGAATCCGCGATGAGATTGCAAAAATACGGCGTGATTAGGGGCTTTTTTGGGATTTGAGTTGCATAGCTGGGGTGCGGGAATCTCGGTGGGAAAAGCTTAGTTTAGCGTGGAATCTTGGCTTAAATTTACCACATTTAAAATTGGGGCAGAATCTCGTGCCGTGCTGGAATCTGTGAGCGTGTGAATTGTGGGTGTTAAAACTTGGCTGGAGCGAGAAAATTTCTATGATTAAATTTTTGTATTATAATTGCATTGTTTAGGGATTATCTTCTAACGGAGCTTCGGTGAAGTTAGGAGGTGTGGTATGGGTGAAGTGATAGCTTTTAGCTTGATTTTACTATTGCTTGTCTTAGTGCTGAAACACTAAGACAAAACCACTATTAAATTAAAACAATTTGATTTTAAGGCAACTCCGCTTAATAAATCCTTAAACAACAATCTTTTTGCCGAAGTAAGCGGGGTTGCTTCGGCTTTTAGCTTCATTTTACTTTTTATAAAACGCATCATTTAAATATTATTGCTTTGGATTCCGCTTAGATTCTTACTTTAGATTCCCCCAGATTCCACACTTTAGATTCTCAAAAACTGCAAAAATTCACAAATTCCCACATTTTTAAGAATAGATTCAGCAAAGTATAAGCAAGGGGGGGGGTAAAATCGATTTTTTTAAGCGAGTTTTAAGCGACGCGATAAATAGCGACGCGATAAATTCTAAGAGAATAGGAAATGAAAGGAGTGCAAAAATGTTTGCGAAATTATTAAAAGCTATATTTATACTTGTCATAGGTTTTGTAGGAATAGCGTTGCTTGGGGGAATCTACGCGCTTGTAACGCAATCAGGCTCATCGGCTGTAGCCACATCAGGCTCATCGGCTGTAGCCACATCAGGCTCATCAGCTGGAGAAGGTGCAATTATGCTTACCATAATGACATTAGGTTTGGCTTATGGAGTATTTATCACAATAAGAGCAACATTTAGAGGAGTAAAGAATACAATCAAAGAAAAGCCCGACGATGAGGCGCAAAACGCCCCATCAAACGCTACAGAATATAAGGAAAATTAAAGGAGAAAAACATGTTTTTTATTATTGCAATAGTTTACGGACTAAATGTGCTGTTTACAGAAGGATTTGCGACTTTTAAGAGTGAAATGGGTAAATCTTGGAGAGAGTTTTGGAGGCGGGGATTTGACTTTACGGGCAGGACGACAAGGAGAGAGTTTTTGCTAACTTGGTTTTCAGTGCCGATAGGTCTCCTTGTGATTGGACTTATTGCCATGTTCGTGCTTGCTATTAGCGATATAATTGGTGGTATTTTGCTAATTGTATTATTTATAGCCTTTATCGTGCCTGCTTTTGCTATGTATGTCCGCAGATATAGAAGATGCTGGAGTTAGCATTTGGATATTTATTTTAGCCATTCTCTTAGCTCCAATCGGCGTGGTTATTAATTTTGTTATTTGCTTATTGCCTAGTAAAAAAGTGGAAAATGATTTGCAAAATATTTCACAAAATGGAGAATAAATATAAGACTTAAGCGAGAATCCAAGTTTTTAGAAACTCCCAAGATTCCACAAAACTCGCTAGTTTCTCGCAGAGATTCCACAAAAAAGCAGAATCTAAAAAATGCGAAAAAAGTAATTCAATAATCGCCGTTGGCAATTTTGCATTTGGGCTTGGATACTGTTCTTAAGCCCCAAAACTCGCATAAAATCCCTTTTTGTTTTTGCTTAATTATACAAATTCGCCCCTTAAAATTTCACATTTATTTTCACGCCAAAATCCCCCCTAATTTGCAAGTATTTCGTAAGCAAGTCCCAATCTTTTTGATAAAATAAAATTTTTAAAATATCTTTATTTCAAATCCAACAAATCTCCCTTTAAATTTAAGCTAGATTCCCACTATAAGCCCTTAGCGATTTAATCCTAAATCTTACAAATATTTATAAGAAAATATTGTTAATATAGACTTAGGATTCCAAGAAATAATATTTTTACAGAATCTCTTTGTGATATAAATCACTGATATTTTTTAATGTTTTTCTATATAATGTAGTGCTTTTTAAGCAATATAAAATTTTAGGAGCAGATTATGAAAAAAATAGCAAGTATGCTTTTTGGTTTATTATTAGTATTAGGTTTTACGACTACATTAAGTGCGGCTGAGAAGTGCGGTGCTGGTAAATGTGGAGACACAAAAACAGAAAAACCTCAAAAATGTGGTGCTGGTAAATGTGGAGATTCTAAATAAATTATAGCTATAAAATTAAGATAAATGAAAAATCTATATATTATTTTTTCTAGCATAACTTCAAATTTCCAATCGCTATCTTTGCTATTTATCCGCTTTGGTTTGGCGTATGGATTCTATGAAACGGCGATTATGAAGTGGCACAATCTAGAATCTACTGCTGAATGGTTCGCTAGTATGGGCTTCATTCTTCCCACACTTAGCGTGTATTTTGTGGCGATTTTTGAGATATTAGCAGTTCCTCTTTTTATACTTGGGCTTTTTAGTCGCATTCTATCTATTCCGCTTCTTGTGATAATTCTCGTGGCGATTTTTGCCGTGCATTTTTCAAATGGCTTTAGTGCTGGGAATAATGGCTTTGAGATTCCACTTTATTACGGGATTATGCTATTTACTCTATTCGCCTTTGGTAGCGGAAAATTTAGCATTGATTATTTGATATTTAGAAAATAATGATAATTAATAGAAGAAATGCCATAAAGATTTTCTCTTCATCGTCCTTGATGTGTGTAGTGCCTAAGCTAATCGCTGATGATAATATTTCAAATAGCGATATGTTTAGGCTTTTATCTCTAGTGCAAGAAGATTTATTTCCATATATAAAGGAATTAAATATTGATAGTGCTGCATACTTAAAACTAATCTTAGCTCATTCAAAAGTATCACAAAAAACCAAAAATGCCATTATAAATGGTGCAAAGAATCTAGATAAAGAAAGCCTAGATATGTATAATAAACATTATATAGATTTAGATTTTTCAAATAGAGATAGATTGCTAAAACATATTTCAAAAATATCTTGGGGAGAAGATTGGATTTATGATATGCTTGTTTTTATTATGGAATCCATACTAGGAGACCCCATATATGGCATAAATACGAATGAAAATGGTTGGAAATGGCTAAATCACCACACAGGTTTGCCACAACCAAATAAGCCATTTTTATAAAAGATTAAATATGATTTATGATGTTTGCATTATAGGTAGTGGTGCTGGGGCTTCGTGTGTGGCGTATGAACTAAGTAATTTGAATTATAATGTTATTGTGCTTGAAAAGGGAAAATACTACAAAGAAGATGATTTTAGCAAAGATGAGCTTGCAGTATCTCGTCGCAAAATGTATATACCAAATCTCAAAGATGAATACCATATCATAAATGAGAAAAATGCCGATGGTGGCATAGATACATATATTGGCACTTGGAATTTTTGGAATGGCAGTATGGTTGGTGGAAGTAGTAATCTTATGAGTGGATTCTTTCATCGCCTAAAACCTAATGATTTTAAGCTAAAAAGTGTATATGGTGAAATTGAAGGTGCAAATGTGGTTGATTGGGCTATTAGCTATGATGATTTAGAAGCCTATTATACGAAAGTTGAGAATGTAATTGGCGTATCTGGAAAGGTAGTAAATCATAGATTTTTAGAGCCTCGTTCTACTAAGGATTTCCCATATCCAAAATTAGAAGATAGCGAAGTTACAAAATGGTTTGATAACGCTTGTAATGCCTTAAACATTACAAGTATTCCTACGCCAAGAGCCATTTTGCCATATAGCGATTTGGATAGATATGGTTGTGCGTATTCCCATTATTGCGGGGCTTATCCTTGTGCCACAGGTGCAAAAGGTAGTAGTAGAGCTGCGTTGCTACAAAAATGTAGTGCAAAAATAATCCCAGAAGCCTTTGTTTATAAACTAATTAGTGATAAAACTAGCATAAAAGAAGCCATTTATTACGACGCACATAAAAAATCGCATTCAATAAAAGCAAGAATTTTTGTTCTAGCAGCTCAAGCCATAGAAACATCAAGATTATTATTAAACTCTAAAAATAGGTATTTTCCAAATGGTATTGCAAATAATCACAATCAAGTTGGTAAGAATCTAATTTTTTCTTCAGGTGGCGTTGGTAGTGGGACATTTTATCTAAAAGATTTATCAAGCAATGATGCTTTTGCATTAATGCAAAGAGGTTTATTTTTCAATAGAAGTATTCAAGATTGGTATGAATTTAGCCAAGATTCCAAGATATATAAGGGCGGGACTATCGACTTTTTATTCGAGCATCCAAATATTATCCCAAATGTAATAGAGCAATTCTACGATAATGGCAATATAATCTGGGGCGATAATTTAAAACAAAAAATAGAGAAAAATATATATTCTAGCAGGAGATTGAATTTCGAGGTTTTTAGCGATTGGCTTCCTACAAATGATTGTTTTGTAAGTGTTAGTGAAACACATAAGGATAAATATGGTATTCCTGTGGCTGTTGTAAATATATATTCACATCCACATGATAGAAAAGTAGGGGAGTATTTATCAAAAAAAGCAGTTAAGATTCTACAAAAAATGGGGGCAAAAGATATAGATTTTAGCGTTGGCTCATCGCCCCCGGCGAATCTAGTTGCAGGTGGAGCACGATTTGGCAATGATATTAATAATAGTGTTTTGGATAAAAACTGCAAAGCACATGAATTAACAAATTTATATATCACAGATGCTTCATTTATGCCTACAGGCGGAAGTGTCCCTTATACTTGGAGTATATATGCAAATTCTTTTCGAGTTGCAGATATAATTAAAGAGCATTTAAAATCTTAATTATAATTCTGCCAATAAGGTTACCAAATGATAAATAAACTAACTTTTATCTCAAAACTAAAACCTGCTAATCAGCAGTTAATCAAAGATTCTGCAATCTTTGTGAAAATCAAACGAGATTCTATACTTTTTAATCAAGGCGATATTTGCAATAGTATATTATTCATAACTAAAGGTAGAGCGAAACTCATTCGGCAAAATGAAGCTAAAAGTATATTATTATTCTATTTTAGCTCTGGTGAGCAATGCAATGTAAATTTTATTAATAATGACACAATGCCTGCAATTGGCACAGGAATCGCCACAACAGATATAGAGGGTTATAGAGTTCCATCTAATATTGTTCGGGAGATTTTTATCCAAGATGAGGAATTTCAAAAATATATTTTCCAACAATATGCAGATAGAATCTTATATATGGCAAATTTAGTCGAGGAAGTTCGGTTTAAACGACTTGATTTACGATTAATCGAGTGGCTTAAAATGCAAGATTCTAATGTAATTTTCATATCACACGAGGAATTAAGCGATATTTTAGGCACTTCAAGAGAGGTAATAAGTAGAATCTTAAAAACCCTAGAATCCGATAATCTAGTAAAACTCCATCGAAAAAAGATTGAAATCCTAGAAAGCTTAAGGGCAATCTAATATTATTTGTAAAACCTTATGATATTTTGGATTTTTATGATTTTCTCTCTTGCTTTTTGGAATTTCTTATATCTATTTTCAATATTCATTCTCCACTGCCCAAATCCCCTTCTATATGCTTCTTGTAGGGGAGAATCAAATATATTATATAAAAAATTCTCCAATCTTTTATTAAATATCTCTTTATGATTAGAATCTAAGATTAAAGGCTCATTTAGTATTTCTAAATATCGTTTTTCATCACAATCAATAGCTTTTATAAACTCTATCATTTCATCTATACAAGTAAAATCTGCTAGATTGATAAATGCTTTTTTATTTAACCCCCCCCCATTTTCGTTTAAAGGATATGCTATTTTTATATCACCAAAATATATAGGGATACTTCCTGCTGCCTTTGCATCAAAAATTTTTTCGGTTATATAGCCATTGGTTTGGGAATTTTCAAATGCGATATTGAATTTATATTTTGATAAAAATTCTAACTTATCAGCCACTGCTTCGCCAATATTATTCTTATATTTTCCGCCAGAATCTACTCTTTTATATTTGCTTAGTTTATTAAAAATTTCCTCTCTTTTGCTATCTGCTTTATCATTGCTAACTACAAAGCTACAAAATGAGCGGTTAAATGGATTGGCAATCGTTGTTGTATTATTTAGGCATTTATCAAAGCTTTCATAAGTAAGATATAGCGGATACCGCAAATATCTATCTTCAAATATTAGATAATCAAAAGCGATTCCATAATCAGCAAAATTAAAATCACAGCGACAATTTTCTCCAGTTATAAAAATCCTAATACAATCATAATGAATATGTTTTGCCCCAAATACACTATAAAATATATAATCTGGATTCTTGGAATCTATGATAATCTCATATTTTTTGCTTAATATTTGCTCTATTGTAGATTCCAATCCTGCATAGCCATCTAAAAATGCAATTTTTTTGATTGGTTTCATTGCTTTATCTCTATATTTTTGATTTCGCCATCACTTATTTCAATCTTTTTTGTAGCAAGCTCTATGGTGCTTGGGCGATGTGCGATTAGAATAACGATTTTATCTTTTTTGATTAAATTAATACTTTTTTTAATGGAATCTTCCGTAGCTTCATCTAATGCACTTGTAGCTTCATCAAAAATTAATATTTGCGGATTCTTATATATTGCCCTAGCAATCGCTATTCTCTGTCTTTGACCACCGCTTAGATTTGCTCCATATTCATCTAGTTTTGTGTAGATTCCATCTGGAAGATTCTCCACAAAATCCCAAGCAAAACTTTGTTTTAAGGATTCTATTATTTTCTTTTCATCTATTTCACTTCCATATGCGACATTTACAGCGATACTATCGTTAAAAATAAAGATTCTCTGTGTTACAATGGCGATATTATCGCAAATACTTTTTTGTGTGTAATTATCAAGCGATATGCCATTTATCTTAACTTGACCTTTATTTGGTGTATATAATCGCAAAATAAGATTCACAATAGAGCTTTTTCCACTACCACTTTTACCTTTTAATGCGACTATTTCATTTTTATTAAATGTTAAATTAATATTTTTTAGAGCCACCACATTGTCATAATTTAAACTAACATTATCGAATGAAATAGATTCTATATTGTTTTTTAAAACTATATTTCCATCTTTTATTTGTGGGGCTCTATCGAGTATTTCAAAGATTCTATGTCCTGCGGCAAGTGCTGTTTGCATTCCAGCATACATTGAAGTTATTTTTTTTAATGGTGTGTAAATCATAAATAATGCCGCAACAAATGAAAAAAATGCCCCAGCAGTCATTTTTCCATCTATTACTTCATTACCACCGATATAAATCACAATAGCAACAACAATCGCCCCCAAAAGCTCCATAAGCGGATTTACAAGCTGATTTTGCTGAACCACTTTCATATTAATCTTAAAAAAATTATAATTTGCATCATTGAAATATTTGCTCTCAATCTCTTGGCTATTACTTGCTTTTATTAGCTCGGCGTTATTAAATATTTCGTTTAATTTGGCAGTTATATCAGAATTTTGCTCCATTAGTTTTTTAGAGATTTTCTTAATCTTTTTAGCGATTATATTAATAGGAAACATAGCAAGAGGTATTACAATAAGCCCAAAAATAGCTAATTTTGGACTTTGGTAAATAACAACCCCAATTAACGCTATAATAGTAATGCTCTCTCTTGCGAAATCCCCTACATAGTTTGAAACGGCATTCCTTATAGATTCAATATCATTTGTAATTCTTGCTACAAGCTCACCGCTACGCATTTTATTAAAAAATTCCATCTCTAAGCTTAGCATATGGGCTAAAAGCTTATTGCGAATCTGCCTTACAATGTCCTGTCCAATATAATTCATCAAATATGATTGTGCATACATTCCTACACTTTTACCCATATATGCAAAGATTAAAACGATGGGTAAAATTATTAACATTGTGGAATCTTTATTGATGAAAACATCATCAAGAACAGGTTTTACAAGGTATGTAATTAAAGCGGTGCATAATGCAGTTATAATGCCAGCACCAATAGCTATGATAAATCTAGGATAATGACCTTTTATATAAGGCAGAAATCGAATTATAAATATTTTCATAAATGTTATTATAGTTTAAAAGAGATTTTTATTTCTGTATTTTAAATAAATATATCTTAAAATACATTCCAAAGTAACGGGAGATTAATATGCAAAAGAAAATTGACAAAATAGAAGAATTTCTAACTAAAGAGGTAAAAAAACGCGGATTTAGTAATGTTGTATTTGGGCTTAGTGGCGGTATTGATAGTGCTGTTGTGGCATTTTTTTGTAATAAGATTTTTAAGAATAAAGCAAAAGCATTTATTTTGCCATCACATTCAACAAATCCAAAAAATACACAAGATGCCATTAGATTCGCTCAATCCATAGGGCTTTACTATGAGATTATTAATATCGGCGAACTACAGGATAGCTTCATAAATACCATTGACTTAGAAAATGATACTAATAGTTTTCATAGAATAGGAAACTTCTGTGCTAGAGCTAGAATGTGTATTTTATATGATAAATCATTTTTACATAATGCTTTGGTTGTAGGAACTAGCAATAAAAGTGAGCTAATGCTAGGATATGGAACGCTTTATGGGGATTTAGCATATGCTATTAATCCTATTGGTGATATATATAAAAGTGATATTTTTACGATAGCCAAAAAGATTGGAATCCCAAAATATATCATTGACAAAAAGCCTTCTGCAGACCTTTATATCGGGCAGAGTGATGAGGGCGATTTAGGATATTCTTATAATCAAATTGATAAATTATTAAAGCAAATAGTAAAAGGTTTTAGTGAGAAAGAATTAATTGAAAATGGTTTTGAAAAAGCATTTGTAAAGTCTATTTTTAAGCGAATAAAACAAAATAGCTTTAAAGGCGAACCTCCAAAAATAGCTAAAATGTAGGATTAATAAAATATGAGATTTATTGATAGCTATTTTTATAAACCAAATTTTTGGCAGAAGATTCTAAGTATTGTGCTTTTGCCTATTTCATTATTATATTTCATTGTAGCGACATTAAGAAGAAAGATTCAAAGATATTATAATTTTGGAATCCCCATTATAAGCATTGGGAATCTAATCGCAGGTGGAAGCGGAAAAACACCATTTTTGCAAGAAATAGCAAAAGATTACGATGATATTGCAATTATATCAAGAGGTTATAAGCGTAAAGGCAAGAATCTACTTATAGTAAGTATTAAAGGCGTTATACAAGCATCGCAAGAAATGAGTGGCGATGAGGCATATATGCTTGCTTTAAATCTACCAAATGCAAGTGTAATAGTATGTAAAAATCGCAGAGATGGAATCCTAAAAGCAAAAGAATTAGGCTCTAAATGTGTATTTTTAGATGATGGATTTAGATTTAATTTTAAAAAACTAAATATTATTTTAATTCCGCAATTAGAGCCATATTTTAGATTCACACTTCCTAGTGGAATCTATCGCGAGAATCCATTTTATAAGAATCCAAAAGATTTATTTATAAAAGAGGGGGTTGATTATAAACGAGAAGTTATTATAGAGAATCCAACAGAAAGAATGCTATTAGTAACAGCAATTGCGAATCCAAATAGACTTGATGTATTTTTACCAAACAATATTATCGGTAAAATCACCCTAAGCGACCACTCAAATTTTGATTTAACAATGCTAAAGTCGCAATATAAAAACTACAATGCCACATCGCTACTCGTTACAAAAAAAGATGAGGTGAAGCTTAGTAATTGCGAGATTCCGCTAAGTATTTTGGTATTAAAGATAAATATCAATGAGAGCATAAAAAAAAGAATTAAAGATTATATAGAATCCTAAAATATTAGAATCTAAAATTTTAAAGCCCATACTATCGCACAAAGTAAGAATATAATACAAAGTAGAATCTTAATGTAATTATTATTTATCATTTGAAAAATTTATGATTATCATTCCGGCAAATTTATCCGGTTTATTTTTTTCTTGCTTATAAAATTCTATACGAAATTTTGTATTAGCCTTATCAATGGCAAATTTATCCATTAAATCGCTTCGTTTAATTTCTATGTCAACCTCATTTTTTATATTTTGTTTAGAAAAACCTATAACATTTACACGATAGCCCAAAGGCGGAATCAAAAAGCTTTCTTTAAGTGGGATAATAGTTCCTATAGGGACTTCAATCTCATTTCCATCTATTACTAGGCTAACATTTTTTAAACTATAATCAAAATCAATAAAAAATGGATTAAGATATACTATATTTTTATTTCCATTCTTTATTCTAAATACTTCATTATCTTCGAAAAGCCATACAATAGGCGTATTTGAATAGAAACTTACATCATCTTTTTGTATTGGAAAAAAGTTTAATGTAGATTTTATATTATGTAGCGGAATCTCTATGATATTATTTATTACGATATTCATATCTTTATCATTGATTAGGCTATTTATCGTTTTTATATCTAGATTAAAATCTCGCTCAAAACTAATATCCATATTTTTTAGCATTGCTTCGATGGCAAGGAGATGATAATAAACTCTTTGATTTAATGGAAGACTTTTGGAGGCTTCATTGGCAAAAGCCATTTTTTTATTTAATGTGGCAAAATATGTAAGACTTTTTTCCTGTTCTTTATCTCCTTGAGATGTGTTTGTATTTCGCACACGATAGCGATGTAATTCATTTAGTAGATTTTCATTTATATGCTCTACAATCTTAGATACTTCTGTATTTAAGTCATCATAAGTAAAAAGGGTGTTTTGGTCTATTATAGAGCAGTTTCCCCAGCGATTTTCATTTAGTAGATTATTAATATATTTTTCTCTGTAGAATCCACTTCCATCGTGCAAATGTAGAATCCTGACAATATTATCATTTAATATGATATTTTTTATATTTTGGATTATTTGATATTCTGGGTCGCTTTCGCTTAAGTCGGCAAATTTTCTATTCATATCGCCGTAGATTCCGCGATTATTCTTTAAAATGCTATATTGATTGAGATTTGGCACAACCCAAACATTGCCATTATGTATTTTATAATGTTTAATAAAAATAGAAGTAGCATTAAATCCACCCGGCTCATCACCTTGAATCCCGGATATGATAAGCAAAGCAGGTGAATTGTCGCTTATGGGGCTAGTTGAATCTAGTTTATACAAACTAAAATCGATAGGTTTTGAATCTAGATTCAGCAAAAATACACAAATAAAAAATATGATTTTTTTCAAACGCTACTCCAAATAATAAATTTGCCATTATAGCAAATAAATTATGGAATGAAATATGCTTATTTTATACTAAATTAAAGGAGTAAAAATGAGCAATGATGACATATTGGCTACTTTAAAAAAACATTTACCTGAAGTTGAGGAAGAATCTCAAGTAAATTTGACAAAAACACAAATTCACAATTTTGGAGAAAATATGAAAGGGATAAATGAATTTATTGGTGCAGCTCAAACATTGGTTGTAAATCTTAATAAGATTAGGAATCTTGCAGAAAAAATACAATGGATTGATGATTTATTAAAACAAGAAGAAAATACAAGCACCATTCAAATACTAAATACCGAGCGACAAACGCATATCGCAAATATAAAATATATGCTTGAAAATTCTAAATTTATGGGTGTGGGGCTTTTTGACACGGAGCTTTCTTGCGTTATAAATGGTAAAAGATTTAGTTTAAATATAGAGAATCCTTTGCATTTTATCGATGATAATATGCTTGAATATTGCATTCTTAAAAATGATGAATTAAATGATTTACTTCTAAAGGTAAGCCAACGATTAAATGGCGATGATGATAATTCTAGTGCTGTAAAAGAATTTGATGATTTACCTAGTGATATACTAAGTGATAAATTATTTTAGATTCTAGAATTTTTTTAAATCAACATCATTTCCTAGTAATTCTTTAACGCTTTCTTTTGGCGATTTGCCTTGTAGTATTTGATGAACTTGTTTTGCAATTGGCGTATATATATTATGTTTTGTGGCAAGTTTCTCAACTGCTTGTGTGCTTAAAACTCCCTCAGCAATTTCGCCTAATTCTTCTAAGATAGTTTTTAGTGATTTATTTTGAGCTAGTGCATATCCAACGCGATAGTTTCGTGATAAAATCGAATTCGCACTTAAGAATAAATCTCCCGCACCACTTAATCCTAAAAATGTAGATTCCTTTGCTCCAAAAAACATTCCAAATCTACACATTTCAACCAAACCTCTTGCAATCATAGATGCTTTAGCATTATTTCCTAATACTAATCCATCGCTTATTCCACCTGCTATTGCAATGATATTTTTATATGCTCCCCCGACTTCTCCACCAATAACATCATTATCAAAATATATTTTCATAAAGCTTGGAAAAATATTAGCAATATCCTCAACCTCTTTTTGTTTTTTAGTATGGATATTTAACGCACAGGGCATACCTTTCAAAACTTCTGTTGCAAATGATGGACCCATAAGATAGCCGATATTTAGATTTGGAAAATATTCCTTAAAAATATCGCACATAAAAGCACCACTTGATATTTCAATACCTTTTGATGCCACTAAAACAATGGATTCTCTCTTAAAATTGACATTTTTGAGCCATTCCCTCATCGCCTCACTTTTTATCGCAATAATAATATATTTGCATTCTAATGCCTTATCTAAGCTTATTTGCCTAACTTTATGTGAATCATAGGTTTTTAAAAGACTTAATTCTCTTCTTGATACAATGCCAACATTATTTTTTTGACTAAACCCAAATGCCAATGCTCTGCCCCAAGTGCCACCGCCGATAACCGCAATATTTATTGCATTCTCATCATCGTTTTTTTTCATATTTTTCCTATATTACATTTTTGTTTTTGCAGTAATTCCCATCAAACTAAGTCCCGTTGTAATGGATAAAGAAACGATTTTTAGGATACTTATAATACTACCTTCATTTGGATTATTTAATATTTTTGAAGAGTTATAGCAAAAGTGTAGCTTTGAAGCGAGATTCTTAAGATATTCAGGGAGTTTTTGTAATGCCCTTTCGCTAAATGCACCCTCAAGAATTTTTGGTAAAAGTAAAGCATAAATCAGCAAATCTTTCCACATAGAATCTAAATTGCTAAAATCATACATTTCTTTTGCTGTGCTTTTACCTAGAATCGTGTGGATTCTAGCATTTGCATAATTAATATAATAGATTGGATTATTGGAATCTTCGTTTTTTAATACATCAATATCAAATTCCAAATGTGTATCTGCCTTTTTACTTAAAAATACAAATCGCAATGCGTCTGCACCGATTTCATCTATAATATCCTGCATTAATA
Organism: Helicobacter sp. 16-1353; assembly: GCF_003288815.1. Classification (GTDB taxonomy): domain Bacteria; phylum Campylobacterota; class Campylobacteria; order Campylobacterales; family Helicobacteraceae; genus NHYM01. The sequence continues at coordinate 138,212 of NZ_NHYM01000001.1, read as the reverse complement.
TAAAATTACCCGCTCTTTTGCTCATTTTATATGGTTTTCCGCCTTTTAGCAGACTTACCATTTGGGATAATATAATCTCAAGCTTATTGCTATCATATCCTAGAAAATCGATACTTGCCTTGATTCTTGCGATATATCCGTGATGGTCTGCCCCCCAGATATTAATATATTTATCAAATCCTCGCATAAATTTATCATTATGATAGATTATATCACCACATAAATATGTAGGACAGGAGGAATCTCGCACGATAACCCTATCTTTTTCATCGCCCTTTAATGTGGATTTTAGCCAAATCTTAGAATGTTCTTTCTCATCATTATATATCGCATTATTTTCTCTTAATTTTGTTAAAACAGGCACAAAATCTTTCATTAGCGATTTTTCACTTATAAAATTATCAAAAACTATATTTGCATTTTTGAGATTATCTTTTATTAAATCAAGCATTTTTTCAACGCCAAAATCGCTAAGTTTTTGGATAGTTTTTGGGATAATTTTCTCATTACTATATACAAACTCTTTGTCGAATTCTTTAAATGAAAATATCTCGCTTCCAAATTTTTCTATCGCTTCGTTTGCTAAATCAACGATATATTCACCCTTGTAATAATCCTTTGGATATGAAACTTCTACTTTTTTCATCTCTTGCCCTTCGATAAAAGGCAAATCAAGTATTTCTTTTTGCTTTCCAGAATCTTTTAGAATCTTTTGCCCTGCGATAAAAATCGAATAGCCAAGCATTTCTATTTGACTTCCAGAATCGTTTATATAATATTCTTTTTGTATCTCATATCCTAAATATTTGCCTATTCTAGCTAGTGTATCACCGAAAATCGCTCCCCTTGCGTGTCCTATGTGAAGTGGTCCTGTTGGATTTGCACTTACAAACTCCAAAAGGATTTTTTGATGTTGATTTTCATCTTTTGCAAAATTATCTTGATTTTTTAGGGAATCTTCTGCCACTTGCGATAAAAATTCATCGCTTAATTTGAGATTTATAAATCCATTTAGTGTTGTAATGATCTCAAATTCACGGATATTTTGTAGCTTATTTTTTATTTCTTCTGCTATTTCTTTTGGGTTTTTATTCTCTTGTTTTGCTAGAATAAATGCGATAGGCGTAGCAAAATGTCCCATTTTAGAATCCTTTGGAATCTCTAAAATGACATTTTGTCCTAAGGTAGAATCTAGTATATTTTTAATGCGTTTATACATAAATTAAGCTTTTTTGGCTTTTTCTTCTTCTTTTATATCTACACTTTCTTTTATATTCTGCTTATTTTCAACTTCTTTATTTGCGACATTTTGCGTATTGGCTTCATCTTCTTCATCATCTTTTACGGCTTTTTTGAAGTTTTTAATCCCACTTCCTAAGCCTTTTGCTAAATCTGGGATTTTTTTCGCCCCAAATAATAAAACCACAATAGCTAATATAATCAATAGTTCTGGAACACTAGGCATTGCCATTTTTCAATCCTTAAATTAAATTTGTAGGGTATTTTATAATAAAAAGTATAAAATTTATATAGGCTTATATGGTCTTTGCTAAAGATTTGTTATTTTTGCCATAGTTGGAGTATTTTTTGACTTTTGGATTTAGTATTTTTAAATTTTATTGATTTTACAATACCTAAAAAACCATCAAAAGCATTATTAAAATCATCATTAATGATAATAAAATCAAAATTATCTATGCCCTGCATTTCATTAAAAGCTAATTCTAATCTATCCTCAATAATCTTTTGATTATCTAATGCACGAGATTTTAGGCGAGATTCTAAGATGGATTTATTCGGCGTTGTGATAAAGATAGATGTGGCATTTGGATAATGCTTTTTAATCGATTTTTGACCTTGAATATCAATATCAAATAAAACTATCTTGCCTGAATTTAGGGCATTTATAACTTGGCTATTTTGTGTTCCATAATAATTATTATGCACCTTAGCCCATTCTAAAAATATATTATTTTTAATACCATCTAAAAATTCATTTTCTGTTATGAAGTGATAATGAACCCCATCAATCTCACCCTCTCTCATTTTCCTAGTAGTAGATGAAATAGAAAAATAAACATTATTTGTATGTTTTAAAAGCTCATTACAAAGGCTTGATTTTCCCGCACCACTTGGACCTGATATTATTATAATATTAGAATCCAACATCATTTATTGCTTTTTACTTGGGAATGTTATATTAATAGTGATTTGAACCCCGCTTAAAAGCTCACGCAGTTTATCGATAGGGAGCGATTTAATAATCTCTGATAAATCCACATTTACATTGCTAGTGGAATCTCCTATGTTTATATGTGTATTTGTATCATTATTTTGTATTGGATTTTCTATAGGTTGATTTGGTGGTATTTGCTCTTCTTCTATGAAGTCATTATCACCAAAGTTAAAGTCATCAATCTTATCATCAATATTTGTTTCATCTAAGTTTGTTTCATCTAAAACCTCACTTAATGCTTCTTGTGTAAGCGAACTAAGCTCATTATTGTGAATCTTAAGATTATTTTGTGGCGGCATTGTTTCTTCTAGAATATTTGTTAGCTCATTTATAGTATCTTTATTTAGAATCTGTGGTTCTGTGTGCGGGGTATTAAAATCTTCATTAAATGTATTATCATTATTTAATGATTCTTCTTGTAATCTTAGCAACGCTTCATCATCGAGATTATCAAGCTCCTCATCGCTTAAATCATTAATATTTTTTATATTATTTTGATTTATTGCGGATTCTGTGGCATTAAAATCATTAGTGTTAAAATTATCAGCATTAAAATTATCAGTATTGAAATCATTGGTATTAAAATCATTAAAGTCGCCGAAATCGCTTATATCTTGTGCTTCTAAATCTTTGACATTATTTTCATTAAATTCAGTATCTTGTATATTTAGATTTGAATTATCATCGAAATGAATATTTTCTATTTTGGAATCCTGCATATTCTGCATATTCTGCATATCTTGCTTGGATTCTTGAGAATCTTGAGAATCTAATATTTGTTGGGTTTGTGGATTAGACTGCACATTTTCTTTTTTTGTGTATATATCACCGCCAACTAAACCTTTTGGTTGATTTTTTTGTTGAGATTGTAAAAATTCATCTTGTAATGCAAAAATAGAGTTAAAATCAATATCATCATTTGCATTATCTTTTAATGTTTGATTATCAATATTAATGGATTCTTGTTTTGTAGATTGTGGTATTTCTGGTGAATCTAAATCAAATGATGTATCCATAGGAATAATATCATCATCTTTTATATTTATATTATTTGGTTGTGTATATTCTAAGTTATCGTTAAGTAAATCGTCCTCATCGTCGCTATAAGTAAAGTTTATTTCATCATTATCATTCATCATATTATTATCTATATCGGGATTATTTAGGTTTATATCGTCATTTTGATTAGTAACTTTTGTAGTGTTATCATCTATACCAATATCATCAAATGAAATAGGAGTTGTATCCTTTATACCTGATAAAAACTCATCATCATTATCACTAAATTCCGACAAATCAATATCATTTATATGTTGTTTTATATTATTAGTATCATTTGATATATCTAAATCTAATACATTTGTATCTGGCAATCTATCATCAACATCTTTAGGATTTTCTTGTTGAATAGGTTTGACATCATTATATGAAGAAAAACTCATTTCATTATATTTTTCTTTTTTTAAAACATCGTAAATATCAGTTGGTAAAAATGGCTTACGAATATAATCATCAAATCCGCTAATAGCAGCCTTATCTTTTGATAGAATAAGACAAAATTTTGTAGTTATTAGTTTCTTTTTAAGATTTTGAAAACTATCTAAATCTAAAACTCCATCATCTATAAAAATACAACTATAATCCTCTTGAAGTGAAATATCCGCTATAGAATTTATATTATCAAGCTGAATAGCAGCCTTTCTCGCAGAAATGCTGAATATTTTTCTAACAGCTGCATTCGTATTAATAAGTAAGAATTTCATTTGCTCTCCATTTTATAATAAAGCCTATTATTACGATAAATATGAAATTATACTAAAATTACACAACAATTATTAAATAAATTTATAATAAAGCTATTTATATGGCTTGACTTACTAAAAATCTATAAGGATAAAATGATGAAAATAGCTATTATATTTTTCCTATTGCATACTTTTTTATTTGCGGATTCTATATATTTTATGCCATATCAGGCAAATGACGCAATAAAGCACTTAGTAAAAGAATTGAGAAATGCTAAAACAGAAGTTCAAATCGCAATCTATAGTTTTACAAATAGGGAAATCAGCAAGGCAATTAGAGATTCCGCAAAAAAGGGCGTAAAATATAAGATAATTTTTGATTATAAAAGTAATGTTGATAATACCTATTCATCTATTGGCTATCTTGCAAAGCTCAATAATGTTGAAGTTTGCACACTAAAGGGTAGAATCTCAAGTAATGGAAAATATAATGGAATTATGCATAATAAACTTGCGATAATAGATAATAAAAGCATTATTTTTGGCTCGGCAAATTGGTCTAAAAGTGCATTTGAATTAAATTACGAGATGCTAATTATTAGTCAAAATAAGGATTATATAAATGCCGCAAAAGGTTATTTTAATAGAATGTTTAGTGAATGCCAATCATACTAGAATCTATGTGCCATTATTTGGGATATGGTTTTAAATGCTAGTAGAATCTCTTCTTTAAAGTGAAACATCATCGCTGGGAGTGCCACAATAAGCACGATAAAAGCTATTATAACTTTTAATGGCAGCCCAATAACAAGTAGATTAAATTGCGGGTGAGCTCTAGTAATCATTCCAAATATAATTTCTGATAGTAGGATTATCCCAACTACTGGAAAAGCTATAGTAAATCCTATCACAAAAAGACTCGCCATAGCTTTTATGAAATAAACCGCCATATTATCGCTAAACATAAATCCGCCAAGTGGCACACTTTGGAAGCTTTTCGCGATTAATGCAAAAACTAGATGATGATAATCTAAGCTTAGAAATATGAGTAATCCAACAAGGCTTAGAAGCTGTGCTATGATTAGATTCTGTGAGCCACTAACAGGGTCATATGCGCTTGAAACACTCATTCCAATACTAAATCCTAGAATCTCACCTGCATAGGCAATCGCACTAAAAACAATCTGTAGGAAAAATGCACACATAAAACCAAATAATATCTCGCTTAACCCAGCGAACATAAATTCTAATATGCTAATATTTGTATTAAATGGCGGAAGTAGCGGGAAAAATAATATCGCTAGGAAAAATATCATCGCACCTTTTACCGACATAGGGATAAGCCTAGAATCAAAAAATGGAAAAAATGCAATAATGCCACTAAATCGCAAGATGAGAAGCAAGAAGTTTGCGACATTACCCTCACCAAAATAGCTGACAATCTCCATCTAATACCTTTTAACCTTGTGAAGCTACATTTGGGTTATTTTACAATCTTTTAAATAGAATTTTCTATCACACATATTTGCAATCTCATTATCATGCGTTGCAATAATCATAGAAGCATTATATTTTTTTATATATTCAAAAACTACATTCATAACTTTTAGTGATGTTTTCCTATCAAGATTCCCTGTGGGCTCGTCGGCAAAAATGATTTTTGGCTTTTTAGTCAAAACCCTAGCGATGGAGAGCCTTTGTTGTTGTCCGCCACTAAGAGAGCTAATTTGCTGTTTTAAAACACTTGCGATGCCAAAGGATTCCAATAAATCCATATCGATTTTTTTATTAGTAAGTATAGAAGCGACTTGTAGATTTTCTAATGCACTAAATCCACGAAAAAGATAATGTGATTGAAATATAATACCTATTTCTTTTCGCCTAATCTCTAGGATTTCCGCATCATTTTTTGAGTAAATATCATCAATGCCATTTAGGCTAATCTTCCCACTAAGTGGTGGGAGAAGAGTTGAGAGATTATTTATAAAAGTAGATTTGCCACTTCCACTAACCCCGAGAATCGCCACACTACTTGCACTCTCTATGCTAAGATTCACATCTTCATATAAGAGACTATCAAAGCTATGAGATACATTTTGGGCGACTACGAGATTCATATAAATTATTTCATTTGGTTGGCTACTTCTTTAGCGAAATCCTCTTCTTTTTTCTCAATGCCCTCACCAAGCTCAAATCTCACATATTCCACGACTTTAATCTCATCATTTAGCTCTTTTGATTTTTCGCTCAAAACTTGCTCTATAGTTTTCTTATCGTCCATTACAAAGAATTGCCCAAGCAAGGTTAATCGTTGGTCTAAAAGTGTAGAATCTGCAATAAATCTATCCATCAATCCCGGTAGAATCTTATCCCAAATCGCCTCTGGTTTTTTCTGCTCTCTTAGATTCTCCTTAAATTTCTCTTGTTGCTTGGCTAGAATTTCGCTTGTAAGCTCCTTTTTACTTACAAACTCAGGGACTACTTGCAAATGCTTTCCAAGTCGTTTTCGCTCCTCGTTTTCCTTTTCAATCTCACCTTTTAGGGCGATTTTTTCTTTTTGGATAAAGTTATCATCAAAGCTATCACTGCTAATAAATTGCGGTTTCATCGCTGCTGCGTGCATACATAGATTTTTGCTTAGCTCGATTAGCTTATCCTTAGAATCTTTATTTTTAAAACTAAGGGCGATAATCGTCCCAACTCTACCATTTGAATGCAAATATCCATTTACAATTGTATTTTTTGCGTCAATTGATACAAATCTTCTAACAACGATATTTTCGCCGATTTTTGCAATCTGGGTTTTTAGGTATTCTTCAAAAATATTTCCATCAATTTGCGATTTATTTAGCTCCTCTACACTAGAAATATTAGAACTTGAGATAATATCTAATGTTTTTATACCTAGATTTTTAAAATTATCATTTTTAGCAACAAAATCTGTTTCGCTATTTATTTCAACCATTGAGGCTTTTGTAAAATCACTATTTACATTTAATGTTATCATTCCCTCACTAGCGATTCTATCAGCTTTTTTCGCAGCTTTGCTAAGCCCTTTTTCTCGCAAATATTCCACTGCTTTTTGCAAATCTCCATTTACTTCCACTAGGGCTTTTTTGCATTCCATCATACCTGCATCGGTCATTTCTCGCAATTGTTTTACTAAAGAGGCGGGAATATCCATTATTCTACTCCTTGTGTTGTTTCTTGTATTGTTTTGCTCTCTTCGACTATAGATTCAAATTCTGCTATTTCCCCAATATTTTCTTGAGAATCCCCATCTTTTTCTTGATTATTAGATTCTACATTTAAGTCTTTATTCATTTCCCTTCCCTCGATTATCGCCTCGCTAATCTCCTTGCAAAATAGCTGGATTGAGCGGATTGCATCATCATTCCCCGGGATTGGATAATCGACTTTATCAGGATTGCAATTCGTATCAAGTGGGGCGATTACGGCTATTCCTAGATTTCTCGCTTCTTCTACTGCGATATGCTCTTTTACTACATCGATTATAAAAATCATATCTGGGAGCTTTTTCATATGTCTAACGCCACCAAGGTATTTTTCAAGCTTTTCTTTTTTTCTAGTTAGCATTAGCTTTTCTTTTTTGGTTAAGAGGTCGATTTGTCCGCTATTTTCCATCTCCTCGATTAATTCTAATTTTCGAACGGATTTTTTAATAGTGCTAAAGTTTGTCAGCATTCCGCCTAGCCATCTATAATCCACATATGGGGCGCTTACGGCTTGGGCGTATTGGCGGATGGTTTCTCCAGCTTGTTTTTTCGTGCCGACGAACATTATCGTTTTGCCCTCAGCTGCGGCATCTTTGACAATGCTATAAACATAGCGGAAGTATCGAAGTGTCTTTTGTAAGTCTATAATATGTATATTTTTCCTAGAACAAAAAATGAACTTTTTCATTTTAGGATTCCATTTTCGCGTTTGATGCCCGAAATGCACACCGCACTCAAGCAAATCTTTCATTGTTACCATATTTTCTCCTTGTATTTTAATTTTGGTTTATTCCGCCACATTCATTTAAAGATTCTGCTTATTTAGCTTATAGCTTTTTAAGCAAATCTCAACCATTCAAGAATTAATGTGTGTGAATTTCCATTTTAAGATTCCGCCATTTTATAAAGTTGGAATCTTAAATTTTAGGTAAATGAAAACTGCAATTTTATAATATTTTTTTAAATAAAAAGCTTAAAGATTTTCAAATTTTATTTTAGTTTTATATTTAAAATCACACTTAAAAAATTCACATTTACTTCACATTTAAGCAAAATGTAAGTTAGGGGGGGGGTAGAATTGATTTTCTCATAAAATTTTTAACTAGGAGAAAAAATGAAAAAACTTTTATTAGTTTTAGGGCTTTTAGTAGGCGGATTAAGCGTGGCGAACGCAGATGAAGAATCTGGAGCATTTATCGGTCTTGAAGCAGGATATGCTGGATATGAGTTTAAAGTCGAACAAGGTGAAAACTCACTAAAAAAGACAGATGGTGGCGTTGCATTTGGTGTAAATGCGGGTTATAAATACTTTGTAAATTCTTGGTTTGGTGTGCGTGGATATGCGAATTTTAGCTATCTAACAGGTAAAATAAGTGCTGCAGATTTTAATAATGCTACTGTAAATAATATGGTTTATGCTGTAAATGCCGATGCATTGTTTAACTTCTATAACAATGAGTCTGTTTCATTTGGTGCATTTGTGGGACTTGGCGTAGGTGGAACTACATGGGAAACTAAAGAAGGCGGTTTAAAAGATACAAATAGCGGACTTTATGCAGACGCAAAAGTGGGCTTACGAACAAATATCGCTAAACATCACGGCATTGAGCTAGTAGCGAAAATACCATTTGTAGGCGTAAAGAAAAACTTCGATGATGGTAGCGGTGGTTCATATAAAGTAACAACTAAACAAAACTATCAAGTAGTTGTAGGATATAATTACACATTCTAAAATCTGCACTCCTTTAAAAACAGATTTGGAAACTTCTTTATATTAATGCATTTCTGCTTCCACTCAAATATTGGGGGGGGGTGGAAATAAATTACATCAATGTAACTTTTAAATTTCCACAAAATCTTAAGAAAATCTAGAATCTAAATAGAATCTTAAAGTAAAAGCTAAAGATTTTTAAAAAATACTTAAATCTTTTTATTTCGCTTTAAATTTTAAGCTTTTAAAAAATTCTCAATTATGGGGTAAATCTTACATCAATGCAACTTCTAAATTTCTATAAAATCTTAAGAAAATCTAGAATCTAAATAGAATCTAAAAGTAAAAGCTTAAAGATTTATCGTTTTCTTAATCTTTTTCTTTGTTTTGGTGTTCTAATAGTTGGAATAATTTCTTTTAAAATCAGCCCAACTTCCACACTCAAAGCCTTATTATTAATATCTAAAATCCAGCATTCATTTTCCCCATTAAATGGAATCCCGCTTGGATTCTCCCCTAAAAGGGGCTCTAATTCCTCATATTTTTTCACAAAAACTTTATTATCGCACATCGTAAAGCAATTCTTCCCATCAATATAAATAAAATAATCATCACCCATATTTCTAGCTTCAATCTCCCCACATTCATTTAACACATCGCACACAAACTCCACAAATCCCGCATCACTCATATTTTCTCCATTTCGTGTTATAATCATCAAGTATATCAAAAATCTAGGAGATTTGAATGACTTTTTCACACCCATTTCAGGCGATTTTTAATAAAGATTCTAAGGTTTTGATTTTAGGTTCATTTCCATCGATAAAATCCCGAGAATCTAATTTTTACTATGCTAATCCACAAAATAGATTCTGGGATATTCTAGGCATAATTTTTAATGAAAACATTCCCAAACTATCCAAAAAAACACCTAAAGAAAAATATAGCGAAGTTTTTCAATCACAAATAGATTTTTTATTACGACATAATATCGCTATTTGGGATATTGTAAAGATTTGCAATATAGACAAATCAAGCGACGCCACATTAAACCCTATAAAAATCAATGAGATTGAAAGATTATGCGAAGATTCTAGGATTAGGGTGATTTTTACAAATGGCAAAAAAGCCACAGAGATTTATAAAAAATATTGCAACAATATTAAATTAGATTCTTTTGGATTGCCATCATCGAGCAGTGCAAATGCAAGATATAGTATAGAATCTTTAGGCATAAAATGGCAAATCATCAAACAATATTTGTAAATTCTACATTTTTTAGCAATCGTGGTGAAATCATTAAAATAGATTCTAGTATTAGATAAATGGCGTTCGATTATGTGCTTAGTTGAGAGTAGAAATCAATTTGTGATTAGATAGACTTTGCCATCATAGCGGAATTTCCAAATCTTTTGGCTTTAAGATTCGCCTTTATAAATACTTTAAAATCTCATTTTTTCATTATCAAAACTAGCTTTTATATATTTTTCCTTTTTAGATTCTTATATATTTAGAATCTTGGCGGATTTTAAAAGATTAGATTCTATAAAATCTTTAATGGTAGATTCGCGGGAATCTAGCGGGGCTTTAAAGAATCCGCTGAGATTCGTGGAATCTGTGCGAGAATCTAAAATGAAATCTGTATGGAATCTGGTGGAGTTTGTGGAATCTGTGGCGAGAATCTTAGCGAGTTTATGGAATCTTGGGCTTTAAGATTCTTGGGGCTGTTTAGGATTCCATAAATAGCACATTAAAAGCGAAAATATCTAAAAATATCACGCCTTAAATGGGGCTTATTAAAAAGCCGGCTGGGAAATTCTAATGCCCCAGCCTCGATATGCCACATAAAAAGGAGTTATTAAAATGCAAGGGAGCTAGTGTATTCGCAACACCATTAACGCCTAGAACTCCCACAGGTGGCATACGCCCCTTAAAATGCTATTTCCTTACTTGTGTGTTTTGTCGTGTCTTAAGATGTTAGTTATTTAAGTCTCTATATTCATCGCAACCATCTTGAGAACCTAAATCACAGGCTTTTCCAAAATATTCTTTTGCTTTAGAATAATCTTGCCTTACGCCTTTTCCCTTATAATACATTGCTCCAAGATAAAAGCAACTTTTGCCATGTTGCTTATCACAGGCTTTTTTATAAAATTCTGTAACTTTAGAATCATCTCCCCACGCTAAAGCGGACAAAGCAACTAAAAGCCCTAAAATTATCTTTTTCATTTTTCCCCTTTAAGATTCCCTAAAATGTGAAGTTATAGCCAAGTGAAATTTGATAATTTTGCTTAGTCAGTATACCAGCAAGTCCGCCAAAGCTCTCCTTTGCCTCGATAAATGGGACTTTTACGATGAATTCTACTCCGTGATGTGAGATATTTGCCCTAAGCCCTATTTTTGCGTCCATATAAAGTCCGCTAGGTTTAAAAGTGGTTGTTTCCATAGTGTCGTAGCTATTTACATAGCCCCTAAATTTTATATCCCAGCTACTCCCGCCAAGTCCAAGCCCAGCAAATGCCCCAAATATGCCGTATTCGCCATTATAAAAATTATATAAAACATCAGCATTTGCCGCAAAAACCAAAGCAGTTATATTAATGCCTCCTCCCCCTGCTTCAGTTTCGTGCATAGAGTAGTTTAGGCTACCATAGGCACGAATTCCAACATTTGGTTGCAAGAAAAACTTATAGCCGACCTTTCCGCCGACTGCCCCGCCGGTAAATTTGTATCTGATAACAGATAGTAGGGAATCTCGCATTTGCATTTCGTCCATTCCCATTTCAAAGCCGATAAAAATGCCAGATTTTTCATCTTTATTTACTTGAAGTGCTTTAATGCCCCTAGATTGGCGACTTGGCTTTATCTTGCTACTTGGCTCAATAACGGAGCGATTTGTATTATTTGCTGGACGAATAGTGTAAATATCCGATTCTGCTATTATCATTTCATTTGCCATTATGTGGCTAAAACCGCCCACTAAAAGCCCTAAAATTATCTTTTTCATATTTCTCCTTTTTCATATTTTTGATTTTTAGAATCCCAGTGGATTCTTAAGATTCTTGGCTAAATACTATTTACTCACCATTTTGTAAGACATTTTGCGGAATATTTTGCAAATCATTTTCCACTTTTTTACTAGGTGATAAGCAAATAACCAAATTAATAATCTCTCCAATTAAGCCAACAACCAATTTAATAACCCCGCTACTTGTGAATGCACTTAAGAGAGCAGATGTGAATGCACTTAAGATAATAATTAAAATAAATACCCAAATGCTAACCCCAACATCTCTATATCTGCGGACAAATATAGCAAGAGTAGGCACAATAAGAGCAATGAATAACATACTACCAATTATTCCTAAAATGCCACCAATTGCTCCCAAAAAGCCACCGCCATCACCATTAGCCATAAGTGCGAGTAGAATAATCACACCACAGCCAATCACAAGAAGCCTTACCAGCACTGAAAGACAAGCTAGTAAAAACTCTCTCCTTGTCGTTCTACCCGTAAAGTCAAACCCCTGCCCCCAAAACTCACTCCAAGATTTACCCATTTCACTCTTAAAAGTCGCAAATCCTTCCGTAGATAGCACATTTAGTCCATAAAATATTGCGATAATAAGAAACATTTTTTTCTCCTTTTATTTTCTCATTCTTTTAGAACTTATCGCGTCGCTTAAAACTTGCTTAAAAAAATCAATTCTACCCCCCCCCTTGCTTATATTTTGCTGAATCTATTCTTAAAAATGTGGAAGTTTAGAATCTTGGCGGATTCTTAAGATTCTTATCTAAATATTAGATTTCTTACCCATTTTGCGAGGCGGTTTGCACTTCATCGTCGGGCTTTTCCTTGAATGTATTCTTTACTCCTCTGAATGTCGCTCTTATTGCGATAAACACTCCATAAGCCAAACCTAATATCATTATGGTAAGCATAATTGCACCTAATCCAGCCGATGAGCCTGATGTGGCTACAGCCGATGGACCTAGTTTTATCACACCCAAGTAGATTCCCCAAAGTAGCATTGTCCCCACAGCACCTATAATAAGTATAAATATGGCTTTTAATAATTTTGCAGACATTTTTGCACCCCTTTCATTTCCCATTCTCTTAAAATTTATCGCGTCGCTTAAAACTTGTTTTAAAAAATCAATTCTACCCCCTTGCTTAATATTTGATTATATGCTGGATTTTTGGGATTTGGGGAAAATATGGGGGAATATAAGCGAATCTAGTGTGTGGAATCTGCGTGGGATTCGTGGGAATCTAGTGCGTAAAATCTAAGTGGAATCTAGACAGAATCTAGAATTCATGCATAAAATCTAGCAAATCTGCGTTGGAATCTTATGGAATCTACATAATCTTATGTGTGGGGAGTTTATGGAATTTATGCGGAATCTAAATAGAATCTATTTAAGCAATATAGATTAATTAGATATTTAGGTTTATATCATTATTTGAATAGGTGGTTTAAGTGATATTATTTCTTAGAATCTCCATATATTTTTTTGCACTATTTTTCCAACTAAATCTAGCAATATTTTTATAACCATATTTAATTAGATTCTGTGATATTTTGGGATTGGATTCAAACTCATATAATGCCATTTCCAAACTCTTTTTTATATCAGGATTAAAATACATTGCTGCTTCCCCACATACTTCCTTAATGCTTGAAAATGCTGTGGTTAAGACGGGCGTCCCAAGTGCCATCGCCTCTAATGTAGGCAGTCCAAATCCCTCAAATTTCGATGGGTAAATTAACGCCTTTGCATTTGATAACAATCCTCTTAAATCCTCATCACTCACATACCCAACTTGTTTTAATACCTGCTTAGATTCTGCTATTTTGGCTAGGTTTTCAAACTCTTTGGAAAAATATTTGATTTCTCCTACAAATATTAATTTTCGTTTTATTTTGGATTCTAGAAATGTCCGCAATAGATAAACTAAGCCCTTTCTTGGGTCGTATCCGCCAACATAAATATAATAATTTTCACGCTTTTGTGTTGGTTTTGAGATATTATCTACTCCGTGTGGAATGACAAATATCGGCTTTTTGGGCTTAAAATACCGCATAATTTGCGATTTTGAATATTCGCTTGGCGTTAGAATGATTTTGGCTAATTTAATTTGGGTATTGATATATTTGTGATATTTGTATTTTCTAAATGGATTTCTATTTAATATAAGTGGCAAAACATCGTGTATCATTAAGATATTTTGTTTAAATTGTGGCAAGATTCCACCATTCCAATGATAGTGGATAAAATCACAAGATTCTAATTCCCCCCCCCCATAATCACTATATCTAATGAGCTTAAAAGGGAAGTTTGGCAGACATTGCAAAGGTCTAGATTCTTGGGTAAATAAAACAAACTCTACATCATATTCTATATGTTGCATTAGATTTAGCAGACTTTTAGCTACGCCTGTGTTTGGATATGTAAGGACACTCGCTTCAATGGCTATTTTCATTATTTATTCTTTAAGAGATTTATCTAATAATATTTGTGCGTCTTTTACTATTTCTTTATCAACAACAATATCAAAATATTTGAATTGATACCCACTTTGCCGAATCCCGCGCAATAAATCCCCACTATTTCTATATTTTAAATCCAACTCGGCAATCTCAAATCCATTTGTGGTATTTATAAAATCTTTTAATCTCGCAGAATCCGCCCTATTCGTATATAAAAAGCAATATCCCTTAAGTCCATTTCTACTTACTCGCCCTCGAAGTTGATGAAGCGTAGCAAAGCCCAATCGCTCCGCCCCAACGATGATAATACTTGATAATCTAGGAAGTGAAATCCCCACTTCAAATAAAGTCGTGGCGATTAAAATATCTCCGCTCTCCCTAAATTCCTCTATAATCTCCTCTTTTTGCTTGTCTTTTCCGTGCGTTGAATAAACATTTTTAAAGTTTTTCTGCCAAAAGGGAAGCCCCTCTTCAATAGATTGGTAACCAATGGAATCGCTTTTTTCAACAAGTGGGTAGATAATGGCTACTTGCTTTTTTTCTAAAATATCATTTTTGATATGGTTTAAAAGTGCGGGGAAATCAACTTTTGAGATGATTTTAGTATCGATATTTTTCTCAAATGGCAAATCATAAATATTGCAAAAATCAACTAGATTCGATTCAATCATCGCCATTGTGCGTGGAATGGGTGTAGCTGAGAACTGAATATTATGCGGCTTTTTGCCATCAATTTCAAGCATTTTTTCTAATCTTAATCTTTGATTTGTCCCAAAGCGATGTTGTTCATCAGTCATAAATAAACTAAAAGATTCCAGATTCTTATATAAAAGCGAATGTGTTCCTATGAGAAAATCGCAATTTGGAAGTTTATCATCTTTTATAACAATTCCAACATTGACAAAGCTAGGCAGGAATTTTTTTGCTTCATTATAGAGTTGGCGAGCTAAAATCGTTGTAGGTGCTAAAAGTATAGATTTTCTAGGATATGCCATCATCACACAAGCCAAAATTACAATAGTTTTGCCACAGCCAACATCTCCCATTACCACGCAGCGAGTTGCTTGTAGTGAATTTAGCTTGGAGTGCAAAGTATCGATGCAATTTTGTTGTCCTTTTGTAAGAGCGAAAGGGAGAGATTTTATAAAATCCACATAATTTCCATCAAGCTTATTTAGAGAATTAAAGATTGTTTTTTTGCTTCGTAGTAATTTCATATGATAAAAAATTTCTACAAATTTTACTGCATTTAGGTATTTACCAAAAAGCCCTTTGTATTTTATAAATTCTTTTAAATAATCTTGTGAAGATTCTGGGTGGAATATAGTATAAATGCTATCTATTATCTCATTTGTGAATCCTAACTTCGATAAATCATCTTTATTTATAATCTCACGAAATATATCATTAAGATTATTATTTTGCATTTTTATAGTTGGAAAATTCATAACAATTTTATTAATATTTGTAGCTATTTTTGGTTGTGTTATACGCCATATTGCATTAAACTCAAAGCGACCTAAAATGTATATTTCTTTATCTATGGGGAAAATCTTGTTATGAAAAGGCTTTGCGTTAAAAATAGTGATTTCTAACATTTCATCAAAATCTATTATAAGGGCTTCATATTTTAGGATTCTACCCATTTGTTTTTTGTGTAAGATTTTTATTTTTAGCACACCTTCATTGATAGAATCCTTATCTAAACTATGAAGTATCGTTGTATTTGTATAAGATTTTGGTGTAAATAATATAGCTTCAAATAGGTTTGAAATGCCTATTTTCGCTAATCGTGTCATTTATCTACTACTATGCTGAAACTTAAATTATTCACTTCTTTGTGGGATTTTATATAATCATTTAATTCATCTAAGCTTAGGTTTTCTATTTTCTTTGTTAGCACCTTGTCGTAATCAAGGCTCAAACCACGATGAAAATTTATATATTTTTTATTTAATCTCTGGCTTAATGTCTCATCGCTTAATACCCTTGAACCAAGAATATATGCCTTTGCACTATCTAATTCCTCTTTTGTAACACTATCTTTGATAAATGTAGCAATTGTTTCTTTTATAGCATTGATTGCCTCATCTTTATTTTCAAGATTTGTTTGCAAATATCCCATTGTATGCGAA
Source organism: Helicobacter sp. 16-1353 (assembly GCF_003288815.1). Classification (GTDB taxonomy): domain Bacteria; phylum Campylobacterota; class Campylobacteria; order Campylobacterales; family Helicobacteraceae; genus NHYM01. Next base: position 121,657 of record NZ_NHYM01000001.1, on the reverse strand, counting down.
GTTACATTATTTATTACATTGTAAAAATATACCGAATATGCAAGTCCTCTTTTTACTCTTATTTCTTCCATAATCCTTGAGCCAAATCCAGAACTACCCATAATAAAACTCATAACTTGTGCTTTATGCAAACTATTTTCATAATTATCAAAGTAAAATGGAGAAGCAAAATAAATATATGCTTGTTGCGTAGGTTTGATTGCTGTTATTTCGCCAATATTTTCTGTAGGATAATATTTTTTACTTTTATATTTCTCGCCTTTTGGTAAAAACTCCAAGATAGATTGTAATTTTTGCTTTGTTTTTTCTAGCTCTATATCTCCACCGATTAGTATTACTATATTATCTAATACGAGTATTTTTTGTAAGAAATCTTTAACATCATTTAGTGTTATTTTATCTATACTATTAATATCTCCTAATGGTGGATTCTCCAATGGAGTGCCTTTGAAAATAAGCTTATTTAGGTTATTTTGCGCAATATAATCAAAATCATTTTCTTTGCTAAGAATATAGCTAGTAATATTTAATTTAGTTTGATTAAATGCCTCATTTGTAAAATTTGGGTCGCTTAAAAGCTCACCTAAAAGCTTTATCGCTTTATCTTCTTTTTGTTTTATAAACTCCAAGCTAAAACCAAAACTTTCCATTCCATTATTTACATTTAATCCTATAGCATTGGATTCTAACTCATATGCGAATTTGTATTCCCCTTTTTTATGAGTTCCTCGCTCTAGTAAATCTGCACTAAATGAAGATAAACCAACTTTTGGTTCAAATATACTTCCTCCGCCATTAAATATAACCCTAATAAAACCAATTGGAAGCATATTAGAATCCTCGAAAATCACAGGAATCCTAGTATCTTTGATATGTAAGTATGTTAAGCTATTTTGTGCCACTTCGTCCCCTTTTACTAAACTAATACTAAAAAAAATAAATAATAACAATCGTCGCAAACTTTTCTCCTAACATATTTTTAAAATATTATACGCCGTGTCGCGAATCGCTGGAATCTCCCCTGCATCACGAATTACTTTTATTAATTCTTGCGTATTCATCGAGTTTGTAGCACCTGCACTTGCCACGACATTTTCTTCCATCATTGTGCTTCCTAAATCATTAGCACCAAAATTTAACGCCAATTGTCCTATAAATTTTCCTTGCGTAACCCACGAACTTTGGATATTTTTAAAATTATCTAAATAGATTCTACTCGCACTTAAAAGCCTTAAATAGCGATTTGAACTAGCCTTTTGCAAATGTGGAATCTCTCTTTTTAAGGGCGTATTATCTGGCTGAAAACTCCACAAGATAAATGCTCTAAATCCATTTGTTTCATCTTGTAAGTCTCTAATTCGCTTAAAATGCTCGACAATATCGCTATTATTTTCAATGCTACCAAACATCATCGTAGCCGTCGTTTTCATATCCAAATAATGTGCGGTTCTGTGAATCTCAATCCATTCACTAGAATCTAGCTTTTTTGGAGCGATTATATCTCGCACCCTATCGCTTAAAATCTCCGCTCCAGCTCCCGGAATAGAGCTTAGCCCTGCATTTTTCAACGCCTCAAGCGTTTCTTTTACGCTAAGCTTGGAGATTTTAGCGATATAATCAATTTCAATTGCCGAAAAGCCGTGAATGGTGATATTTGGATATTTGGTGTGAATGTGAGAGACTAGCTTTTCATACCACTCTAGCTTCAAAGTTGGGTGAACGCCACCTTGGAAAAGTATCTGTGTGCCACCAATTGCGATTAATTCATCAATCTTAGAATCTATTTCTTCAAAACTTAAAATATAACTATTTTCCTCATTTATTCTTCGCTTAAAAGCACAAAATTTACAATCCACCCAGCAAATATTCGTGTAGTTGATATTTCTATCAATTACAAAAGTGGCGATTTTATCGCTGTGAAGCTCATTTTTCACCTCATAGGCTTTACGCCCTAGCTCTTTTAGTGGTGTATTTTCAATCTCTTTTAAAATCTCATTATCATTTATTCGCTTCATATATTTCCTTACAAATATTGCCTAGAATCTCGTTCCCATAGTAAATTCAAATCGTGATATATCATCGCCCTCTTGTGGATTTATCGCAAATGGGAATACGAATACTAGAGGACCAATTGGAGAAACCCACTCTAAAGCGAGTCCCCAAGACATTCTTGCTATTTCATCAAATCTTTTTACACCAATCATACCATAATCAAAAAATGCCGACACACGCATATTTATCGCCTCTAATAAACCATAGCTAACTTCAACAGAATTTGCAAAAATATAATTTCCACCAATTCTTAAGCCATTTCTATCTCTTGGTGTTAATGAATATGTCGTATATCCTCTAACCGTTCCAATTCCACCCATATAGAATGTATTTGTTATTGGAACGCCTTTGTAGCCATTATTCATATCCATAGTATCGCCAAATATTGCCCCGACTTGTGCCTTATATCGTAAAATCAAATCAAAATCAATAATATTTTTTAGATAATAATAAAACCCTGCTTTCCCATATAATTTTATATAATCTGCATCTCCACCAAGTCCTGCGAACTCAGAACTAGCTTGTAAAATCGCACCATTTTTAGGGAAATAATAATCATCTGTGTTGTCGAAATATATTCCGGGCGTTAATGCACTTTTTAGTATTCCTTGTCTAGGAAAATATTGCGAATAGAATATCTCATTATACATATCAGTAAAATCACTTATATGTGTTTTTGCTAATTCGTAAGTGAGATTAACGCTTAGAGTATCTGTTAGATTTCGTCCTACAGAGAAATTGAATCCCGTTGTATTCTCAATATAATCATAATTATCAAAATAACTTTTATATAGATTAATCGATGCACTATATGCAGAATCTAAGATTCTAGGATTTGTAAGTCCGATATTATAAAGTTGTGTATATTTACTCCAATTTACATATAATTGCACATTGATACCAGTTCCAAATAGATTCCGCTCTCGCAAAGTGGCATTTATCATTAGCTTATCATAGCTTCCATATCCAAGCCCAAACATTACTTCGCCTGTTCGTCCCTCTTGCACTTCGACAAGCAGATTCATAGAATCTTCGCCCGTTCGAATCTCACTTATCGTTACCTTATCGAAGAATCCACTTCGGCGAAGAGCATTTTCACTCTTTCGTATATCTGTAATGCTATAGGTATCTCCGGGGGCGATTAGCATTTCTCTTCGTATAATTCTATCGGCACTCACAGTATTTCCTGTGATAACTACATCATTAATTGTAACTTTCTTACCAATATCAATGCTATATATTACTTTGACTTTTTCTTCTTCCTCATTTTTATCTAAATCAGGTGCTATTCTCGCATATGCATAGCCTTTATCCATAATGTGAGATTTTATCACTTCAATATCTTTTCTAACACTCTCGATATTAAAATATTCATCTTCTTTAATATCTACTAAATCATTCAAATCTTCTATTGGAAATATATCTTCAACATCATCATTTTTTCTTATTTCTACTCCACTTACCTTGTATCGCTTACCTTCGATAATTTTATACATTAGAATTGCATTGTAATTTGTAAAATCCGCACTCACAAGTGGGGTTGATATAATGGCATCTAAATAACCTTTACGCATATAAACATCTTGGATTCTTAGATTATCATATTCTAATTCTTTTGCTTTAAGCTCTCCGCTACTCCACCACGGAAGCCAGCCTAGCCAACTATGTCGCTCCTTATTTGCACTTAAAGATTCTAAATCATCTTTATCAATCGTAGCACCCTCATAAACAGCTTTTCTTATAATGATATTCTCACCTTTATTGACATTAAAAATAAGGCTTACGGAATCTTCTATTCTTACACTATCGATTTCAACAATAGAGCCATATAATCCTTTTTCTTCTAATGCGTTAATAATGACTTGTTTTGCATATTTTTCTTTATAAACATCATAGGTATCACCTTTTTTAATGCCTATTAGTTTTTCTATCTCTTGTGTTTCTGTTTCGCTACCATAGCCTTTTATCTCAATGTTGCTTATACTGGGTTTTTCTGTAAAGTGAAAGGTTAATACCCCATCATTAAAATCCACATAAATATCATCAAAATAATCTTGCTTATAAAATGCGAGTATAGCGTCATTTACCTTTTTATAATCTAGATTCTCTCCTATCTTTAAACCTGATATTTCATTTGCAATTAAGTTTGACATTCTAATTAATCCATCGTATTGTATGGATTTTATTTCACTAGAAATTGCAAACACACTCAACATACATATTAAAATAATAACTTTCATAAACTATTAAGCCTTTATATTTTATAGCTTTCACTTTTTCTTATATGATAATATAAATTTAAAGTTATAATTTTACTTAAAATTTGTTAAGGAATGTTTATATAAAGGATTTTCAATGAAAGCTGGGATAATTGGACTTGGGCTTATGGGTGGGTCGCTTGGATTGGCGTTGAAAGATAGTGGGCTTTTTAGCACGATTGTAGGCGATGATATAAATAAGATTCATAGGCGTCAAGCCGTGTATTTGGGGCTTGTAGATGAGTGCTTGAGTATGGAGGAAATTTTGGATTGCGATGTGGTTTTTATCGCTACGCCAGTGGATTCTATCGTGCAAATTATCAAAGATATTAAAAATTTGCGAGAAAATCAGCTAATAATCGATTTTGGTGGCACAAAAAAAGAGATAATCGCTTCTATTCCGCCACATTTACGAAAGAATTTTTTGAGTTTGCACCCAATGTGCGGCACGGAGAATTTCGGTCCAAAAGCAGCTTTCAAAGAGCTATATCAAAATCAAATTATGATTTTTGTGGATATTAATGATAGTGGGGAATATCAAGTCGAACTTGCAAGGGAGATTTGCCTAAATCTTGGAATGAATATCGTAAAAATGGATAGAATCGCCCACGATAGGCACACGGCGTTTATCAGTCATATGCCGCATATTTTAAGCTATGCGTTGGCAAATACGGTCTTAAAGCAGGAAAATCCCCAAGATATTGTGGCGATTGCTGGAGGGGGCTTTCGCGGAATGAGTAGGATTTCAAAATCAAGTGGGGTTATGTGGTCGGCGATAGCAAAGCAGAATAAAGATGAGATTCTAAACTCCATAAATGCCTTTCAAAATGAGCTTAAAAATGCGGTGGAGATGATAGAAAGCAATGATTTTGAGAGCCTAAAAGAGTGGATGAGTGACGCAAATAAACTCCGTGATATTATATGAAAAATAATCGATTTTTTTACCACATTAAGGGGCTTTGGCGGTATTTTTGGGATAGATTTTTAAGAGTGCTTTTGCCAAGTTTGCATAAATATTTTTATTTAGATTCTAGGGACAAGCTCTTGGAAAACGCCAAAAATAGGGCGGATTATGGATATATAATAGATAGGGTGAATTATTATAATAGATTAACTTCGCTAGATTCGGCGAATCTAGATTTTAAAGATTCTAAAGATTCCACGAATTTAGACTCTAAAAAATCCAAAGATTCCGCCCCCAAATCGCCTAAATCAACGCCTATTAAAATCATAAATTTCACGCTCCCAAAAAAAGGGCTAAATTACTTTTTTGACACGCATGAATTTATACGATATTTCGAAGATAATCTAAGCTTTATTTTAGAGGGAGGCGATGTGAATTACGCTATTTCTAAACCTAGCATTTGCAAATCCCGTCCAATTGTGCCGATAAATGGGAACTTGGAATCTCAAGCAAAAAACGCCAATAATATCTTGCTAAATTTGGATAAAATCCGCCATTTTCTTTTCATAAATGACCCCTATAAATTCGAGGATAAGGATAATTTATTGTATTTTCGTGGGGGCGTGTATCAACGCCATAGAGTGGAGTTTTTTAAGAAATATTTTAGTGATAAACGCTGTGATATCGGGCATACGGGAAGCGTGAGTGCAGAAAATCGTGCATTTGTAAAGCCAAAAGCGAGTATAAAGACGCACTTGAGCCATAAATTTATATTATCTTTAGAGGGGAATGATGTGGCGAGTAATCTAAAGTGGATTATGAGCTCAAACTCCCTTGCAGTAGCACCAAAACCCAAATTTGAAACTTGGTTTATGGAGGGGAAATTAAAGGGCGATTTTCACTACATTGAGATTGATGAAAATTACGAAAATGTGTTTGACAAGCTGGAATTTTATGCCAAAAATACGGACTTGGCAAATAAAATTAGGCTTAATGCAAACGCCTACTGCAAACAGTTTTTCGATAAAAATAGAGAGCAAATCATCGCCCTTTTGGTGCTAGAGAAATACTTTAAAAACGCTAGATTTAATAAATTTTAAGAAATAAAGGAGATTTTTTTAGAGATGATTTTTATAATCGCATTTTTGGGGGCGATTACGCCCGGACCGGATATTTTATTGGTGTTGCAGACGACTTTAAGGTGTGGCTTTAAACGAGCGATAATCACGCTTCTAGGCATTGCCACTGGGTGGATTTTCTACCTTACAATTGTATATTTTGGATTTACAAAATTTTTTAGGACGGATTTAGCACAGATTCTTCTAAGTGCCTTTGGGGCGGTGTATCTGGGGTATTTGGCATTTCTCTTGCTTAAAAAATCGGGCAATAAACTAGATTTGGACGATAAATCAAGCGAATTAGGCAAATCTATGGAATCTAGCGTAGAATCTAGCGAATCCGCTAAGCCCCTAGAATCCACAGAATCTAGCAAATCCACCAAGTCAAAAGAAGCTGATAATTTAAGCGATACAAACCCAAGCGGTGGCTATCTAAAAGGACTTTTTGTCAATCTCTCCAACCCAAAGGCGATTTTATTTTTCGGCGTCCTTTATGCGCCATTTATGGGGAAAAATCTCCTTTCAAGCCTAGTCTTACTATTTTTGGGGCTAGTGAGTGCCTTTATGTTAGTAATCATCATCGGCTCATTTGCTAGGAAGTTCATCACAAATCACCTATTTGACATCATTGACAAGGTCTGCGGAGTGGTATTTTTGATTTTTTCGCTTTTATTATTTTGGCGGATTTTCGAGCTAATTAATAGCTAAAATGCCGTGAAATGGGGGCTAAAATGAATGTAGCAATAACTGGAGGCGGCACAGGCGGACATCTAAGTATCGCAAAAGCCTTAGCGTTGGAATGTCGTAAAATGGGGATAGAGTGCATTTACATCGGCTCGAATGCTGGGCAAGATAGAGCTTGGTTTGAAAATAGCGAGATTTTTGGGGAGAAATATTTTTTAGATACGACTGGCGTGGTGAATAAAAGAGGGCTAAGGATTTTTAAGGCGATTTTCTTGCAAATTAGGGCGATTTTGAAAGCTGGAAAGATTTTAAAAAATCATAAAATCGATTTTGTGCTTAGCGTAGGGGGATTTAGCGCTGGTGGTGCGGCGTGTGCTTCGGTGTTGAGAGGGATTCCGCTATTTATACACGAGCAGAATGCCTACATTGGGACTTTAAATAAGATTCTCTCTCCATTTGCAAAGGCGGTTTTTAGCTCGTTTGACTTAGGACTAAAAAATCAAATTTTGACTTCCTACCCCATAAATGCGGAGTTTTTTAAAGCCGCAAGGATAAGGAGAGAAATCAAAACGATTTTATTCCTAGGTGGCTCACAAGGGGCGGTTGCACTAAATTCATTCGCCCTAGAACTCGCCCCAATTTTACAAAAAAAAGGGATAAATATCATTCATCAATGCGGGAAAATCGACCTAGAGCGAATGCAAACTGAATATCAAAAATTAGGCTTTAGGGTCGCAAATCATACAGATTTTGCAGAATCCACAGAATCTATAGAATCTAAAGTAGAATCTAAATCCACAGAATCTATGAAATCCGCAGATTTACACACTGATTCCGCTTTAGATTCCACACCAAATTCCCCACAAGTTGATTTATTTGCATTTGATAATAATCTAATTGAGAAAATCAAAAAAGCGGATTTTTGCGTCTCTCGTGCTGGTGCAAGTAGTTTATGGGAGCTGTGTGCTAATAATCTCCCAGCCTATTTTATCCCCTATCCATATGCCGCGAAAAATCATCAATATTTCAACGCTCTAGCTTTAAAAAAGCGGAATTTATGCGGTTTAATAAATCAAAGCGATTTGAATGTAGCGGATTTTTTAAGCTATATTGATAAGCTTGATTTAGCCACACAGAGCGGAGATTTAAAAAAGCAAATCTCCCCAAATGGCACAAAAGAAATCATTGATAAAATCCTTGAAATCTTAAGGGAAAAATGGCAAAAGTAAAAAACCTTGTATAACTACCGCATTTATTAAATCAATAAAAAATGCTCCACAAAGTGGCACGATTATAAATGCTATATGACTTGGTCCATAGTGATTTGTAATCGTTTGTATATTTACCATAGCAGTTGATGTTGCCCCAAGTCCAAATCCACATAACCCAGCACTTAAAACTGCTGCATCGTAATTTTTACCTGTGAATCTAAATGATACAAAAATAGCAAAGAAAATCATAAATGCCACTTGAGCCATAAGTATGATTAGAATCGGGATTGCTAATCCTACTAATTCTAGTAGATTTATAGTCATTAATGCAAAAGCAAGGAATAGAGATAAGCTCACATCACCGATAACTTGCACCTCTCTATCAAAAACCTTGTATAGCTTTAATCCTTGTATTACATTCCTTATAACGACACCCATAAACAAGCACCATACAAAGGTAGGTAAAGTGAAACTTGAGTTTTTAAGCATTTCTGCTATTTGTGTGCCGATAAGCATTGGGATTGCGATTAATGCTAAAGATACTATGAAAGTATGGGCTGTTATTAATTTCTCTTTTTTTGGTGTTTCAAAAAGCAAACTTTCATCTTTGTAATCCTCATCTTTTGCCTCATAATCTGCGTATTCTTTAACATTTGGCTTTAGATTATTTTTATTTATTAGATACCTAGCTACAGGTCCGCCTATGATACCACCTGATATAAGCCCAAATGTGGCTGCTGCTAGGGCTACTTCTACCGCAGGTGAAAAATCATAAGGCGATTTTAAAAATACAGCTCCCCAAGCCGCTCCCGTGCCGTGTCCACCCGTTAGTGTGATGGAGCCACCAAGAAGCCCAAGAAGTGGATTTGTGCCGAGTATTTGTGTGAGTAAAACACCAATAATATTTTGGCAAACAAGTAGCACAGCAGCACATATCAAAAAAACGACAAGCAGTTTTCCGCCTTTTTTTAGTGATGAAAAGTCCGCACCTAACCCAATTGAAGTAAAAAATGCAAGCATTAGCGGGTCTTTTAGTGAATTATCAAATTTAATTTCTATGCCAAATCCAGCATTTAGTATAAGGAGTAAAATGGCAACCAAGATTCCGCCTACAACAGGCTCAGGTATGCTATATTTATACAAAAACCCAACTTTTTTAATAACGAAACGACCAATTAGGAGAATTAAAACCATACATACTAAAGTAGCATAAAAATTTAGAGTCACGGGAAATCCTTAATATTTATTAATTTTTAGGAATCATTCAAAAAATAAATTAAATTATATTAGCAAAAAAAAGTAAATTTAAGAAAATTATTTAGTAAATAATAGACTGCTAGATTCCACATAGAAACTATTCTAAACATTATTTACAGGGCATTAGGAGATTATAAAATGATGTTAATTCTTATAATTTATTTTATAAATTTTATAATCTTAATAAAAAATGCTAAAAAGCTTAGAAAGTTTTAGATTTAACCACTAAAAAATGGGGATATACCCCATTAATTTTATTTTAACATTTCCTTATATGGACCAAATAGATGTTGTTTTTCTGGAAAATTATCCGGATATGGTCCATTAACCGCATCTACAGGCTTTACTCTAATATCAGGGAAATCTTTATCCCCACTTTTTTTAATCGGGCGAGGCTGTGAGTTAATATAACTAGCGACATCATAAGCTTCATCAATGGTTAAATCCGGAGTTCCTTGTGGCATTTTAGCCTTAATATACGCTGTGGCTTTAAGTTGGCGATGCATTCCTGCTCCTGTATTATAGCTATCATCTCCCCAAAGTGGCGGATATATGTAGTAATCTCCATTTGCAATATCAGGATTTTTCATTCCCTCACCATTTTCTTGGTGGCAAACGAGGCATTTATTATCATAAACAATTTTTCCTTTTACTGGGTCTGCTGCCCTGTCTAAATATGGAATCTCTATTAATCCTTGACCTTTTATATTTGCCCCAACAGGAACTCCTTGAGAAAGCCACTGCATATAGGTTAGGATAGCTTTCATTTCCTTAGAATCTATTGGAAGAGGTTTGCCATTCATACTTCTTTGCATACAGCCATTAATCCTATCTTCTAGTGTGTTAATGCTATCACTTCTAGCTCTATACTGCGGGAATCTGCCCCAAATCCCTACAAAAGATGATTGATATTGCTCTGTGCCACCTAAAGCGTGGCAACTCGAGCAGGATAGATTATTACCTGCATATCTATTTTTTTTGTCTTTGGCTTGTGGTCCTATGTATTTTGTCGTTTCATTTAAGATTTTATTTCCTAAAATTACCATTTCACTATATTTAGAATCTTTTGGCATTTTGCTTTCATCGATATATCCATTACTTTGCATTTCACTAGGTAGTTTCCATTCATAAATAGGTAGTTTAATGCCTGTAGTCGCTTTTTGCTTCGATAGATTCCCATCAAAGGCAAAACCACTTGAGAAAATTAGTGTTAAAACCAATAAACTTCTAATCATATAAACTCCTTTTGTGATATATGTTACAAATATATTATATTTAAAAATATTAATATGTATAAAAATTGCTATTAGTATCTATTAAAAATATATTTTTATTTTACTTTTTGGTAATTATTATCTTAGATGTAAGATTTCCTAAAAAAGATTAGCGATTAGATTCTGCTTATTTGTATATTTTCTTTAAATGCTCTATTTTGGATACCATATTTAATAAAAGCATATCTGCTAATATTATCGCAAGTAGAGATTCTGCTACTACACTTCCCCTTATTGCAATGCAAGGGTCGTGTCTGCCCTTTAGCATTAAATCTACCTCATTTTTATTTTCATCAATTGTTTTTTGTGGTTTAAAAATACTTGGAGTGGGTTTAAAATACACCTTTATATTAATTTGTTCTCCGTTGCTTATACCGCCTAAGATTCCGCCACTATGATTGCTTGTAAATCCGCTTTTTCTAATTTGGTCATTATTGCTACTTCCTAATGATTTAGCACTATTTATGCCATCGCCTATTTCTACTGCCTTTACGCCATTTAATCCAAGCATTAGCTCACCTATCGCAGAATCTAGCTTATAATATAGCGGTTCTCCAAGCCCAATGGGAATATTAAATGCACTTATAAGTGCCACTCCTCCTATACTATCGTGGGATTTTTTTGTATTTATTATTATTTCTTTTTGTAGATTCTCCACATCTTTATCAAGGCTAAAAATCTCACTTTTTCTGGCATTTGCGAAATCTATTTTTTGTGCTTGAATCTCGCCTATTTGTAAGATTCCACTTTTTGTTTCTATATTAAATTCTCTTAATATTAGTTTTGCAAATGCTCCACTTGCAACCCTAGCTACACTTTCCCTAGCACTACTTCTCCCGCCACCTCTATAATCCCTAATGCCATATTTATGAAAATATGTAAAATCACCATGTCCCGGGCGAAATAAATCTTTTATGCCATCGTAATCCTTGCTTTTTGTGTTGTTATTTTCAATAAAGATTCCAATGGGCATTCCAGTGGAATATCCCTCAAATACGCCACTTAGAATCTGGATTCTATCCTCTTCTTTTCTTTGTGTTGCATATGTGTTTTGTCCGCCTTTGCGTCTATTTAGCTCTTCTTGTATAAATTCTAAGTCAATAAAAATCCCAGCTGGCATTCCATCAATTACACAGCCAATACCGCTTCCGTGAGATTCTCCAAATGTGGTGATTCTAAATAGCTTTCCAAATGTATTCATAACTTCTCTCTCTTAAAACTTTCATAGGCTCTTTTCGCACAATTTTGCTCCGCTTCTTTCTTGCTTTTTCCGCTTTCTTTGGCATATTCTATACCATTTATAATAATCTTCATTATAAAGCTTTTATTATGGTCTGGACCGCTTGAATCCACTAAAATATATTCCGGAATAACACCACAAATGCTTTGTGTAAGCTCTTGCAATAAGGTTTTGTAATCTTTAAATAAACTATCTAAATCAATGGTTGTATAAACATATTCAAGTAGATTGTAGCTTAAGATTCTAGCCTTTTCTAAACCACCATCAAGGTAAATAGAGCCGATTAATGCTTCAAAAGCATTTGATAAAATAGAGGGTTTATTTCTGCCATTATTTCTAATTTCTGCATTTGATATGAATAAATAATCCCCTAGATTAATCGCTAATGCAAGTTTGGTGAAGCTAGATTCATTTACCATTGAAGCACGAAGTTTCGTTAAATCACCCTCATCACTTTTGGGAAGTTTTTTAAACACATATTCCCCAACGAGCAGGTCAAGGACAGCATCTCCTAGAAATTCTAATCTTTCATTATTATTTTTTTTATCATAACTTTTATGCGTAAGAGCGAGAGTTAGTAGATTCTTATCTTTGAAAAAATATTTAATATTTTTTTGGAATGATTCTAATACATCTATATTGTTTGTATATATTGCTGTATTTGAATCTTGTTTTGTAAGGCTTTTATACTCATCTTTTAAACTAGCATTTTTTATTTTACTTGCTTCTTCTCTTGCTATGCTGTCGCATTCCTCGTTTTCTTTATGTCCGTTATGTCCTCTTACCCAAGTTGCTTTTATGCTGTGATTTTGGGATAGGGCGTCAAATTCCCGCCATAAATCTGGATTTTTTACTTTTTTAAAATCCTTAAGTTTCCAATTCTCCAGCCATTTATTAATGCCATTACAAACATATCCAGAATCGCTTATAATCTCTATTTTACAAGGTTCTTTGATATTTTTTAATCCCTCAATAACAGCCTTTAGTTCCATTCTATTATTTGTTGTGTCTATCTCCCCACCTTTTAATATCTTGCGATTTTTATTGTATTGTAATATCGCACACCATCCACCAAAGCCGGGATTTCCCAACGATGAGCCATCACAATAAAGAGTAATTTTTTTCAAATTTTGCCTCCATAATCTCTAATACTAGATTTATACTTCCTAATTCGCCACAAGTAGGACATCTAGTCGTTTCAAATGGATAGATTCCCTGACAAGAACTACATCGATATTTAAAACCAAGATTGCCCTTTTTACTAGAATATTTATGTAAAACCCTAAGTGTTTCTAGCTCAAAAATATCGCATTTTATATCATCACAAATAATGCCCTTTGCACGATAAACATCGCTTATTTGCTTGTTATTTTTTATTTTATCTAGATTTGGATTTTTTAGATTCCACAATATATCAATGTAATTATAGATATTATCACTTTTGCTTATCAAATCCCAGAATCCTTGAATATTATATGTTTTGAGATAATTTAATACAATTTTATTTGTGATTTTACTATCTTTATTTATCCTTAGAATCTCCCTTTCTCGCTCTTTTAGAGGCATTATGCTGTCATTTATTAAAATTAAAATCTGCATATATTTTTTTACTTCATCGATATTTTCGTCCAATTCTTCAAGACAGGATATTACAGAAAAAGCATTTTTATATTCGCCTAGAATCTCATAGGTTTGCATAAGGAGTGAGAGAACTTTTACATTTCTTGGATTATTTTTTAGAATCTCAATAAATATATTTTTAGCCCTTTGCATAAAACCAGCTTTATAATAAGCCAATCCCAAAAGCTCTAAAACCTCCATTTTATCTTTAAGATTCTGCGTTTTATCAAGTATGGTGAGATATATTTTAATGGCTTCGCTAAAATTGCCATTTGTAACATAAATATCTGCAATAAAAGTTAGTGTTGAGGTGGGATATTTTGATATTTCCATCAATCCGCTTATATTATCATCAATGCCATAATATTCAAAATTTTTAGCAAAATCACCCAATGATTGTCTTTTTACTTTTTGCTTATATTTATTTCTTGTGTAGTCGGCTATTGCTACTAATACGATTATTGCTATGATTATTATAATGCTAAATAATGGGTCTTTATACAAGACAAGGTAGTCCAAAATATTCTCCTAAAAATAATTCTAAATTATATCTAAAGTTTATTTTTACTAGAGATTCTTATGCTATTTGGATTTATAAATATTTGTGGGTTATATAACTAGAGAAAATCTCTAGCTATTTATATAAAATTATTTTAAAGCATTTAATGCAGCATCATAATTTGGCTCACTTGTAATCTCATCACAAACTTCCTTATAGATTACTTTACCTTCTTTATTTACTATTATTATTGCTCTTGCAAGAAGTCCTGCAAGTGGGGAATCATTTATTAAAAGACCATATTGTTTTCCAAATTCTTTATCTTTAAAATCACTCAATGTGTTTATATTTTTTATGCCTTGAGTAGAGCAGAATTTATCTTGTGCAAATGGTAAATCCATAGATACTACACTGATTTCTACATCAGGTAGATTCGCCGCTTTTTGATTAAAAGTTTTTGCTTGTAAAGCACATACAGGGGTATCAAGACTTGGAACGACATTTATTATTTGAATCTTATCTTTTTTGCCACCTACTTGATATGTTCCTAAATCCTTAGTTTTTAGACATACAGAAGGAGCGTTATCACCTACATTTACACTATTTCCACTTAAAGTTACAGGGGTTCCTTTAAATTTTACATTCATATTTTTATCCTTATAATTTATTTTATACTAAAATTATAGTGAAATTGTTCTATAAAGTTATTAAAATTTATACAAGGAAATATATTTGGCTAAGAAAAAATATCTTTTGGATACATCTATAGTATTAGATGATATTGAAAACCTAACATATTTATATCAAAATGGAGAAAATGAGATTTTTATATCAGAAGTTGTTTTGCAAGAATTGGATAAGAAAAAAGATTTGCAAAATGAGTTAGGATATTTTAGTAGAGAATTTTTTCGTGCTATAAATTCGCATTGTGTTGTAAAAAAGAAGAATATCGGCAAAATTGATGATATGGTCTATCAAATGAATTTCAACACAAGGGCTTTGGAATTTCCTATTTTTATTATCTATCGCCCAAAATATAAAACCCAGAATCTAGATTATGGGCTAAATGATAGCAGAATCTTAGAGATTGCAAAGGATTATGGATTTCATCTTTTAACAAATGATGTTTCTTTGCGGATAAAGGCTATTTCTCAAGGGATAAAAGCAGAATCTATTTTTAGAAATAGAGTGGAAAATCCAAGTGATATTAATTTCTTATTTACATTAAATTTGCATAAAGATTCTAGTGTTGTAAATCTAGAGAATAATGCAGTATTTCAGGGATTAAAAGATTGGAGTATTATTGAGTTACAAGAAGAAGATAATACCGATAGCTCACTTTATCTAACAGGCAAAAAGCGATTTGGTTTTAAGATTGATGGTAGATTCGAAGAGCAGAATCTAGATGTTATCATAGAAGAAAATAGCCCATATATTCGCCCGATAAATCTAGAGCAAAAGCTACTTTATACGCTTTTAATTCACCCTAAGAATAAAGTTAGCATTGTAACAGGAAGCACAGGTAGCGGAAAAACATTAATATCCTTACAAGCTGGAATTACCCTTGTAAAAAAAGGCATAGTCGATGGTATCGTATATATGAGAAATACTATTACTTCAAATGATAAGGAAGCGGAGCTTGGCTATCGCAAAGGTGATGAGAGTCAAAAATTAGGATATTTTATGTATCCTTTGTATAGTGCGGTTAATTTTACCATTGATAAACTTCAAGAAAGTTCTATCGCAAAGCAGATTGAATATAGCGGTGATGTAAATACCATACAGAAATGCGATGCAACTGAGTATTTTATTAAAAAACATAATATTGAGGTTATGGATATAGCTCACGCAAGAGGTGTGAGCATAGGGAAAAAATTTGTTATTTTCGATGAAGCACAAAATGCACAAGATTCTACTATCAAGCTTATAGGAACGAGGATTGCCCAAGATTGTAGGATTGTATTTTTAGGTGATTGGAAGCAAATAGACCACCCATATTTAAGTAAATTTAGAAATGGTGCAGTTACACTTTTACAAAAGGCACAAAAAAGTGATTTTGTGAGTGGAATCCAGCTTAAAAATACTATTAGAAGTGATATAGCACAATGGTTTGAAGAAAATATGTAGTATTATTTTATAGAATCCATAAGGCGAAAATATTCTATTTCTATATCATATAATTCATATCTAATATGTTTAAATACCGCAGAATCCACAGAATCTATAAATTGGATATTAGAATGCAAATCGCTAGAATCTATCTTTAATAATTCCTCTAGCACCCTAGCACTTTCTTCTGCTCGTTTAAAGTTTGCAATAGCTACATCTTTTAGATTATTGCGTTTTATTTCACTTTCTATGGATTGTTTTGAGACATCATTTTTAATATCTCTTGATTCTAGTAGATGTTTATTATTGATTCTTGTAATGTGGCGAATGTGTTTTAATCTCTTTGAAAGATTTTTGTCATTTAGGGCATATCGTGCAATATCTTCTATTACACGAACACCCTCTCTTAATCGATTTAGATTAGCATCTATGATTCTGCATAACAAATCTATTCTCTACTAAAGATTCCAAGTATTTGTAGTAATGAAATAAATAGATTATATACATCTAAATACAAGCTTATAGCAGCCATTATTGGGCTATCATAGCGACCTCTTATAATATTTTGCGTATCATATGCTATATATATACTAAATAAAATCGCCCCAACTCCCGCAATAATAACTTGAAGCAATGGACTCCCTAAGAATAGATTAACAACACTTGCTATAACAACAACTATTAATGCGATAAATAACATTTTCCCCATACTTGCCAAATCTTTCTTAGTTTTTAACGCAAAGAAAGACATAACGCCAAAAATTATTGTAGTCATTAACAATGCTTGGCTAACAATACCAGCACCATTAGGAAGCTGTAAGATACCCGCTAATAATGGCACTAATGCTACACCTGTTACAAAAGTAAATGAAAACAACATTATTACATTTACAATTGGTTTATCTTTTAAAAAAATAAGACCAAATAATAAAGCTATTTCTAAGACAAAGATTCCTATAAATACGCCTTTTGTGATATATTGGGCGAATCCCATACCAATATATGCTCCTATTGTTGCAAAAAGCAATGAAGCACCAAAAAACTTATAAGTTTGTTTTACAAAATTTACTAATGTATTTTCGCTATATTCTGTCTCAATAGCAGTATCTCTCGTATAATTTCTATCATATAAAGACATTTATTTATCTCCTTTTAAACCAAAATAATTTTTTGGAAGTATTATTATACTATGACTTTATTATTTTTGTGTTAAGATAATACAGAATCTATCTAAATCGCCCTATTTAATCGCAAGGAATTTAAAACAACACTAATAGAGCTAAGTCCCATAGCGATTCCTGCAATCATAGGATTTAACGCTAAATTAATATTAAATAAATATGGGATTCCAAGTGCTATGGGAATAGCACAAATATTATAAATAAATGCAAATGCAAGATTCTCTTTGATATTTTTTAATGTTTTCTTTGATAATACAATCGCCCTATAAAGGCTGTTTAAGTCAGTGCTTAAGAGTATAATATCAGCTTGTTTGATGGCAATATCATTAGCAAGAGATAGGGAGATTCCAATATCTGCTTTGCTTATAGCCAATGCATCATTTATGCCATCGCCAATAAATGCAACCTTATTATTTTCCTTTTGTAGATTTGTAATATAGTTTAATTTATCATTAGGGAGTTGTGAGTAATAAAATTCATCTATTCCACATAAAGACGCTACACTAGATACAGAATCCTTGCTATCGCCACTTAAAATGATACTTTTAATGCCTAAGCTTTTAAGATTAGATATTAATATTTTTGCATTTTCTCTTAAGCTATCAGCTATGATAAATGCACCACAATATATACCATCAATAGATATATATGCTAATGTGTGTTTGGAGACTATAAGAGAATCTTTATCTAAACCTATAAATTCGGCATTTCCAATTTTTATTAGATGATTTTCTACCATACCGCTAATCCCAAGTCCAACACTAGTTTTTACATCATTCGATTTTAATTCATTGTTTATATTAGGAATCTTAGATATATATTTTATAATTGCTTTTGCAATTAAATGCTCGCTTGCTTTTTCTAATGCATTACTTAGCGATAGGATTTGTTCTTTTGAGAAAGAGTTGTTTTCTTTTAATACAAAATCAATAACCTCTAACTCACCTTTTGTAAGTGTCCCTGTTTTATCAAACACAACTATATTAATCTTTGAGGTTTTTTCTAAGCTTTCACCACTTTTGAAATAAATGGCATTTTGTGAGGCTTTATTTGTGGCAACTAAAATACTAAGTGGTGTAGCCAATCCAAGTGCACAAGGACAAGAAATCAAAAGTGTAGAGGTTAAAACAATAAAAGAAAAATGAAAATCGCCCCTATAAATAAACCAAGCCAAAGCCCCAATAATTGATATAAAAATCACTATCGGCACAAAATACGCAGAAACAATATCCGCAATCCTAGCAATTGGGGCTTTTTTGATGCCTTGCATTAGATTTATAATTTTACCAATCATAGAATCTTCTTCTAAAGCAACCACTTTTAGCATAAATTGTTCATTTTGATTGATACTTCCGCTAAGGATAATATCGCCTTTTTGTTTTCTTTTATGCTTACTTTCTCCTGTTATTAGGCTTTCATCAACCTTGCATTCATTATTTATTAAAATTCCATCAAGGCTAACCATCGCACCTTTTGGAATGACGATAATATCATTTATGCAAATATCTTTAATATTTTTTTCTACAATATTATTATTTTGTAATACTAATGTCGTTTTAGGTAGTAGATTTATTAAATCTTTCAAGCCCGTTTTTGCGTTATCTGTGGCTTTATGCTCTAATCTCTTGCCAAGCATAATAACAGCTATTATAACCCCAGCACTCTCGAAATATATACTATGTAAAAGCTCTTGATTTATATTTAAAATATATAAAATAATCATATATAAACTATATAAAATAGCCGAACCACTTCCTAGCATAACAAGCGAATCCATATTTGGCACAAGATTCAATAACGATAAAAAACCTTTTTTGTAGATATTTCGTCCAGCATATAATATTGGTAAAAGTAGTATTATCTCAATCAAACATATTAGAATCTCATTATGCAAGTGTAAAAACATACTTCCCATTGATATTAAAAATAATGGGATAGCAAAGATTATGGCGATTAAATAGTCATTATTATAACTAGAATCTTTTTTTTGGGAATTTTTTAGAATCTCAGCACCATAGCCTAGCTTTTGGATATGCTTAATAATGTCATCAATATTTGCAGTTTTTTCATCATAGATAATAAACGCACTACCATTAATCAAATCAACTTCAATTTTATCAATATAGCTTTTGCGTCTAAATGAACGCTCGATAGAGCCGGAGCAAGCAGCACAGGTCATTCCTGTGATTTTTAATCTTAATTGTTTCAAGAGAATCCTATAAATTATAATGTTTTGTTTAAAAATTATTAAATTTTGTAATTGTATCCTAATACAAATATAATATTATTTTTTAGTATTACATTGTCAATATACATCGTATAGAATGGTATCACAAGTCCAAATTCTATAAAATGATTTCCTAGTGATTTGCTAATTCCTAGATTGACATTAAATCCGTGTGAAAAATATTTTTGTGAAAAATAATATTCCCCACCATATCCACCGCCAATATAAAAATGAAAAACCTTAAGATTGAGTAAAAAATCCGTATTAAAGTTTAATGCTAGTGCATTTGGGTTGTTATTATTTAGTGGGAATCTTCCTCCAACCTGAAAGTAGAATCTAAAAGCATTTAGATTGAGATAGTGTAAATAGCCTATTTTCCCCATAAATTCTAAGGATAATTGTCTTTTAGCATCATATGCATATAAATCTAAACCACCATTTATTCCTAAAAGCAAATACCCTTTTTTAGATGATATTCTCCTATTTTCTAATCGATTTGATGTTTGTGTGCTATTTTGTATTTCTATCCTTGAGTAATCGGGGGTTTTCTCTACTCTAGGAGGTCTTTCTTGCTTGTAGATGGAAGATGGGTGTAGCTCTTTATCTTTACTTGGAGGCAGTGGAGAATCTTCTAGCTTATCATAAGAGCTATCATAATCATCTAATCTATAATAATTATCACGAGCAAAAGCCAAATCAGCAATACACATAAGAGCTATAAGTAAAAATACGAAATTTTTAATTTTGCTTATATTTATCATTATAATCTAGAATCTTATTAAAATTAATCCTTATCACACAAACCATTGCTTGAGCCATAAATCAATCCACCGGGTGATATACAAATCGTAGCAGTTTGATTTCTTCGCTTTAGTTTTATTATTACATCAGTGGTTAATCTTTTTGGAAGTGTTGCAGTTGTTCCGGATATATTAACTGGACCGCAATAAGGAAGCCCTTCATTATCAAAGTAGACTCTAGCTGTATTAGTTTCTTTACAATCTTCTTGTATAGTAATACTATCATAATAGACATTGTATGTTTCATATAATCTAACTTCTTTTGCTATATTATTTTCACATTCGGTTGGTAGGTTGCTCATTGAATATGCACTTAAACAAGCTTTATTTTGTGGACTTTTAGCTATTAAGTCTCCAGCCATAGGGCGACCATCAAAGTTAGTAGTGCTTGCACTTCTACCGGTATCGGCATATATGCTATATCCTATATTATCTCCAGACATATGAAATTGCACTTGCCACATTCCAGCTTGCCAATATCGTGTTTGGGTGCTTTGATTGACAGAAGATGTTAGGCTATTATCTCCCATAGCATAATATCTATCATCTGTTTGTGCTAATAATTTTGCATATTTTATATTTTGTATCATATAGTCTGTTGCTTGTTGTAAGCCTGTTTGTGGGATATACATAATAGCAACTGCCGCCATTACACCTAGCATAACGATAATAAATACAAGCTCCATCATACTAAAAGCTTTTCTCATTGATAACTCCTTTAGAAGTTCTACTTTGGATTATATTGTAATATATATTTTATTAACTTTCTATTTATTTTTTATTCACATTAGTTATTTTCACAAATTTCACCTTTGTCATTTATCTCAAGGACATTCCAGCTTAAGCCTTGCTTATTTAGCTCCTCCATAAAATAATCTGGGTCATTCTGCTCCATATTCCACACACCAGCCCCATTCGCGGAATCTACCCCTTGATTTTCCCCGCCTTGTGGCATATCGCTATTATCAGCATTATTTGGAATCTTCGCATTCCCAACGCCCCATTTCCCCTCGCAGATTAGCTTCGCACCAATCATCGCAGGCACGCCAGTCGTGTAGCTCACGGCTTGCGCTCCCACTTCCTTATAGCAATCCTCGTGGTTACAGACATTGTAAATATAGATTATCCGCTCAGCTCCACCTTTGCGACCTTTTATAAAGCAGCCGATATTTGTTTTCCCCTTAGTGCGAGAAGCAAGGCTCGCTGGGTCTGGTAGAAGCGTCTTTAGCACTTGGATTGGGATAATTTTAGCTCCATTATGCTCGACTTCATCGACCCTCAAAAGCCCCACATTCTCAAGGCATTTCATATGCGTCAAGTAAGATTCTCCAAAGGTCATAAAAAAGCGGATTCGTTTCAATCCTTTAATATTTCTAACCAGCGATTCTAGCTCCTCGTGATAAAGCAAATAGCTACTTTTACTCCCAACCTCAGGGTATTCCCAATCTTTCATCAACGCCAGTGGGGCTACATCTCGCCACTCACCGCCAAAATAAGGCTCATTTTTAAGTTCTTGTGTGTTGGCATTTAGTGCGAAATGCTTATCCTTTCTATCAAATTTATTATAGAATTTATCCCTTGATAAATCGAAGTTAAACACCCAGTGGCTCGAAGAATCCTTCACCCAAAATCTAGCCTTAGAGCTAACCTCGCGCAAATTTATCTCTGGGTTGAAATTCGTCGCAAATGCGTAGCCGTGGTCGCCTGCATTACAATCTAAAATATCAATAGATTCTATGCTATCAAAATAATGCTTTAAGGCGTAGGCACAGAATACATTCGTAACGCCCGGGTCAAAGCCACTTCCCAAAAGAGCGAAGATTCCAGCCTTTTTGAAACGGTCATCATACGCCCACTGCTCCTTATACTCAAAGTGTGCGGAATCTGGATGCTCGTAGTTTGCGGTATCCAAATAATGCGTTTTTGTCCTTAAACACGCCTCCATAATAGCTAAATCTTGGTAGGGCAGGGCGACATTTACCACGACTTTTGGCTTGTATTTTTCTATTAGAGCCACGATTTCATCGACATTATCGGCATTGACTTTGTCGCATTCGATTTCGCCAAAGCCTTTTTGGGCGATAGATTCGGCGATTTCTTGGCATTTTTTTAATGTGCGAGAAGCTAGGATAATGCGAGAGAACACATCTCTATTCATCGCCATTTTATGTGCCACCACGCCACCTACGCCACCAGCTCCAATCTGCAAAACTATATTTTCTTTCATTTTAAACTCCGCTTTATTTTAGATTCTATCAAAATTATTTAACTATCATTTTACAAGCTATTCTTTAATTCGTAGGAATATCGGAAATCTAGGAATATTATTTGTGGTTTTGCCACTATATTTATATTCAACAATGCTTCCAATGGGAGGAGGATTCTCCCTAAAATCATCACTTAAACCGCTACCAATCTTAAATTCCATTATCTTATCTTTGCAAATAATACTCCCAACCTTATTTATAAATTTCCCCTTGCCTTGCGTATATCCTACAACCTTGCAATCAGCACTTAGGAATTTTTTGAGTTTCAAATCATATTTACTTCGTCCTTTGATATATGGCTTGTTCTTATGTCTTAATACTAATCCCTCGCCTTTAGCATTTGTGATTAAATCAAGCCTAGAATCTAGCTCATCAAAGCTATTAATATCCATTTGTGGAATAATCTTTATATATTTATTTGGGTGATTTTGCAAATAAGATTCTAGAATCTTCAAGCGATTTAATAACCCATATAATTCACTTGGCACATCAAAGATGTAGAATCTTAAATCATTCCATAGAATCTTATTTTCATCGGTATTGATAATCTTAACAGCATATGAGAAACTATCCCTTTTATGCCACAATTCACCATCAATACTAAATGGCGGAAAATCTTTTATAAACCATTGTGGTGGATTTAGCTTGTTGCCATTCCTTGAATATAGATTTTTCCCATCCCAAAATGCTCTAATGCCATCTAGCTTTTCACTAATAAGGAAATTTTCCAAACCCTCTTGCTTAATAAAATTTTTATCATATTCACTAAGTAACATTAAATCTAAAGCATTTATAAAACAGAAATTAACAAAAAATAATAAAAGTATTTTTTTGATGCCACCCTCGCTAAAATAAATTTTATGATACTTGATATTGTTGTAGTTCCCTTGCCATTACAACTTCATTGATTATATAACCCTTGCCAATGTCGATTTGCATATTATCTTTGCGGTAGAATCCAAGCCTTTCATACGCATCTATGGCACTTTTATTATGTTTATTTACCATTAGCCATATTTGGGCGGAATCTTTAGAGTGCTTTATGATATATTCCAATACTGCCTTTCCTATGCCAAGTCCACGAAATTGCTTTAAAATATATAATTTATGCAAAAATATATCATTTTCGCCCATTTCTTTAATATCGCAGATTCTATTATTTGTGCATTTTGTTTCACTTCGTTTTACAAAGCTTAGATAGCCAATATTTTGGTCATTTTTTTGTAATAGAAAGTATTTATAGCCATCATTTATCTCTTTATTTATGCTTTCAATATTATGGATAGATTCCAGCATATATCGCACTTGAAAATCCCCAAGCATCGGTTTATAATACTCATTCCAAATCTTATTTGCAAGTTCACTTACAATCTTTAGCAATCTAGGGTTTTTAACCTCTATGAAATTTAGCATTTTATTCTCCATTTTTAAATTTATCTTTATACATTCTAAGTAATGCTATAAAAAACGCACTCATCGTAGGTCCAATGATAATCCCCCAGAATCCAAAGCTTGCAAGTCCTGCTAAAATCGCTATAAATATTATCATCTCATTAATATCAACAGGATTTTTTAGTAGGATTCTATTTACAACGCTTATTATTATTGGTTTTATTACATTATCAATTACCATACCAATAAAAACTAGGGAATAAATCGATATGAAAATAGCACCCTTTAAATCCCCCGTCCAATATATGTATAATCCCACAGGCACCCAAACCAAAGCTCCGCCAACAACTGGAATAATAGATGCTAATCCATATAACACACCAAATAAGATTCCGCTGAATCCAAAAATATATGCAACAATTCCAAAGCTTAAACCTTGAAGTATCATTGATATTATTGTGGTGAAAAATACAACCCTAAGCACTCCGCTAACTTCACTTAGGATTTCATTGCTATTTTGTTTGTCAAATGGGATAATATCAACAATGTAATTTTTCAAAAATATACCATAATAATAAAATAGATATAAAAAGATTAAGATAAACACTAAATCAGTGATAAATCTAACTCCAGCCTTACCTACGATACCGCTAAAATTCATAGCGTGGCTTATTAGGGTGTTTATATTTATAGATTTTAGTGCATTTACTAGTCTTTCTTGGATTGTGGAGGGAAACTGTTCTAATATTACTATGGATTTAGCTTTTAATTCATTGATAAAATTTGATAGTTTTAAAATATCAATATTTGCAATCTCTTTTACCATTTCATTACCGACTAATATAAGCGGGACGATAAACACACCTAAAAATATAACTAATGTTAAGAAAGATGAAATGAGATTGTATTTTATATATCTATCGATTATTTTTTTAAGCCCAAATGTAGCAACACAAAGCAATAAGGCTATTACAAAATTCATCAAAAATGGTTTATATAATTGCAAAATCCAATAAAAAGTTATTAGAAATATAATCCAAAAGAAATATTTTGGTTTCAAATACCACTTCCTTGCTTTTTATTAAAATAGATTTTCATTTGAGATTCCAAGTAAATCATATAGTTTTTGTTTGATTTTATTTTTATAAATATCCTTTGAAATATTGTGCTAAATTTTAAGAACTTTATATTACACAAAACAACTTTAAAAAATACTATATAGCGAATATTGCAATTTTGTATTTATCGCTTTTTGGTTTATTTGTGCTGAATTTCTAGTCGCTTAAGTTAGATTTTAGTGGTTTAGGACTCTTAAATGTAAAATTGGCAAAATATGCAGTGGGTGGAAATAGAAAAGAAAAGATAAAATTTTTGGTAAAGATTTCTTAAGCGAATCTATTTTTTTAATTTAGGCTAAGAATCTTTTCTTTAAGATTCACAAAGTGTTAGCTTCCCATAAAACGAGCTTTAGTAAAGTTTCCCATAAAACAAGCGGGGCGTAACTTTCTGTAAAAAGGCTTTAGCTCCTCTCATTTCCTATGCCAAAAATTATAAATAATAGAGCCACACAGCACAAAGGGGTAGATATAAAAATTATAATTTAAAATTTTTAATTATTAAAAGAATCTTTATTTTAAGCGAATCTATTTTTTTAAATCAAATCCCAAGATTTCTTTTTAAAATGCTAGAATCTAATCTAGCAAAAAACAAAAATTAAGGAGAATTATGAAAAAGTTGGTATTTATGGTATTTGCGGCGATTTTTGGCTTTAGCTTTGCCTTTGGGGCGGAGTTTTGCGAGATATGCGGTATGAACCTAGAACATCACAAAAAAAGCTCTCATGAGCTAATAGATGGCGAAGCAAATCACGGCGATGAATCTCACACCTGCTCACTTCATTGTGCGTTTGAAAAAAGTGGGAAATCAATGGATATAAGCAAATATAAGGGCTTTGATAATGTAAGTGGCGAGTTTAGAAGTATTACAGATTTATTCTATGTAATTGGTAGCTCCAAAAAAAGTGCAATGACTAGTGAGAGCGAATTTGCCTTTAGCACGAGGGCAGAGGCAGAGAAATTTGCCAAAGAAAATGGTGGTAGAATAATCGAGGGAAAAGAAATATTAGAATATGAAAGTAAAAAATTTGACGCAGATTCTAAAATGATAAAGCAAAATAGGGCAAAAATGGCACTAACTGGCAAGAAAATCGCCGAAGAATATTGCGAAGTAGAAGCATTAGAAAAACTAGCAAAAGATTCCAGCAATGTAGCGATTTTTAAAACCAAAGCAAAAGGGCATTGCAAAAATATCGATGGCAAGGGACTTCACGCTGTAAGTATATATTTTTGGGATAAGCGATAGAATCTTAAGAATTCCTTAGAGTTTGGGTTTTTATTTAGATTCTTAGAATCTACTAAATCTTAGGCGTTTATGAATCTTTATATGGATTTTTGGTAGTTTGCGAATCTAGATTCCACGAAGTCGCGGAATCTTGGGAATATTTGGCGATTTAGATTCCCATTTAGATTCTTTGAATCTACTAAATCTTTGGCGATTTATAAAACTAGATTCTCGTTATAGCTTGGATTCTGCGGGTATTATAGATTCGCTGAATCTTGGGAATCTTTATATTTTAGATTCTTTAATGTATAAATTTGGATTTTAGGCTTTTTAGATTCTACAAAATTTACGATTCTTAAAGTAGTAATTTAAGCGAATTTTAAGCATAAATCTAAAATCTTTAGCAAAATATCAAAATAGGCTATTAAGTGGAATCCCAAGTAATTCGTGGGATTTTCTAGTGGCAATTCGCCCTTTTGCGGTTCGCTCGATGTAGCCATTTGACAATAAATACGGCTCGATTATGTCCTCTATCGTGCGTTCATCTTCGCTTAATGCCGCAGCAATGGTATTTAGCCCAATCGCCTTTGGGGAATACTCCACTAAAAGCTTTAAAAACGCCAAGTCCAGCTCATCAAAGCCCCGCTCATCGACCCCAAGCTCATTTAGCGCCTCAATAGTCCGCTCTAGCGATATTTCACTTTCATTATGAAACTCCGCAAAATCCCTAATTCGCTTTAGCAATCTTAAAGCCACGCGTGGCGTCCCACGCGACCTTTTGGCGATTTCTTGTGTGGATTCTAGCGAACAGATTTTATTTAGCTTTTTTGAAGCAAGTGCGATGATGTGGGACAGCTCATCAATGCTATAAAACTGCATTCGAAAGATTATGCCAAATCTATCCCGCAAAGGATTTGATAGCATTCCAGCGCGTGTAGTCGCCCCAATTAGCGTGAATTCCTCGATATTTATCTTTATAGTTTGTGCCGCGGGTCCAGAGCCAATAATTATATCAAGCCTAAAATCCTCCATCGCCGAGTATAAAATCTCCTCGATATGGCTTGAAAGGCGGTGAATCTCATCGATAAATAGAATATCGCCCTTGCTAAGATTAGTCAAAATCGCCGCTAAATCGCCACTTTTCTCAATCATCGGGGCGGAAGTAACCTTGATATTGCTCTCCATTTCATTTGCGATAATATACGCCAGAGTGGTTTTCCCAAGCCCCGGCGGACCAAAAAGCAAGATATGGTCTAGCGACTCAGCCCTTTTTTTGGCGGCATTTATGGAGATATGGAGATTTTTCTTAATGCTCTCCTGCCCGATGTAATCGCTAAATCTTGCGGGGCGAAGGGAGCTTTCCTCCTTTTCCTCGAACTCGATTTTTTCAATCTCTACTAATCGCTCCATTTTCCACTTTCTCTAATAGCTTTCATTGTCATTTGGGAATTTACCCTCTTTTATGTCCCTCGCATACGCACGAATGGCGTCTTTTAATAGCTCCTTGCCATTTAGATATTTACGGACAAACTTTGGCGTGAATTCATCGAAGAATCCAAATGCATCGCTCCACACTAAGACCTGCCCGTCGCACCCTACGCCACTTCCAATGCCAATCGTAAAGGCGGATAATTTATTGGTTAGATTCTCCGCCACTTCCTTTTTAGTCCCTTCAATTAGGAATCCAAATGCCCCGCTTTTCTCCAGCTCCAAAGCTAAGGAGAGCATTTCCTCTGCCTCATTTTGGCTTTTCCCCTTAATCTTATATCCGCCCTCGAAGCGGTAAAACTGCGGCTTAAGCCCAATGTGTGGCATAACTGCAATGCCGTTATCCACGAGCTTTTCTACCATCTCAATCTTGCTTTCTCCCACCTCGATTTTTATGGCGTCCGCACCGCCCTCTTTATATAACCTCGTGGCGTTTTTGAGTGCCTCATCAGTCGTGTTATACGAGCCAAAAGGCATATCAGCGATTAGAAAAGATTCCTTAACGCCCCGCCGAACGGCTTTTGTATGATATAGCATATCGTCAAAGCTCAGTGGAATCGTATCTTTATGCCCCCCAAAGCTCATAGATAGGCTATCGCCCACTAAAATCATATCCACCTCGCCATCAAAAATCGAAGCGAAAAGTGCGTCATATGCGGTGATAACGGCGATTTTCTCCTTGCCTTTTTTCTTTTGCAAAGTGGTTAGTGTAGTTTTCATTTCAACTCCTAAAATATTAAATATCCTTAAAAGATAAGCAAATTTTAGTATATTTTAAATATTATCTTAATAATTAGAAAGTTATTTTTAAAATTTCTTTTTAAAATCTAATGGTATTTTATATGGAATCCCATCTAATTGGATATTAGTTTTAATTTCTAATTCAATGTTTGTTATATCTTTTAGTGCATTTACTCCAATAGAGAATAAATTCAAGTCATCTAATATAATATCAAAACTACCATCATCATTTTTTACGCTTGCTGCTATTCCATTAAAACTTTTATCATTTAGATTTATATTGTAGTATATATCATCAATCGTAAAATTTTTCTCTGTATTGTTTTTTATATTAAATACACTTTTTATATTCAATGGTGGTTGAAACTCCATACTTTTTAAGGTAAATTGAGGATTTATTGTAGGGATATTTAATACTATAGAATCTTTTAGTTGATAATTACCTAGTATATTTTTTGGTAAAGGCAGTGTAAAAGCAACTTCAATCTTAAAAGGTAGATATTCTACGCTTGTGTAGTCTTTTATAATCTTTGCTAAATCTATCGTGCTTAATGCAGAATCTAACTTAATATCACTTGAAACAAATGATTTTAGTTTTATATCTCCTGTTATATTATTGGAGTTTATAATCCTATCTTGATAATAAACATTTACCATTATATCTTTTAAATTAATATCAATAGGATATGGATTTTTTATATTTATGCTTATATCTAAATCTATGGAATCCAATCCTATTCCGCTTATTTGAATACTATTTATCTTAAGTGTTGGCGATAGATTTGTCTCTTCTACACTTGGATTCTTTATACAAGCACTAAATACAATAGCTATTAAAAAAATAAAAACATACTTCAAACTTAAACCTTTATGAAGCAATATTAATCTTTGGAATTCCAAAGATTAATATCTTACAATTTTTTTATAATACCCCTTGGTCAATCATAGAATCTGCCACTTTTCTAAATCCGGCAATATTCGCACCAACTACAAGATTCCCTTTTGCTCCAAATTCTTTTGCAGTTTCATTTGCATTATTGAATATATCCTCCATAATTTGATGTAATCTTTTATCAGTATATTCAAAAGTCCAAGGAGTCATACTTGCATTTTGTGCCATTTCCAAGCCACTCACAGAAACACCGCCTGCATTTGCTGCTTTGCCCGGTCCATAGCAGATTTTAGCTTTGATAAATTCATGAACGGCATCAATAGTAGAAGGCATATTTGCCCCCTCGCTTACGCATTTACAACCATTTTGAAGCAATGCTTTTGCATCATTTAGATTCAGCTCATTTTGTGTAGCACTTGGGAATGCTGCAAAACAAGGGATGTGCCATACTGGATTTGTATCTTTTTTATATTTTGATATTGGAGTGTATTTAGCAGATTTTTTTGCTTTTGCATATTCCTCTAAACTCGCTCTTTTTATTTCTTTTACTTCTTTTAATAATGCTAAATCAATTCCACTTTTATCATAAATCATACCTTTAGAATCGCTTATTGTTACAGGAATAGCACCTAATTGTTGGAGTTTTTCTATAGTGTATATTGCCACATTTCCACTTCCAGAAACAGTGCAAATCTTGCCCTCTAGGTCTTCTTTCTTTTCTTTTAACATTTCTTGTGCGAAATACACACAACCATATCCTGTAGCTTCCGTTCTAACCAAGCTTCCGCCCCAATTTAGTGCTTTTCCTGTTAAAACACCCTCGACTCTATTTGTTAGTTTTCTATATTGTCCATAAAGGTATCCAATTTCCCTACCGCCTACGCCTATATCTCCAGCTGGGACATCTGTATTTGCACCAATGTGGCGATATAATTCATTCATAAATGCTTGGCAGAATCTCATTATTTCACCATCGCTTTTGCCTTTTGGGTCAAAGTCGCTTCCACCTTTTCCGCCACCCATAGCAAGTGTAGTTAATGCATTTTTAAAGATTTGTTCGAATCCCAAGAATTTAATAATACCCGGATTCACACTTGGGTGGAATCTAAGCCCACCTTTATATGGACCAATAGCGGAATTAAACTCAACTCTACAAGCCCTATTTACTTGAATCTTGCCTTTATCATCGACCCAAGTTACACGAAAATATATTTCTCTATCTGGAATTACCAATCGCTCTAAAATGGCATTTGCCTCATATTTTTTATATTTTTTTAGAATTGGCTCTAAGGATTCCACAACTTCTCTTACTGCTTGATGAAACTCGTGCTGAATTGGATACTTTTCCTTAACTAACTTCATAATATTGCTTATATATTCCATATTTTCCCCTTTTATTTTAAGATAATGGAATTATATCTTTGCTTTACTTAAATTTTTAAGGTATAAAGTCAATCTTCTATATATTTTTTAAGATTTTTTCCTACTCTAGGGTGTTTTAATTTTTTTATAGCACTAGATTCTATCTGTCTAACTCGCTCTCGTGTAACATTTAATTCCTTGCCTATTTCCTCTAGTGTTCTATCGCTTTCATCATCTAAGAGTCCGAATCTCATCTTAATCACAGCTCTTTCGCGTTCATTTAACTGCAATAAAACATCATCAATTTGTCCCCTCAAATCCTCTTTTAAAACCTGCTCCATTGGTCCAATGGTATTTTTATCCTCTACAAAATCCCCATATTTTCCATCTTCATCATTTCCTATAGGTGCATCAAGGCTTATAGGTTCTTTTGTCATTTTTATAACATTTTTAATCTTATCTGTTGGTAATGAAACCTCTTTTGCGATATATTCTATATCAGGCTCTTTCCCATGCTTTTGAATATAATCTCTTTGTGTTTTATTGATTTTATTTACTGTATCAATCATATGAATAGGGATTCTAATAGTTCTTGCTTGGTCTGCTATCGCTCTACTTATAGCTTGTTTTATCCACCAAGTAGCATAAGTTGAAAATTTATAATCTCTTTTATATTCAAATTTATCTACCGCTTTCATTAACCCAATATTGCCTTCTTGGATTAAATCCAAAAATGGGAGTCCCCTATTTGTGTATTTTTTAGCATTTGATACAACAAGCCTTAGGTTGCTTTTTGCCATTTTATTTTTTGCTTTATCTACAATTAACTTTCCTCGTTTTATCTGCTCCAAGATTTCTTTTAATTTTTCTGGGTCAAGATTAAAACTCTCTTTTGATGCTTCTTTTGTTTGGAGTAGTTTTTTAATCTCCACATAAGTGCTTACCATCGTTGTTTCTGGGACTGATGCTGCAATATCTGCTTTAGACATATTTAGTATATTCGATAGAATTTTTTTATGATTTTCAATCAATGCTTCATTAAATAGCGGAAGTTTATATTCCAATCGCTTCATTTCTTTATCAAAGCTTTCATCACCCTTTAGGACATTTTCCATAATTTTTACAATCTCTGTAATAAGTTTGCTAGTTGGTCCTAATGCGATTAATTTCTCTTTTAAAACCTCTTTTTTATGTGCTAAAAGTAAAATATATCCCAAATCATTTGGGTCTTCTGGCACGATTTCAAGCACTTTTAATCGTTCTTTTTTGGCTTTGTCTAATTCCTTAAATGCGGCTATTACAGCTTTTACCCTTTCGCTATCTTTTGAAGATTTTTTTTCTTGTTCCTCTCCATCCTCTCCGTCCTCATTTTCTTCATCAAAGGAATCTTTATCATCTTTATCTTCAAAATTTTTAAATAATTCTTTAACTCGTCTTTCCCTATTTATCAATGCATCTCTATAATTATAAATGAAATCCATTAGGTATGGAACGGAGCAAATGGCATCAATTATTATATTTTCTCCATCCTCTATGTTTTTTCCAAGCTCTTTTTCTTCCTCTTTAGTAAGGAGTTGAATCTGCCCCATCTCACGCAAATACATTCTAACAGGACTATCACTTCTACTCCATTCTAAAGTCTCCCTTTCTTTGGCAAAATCAAATTCATCTTCGAGATTCTCATTAATCTGTTTTTGTTTATTTTCTTTTGCTAGTATTTTTTCCTCATAATTTAATTTTTTGGCTAATTCAGAAGAGCTAACAAATGTTTTTTTATATTTTTTGGCAAATTCTTTAATCTTTTTAATTTGGGTTGCAGTTGCAGGTTTTTTAAGAATAGAAGCTATTTCTTCATAAGCTACAAAATCACTTTGTTCTTTAAATAAGCTTTCTAATTGCTCCATTGTAGATTTTACTTTTGTTTCATTAGATTTAGGCATCGTGGTTTCCTTGTGAAAGATTATTAGGTTATAAAAGTTTTAGTAAATCAAATTTTAATTAAATATTTTTTAAGTTGGGGATTCTATCATACTTCTTTTTAAAAAAAGTTAAATCACCTAAATCCCCAATCATTTCTAGCATCATCGAGCATATTTTTTTTAAGCTCACTTACTAAAATCCCTTCTTTATCTCCTAGCATATCGCCAATATTTCCATTAGGTAAAGCAATAAAAGAGTTCCCATAAAATTCCCAAATAACATTATTTTCTATATATTTTCCTATTTTATTTACCCTAACTACAAAACAATTATTTAAAAAACTTCTTGTTTGTAATAATCTAGCCCATCTTGCATTTGAATTAAAAGTGCTTGCGGTAGGCACGATAACAACATCAACATTTTTATTTTTTAGCTTAATCCAAAATTCATCAAAATGTGCCTCAAATCCAAATAATACACTAACATTAAATCCAGCTATTTTAAATACTATAGGCTCTTTGCTTTTTAAATCATTATCAAAAAAATCCCTTTCATTCCAATGCTCCATATTCATTAGTTTTTGCGATTGATAAAATGTAGTTTTTTTAGGATTCGCAATCATTATACTTTTAAAGAATTTATTATTTTTACATTCGATTATTGGCACGACTATCGTTGTATTGTTTGTCGTTGCAAGATGTTTGAAATATGCTTCCTGTGCTTTAAACTCATCTTTTAGGCTATCTTTTTTTGAGTTATATTGTTTAAAAAATAGATTGCTTACATACTCGCCAATAACTACCATATCTATTTTGTGTTTTTTAATAGAGTTTGTTATATATTTGCTAAAAATCTTGCTATTTGGTTTTATATTTTCAAATTGTGAAATGATGATTTTCATAATTAATTACCTTCTTGATGCGATTTATCTACTGATTTTATATTAGTTTCTTTTGTGGAATCTTTTATCTCATTATAGAGAATCTTGGCTTCTTCAAGCATTTTCTGTGCTTCGCTTATCTCTTTTATCCCCTCTTTGTATAATTCCATTCCATCTTTTAGGCTTAAATCTGCGTTATTTAGGGAATCTAGTATTTCCTTTATCCTTTTTATTCTATCTTCAAAATCCATTATAATTCCTTGATTTTACTTTAATATATGTTGTAAATAATCGGCATATTTATTACATTCTACAAGAAAGCTATCGTGCCCATAATCGCTCTCTACAATATAATGAGAGCATAAGCTTCCATTTCCTGCTTTATCCATAGTGTTTTTTATTTCTTGCATTTCTTCTGTGAAAAACATATTATCGCCACTAAAGCTAATCAAATAAAGTTTATTTTTTATATGTTTTAATGCATCGCAAAGGTCGATAAATCCATATGATAAATCATAAATGCTAATTGCTTTTAATAAATACAATAAGCACATCGGGTCAAATGTATTAGCAAAATTATCTCCATTATATTCCAAATATCGCTCAATCTCGAATCTTCCAAAAAGCTCAAAAAGTCCATCGTGATTAACATAGTTTCTACCGAATTTTTTCTGCATTGTATTTTTTGTTATATATTGTAAGAATCCCGTCATTCTAGCCACTTTTAAGCCATTTAAGATTGGTTTATAGGTCAAATCATAATTTCCATTATCAAAATTTGGGTCGTTCCTTATAGCTTCACTCATAATCTTATTAAATGCTATTACAAAAGGGCTTGTTGCGTGTGTTGTGCTTAATGCTATAAATCTATTTGCAATATTAGGATACATAATAGCAAAGCTAAGCGTTTGCATTCCACCCATAGAGCCACCAATAATTGCGTGAAGCTTAGTAATATTTAGTGAATTTAGCAGAATCCTTTGTGCTTTTATCATATCAAATATGGTAATTACAGGAAATTTTAAGCGATAATGTTTTGTTGTGGGATACATTTGGCTTATTGGAGAAGTTGAGCCAAATGCACTTCCAAGTGAATTAGTGCAAATTACATAGTATTTATTTGTATCAATTGCTTTATTTTCTCCTATTAGATTATCCCACCAACCCCTTTTATCATTCACTTCTCCAGCACAATATTGAGAGCCACTTAATGCGTGGCATACTAATATGCAATTACTTTTATCTTCATTTAATTCACCATAAGTAGCATAGGCAATATCATAAGGCTCTAGAATCCTCCCACTTTGTAGATATAGTGGATTTGTAAAATGAGCTATGTGGGATTCTATTTTCATCCGTGATAATTTGGAGCTTCTTTAGTAATATCCACATCGTGGACATGAGATTCTCTTAAACCAGCACTTGTAATTTCT
This sequence comes from Helicobacter sp. 16-1353, assembly GCF_003288815.1. Classification (GTDB taxonomy): domain Bacteria; phylum Campylobacterota; class Campylobacteria; order Campylobacterales; family Helicobacteraceae; genus NHYM01. Next base: position 86,508 of record NZ_NHYM01000001.1, on the reverse strand, counting down.
ACAAATTCTACTTTTTCCCAAAGATTTGGAATATCTTCTGCCCCTAAATATCCCATAGAGCTTCTAAGACCACCTTCAAGTTGAAATATAATATCACCTATTTTGCCACGATAAGGAACTCTCCCCTCAATGCCCTCAGGGACTAGTTTATCTTGTGCTATTCCATCTTGGAAATACCTATCACTACTTCCAGCAGTCATTGCTGCGATACTTCCCATTCCACGATAGCTTTTATATTGTCTGCCTTGAAATATCACTAAATCGCCCGGAGATTCTTCACAACCAGCAAGTAAGCTTCCTATCATAACCGAGCTTGCCCCAAGTGCGATTGCTTTCGCCACATCGCCAGAGTATTTTATTCCACCATCAGCGATAATAGGAATATTATGTTTTTTTGCTTCTGCCGCACATTCCATAATCGCCGATATTTGTGGCATTCCTACACCCGCAACAATCCTAGTAGTGCAAATGCTACCCGGACCAATTCCCACTTTTACTGCGTCTGCTCCTGCATTTATCAAATCCTTTGTGGCTTGTTTTGTAACGACATTGCCAACGATTATATCAATACTTAATTGCTGTTTTATTAGCTCGATAGTTTTTAGGATATTCTTTGAGTGTCCGTGTGCGGAATCTAGCACAATTACATCAACCCCAGCTTCTACTAATGCCCTTGCTCTATCTATCTCTAAAACTCCGATAGCAGCCCCCACTCTAAGTCTTCCAAAATCATCTTTATTTGAGTTTGGATATTCTATTCTTTTTTGTATGTCTTTTATGGTGATTAAACCTTTTAATATATTATCATCATTCACAATGGGAAGTTTTTCTATCTTGTGTAAGTGCATAATATTTTTTGCCTCTTCTAGGCTTGTATTTTCCTTTGCGGTTATTAATGGCACTTTTGTCATAACATCACCAACTAGCTTACTTAGGTCATTTTCAAATCTTGTATCCCTATTTGTTAGGATTCCAATGAGTTTCCCATAGTTATCGACCACAGGCACACCGCTAATTTTATAATTATCAGTGATTAATTTTGCATCTGCTAATGTTCTATCTGCTTGTATATAAATGGGGTCGTTTATAACGCCACTTTCGCTTTTTTTGACCTTTTTGACCTCTTTGATTTGCGAGGCTGTGTCCATATTTTTATGGATTATGCCAATTCCCCCCATTCTCGCCATAGATATTGCTGTTCTATGCTCTGTTACTGTATCCATCGCTGCACTTACAAATGGGGAATTAAGAGAAATATTTTTGGTAAGTTTGCTATTTACATTGACTTCTTTTGGTAAAACTTCGGAATATGCGGGGATTAGTAAAATATCTTCGAAAGTTAAAGCTTTTCTAATTTTTTGCATTTCATTTCTCCTTAAATATTAAATATTAGATTCTACATTTAGTGCGATATCTAGCACATCTTGCTCCCTAAAATGATTCCCAATAAATTGCATTCCAATTGGGAGATTTTCCCTGCTTTGTGCCACTGGAATGCAAATCCCCGGAAGCCCAGCGAGATTTACTCCAATGGTGTAAATATCGCTTAGATACATCTCTAATGGGCTTAGATTCTCCCCGATTTTGGGGGCGATATTTGGGGCTATTGGGCTTAAGATGATATCTACATTTTTAAACATCTCGCTATATTGGAATGCGATGAAGTCCCGCACACGCTGGGCTTTCAAGTAATACGCATCATAATATCCGCTGGATAACACAAAATTCCCAATTAAAATCCTCCGCTTCACCTCCTCTCTAAAGCCCTTTGTGCGAGTTTGGATATATAAATCTTTCAAGTTCTTTGGATTCTCCGCTCGATTCCCATAGCGAATGCCATCGAATCTGGCTAGATTCGAGCTTGCCTCCGCCATCGAAGTTATATAATACGCTGAAATGTGGTAATTCGTATCAAGCATACTAATTTCTTTTATGCTATGCCCTAGATTTTCTAGCTTTTGAGAGAGGGCAAAATACGCATCGGCAATCTCGCTATTTGCCTCTTTTAGGGAATCTTTTAGGATTCCCACCCTAAATTTTCGCTTTGGATTTAGGCTCTTAAATGTCTCGCCCAAATCGATATTTCTACTCGTAGAATCTAGCTTATCAAAGCCTTTAATAAAGTCAAACAATAGGGCGGAATCTCGCACATCTTGCGTGATTGGACCGATTTGGTCTAGGCTTGAGCTATAGGCGATTAGCCCATATCGACTTACGCTCCCATAAGTGGGCTTCAATCCCACGCAGCCGCAATATCCAGCCGGCTGCCTTATCGAGCCACCTGTGTCGCTTCCAAGTGCAGCGAGTGCGATTCCCCCTGCGACTGCCGCGGCACTTCCGCCACTGCTCCCACCGGGCACCCTTGAAGTGTCTCGCGGATTTAGCGTAGCCCCATAGAAACTGCTCTCAGTCGTGCTTCCCATCGCAAACTCGTCCATATTTGCCCTACCGAAGGGGGCTAGATTATTTTTAATTAGATTATTTATCGCGGTTGCGTTATATGGGGATTTGTAGCCTTGTAAAATAGCACTTCCGGCGGTTATTTCCCAGCCTTTGACATTGATATTATCTTTGATTAGGATTGGGATTCCGCTCTTATTTATATCAAGTGATACTTCGTCTATTATATAGGCATTTAGATTGGAATCTTTGATTTTTGTTATTAATTCAGTTTTTATTTGTTTTAATGTGTCTTCATCTAGATTTAATGCATCTCTTAGTTTTATCATCTAAACTCCATAAAAAATATTTTAAGATTATATCTTTTAGAATCTCTTAAGCTACTTAATTTTTTTAACAATAATTATTTTTATAATAATTTTTCTTTTTGTGTAATCATCACAGGAATACTGCCTTTTAGGTAAAAAGCAAAAGTTACTTTTTTGATTCTTTGAAACATCTTTAAATCTGCAATCTCTAGAGCATCTAAAAGCCCATTATTTTGGAAATTTCTTTGTATATGAAAAAGTTTTTTGTCATCTTGAACGATGCCAATTTTTAGTATATTTTTATTTATAATATTTATAGTTTTTAATATATTTTTAAGATATTTTATATTCGTATTATTAAAATCAAAAGAGATAATGTCAATATCTATTTCACATAATCTAATAATCTCATCAATACTGATATTTTTTTCACCCAAATATACATTTATAATCTTAGAATCTTTAGCCAATCTACTATAAAGTTTATAGTAGAAAGTATCATTTTTCGCACTTTTAAATGCAAGATATAATAAATTTATAAACTTTCCTGCTCCAATATCTAGGATATTATCGCAAAAGATTCCGCTAAATCCAAGACTTGTAGCTATATAAGCATCATTTAGTGAATGTATATCATTTTTTAAAATAGTTTTAATCTGTGGCGGAATTTGCATTTTTAATATAAAGCTATCGTGTATATTTTTACCATCAATCGCAATAATGGCATTTTGTAAATGCACTTGCGTTGTGATAAAGGCAATATCGCTATTATTCGAAATACTCAAGATTGGCACGATATTAAATTTTTTGCAAAGGTTTAGAATCTCTTTCAATTCATTTGTATTTTTTTCCACAAATACCATTTTAATACCATTGGAGCAATAAAATTCTAATTCATTTTTATTAGTGATATGCTTACTTGGCAATATAATAATATGTTGAAATATTTTCTTTATAGCTTTTATGGAATCTAGATTATCACACACAATGACATTAACACCAATATCAAGATAGATTCTTATCCTATCTATTATTTTTACATTATTTTTCGAATCATCAATAGTGCTAAAGATAAGGTTTTTAGTGAATATTTCGTTCATCATTTTATATTATTGTTGTTGATTGTCTATGATATAGAAATTAAATTATTGTAGAATTAGCAAAAAAATTCAAGGGTCTAATTTGACAATAGTTATAGTTGTGGATTGTTTTATCGATAAAAGTAATGGAACGGCGGTGAGTGCTAATAATCTAGCAAAGATGCTTAAAATAAAAGGACATAATGTTCGTGTGGTAGCACCTTATGTTAAAGGTGATGGATTCTATGAGGTAAAAGAGCGGTGGATTCCGCTTGTAACTTATATCTCACACAAGCAACATATGCATTTTGGGGAAGCAGATGAAAAAACATTAAGAGAGGCGTTTAAGGGGGCGGATTTGGTGCATTTTTTCCTACCTTTTAAACTAGAGATTGTAGGCGTTAAAATTGCTAGGGAAATGAAGATTCCATATATGTCGGGATTCCATTTACAACCTGAAAATATAACCTACAACGCACATTTGACAAAAATCCCATTTATACATCAATTTATATTTTGGTTATTTCACTATCGTATATATAAGTATGTAAAGCATATTCACTGCCCATCAAAACTAATAAAAGATGAATTGATAAAACATCGCTACAACGCAAAATTATATGTCATTTCAAATGGATTTACTCCGCAACTACAAAAGCTCAAAAAACAAAAGATTGATAATTTTTTCCATATTATAATGACTGGGCGATATACGCAAGAAAAAAGGCAGGATATTTTAATAGAAGCAGTTTTTCTAAGTAAATATGAGAAAAATATAAAACTTCATATAAAAGGATTAGGTCCAAGAGAAGAAGAATATAAACGACTATCCGCAAAGCTTACACATGGTGCTGATTTGGGATTTGTAAGTGATTTGGAGTTGGCAAAATTATATTCTTATGCAGATTTATATGTGCATACTTCTGATGTAGATGGAGAATCTATCGCTGCATTAGAGGCTATCTCAAATGGGATTGTGCCTATTATCTCTAATAGTAAAATGTCTGCCACAAAGCAATTTGCACTAAATGATGATTGTTTGTTTGAAGCTGGTGATGCGAGGGATTTGGCAAAAAAGATTGATTATTTTATAGAAAATCAATCTTATCTACAGGAATTAAGTGCAAAATATGAGAATATATCTCAAACATACGACCTTTCATCTTGTGTTGATAAAATGATAGAAATGTATAATGATGTATTAAGGGATTTTAAAAATACAATAGATTAAATCCAATGGAAACTAGTAGAATCTCTTGGATTAGAAAATAAAATATTAGGGATAAAAACTCATCATATAACCACCAAAGCTTTAATAATTCTAATCTTTCTAGTTATCGCGAGATAATTTTCCTTAAAAAGAATAGGGCGGAGGCTTAGGTCTTTATAGGTAGTTACATAGCAAGTTTTCTCATTTCGCATTTCCCCATTCTTAAATTCCCTATCTATCTTAAATCGCTCTATTTTATGAAAATATGTATTGGATAGCAATTCTATCTTATTTGCTGCTCTTGCACTATTTTCATATACAACACAATCCCTATCTTCTAGTGCATAAACGCCATATTGAAGCAAAGCAGTATAGCTCCAGCTCCAACTATTCTGCACCACAGGGACTAATCGCTCCATCAATGGATAATGTTCTTTTAGGAGAGCTACACTAGAGGAATCCCCAGCATTGCCACTTATGCGAATATTAAAATATTTGAAATCGTTCAATTGCGAATTATCTAAAAATTTCCCTAAATCATTAAATAGCAAGGTAAAGCGGAATCTTTGATAAGCATTATGGTCGTTTAGAACTTCTCCGTAGGCATTTGCAAAGGTGAGATTGTATTGTGTGAAACCTAGAATTATAATAATCGAGCAAATCTTTAAAATCTTTGTTTTAAAGCTAATAGAATAAATCGCTAAAATGCTTACAAATGCCCCAAATCCAATGAGTGAGCGAGGATAGTAATGTGGCAATACAAGTAATAAATATAGCCCAAATGAAGCGATAAATAAGGCAAATAAAATAATAATGCTTAAAAATAAAATAGGGATTTTTTGGGAGAATCTTTTGGCTATGGAACTCGCTGGATTTAGATTCGCTGGAATCTTAGAATCTAGATTCTTAAAATGTGGCGAAACTATCTTAGATTCCCACACGCTTTTTGCCACAAAAATCACTCCAAGTCCTACTACAAGCGATAAATAAGTCGCATTAAAATCACCATAGATTACATTTATATATTGATTTATATGCTTATAGAATCCAATAAAAAGATATTTAAGCGGAAGCATTTCGTTATTTGCGTATGTTTGAATGGGCGTATAAATGGCAAGTAGGAAAATAAGCCCAGCCACAAAATAGGACAAAAAGCCATAAATAAATATATTTTTTGCTTTTCCAATCTGCCCCCCCCCAATAAGGCTTCTAAAACTCAAGAATAGCACGAGCATAAGGTAGATTCCGCTACTTGATTGATAGCTTGTTAGCATAATTAAAATACAAAAAACAGAAATAATGAAAAATATCTTTTTATGGCGAATAAAAAGGAATGGAAATATGCTGGCTAGCACACCCAACGCCATAAATGGGGAATCGAATTTATAAGATAAACATTCCAAATAATATGGGCTAAGCCCCAATCCAGTCGAAGCTAAAATAGCGATTTTAGACTTTCTAAGTCGCCAATCAACTACATTTAATAAAACAATCGAAGCAAAACTCAAGAGAAAAATGCTAATAAATAGGCTATATGGGAAAATATTTAGCAAAAAATCCGCATTCAAACGCAAGATTCCGCTTAATAAACTCGCAGTATATCTATCCCACACATTAAAACCAAAAGTCCCAAAAATGCTTCTATCAATATCATCGATATAATTGAAATTTGCCAATATTAGGGAGAAAGTGCCAAGTAGATAGATTATAAATGCAAAAAGAACACCAAATTTATTTTCCTTATAAAATCGCCTTAAAATCGCTAGAAATAGCAAATCTGGAGCGGAGGTTTTTGCTAGATTCTTGTGGGTTGTGTGTGAATTTGTGGAATCTCGCTTGGAATCTGTGTGCGAATCTGTAGAATTATGTGAGGTTTTAGAATCTGTAGAATCCGGACAATTTATGGAATCTTGCTTGGAATCCAGCTGATTTGTGGAATCTTGCCGGTTTGTAGAATCTGCCGTATCTAGCCCTCTTAGAGAATCTACGGAATCTGTAAAATCTGCAGAATCCCCCAAATCCGCCGATTTTTTCCTCACATTTTCATTCATTGTCAATCCTCATACTCGATAAAATAATGCGGTCGCCCCTTGCTCTGCTCGTAGATTCTAGCGATATACTCGCCAATTACGCCTAGCAAAATTATCTGCAAACCCCCAAAAAAGGCAATGAGCGTAACGATACTTGGATACCCTTTCACAGGATTACCAAAAATAAGCGTATTTATTATCGTCCAAGCCCCATACAACGAGCTTAGAGCAAATATCACAATCCCAACATAAGTGATAATCTTAAGCGGCACCGTCGAAAAGCTCACAATGCCACCAATAGCATAAACAAAAAGCTTCCAAAAATTCCACTTGGATTCGCCCTCATTCCGCTCGATATAATCATACTCAACGACCTCTTTTGGAAAGCCCACAAACTCAAAAATAGCCTTTGAAAAGCGATGATATTCATTCATCGATAAAATCGATTGGAGAGCGTCCCTATGGAGCAGCCGAAAGTCCCTCACGCCTGATTGCAACTTAATTGGCGAAATTAGATTATTCACCTTGTAAAACATCTCTGTAAAAACCGCCCTAAGCTTAGAATCCCCACTTCTATCCTTCCTCTTTGCTGTGATTATTTTTAAGGCTCCATTGCTATTTATATACTTTTCAATCATCGTGCAAAGTAGCTCCGGCGGGTCTTGCAAGTCGCAATCCATAATAAAACTAAGCGTATTTTTTGCCGCTTTCAATCCAGCAAGCATTGCGGCTTCCTTGCCAAAATTACGGCTAAATTTAATTAGGCGGATATTTTTATCCTTTTTCTGCAAAGCCCTAATTTTATCTATCGTTTTGTCCGTGCTGCCGTCGTCTACAAAGATAATTTCGTAGTTTTTTAGGAGATTTAATTTGGGGCGTTTGGGCTTTTTGGCTTTTTGAGAATCTGTTGCGATTTTTGCTAAAAGGGCGGATTCTATGGAATCTTGGCTTATAGAATCTGCGGAATCCGCTCTTTTGGAATCTGTAGAATCTTGGCTTTTTAAACTGCTAGATTTAGCGGAATCTGCCGAATCTTTGGGAGATTCGCCTAGCACTTTTAGAAGTGTGGTGTAAAACAAATTGACATTTGCCTCCTCATTAAAGCACGGCACGATGATACTAAGGCTCAAATCTAGCTTTTTCATTCTCTCCCCCATTTTCCCTATTTTTAGATTCTTTAAATCGCTTGAAACGCCCTACATTTGGCAACATTCCGGCATATCAAAGCTAATTTCAAAATTATTTTCCCTCCAACTTTGGAAATTCCCAGCAAGTAAATATACATTTTTATAGCCCAGCTTCTTAGCCCACAAAGCCCCAGTCTTAGCACTATTCTCGCCATTGTCATAGAATATTATTTTGTTATTTTTATCGCCCAAAAATTCAAAAAACTTTGCTTGTTCGTTTTTCGTATCGCTCTCCCAAACTCCGCTAAAATCAGCGTTAAACTCGAAGTTTTTCGCCCCTTTAATAAATCCTAAAATATAGATTCCACGCGGAATGGTGGTAATAATCTGCAAATTGCTAGAATCTGTGGCACTTGTGGAATCCGCGGAATCTCCGCTAGATTTGGCGGAATCCTTAGAATCCCCGGGCGATTTAGATTCTGCCACCTTTTTAGATTCGCCGGAATTCGCGGAATCTATAGCATTTTTAGAATCTTGCGAGTCGCCTAGAGTTTTAGATTCGCCAAAGCCCCCGCCATAAAGCACTTTTTCCAACTCCACACTTGTAATTAATTTATAATTATTCTTAGTAGAATCTACGATTAGATTTTTAGCAATCTGCGATTCTAGCGGGTTTAAAACACCCTCAAGATTCTCATTAAAAAGATTTTTTTCAATTGTCGCATAAGATATTTTTTCTTTTTCTCCCCCACAGCCCAAAAAAATAAGCCCAAAAAAAACTACCAATAATATTTTTTTCACCAAATCCCCTTTTTAAATTACCTAGATTTCTAGCGCTTTTATCTCGCCCTCGATTTTCTCAAGCCTCTCATTTACGCCTGCAAGCGCATTTTGATTATCCAAAATCAAGCTTTTTGGGGCATTTGCTAGGAATTTCTCATTTTTTAGCATAGATTCTAGCTTCGCTTTTTCGCCCAAGATTTTCTCCTTTTTCTTTGCTAATTTTTGTAGCAAGGAATCCAAGTCAATCGCCTCCGTTGGGATATAAATCTCGGCACTATCACAAATATCAAAAATCGAATTTTTTGGCTTCTCTTCTACGAACTCGATTTTTTCGCATTTTGCAAGTTTGGGGATAAACGCCCTAAGCAAGGCTAAATCCGCAGTTTTATTAAGCTTGATGTAGCTAAGTGGAATAGTTTTATTTGCAAAGTCAATGGCGATTTTCGCCCTCCTTATGGAAGTAACGATGTCTTTTACTATCTCAAATTCCGCAACATACGGGGCTTGGCTAGATTCCGGAACTTTAGCGGATTCCGCAGATTCTGCGATTTTACCGGATTCTGCATTTTCCCTACATTGTGGAAATTTCTCAATCATAATCGAGCTAGAATCTTCCAAAATAGTCCCATTTATCGCCTGATAGGCAAACTCGCTAACAAAAGGCATAAATGGGTGGAGTAACTTCATAGATTCCCTAAAAATACTCCCAAGCTCGAATACAGCGTGTTTCTCCGCCTTGATTAGCTCAATCCCCCAGTCGCAAAAATCATTAAATAAAAATTTATAGATAACCCCCGCAGCATCGTTAAATCGATAGGAATCTAGGGCATTTCGCATATCTCTCACGCTTTTTTCAAAGCAAGTTTTCATATAAATCCCAAGTGGCGATTTAATGCCCTCCAGCGGGACAAACTCGCCTTTTTGCTGCTCCTTATACATTAATAAGAAATTTAGTGCATTTAGCACCTTTAGAAATAGCGCATTGCCGATATTTAGGCTCTTTTGGCTTATCCTAATGTCTCGCCCTTGAATGCAGTGATAAGCAAGGGTAAATCGCAAAACATCGCTGCTGTGGGACTCAATCAACTCAAGCGGATTTATCACATTGCCACGCGATTTGCTCATCTTATTACCATTTTCATCGCAAACTAGGGCGTGTAGATATATATCCCTAAATGGGAGCTTTCCAAGCATACTTTCCCCGCTAAAAAGCATTCTAGCCACCCAAAAAAACAAAATATCAAAGCTAGTAATAAGCAACGAATTCGGGTAAAAGTCATTCAAATCATTTGGATTATAGAGCGATTTTATGGCTTCAATCTCGGCACTCTGGGCTTTAATTTCGTGCGGATTCTGTGCTGGATTCTGTGCTGAATTTTCGCTTAAAGTTTCACGCGGATTCCCAAGAAGATTCCCAGCCGGATTTTCGCCCACATTTTGAGAAAGATTCTCCGGCACATTTCCCCAGCCAAGCGTGCTAAACGCCCACAGCCCCGAGCTAAACCAAGTATCCAAGACATCGCTATCCTGCCTCATTTTCGCCCCACATTTGCAAACGACCTCCGCGCTCTCACTTGCCACTTTCACGCCACATTTATCGCAGTAAAACACTGGGATTCTATGCCCCCACCAAAGCTGACGGCTAATGCACCAGTGGCGAAGCTCCCTCATCCACGCATTATAGTTATTTAGCCATTGCGTTGGGAAAAACTTCGCTTCGCCGTTATTTACCTTTTCTATCGCTTCTTGGGCGATTTTCTTATCCACGAACCACTGCGTGGAGATATATGGCTCCACCACATTTCCACAACGATAGCACTTGCCAATTTTGTTGTTATAATCTTCTATTTTTTCGATGTAGCCGGCGTTTTGGAGTGCCTCTACGATTTTGTCCCTCGCCTCCAATCGCTCCAATCCAGCGAACTCTCCGCAATAATCATTCAAAATCCCATTTTTATCAAATATGGTGATAAAGTCCAAATTATGGCGTTTGCCGACCTCATAGTCGTTAATATCATGTGCTGGAGTTACCTTCACGCAGCCCGTGCCAAACTCCATATCCACATAGGAATCCGCAATAATGCTAATCTCCTTATTCACCAATGGCAAACGCACTTTTCGCCCCACTAGGTGCTTAAAGCGAGAATCTTCTGGATTAACCATAACGGCAGTATCGCCAAAATAAGTCTCCGGGCGCGTTGTGGCGACGATGATGTAGTCTTTGGGGTTTGTGGAATCTCGTGGGGAATCTGTGGAATCTAGATTCGCGGAATCTTGTGTAAATTGGGCGGAATCCGCGGAATCTAGATTCTTGGAATCTCGTGGTGAATCTACTAAAGAGCCACCACTAACAGCGAAGCTTTTAGCTTCGCCTTCTCGGAGCGAAGTCTCCGAAGCTTCAGGGGTTTCGAAAGGGCAACGCCCTTCGTCGCAAGGACGGACTTCGTTCGTCCGCGAAGTGGAATCAATAGAATCTGCGAGAAAATATCTAATATAATACAATTTCCCAGCGTTTTCCTCATACTCGACCTCAATGTCGCTTAAAGCTCCATCGTGGGTGCACCAATTCACCATATAATTATCTTGGAAAATCAGTCCGCGGTTATACCACTCTACAAATGCCTTTTTGACGGCATTTTGCAACCCCTTATCCATAGTGAAGCGAAGTCGTTCCCAGTTTGGCGACGCCCCAAGTCGCCTTAGCTGCGAGAGTATCATTCCCCCGCTTTCCTCTTTCCACTTCCATACCGCATCTAAAAATGCCTCTCTGCCAATATCCTCTTTTTTTATACCCTTTGCTAGGAGCTGTTTTTCTACGATATTTTGCGTGGCAATCCCAGCGTGGTCGATTCCGGGCTGCCAAAGCACACGAAAGCCGTCCATTCGCTTATATCGCGTGATAATATCTTGCAAAGTGTAGGTGAGCGCGTGTCCCATATGAAGGGCTCCGGTGATATTTGGCGGAGGCATCATAATGCAGAAATTCTTGCCATTTTGTATCGCCTTATTAGAATCTAGCTTGAAATAGCCTCGCTCCTCCCATATCGCGTAATATCTCGGCTCAAATTCACTTGGATTATAATTATTGTGGCTTTGTGGAGTTTTCCCTTGTGGTGCATTTTGCAAATCTTTATCATTCATTTGTTTAAAACCTTTAGAATCTTAATTTTACCTTAATCCCATTTTTAATATTTGGCACGAAAATTGCTTGTTGCTTTATGTTTTTGTGTTAATTTGGATTTATAATTCTATCCAAAAACAAATTAAATTATTAGGAATGGCAAGTGATTTTTGAAATAGTGTCGCCTATTTTGGGCTTTGAAGATATAAAAGTGCTTGAGTTGAAAAAAATAGATGATTTTTTTGTAAATATTACTACAAATAATGGACTTTCTTGGACATTAGTGAATCCATTTGTTTTACGAAAATACTCATTTGATATTCCATTGTATGCACAAATTTTATTAGATATGCAAAAAGATTCTAGTATAGAAGTCTATTGTATGGTTGTTTTGCAGAATCCACTTGAAGATTCTAAGGTGAATTTCCTAGCACCTTTAATTTTTAATATGTATAATAAAAAGGCTATACAGGTGGTTTTTTCATCATTGGATTATCCTGAATTTGCGAAGTTTCAACCTTTAAAGGAATTTGTAAAATAACTGCTTTGTTAAATAAAGAGCAGCTTGATGCTGCTAGTGCACCACTAGGACATAATCTAATAATAGCATCAGCAGGGACGGGCAAAACCTCGACAATAGTTGGTCGCATAGTTCATCTCCTACAAAGTGGCATTAGTGCGGATAAAATTATGCTTCTAACTTTTACAAATAAAGCTTCTAGTGAGATGATTAAACGATTAGAATCTCATTTTTCAAAAGATATTTTAAAAGATATTCAAGCAGGCACTTTTCATGCTATCGCATATAGATATTTAAAAGAGCATTATAAGATTTTATTAAAACAACCAAGAGAATTAAAGATTTTACTAAGAAGTATTTATAATAATAGAATCTTTAATGAAATAGCTTCTACTCCGCCATATAAGGCTGATTATTTATATGATTTATTTTCACTTTATATAAATTCATTTGATGGAAAATTTGTAGATTTTATCGCTCAAAGAAATGAAGAGCATAGCATTTATGCAGATATTTATGATGATATTTTTAATGAATTTATGGATTTAAAAAGACAATACAATTATGTATCCTATGATGATTTACTGATTTTGTATCGTGATAAAATAATAGAAAATAATCTTAGCTTAAAAGAGATTCTAGTTGATGAATATCAAGATACAAATCATCTACAAAATAGCATTATCTTAAACATCAAAGCAGAATCTCTTTTTTGTGTGGGTGATTACGACCAAAGTATTTATGCTTTTAATGGCTCGGATATTGGAATCATCGCTTCTTTTAAAGATAGATTTAGCGATGCTAGAATCTTTAGCCTTACTAAAAATTATCGTTCAAGTGGCAAGATTCTAGAAGTCGCAAATAATGTTATAGCACATAATCCCAGAATCTATCCAAAATCACTTGAAGTTATTTGCAAGAGGGAAGATTCTAAGGTGGAGGTTTTTTCATTTAGTGATACAAAAGAGCAGTATCAATACATTGCAAGGCATATCTCTACTTCTGCTACATCGCTTTTACAAACGGCAATAATATTTAGAAATAATATAAGTTCCGATTATATGGAAGCTAGTCTTAGGGAGCTAGGAATTAGTGTTAGAAAAAAAGGTGGCAGAAGTTTTTTTGAGAGCAAGGAAATTAGCCTTTTAATAGATATTCTTAATCTATTTTTTAATAAACTAGATATGATGGCTTTTATAAATGTTTTATCCATTGGGAGTGGCATTGGCGAGAGTATTGCAAAAGATATTTATGATTGTTTGATATTTCTTGGGAATGGAAATATTAAAGATGGGCTATTAAATCCCAAAGATAGCAATAAACCATATAAAAATAAGCTTAGAAATGCACAACTTGGGCTTTTTGATGATATTTTTATACAAGAAGATAGAGCTAGATTTGATAGATATTTAAGCAGTGATTTTGCTTCACATTTGCTATTATCACACCCAAAATTAACCTCCAAAAGTGCAGTTTTTATCAATAAATTTTATAAGCTTTTTTTGATTAAACGAGATAATTTAGATAATCTTTTTAAAGAGATTATAAATAGTGATTTTTTTGCTGAGATAAAAAATAGCTTAAGCATAAGTCGTGTAAAAAATAAATATAAAAGTATCAATGATATAAAAATAAGGGAAGAAAAAGATAATATTGATAAGAAAGTCTCCATACTCTACAATCTATCAAAATCCTATAATGATTTGGGACGATTTTTGAATTCTATTACATTAAATAGTGCGGAATCTAGTAGTGGCGATGGTGTGAATTTGCTCACCATTCACGCTTCGAAAGGTTTAGAATTTGATGATGTATATATTATAGATTTGATGGATGGGCGATTTCCAAATACGAAATTGATGTCTAAAACAGGTAGTTTAGAGGAAGAAAGACGCTTGTTTTATGTCGCTACAACAAGGGCTAGACATAATGTTTATTTTACTTTTGCTTACAAAGATTGGGCTAAAAATACAAACTACACACCATCAATATTTTTAAAAGAGGCAAAATTAGTTAGATAATATCTAATATAGTTTTGATTGGAATCTAATAAAATCTATTATAATAATGGATTTTATAAAATAAAGCGATTATCTATTTTTATAGATTATCGCTCCACGATTATACTCATCTTATTATTTTTTAGTAGCACATATAGCTCTTTTATGCCCTTAAACTTATATCCACCATCTGCTTTATAATCCTCAAAAAAGGTAATTCTAAACATATTTTGATTTTCCATATTTGGATATGGAGCGATATTAATCTCGCTAAATTCGATAGTTTTTCGCTCTTCTTTGCCAAAGATTCGTCTTTTGTAGTCTTTAAATGCATCAATTTTCATTCTATCAAATCGTGTAAAACTATCATCATAAAAAGATAGATATAAATCCAAATCATTATTTATCCACGCATCACGCCAGATAAACAATGATTGCAATATATCCACAATCGCACTCTTTGGCACTTCGGCTAGATTATCAATACTTGTGATAAGGATAGAATCCTTGAAATTTATAGTTTTATCATACTGCTCTAAGATATTATTCTCAACGACGATGCAACCTCTCGTGCTTTTCTCGCTCCTATCGCCATTTAGCGGAAGCCCGTGAATCCAGATTCCATAGCCTGTTTTGTTATTTAATCTATCATAGAGATTGGGATATGAGGTGCTAAAAGCAAGTGGTCCATAATATTGGTCTAGCCCACTAAGACGCTTATTTAGGTCATAAACGCCAATTGGAGTAGCCAAATCACCTTGAATCTTTTTATCGCCTTGATTTTCCCCAAATATCGCATTTGCCTTGCTTAATTGGGATAATTTATTGGAATCCACCTCGAAAAGTTGCAAGGAAGCATTCTTTTTTGAGGCGATAAAGATATATTTCACACTCTCATAATAGCCAAATTTCGTATCTTTTTTGGCGACCACACTTTCCCAATATTCCCTATCAAGCAGAGATTTTTCCAAAGTGCTTTTTATAGATTCCAGCCCATTTTCTCTATATTCACTTACAATCTCATACAATTTATCATTACTTGCATTAAGACTCACCCCAATAACCAACAAAAAACCAATAAAATACTTCAAAATATTTCCTTCGTCGTTATTAAATATTTCGTATTATACTAATTTTTTAACATTTTCATTTTAAGCAAGTTTGTTTTTTATAATCGCACCATCTTTTATAATTACATCAAATCTATTATCATAATCATAAATAATCTTAAAATCATTGATTGGATTCCCATCTACTAGGATTAAATCCGCCCAAGCTCCCTCTTTTATAACGCCCAAATTTGAGCCATAGTAAGGATTCCGCTCTCCGCATAATTCAAGTAATTTTGCATTTGTGGAAGTTGCCAATCTTAATGCATCAAGATTCCCCAAGATTTGCGAAAATAAATAAAGCATATAGTTCTGCCCACTAGCTTGAAAAGGTGAAAATAGCATATCTGTTCCAAATGCGATATTGCATTTTACTTTTAGTGCGTTCTCAACCGTTTTTCTCCACGCTCCATCAAGTGCAAGTCCCTTTGGGCTATCTGGCTTTGGAAAATATTTATTTGTTTCAAATGCTTGAGTGCTTAGCCACACGCCTTTGTCTGCCATTTTTTTCAATGTATCCACTTTTGCAAATTGTCCGTGCTCAATAGACATTATCCCTGCATCAACGGCTCTATTTATGCCATTATCATAATATAAATGTGCACATACATAAGTGCCATAATCCGATGCCGCACTAACAGCTGCTTTCATTTCAGCAGTAGTATATTGAAGCGAATCTAATGGGTCAAACTTACTTATAACTCCACCGCCTCCGCCGATTTTTATTTGACTAGCACCTTTTTTTAACTGCCATCTAACAGCAGTTGTTACATCATCTATACCATCGGCAAGGACAAAATCACCATTTTGCTCAAAAACTGATGGAACACCACCAAATTTGGAAGGTGGATTATTAATCGCTCTCATATCGCCATGTCCGGAAGTTTGTGATACAAACGCTCCACTTGGGAAGATTCTAGGTCCGGGTATAACTTTATCATCAAATGCTTTTTTCATACCAAAAACGCCACCCGCCATATCTCTAACAGTTGTAAAACCTCTAAGAACTGTATTTTCTGCCTCTGCGACTGCTTTGGTTACTACTAATCCATTATCTGGTTGATTATAATCATCAAGTCCAGCAGCAGCTAACATCGTATGCCAGTGGGCGTCTATAAGTCCGGGCATTAGGAATTTGCCATTAGCATTGATTACTTTTACATTTTTTTCATTTGAAGAATCTAGATTCTGTCCTATTTTGGCTATTTTATTGTTTTTGATTAAAACATCATTATTGCCTTTCATTTGATTATATCCATCAAAAACAACGGCATTTTTAATTAAAATAGTGCTATCTTTGGTATCATTTGAGGTTAGCTCTACTGCTCCCATTCCCCAATGTGCGTTTAATGTAGCACTAGCTCCTAAGATTCCAAGTGCACTTAATCCAATCAGGGATTTTCTTCGTCCTTCATCTACTCTTGTGTCTAGTGTGTTTACATTGCTAATCTTGATTTTTTTCATTCTTGTCCTTGTATTTGTAGTTTTAAATAGACATTTTTACAATATCTACTAGTAGATTATACGATTAGTTTAATTGATTTAATCTAAAAAGAACTTCACTTTTTAATTTATATTATAGCCGATTTCTTTTAGTAGTTTTTTATTTTTACTCCAGCCTTTTTTGACGATTACCTCTAGCTTTAGAAACGCCCTTTTTCCGCTAAAATCCTCGATTTTTTTCCTTGCATTTATGCCGATATTTTTAATCGAATTGCCATTTTTGCCAATAATTATTATCTTTTGGCTCTCTTTTTCCACGATGATTTGGGCGTAGATTCTATCAATCTCCTCGCTCTCCTCGATTTTATTAATAATCACATCGCTTTGGTAGGGGATTTCCTTATTGATGTTTTCAAACACGCTCTCCCTGATTTTTTCCTTATAAATCTCGCGTAAATTTTGGTCGCTAATAATCTCCGTATCGTATAAATATGGCGAATTTGGGAGATATTTCACAACTTCATCAAGCAGATTCGCAAGATTAATATTTTTCGTGCTAGAAATGGGGATTAGGGCGTGGTAAAAGTCCTTAAAAACCTCGTATTTTGCGATAGATTCTAGAATCTCATCATTTTTTAGGGAATCTATTTTGGTTAGCAATAAAATATGTTTTTTTGGATTTTTGGATTTTTTATTTAGCTCCAAAAATTCCTCATAATACCTTAAATTATCCGTGATTGGGGAGAGAAATACGACCAAATCGCAATCATCAATTGCTTTGAGCGATTCTTGGAGCATAAATTGATTTAGCATTTTTTCTTTATTGTGGATTCCGGGCGTGTCGATGAAAATAATTTGAGAATTTTTATGCATAAGGATAATATTCATTCGCTTTCGTGTGGCGTTTATCTTGTGCGAGACAAGGGCGATTTGTTCATTTATTAGGGCGTTTAGAAGTGTGCTTTTCCCAGCATTTGGGCGACCTATGATTGCTACAAATCCGGCTTTACTCATATCTAGTCTTATAGGATATATCTAGTTACATCAGCGTTTTGAACGATAGAATCTAATTTTTCTTCTATTTCTTTTTGAGTGATAGATATATTTTTGCCTTTTAGATTCGGTGCTTCAAAGCTAATATCCTCTAGCACTTTTTCTACAATCGTGTGAAGTCGTCTAGCTCCAATATCTTCGGTTTTTTCATTGGCGATAAATGCAAATTTTGCAATTGCCCTAAGTGCTTCTTCGCTGAATTCCAATTTTATTTCCTCGGTTTCAAGTAATAATGTGTATTGTTTTATTATTGAATTTTTTGTTTGGGTTAGAATCTTATATAAATCATCTTCGCTTAAACTATCCAATTCCACTCTAATAGGGAATCTACCTTGTAACTCTGGGATTAAATCACTTGGTTTACTCGTGGCAAATGCCCCTGCTGCGATAAATAAAATATAATCTGTTTTTATAGAGCCATATTTGGTATCTACGATACTTCCCTCGACAATCGGCAGTAAATCCCTTTGCACTCCCTCTTTATTTGGATTTTGTTTGCTTGTGCTTTGGTCTGTGGCTGTTTTATCAATCTCATCTATAAAAATAATCCCGCTTTCTTCGGCTTTTTTTAGTGCTTCTGTTTTGATTTCATCAATATTGGTTATATTTTCTATCGCTTCATTTTTTAGTAGCTCTTTTGCCTCTTTGACGCTTGTTTTTATTTTTTTCATTTTTTGTTGTTTTGGTAATAATTCTATTATCCCGATATTTGGTATTGGAAGTGGATTTATTGGGGCTTCTGTGATTTCTATCTCAATTTCTAGATTATCCACTAAGCCATCTTTGACTTTTTGCTTCATCTTATCAGCGGAGATTTTATATTCCTCTTTTTTTGTTTCATTTGCGGTATTTGGGAGGGGTGGGATTAGGCTTTTTGTGATTTTATCAATGATGTAGGATTCTATTTTATCGGCGTTTTTTTCCCTATATTCGGTTTTTACAAGATTCATCGAAGCATTTACTAAATCTCTAACCATAGATTCCACATCTCGCCCCACGAATCCAACCTCTGTGTATTTCGACGCCTCAACTTTGATAAATGGTAGCCCTAGAATCTTTGCCATTCGCCGTGAAATCTCTGTTTTCCCCACACCGGTATTTCCAATCATTAGGATATTTTTCGGCACGATTTCCTCTTGGATTTCTTTTGGGAGTTGCATTCGCCTGTGGCGGTTACGAAGTGCGATTGCAATCGCCTTTTTTGCCTTTTCCTGCCCGATTATATATTCGTCCAAATACTCTACAATTTCCTTTGGTGTTTTATTATCACTCACTATTTAAGCTCCAATAATTTTATATTTGTGTTTGTGTAAATGCAGATTTCACCTGCGATTTTTAGGGATTCTTCAACCAAGCTAGATTCATCGATTTTGCCAAGTTTTTCGCTAAATCTATCTAATGCCCTAGCAGCAGATAGTGCGTAGTTCCCACCACTGCCAATTGCAGCGATTTTCCCATCTTCTGGCTCTACCACATCGCCTGAGCCACTTAGAATATAGATTTTATTTCTATCTAAAACTATCATCATCGCCTCTAGCTTCCGTAGATATTTATCTCTCCGCCATTCCTTGCTGAAATCAACTACGCTTCGCTCCAAGTCGCCCTTTTTATTCTCCAAGATTTTCTCAAACATATCAAAGAGACTAAAGGCGTCCGCCGTGCTTCCAGCAAATCCGCTTAAAATCTTGCCATTATAAAGTAGGCGAATCTTCGTGGCATTGCCCTTTAAAATGCAGTTTCCAAAGGTTACTTGCCCATCTCCGCCAATCACTGATTTATTCTCGCCCTTATAGGCAAGTATGGTCGTCGCTTCAAACATCTAATTCCTTTTGCATTCCTTAAAATTAATTTATTGTGCTTCTATATCCACTTTGCATTTTGCGTGGATTCCAAAGCCTAATTTTAAATCAATCTCATAAACACCTGTGCTTTTAATTGGATTTTTTAAATCTAGTGCTTTTTTGTCTATGTCAATATTATGTGAATCTTTAAAGGCTTGTGCGATTTCCTCTTTTGTTATTGCTCCGTATAATGAGCCGTTTGCACCGACTTTTTTGGTGATTTTTAGTGTAATATTTTGCAATTTCTCAGCCAAGCTATTTAATTCCTCTACTAGCTTTGCTTCTTCCTCTTTACGCTTTTTCTCTTGGCTTTTGTATCTATTTATTGTTTCATTTGTGGCAATTTGAGCAAAACCTTTTGCTATTAAAAAATTCCTACCATATCCATCTTTTACCTCACAAATTTCTCCAGCCTTACCTACAGATTTTACTTCTTTTAATAATAAAACTTTCATATTTTTCCTTGATTTTTGTCTAAATATTGATATTATAATTGTGTAGGATTTTATCAAAAATAATATAAATATTGCGAATTTATCTAAAGGTTACACTATAAAGGCAGAAACTTTGTATAAAACTAGCTTGTTACTTTTTATGCTTATTTTTTTTAATGCTTGTTCATCGATGGGAGATGTGGAGAGGTTAGATGATTTGTATTATAAAAATGAAAATCTAAAAGATTCTTATAATTATGTAAAAAAATACGCTAAAGATGATTTTCTTTGGGCTTTTCAAAGTGGAATCCTAGCTTATCAAATAGGCGATTTTAAAGCAAGTATGGAGTATTTTAATATTTCAGAAACTTTTTTTGAAGCACATAGAGAGGAAATTTTTCTTACAAGTGGATTTAAAACCATTGCTTCTATTTTAGTTAGTGAAGCAATGTTTGAATATTATGGAAATCTATATGAGGCTGTTTTTATAAATTATTACAAAGCGTTAAATGCAATGATGAGCGGAGATTATGCGACTTCTAGGGTCGAATTTAATCGTGCAAACGACAGACAAAGGCGTTCAAAAGATTTTTTTGCTGAGCGAATAAATCAAGTAAAAAATGCCATAGAGGATAGCACTACTACTTATAGCCAAGAAATGAGGGAAGCAAATAGAGAACAAGCATATAATTCAATGAATTCTATATACGCCCAAAAATATAGGAATCTTGATAAATTTAGAGCTTATGATGGTTTTGTGAATCCTATTGTAAGCTATCTTTCTGGAATCTTTTTTTTAACACAAAATGATTTTAATAAGGCAAATGATTTATTAAAGGAATCTTACGCCATTAGCACAAAAGATGAGATTCTGCTTGATTTGGATATTTTAGAGAAAAGAAAGTCAAAAAGAAATAAGGATTTTTATACTTGGATTATCATTGAAGATGGGCGAAGTCCTAAAAAATATGAGATAAGATTTGATGTTCCTTTGTATTTGCTTAATTCAAATGTCTTTTATTTTGGTATTGCTTTGCCGAATCTAGATTCTGGTAAATCCTATAATAATAGATATTCCATAAGCACGAGTATTAATAATGTAGAATCTGTATTTAATGGATTTGAGTTGGCAAATATGGAAGCGTTAGTTGCAAATGAATTTAATATTGAATTACCTTATATTATTGCAAAATCCATTATTTCAGCATCTTATAAGGCATATTTGCAATATTTTCTAAGTGAGCAATTTGGCTTTCTTGGTGGATTTGCTGGAGCTATATTTAGTGCTACAAGCACTAATGCTGATATTAGAAATGCTAGGATTCTGCCACTAAGATTTATAGCTATAAGGATTAAGAATGCAAATGATGTTTTTTATATATTTGGTGATAAAAAAATGTTATATCATTTTACCATTGATGAGAAATGCACAACATTATGTCTAAACAAAGACAATATAATTTATCTTAGGGTATTGCAAAATGGTATAATAAGCAGTTTAACTCATAGCATAGGAGAAAATAAATGAAAAATATATGGCTTGTTGTTTTAATATTTATAGGAATGATATTTGTAGCTTGCTCGTCAAAAACGGAATATGTCGCACTAGAAGATTCTAAGGAATATACAACAACTGGACTTGACTATCACGATATTGCAAATGCCGCGGAGCAAAGTGTTAAATCGCTGCTTTCAAGTAACTATACTAAAAAGATTAGTGATACGCGTCCAAAGGTTTTGGCTATTTCTGATGTGGTAAATGACACAATGCAGATGATTGATACAGAGCAACTTACTAGAAAAGTTACAAGGGATATGCGAAATAGCGGAAAATATATCTTAACCCTAGCTATTAGTGGTAGTGGTGGAAGTAAAGATGCTATGATAGATTCTGCACGAGATGCAAGAAATGATGATGAATTTAATCAATACACAACAATAGAGAAAGGTGAATTAATCGCTCCGGAATTATCGCTATCAGGCAAAATAATCCAAAAAAATACAAAATTATCATCATCACAACAGCGAATTGATTATTATTTTTTACTAACCTTAGTTGACCTTAAAAGTGGGCTTGTGCTGTGGGACGATGAGGTGAATATTATAAAAATAGGGAGTAATAAAAGTGTGGCTTGGTGATTAGCCTAGAATCTTAAGGATTTTCTAGCTAATTTTTAATCCAAGATTTAGGCGATGTAATAGCTTTATTAGAAATGCTAGGATTATCCATAAGCCAAATTTTTTAATAATTTCAATAAATGATAGTCTTTAAATCCATTGCTTTGGGATTTTTAAGATTCTAAATAAAAAAGTTTGGCTTTAAAAATTGAATTTATAAAATACTATCTTTTAGATTTAATTCCCTTGAGTATATTTTTTTAAACTTTATAAAATCTTCTTCAATATTTTTATTGCCATAAAATTTTATAGATATGGCGTTTTGCTCAAAAATATTAGGCATTGACATCTCAACTAATCCATAGATATTTATATCATTTGCGAGATTGGATAATCGTATATAATCCGCAAAAACTTCGCCAATCAAGATAATATCACTTTTTTTATTAGTCGAAAAATCATTGATTGTAAAGGTTTGGATATTGTTACATTTTAGAATTGAGAGATAATTTTTGATAGATTTAATAGTTGCATTTTGGATAAACCCAGAATCTATATTTATCCCAAATAGTAGGCTTTTATCGTCGTTAATATCATAAATATCATTGTCTTCATTATCATTGATATATGTAGAAAAAAGTGCCAAAAACTCATCTAATCTTTGGCTTAGCATATTCACATCATCTCTTAGTTTTTTTTGAGAATCTCGCTCATTTTTTAGCATAGTTTTTAGGGAATCTACATTAGATTCTAGCTCATTTATATAATCACTATTTTCAAGCACTTTTATATGCTCTTTTAGCTTTAAAATCTCTTGTTTTAGGGCTTCATTTTCATATTGTAGTTTTTTATTATTATCTTTTAAATCATTTGTTATTGTTACTAAATAATCTTCCATTTTTAGTTCTTTAGAATAAAATCTATTGCATTAAGATAGCTTTTTATACTCGCTTTATTTTGATAAGCTATATCAAAAGCCACTCCGTGGTCTACCGATGTTCTTAAAATCGGCAATCCAAGCGTTACATTTATACTTTCATCAAAATAAAGTGCTTTTAGCGGAGCTAAACCTTGGTCGTGATACATTGCAATAAAGGTGTGGAATCTTGCTCTATTTTGTGGGCTAAATGCAATATCTGGCGAAATAGTGCCGATGAAAATCTCTTTTTTAAGTGCTTTATTTGCGGCAATTATCGCTTCATTTATGATAAAATCCTCTTTCCCTAAAACGCCATTATCCCCTGCGTGTGGATTTAGCCCCAAAACTAGGGCTTTATCAAAGCTAAAATTATTTGCAAACTTTATAAAAAACTTCAACAAACTATCAAATTTTATTTTACTAGGCACTTCTTTTAGCGGAATGTGGTCGCTAAAAAGGGCGACAAACATTTCCTTGCAACCTAGCATCATAATGCCTTTATCACCAAAATAATGGCTTAAAAAATCTGTATGCCCGACAAAATTAATATTAGCAAGTTCCCACGCTTTTTTGTGGATTGGTAAAGTCAGTAAAGCATCGGCTTTTTTTTCTTTGACAAAAATAGTTGCATTTTTGAAAGATTGAAAGCTATATTCGCCACTTAGAGAATCTAATTTGCTGGGATTTATTAGATTATTTATGGAATCTTGGATTTTTTGAGAGCATAAATATTGTATATTTTGCGTATGAAAATCTTTTGGAGGTTTTAGTTTTAGTAATGTTAATGCGGATTCTACTACTTCTACATCTATGAAATAAATCGGCTCACAATATTTCTTAATTTCCTCGTGGGATTTTAGGGCGATTTCAAGCCCAATGCCATTTACATCGCCGATACTAATTGCAATTTTTTTCATCGTTTTATTAGATTTTTCATCTCTCTTATAGCATTTTCTAATCCGCAAAATACGGCTCTAGCGATGATGCTATGCCCGATATTTAATTCTGTTATTTCTTTAATCTTTACAATTTCTTTTACATTTTGATAGTTTAATCCATGTCCAGCATACACTTCAAGCCCTATATTATTAGCTAATATTGCGGAATCTTCTAAATTTTTCAATAACATTTGATATTTTACTTTAGGATTATTTATAATAAGTGCATTATGGGTGCGATTTAGATTTGTATTTAATACCAAAAATAGATTCGCAAAAGCCCCTGTGTGTAACTCAATAGCATCACTTTCAAAATCTTTTGCTTTTTTTATATCATCACTAAAAGCATCAATAAAAAGTGAAACTTTTATGCCATTGTCTTTGATTTTTTTAATCGTTTCTTTTATGGAATCTTGCAGTTTTAAACCGCCCTCAGTGGTTACTTCCATTCTATTTTCTGGAACAAGTGTTATTGAATGCGGTTTTAAGGCTATTAAATAATCAATAATTTCTTTATTTATGCTAGATTCTACATTGATTGGGAGCTGTGATGAATTTATAATTTTTGTAATATCTTCATCGTGCATATGTCGCCTATCTTCTCTTAGGTGGATAGTGATTTGCTCCGCTCCCGCATTTTTGGCTATAAATACAGCTTCTAGCGGGTCTGGGTCATTAATCTTTCTAGCCTCTCTTAATGTTGCGATGTGGTCGATATTTACACCTAATTTCATAATTTCTCCTTTAATTTACTTTAACATAGCCAAAGCTAATTTTTTAAAAGTTTTTTATATTCTACCACCTAACACACGATATTTTAATTTAACTTCTTAATTCTGTGCGTTAGCATAGCACCGAAAAAGCGTTATCGGTGGGATTGCATTAGCATTGGGATAAGGGAGCGACTTCGTTTTTACTATAAATTTGCTCCGCTCACTTTGCAATAAACTTTGTTTTACTAGAAGCTACGCTTTCAAGGAAGCTTCGTTTTCAAGGAAGCTACGCTTTACTAGAAGCTACGCTTTGATAAATTTCCATTTAAGCCCCATTGTTCCCCTTTGCTACACCACTTAAAACAAAAAATTAGGATTCTATGGAAAAGCGATTTTATAAAGGCATTTCCTTTTTCTAATCCAATCCTACCCATCGCTTTTTTTGCTACTACTGCACGAAACGAGAGCGAAACCTTTTTATTTTTTTCCTGCTACACCCCTTTTTTGCTAACTACCACACGGAATTTTATTTCATTAAAAATGCTTTAGCAATTTTTAAGAATCTTATAGGAGGCATTAACCTCACACGATAAAATGGGTGAGACAAAATAAAACTTAAGAAAAACAAATCCATTCCCCCACGAAAATGCTTTTTATGCCTTTTAACCTCCCATAAAATCTCATTTAATATTTTTCTTGCGTATAGCTTCCTAGCCATTTTAGTTTATCTTTTTTCTCCTTAAATATATTGCTTACATTTTCATTATCGATATGCCCCTCCAACTCGATATAAAACCAAAAACTAAAGCTTTTATTTTTATGTAATGGACGAGATTCTAGCTTTACTAAATTTATATTTTTGGTATTAAAATCATTTAGTAGCTTTGCTAGAGTTCCGGGTTTATCAGAATTGTTTATAAACGCACAAAGCGAGGTTTTATCACTATTTGTGGCATTTGTCTTAAAATCACTTATGATAAAAAATCGCGTAATATTATCATTATTATCTTGGATATTTTCAAACATAATTGGGAGATTATAGATATTTGCTGCGATATTCGAGCAAATCGCCGCACTATTGGGCGTCTCACTAGCGATTTTAGCTGCTTTTGCGGTGGAATCTAGTGGGATAAGCTCGGCATTTTCAAGCGAATAATTATTCAAAAACTCCCTACATTGCCCAAATGCAATATCTTTAGAATAGATTTTTTTGATATTGGAGATTAGCTTTTCATTTGAAGCGAAGCTATGGTGAATGGAGAGATTGGATTCTGCGATGATTTTAACATCATATTTTGCTAGAAAGTCCAAGCTCTCGCTCACGATGCCATTGCTATTATTTTCAATTGGGATAACGCCGTATTTTACGCTCTTATTTGCCACAGATTTAAAAATAGATTCTATATTTGTGCTTGAGATATACTCGCTAATCTTGCCAAATTTCGACACCGCCACTTGATGTGTAAAGCTCCCAATTGGTCCTAGATACGCCACTCGCTCGGGTAATTCCAAATACCTGCTAGTGGCAAAAATCTCCCTATAAATCGCCTCAATGCCGCTATTTGTGATATTGCTTTTATTCTGCTCCATTAAGCAATTTAAAATCTCATTTTCTCGCTTTGGGTGGTAGATTGCGGCATTTGATTGTAGCTTTAGTTTTCCTATTTCTTTTACAATCCCCATTCGCCTATCAAGTAAATTTAAAATCTCATTATCGATTTTATCAATACTCTTTCGCAAATTCTTTAAGTCCATTTCCCCTCCTTAATTCAAATATGGCAATTCATTTGCTATTAAATCTTCAAAATTCTCTCTTTTTCTAATTAACTTATCTTTGCCATTGATAATCGCTACTTCGGCACATTTTAACCTTGAATTATAATTACTCGACATACTAAATCCATATGCTCCCGCAGATTTGATAATAATCAAATCACCAGCTTTTGTGCGTGGAATCTTGATATGTTTAGCGATATAATCCCCACTCTCACAAATAGGTCCCACGATGTCTGCATATTCTTGGAATCTTGTATTATCTTTTAATAAATCTGGTATATGGCTTTTTTGGTTAGTATCTACGCTAATATATTCTATTTTATGCTTTGCATTATATAGAGCAGGGCGGATTAAGTCATTCATAGCGGCATCAACAATGCAGAATCTCTTATTTTCATTCTGTTTTTCATATAATATTTTAGATATTAAAACCCCGCAATCTCCAACTATATATCGACCCGGCTCACAGATTATACTTAAATCCAATCCTTGCATTTCTTTTAAGATTCCTTGAGCATAGGAGTAAATATCAATTGTTTTTTCATCATTATATTTTATCCCAATTCCCCCGCCAATATCGATAAATTTTAAATCAAGCTTTAGAGCCAAAAGTCCAAAAATCAATTCCACTATCTTATTAGCACTTTGTGTTATAGGGGATAATTCTACAAGCTGACTTCCTATGTGAAAGTGGATTCCAATCGGGTGAAGAAATTTCGAATTTCCTGCATAAATATACATTTTTTTCGCACTTTCTATATTTACCCCAAATTTATTTTCTCTTAATCCTGTTGAAATGTATGGGTGCGTTTTGGCATCTACATTTGGATTAACACGAATGCTAATCCTAGCACTTTTACCCAAATCTTTAGCGATAGTTTCCACTCGTAGCATTTCCTCTACACTTTCTAGATTTAGGAATAAAATATCAAGTTCCAATGCCTCTTTTATATCTAAGTCGCTTTTTCCAACACCGCTATAAATAATCTTATATTTTGGAATCCCAGCTTTTAATGCCCTTTTTACTTCATTTATTGAAACACAATCCGCCCCGCAATCTAAGGAAGCCAAATAAGATAAAAGTGATAGGTTTGAGTTTGCCTTTAGTGCATAGCAAATTAGCGATTTTCTTGCTTTAAATGCCCTTTTAAAGTCAAAAACCTTATTTTTTATTTCATCAAAATCATATACATATAAAGGAGTTCCATATTTATTCGCTAAATATAAAAGTAAATCTTTTGTAATCAATTTAAGAATCCTTGACTTAAAATTAAATTATAATTTTATGATAAAAAAGTAAAAATAATTCTATCAAATGAAACTTTATATTTAGGAGATTTATTAAAGCAATGTATGATTATAAAAATGAATATGACTTAGATACGAAATTAGTCTTGCCTAAAATGTCAAAAGTTATAATGCTAAATGATGATTATACAACACAGGATTTTGTTATTAGAATCCTAGAGGAGATTTTTAATAAAAACACGCAAGAAGCGACAAATATTATGCTTGAAATTCATAATAATGGGCGGGGAATCTGCGGAATCTACCCATATGATATTGCTCAAACCAAAGCAAATATAGCAAGGAAAAAATCAAAAGAGGCTGGATTCCCACTAAAAACGATAGTGGAAGCAGATTAAAATAAATAAGGAGGGCTAATGATAATCGACAATAATCTTAATTCAATAATCAACACTGCAATAGATTTAGCGCGTAATTTCGGGCATAATATGCTAACAACAGAGCATATTTTTTTATCATTTCTTAAAAATAAAGAAGGGAGTGAGTGTATCACGAATCTAGGTGGAGATGTAAAAGATTTACAAATACAAATCCTACAATATCTAGAATCATTTTTAGAATCTAATCCAAATATTAAGTTTGAAGATTTTAAGCCAATTTATACATTAGCCTTGGAGAGCATTTTTAGAACAATGATAAATATATCAGAAAACTCACAAAAAGAAATTGTTGATATTTATGATTTGCTAATCGCTATTACTTCGGATAAACAATGTTATAGCACACTTTTATTGGAATCCCAAAATATAACAAAAATAGATATTTTAGAATTTGTGGTGGATAGGCAAAGTGGTTTTTACACACAAAATGAAAGCCAAAATACTAATGAAAAGTCAAACCCTCTTTCTTTATACACAAGAGAGCTTGTGGCATTAGCAAAAAATGGCGTAATCGACCCTGTTATAGGGCGAGATGATGAGATAAAAAGGGTTTGCGAGATTCTATGCAGGAGAAAGAAAAATAATCCACTCTTAGTTGGTGAGCCCGGCGTTGGTAAGACAGCGATTGCTGAGGGCATTGCTCTAAAAATTGCAAATAATGAAGTCATAGATGAGATGAAAGATTGTAAGATTTATGCACTTGATTTAGGGCTTTTAATCGCAGGGACAAAATATCGTGGTGATTTTGAAAAGCGAATAAAAGATGTGCTTGATAGTTTTAAAAAAGTTCAAAATGCAATTATTTTCATTGATGAGATTCACACGATAGTTGGTGCAGGAAGCACGAGTGGCGGGAGCTTGGACGCTTCAAACTTACTTAAACCAGCTCTTGCAAATGGGAATCTTAGATGTATTGGGGCTACTACTTATAGCGAATTTAGAAATCATTTTGATAAGGATAAGGCACTTTCTCGTCGTTTTGCTAAAATAAATATTGATGAGCCAAGCATTGAGGATTCCATAAAAATACTAACTTCTCTTGCTCCAATCTATGAAAAATTTCATAATGTTATATATGCTAAAGATGCATTAGAATCTTGCGTTATCCTATCAAATAGATTTATAAATGATAGATTCCTGCCAGATAAAGCTATCGATTTACTTGATGAAGCGGGGGCGTATTTTAAAATCTATGGAAATCAAAAAATCAATAAAAAGATTAAGATAAATAAACATAATATCGAATATCTAGTATCTAAAAATACAAAAATGCCATTAACAAAAACTATTGATGAGAGAATCCTATTAAAAAATCTACCTAAGAAATTAAAATCTAGGATATTTGGACAAGATGAAGCGATTGATTCACTCTATAAAAGCTTATTAAAAAATAAAGCAGGACTTGGAAATCCAAATAGACCTATTGGCGTGTTTTTATTCACAGGGGCAACAGGTGTGGGAAAAAGTGAGTTAGCAAAAGAATTAGCACTAAATCTTAATATTAATTTCTTGCGATTTGATATGAGTGAATATAGCGAATCTCACACAATATCGCGATTAATCGGTGCTCCTGCTGGATATGTAGGATTTGAAGAGGGTGGATTATTAGTAGAATCTATACGCAAAAATTCCCATTGTGTGCTACTTTTAGATGAGATTGAAAAGGCACACGAAAGTATATATAATCTTTTATTGCAAATTTTTGATAATGCCACTTTAACGGATAATAGCGGAAATAAGGCAGATTTTAGAAATGTTATTATTATTATGACTTCTAATATTACAACTAAAGATTTGCCTATGCTTGGATTTGGTAATAATGCAGATTCTAGCAAGGATAGGGCGATAAAGGATTTATTCTCTCCAGAATTAAGAAATAGATTAGATTGCACTTGTCATTTTAATAATCTAAATAAAAGTCATCTAAGATTAATTATCCAAAAGCAAATAGATGAGATAAATTCACAATTAAAAGATGTGAAAATATCGCTAAATCAAAATGTTTATGATTATTTATTGAATCTAAAATTTGATACTTCTTTGGGTGCTAGGGAAATACATAGAATCTTAGAAAGAGAAATTAAGATTCCGCTAAGTGAGTTGATTTTATTTAGAAAGTTTAAAAAAGGAACGATTATAAAAGTTGTTGTGAGAGATAATAAGCTAGATTTCAAAGCAAATACAAACTAGGAAAATAAATGATTAGAAAAATTGATACGAATTGGAAAATATGCGATGCATTTATTTGGCGAGGCGAATACTTACACCCCATACGCGAATTTAACGCTTTTAATATGGAGGATTTAATTGGAATTGATGAGCAAAAAGAGATTTTGCTTAAAAACACAGAATCTTTTATTAATAATAAAGGCGGATTGAATGCTTTACTATATGGACCTCGTGGCTGCGGCAAAAGCACATTAGTTAGAGCAGTATTTACACATTTTTTATCTCATAATCTAAAAATAATCCAAATCGCAACAGAGGATATATCCATAATACCAATCTTTGTAGATGCGATGAGAATCCAACCTCATAAATTTATTATTTTTTTAGATGATTTGAGTTTTGAGGGCGGAGATACTTCGTATAAATCGCTAAAAGTTGTGCTAGATGGCTCTATTGAAAAGATTCCAAATAATGTTTTATTATATGCCACTTCAAATAGAAAGCATGTTATGGCGGAGTATGAGAGCGATAATCTTGGTGCTAAAACTATAAATAAAGAATTACACTTTCAAGACGCAGTTGAGGAGAGAATCTCACTTAGTGATAGATTTACTCTTAGTATTCCATTTTATAAAACAAATGTTGATGAATATTTACAAATTGTTAAGATGTATTTCCAACAAGATTTAAGCGAAGAGTTAAAAACCAAAGCATTATCCTATGCCACACAAAAAGGGCAGAGAAGCGGTAGAGTAGCATTGGATTTTTTTAGAAGTATGCGAATAGGATTGATTAAATAATACAAAGGAAAAATATGATTAGAAAGTGCTTATTCCCAGCAGCAGGCTACGGAACAAGATTTCTCCCAGCTACAAAGGCGATTCCAAAGGAAATGCTTCCAGTGAATACAAAGCCATTAATTCAATACGGCGTCGAAGAGGCATTAGATGCAGGTTGCGATACGATGGCAATAGTTACAGGGCGAGGAAAAAGGGCAATAGAAGACCATTTTGATATAAGTTATGAGTTGGAACATCAATTAAAAAGTGCTAAAAAAGAACATCTCTTAAAGGATATTAGAGAGATTATTAATAATTGCTCTTTTACTTATATTAGACAAAATGAAATGAAAGGCTTGGGACACGCTATCCTAACAGGTGAAAAATTAGTAGGGAATGAATCTTTTGGCGTGATTTTGGCAGATGATTTATGCATTAATGATAATGGAAAAAGCATTTTGGCACAAATGATTGATTTGTATAATAGATTTGAATGCTCGATTATTGCAATTCAAGAAGTAGATTCTAAAGATTTAAGTAAATATGGCGTGATTGATGGAAAAGAGATTGAAAGCGGAATCTATGAGGTTAAAAGTATGATTGAAAAGCCAGAGCCACAAGATGCCCCAAGCAATCTAGCAGTAATCGGTCGATATATCCTAACACCCGATATTTTTAGGATTCTACTAGATGTCGCCCCGGATAAAAAAGGTGAGATTCAAATCACAGATGCTCTAAAGATTCAAGCCCAAAGTTCGCGAGTTCTTGCATATAAATTTAAAGGGATTCGCTATGATTGTGGAAGTATTGAGGGATTTGTAAAAGCAAATATAGATTTATATAAAAGAAAATAGAGGTATTCTTTGTATCAAATATCTTATTTTTTTCTATTCTATATTATTGGTATTGTTTTATTTGTCATTATGCTGGGCATTCTTTTTTTATGCGGATTTTTTAATAAAAATATGGAAAAAGCAGAGCCAAAAACTACTCTTGATTTTCTCTTAGAACAAGTTAATAACTCGCATAATGACAAGGAGATTTTAGATTCTGTTATGCGTGAATTTTATGCAAATTTTTATAATATCTCAAATACAAATAAAAATTTTGATAAATGGCTTAATCTAATCCAAGCAATAACATTACTTGATTATATGAGTGTAGAGCAGGCAGCTAGATTCCGCGATGATTTAGTAAAGAAAAATCCAAAGATTAAAAGTGATATTGAGCATTCCATTGGTGTTAGTCTAAAATATAGAGAAAATAAAAAGATAAAGAGATAGTATGGATTATTTACAAATAGAGGGCAACCATAATCTAAGTGGGAGCGTAACAATAAGTGGTGCTAAAAATGCTGCTTTGCCATTAATTGCTATGACGATTTTAGCAAAAAATAGTGTTTTACTAGGTAATTTGCCTAATGTGGTTGATGTTCGTGTGCTTATAAAACTACTTGTTATGCTTGGAGCAAATAGCATTGATAAAGATAAAAATACGATAGAAATAAATACAAATGATATTAATAATACTAAAGTCGTATATGATATTGTTCGTAAAATGCGTGCTTCAATATTACTTTTAGGACCGCTATTAGCTAGATTTGGAAAATGTCAGGTAAGCTTACCGGGTGGTTGTGCTATAGGAGCTAGACCTGTTGATTTGCATATAAAAGCGATGCAAAATATGGGGGCAAAAATACAAATTAAAAATGGATATATCAATGCTACTGCTCCAAAAGGACTAAAGGGAAGTAATATTATCTTTGATAAGATAACTGTAACAGGAACAGAAAATGTCATTATGGCAGCCACTTTAGCAAAAGGCAAAACAACAATAATAAATCCCGCAAAAGAGCCAGAAGTAATACAATTATGCGATGTTTTAAAACAAAATGGAGTTGATATTAGCGGGCAGGGTAGCGATGAGATTACTATCATAGGAACAGATGGGGAACTCATAAATATAGCAGATATTAGCATTATTCCAGATAGGATTGAGGCAGGGACATACTTGTGTGCAGGGGCGATTACAAACTCTACTATTACCATTAAAAATATCATTCCTAAGCACTTAGAGGCAATTTTAAATAAATTGAAAGAAATAGGTTTTAATATTAACATTGATAAAGATAGTATTACGATTTTTAAATCAAAAGAATTAAACGCTTTTGAGCTTACCACGAGTGAATATCCCGGTTTTCCAACTGATATGCAAGCACAATTTATGGCACTAGCTACACAATGCAAAGGAGTAAGCACGATAAAAGAGAGATTATTTGAAAATCGCTTTATGCATGTAAATGAACTTCAAAGGCTTGGTGCAAATATCTCGCTTCTTGGGAATGTGGCAAATATCAATGGCAAAACAAATCTAATCGGTGCTGATGTAATGGCAACAGATTTGCGTGCAAGTAGTGCATTAGTTTTAGCAGGTCTTGTGGCAAGTGGTGAAACTAAAATACATAGAATCTACCATCTTGACCGCGGATATGAAAAAATAGAGGATAAATTATCAAAGATTGGCGTTCATATCAAACGATTTAAAAATGATAGGGTTTAATTTATAGGTTACTATTCCCTTGTGTAGATGAGCTTTTTACTCAAAAGTAGTTTATTATCCGTGTATTTCGCCCATACAATATCAAGGCTGAAAATCTCTCCAACTCCAAACGTAGCAAATGGAAAAGATTTATAATATAGATTTGCTTGGTTTTTTTGGGCTTTTTTAAAGATTGCTTTTATTTGAACGCCTTTTAATAATCCAAGATTCTTAGAATCTTTAGCGATAATAATGCCTATATTTGGGTTTATCATAGCTAATTTTATATGCTTTGTTTCTATATCACTTTTGATAATAAGGCTTAGATTTGCTACATCAAATGCATAATAACAACTCGCACAATAAATCTCATAATTGCCATTATTTTCTTCTATAACACTAAAGCTTAAAAGATTGTTTTTAGCAATAAAGTCTTTAATTCTATTATCCATAAATGGATTCTAGCTAAAATATTAATTACTACGCCATTTAAGCCAATAAGGCTTATTTGGCAAATAGATTTAAAAATTATTTTTCTTGCGTAGAGGAGCGGACCATTTCTTTTAAAAGATTATCCACATTATCAACAACTTTAGTATTTTTTATATTGTATTGTTTTGCTAAATCTTTAATATCTGTATATGTTACAAATACATTATTTTTCGCATCTTTCCATACAGAAATCCTAAGAGGTAAATGAATAGCTATACTTTGATTTTCTTGCATTAAAAATGTCCCAACTTTTGGATTCCCAAAAACTATAACACTTGTTGGATTTAGCTCTAACCCGACTTCTTCTGCATTCTTAGCATGGTCAAATTCCGCAAAAATGGGTATATTTTTTTGCACTATAGTATTTTTAATATTTTTATAAGTGGTATCAAAATCGTATTTACTTTTTATTATATCCATTGCATTTGCCATATTAACTATAATAAACATAGATAATATTAGTTTTATTATTTTCATCTAACATTTCCTTTTATAAAAATCTTAATAGTTTTAAACTATCAGCGGATTACTATAGAATAAATGCTATTAAAGTAATGTTAAATGAATTTAATATTATAGTAGAATTTTCATCAATAAAATGCTAAGCAATTCATCTAATATTATGAAAATAAATTATCCCAAATATCAGGAAAATGTCCTAACCAAACTCGCCAAAACTATCAAAATCCAAGACTTAGAATCTTTCTAAATCACAACTATCTTAAAAATAAGCACTTTTTTGATTTGTTTATCTTAAAGCTAAAGCTGGAATCTAATTCTAAGCCATTTTAAAAAGTATGGTGAAATAGAAATCACCACAAAATGCTATTAAATGCAATCAAATTTTTAGATTCTAATACTTTAAAAATTGCTCTAGTAGTAAAAGCAAACTTCTTAATCTCATATAAAGCACTTTGGTGTTTTTGGATTGGCAGAATCTCACTTGCCTACTAGAAGCTAAGCCTTTATGGGAAGATTAACCAACACTCTACTAGAAACTTTGCTTTGTTCGTTATATTTTTAAAAGTTAGGATTTAACATTTTTATTAAATCACCTATTAGTTTTTTGGTATTTTGCATAAAATTAAGGATTTAACTATCATATTTTTTTAAAAATTTCAATTTTTTAAGATTCTATATGGAGATTCCACTAGCAATGAAAGTAAATTTTTCGCACTAGTGGTGAAATTGCAAAAGCAGAAATCAAGCGAGTTTTGTGTAAAGGGCAACAATACTTTGTCGAAAAATTAGCAGGAAATTTCACTTTCAAGAAGATTTCAATGTATTAGAAAGTAGCAAATTAATCCAAAACCCTTTTATGAATCTAGTTGATAAAATAACATTCTTATAAAATTTAAGATTTGATTTGCTGAATCCACCCCATCGCCATTTTTTAAAAATCATAGATTCTAACCTTAATTTATAGAGATTATATTTAAAAATTCCGCGAAGCTAGAATCTAGATGGCAGTTTTCTAGGCTTCTTTGAGAGAATATAAACCTCCCATCACACACGAATCCAAGCTCCGCCCAATCTAGTGCATTTAACTTCGCACAAACCCTCTGTAAAGTCGCCAAATCCGCCCTAAACTTTGGGAAAATCGCCAAAATCGACCCATCATATGCCTTGCAATCGTGGATAAAAAATGGCTTTTTGTGCCTTGTCTTGGTATTTACATAGATTCGCGGCAAGTCGCTCTTAAAATAATCTCTGCCCCACTCAAACCAATTATTTTCGCTAAATTTTTTAATCCGCCTCTGCATTAAAACTTCCTTAAACTTCCGCAAATAAGGGGAGTTTTCGGCACTTTTCCCATAAATCATTTTCTTTGTTTTGCCACTTTTGATGGTCTTGGAACACACGAAATCCACATCGCCAAATTCCTCGCTCCCAAATATGGAATCCGCCCCACTCACCGCCCCAACCTTGACAAAAAATAGCTCGTAAAAGGGGATGGAATAATCGCTCTTGCTAAAGATAATCTGTCCGTTTAGAAAAGTAAATTTACAAATTGTATTTTTAATAAAAGTGCTGAAATCTTGGAAAATAAGCAAATTCGTGTCCCGCGTAAAATTGCCCTTTTCAAACCGCCAAATCGCACAATTG
Organism: Helicobacter sp. 16-1353; assembly: GCF_003288815.1. Classification (GTDB taxonomy): domain Bacteria; phylum Campylobacterota; class Campylobacteria; order Campylobacterales; family Helicobacteraceae; genus NHYM01. Next base: position 49,814 of record NZ_NHYM01000001.1, on the reverse strand, counting down.
GGCGTAGCGTGGGCGAAAATCCGCCTATCACCCAAATCGATAAAATCCGTAATGCTTCCTTGAGCGAACAAAAATTCATTTAGTTTGCGGCTCGAAGTGCTTTTAAGAAAATCCCTAGGCGTGATAAAAACCAGCTCACCGCCACTTTTTAGGTGTAAAACGCATTTGAAAATAAAGAAAATATAGAGATTGGTTCGCTCGTCAAAAAGACTTTGGGAATTCTTTTGGGTCGTTAGATTTGTGGCGATTGTGTGTGTTTTGAGATTCGTGGGATTATTTAGACTTGCTTGGTTTTGTGGGTTTGTGATATTTGCGAAATTCGTGGGATTTGCCGGATTTGTAGAATCTACCAAATTTGCAAATTCTGCTAAATCGGCGTAATTTTCTGGCTCTAAATTCTCCAAAAAGCCATTAATTGCGGACTTTGTGCTTGGGCTAATGTCCCTATATCGCACATAGGGCGGATTGCCGATAATGCTGTCAAACTTTTCATCAATGCTAAAATCAAAAAAATCCATATTTAAAATTAGCGAATCTGCGGGCTTTGCAGAGTTTTTGGAATCTGTAGAATCTGTGAAATCTGTGGAATCTGCGAGTTTTGCGGAATCTGGCTTAAAATCTAAAAAATTAACAGAATCTGCAGAATCTCGCCTAAAATCCAAAAACTTAGTAGAATCTGTAGAATCTTTAATAATTCTTACGATTTTGGCGTCCCCAAAATCGCCACTTTTTAGCAACTCCCAATCAATCTCAATGCCAACTTTCATAGCAGTTTTTAAAATCTTTGCAACTCGCAGATTCTCCCCATTTTGATTCGCCACTTCCGCTGTTTGCAAATTTTCAACCTTTAGATTCGCCGTTTTCCTAGCCTCTAAAATCTCTGTAGTTTTTAAAATATTCGCAACTTGCGGATTATTCGAGCCTAGATTCACATTTTTTGCGACATTTGAAATCTCCCCATTTTTGCCCACTTGCGGAATCAAAGCTGTTTTACGAGAATCTGCCCTAGCAACTTGCGGAATCCAAGCCGTTTTCACGCCCTCGTTTGCAAGTGGCAAATTCTTATAAAACGCCCCATTGCCACAGCTAGGCTCTAAAATCCGCCCATTATTTTTGATTAGCCCAAGCATAGCTTTAGCCACGCTCTGCGGAGTAAAAACCTGCCCTAGAATCTCCACATTCGGCTTTATCTCACCCACAAAACCACCTTAAATTCCGCACGATTCCACGCAATGCCCTAAACATAGCAAACCACAATTTGCTTATTTTTGCTATAAACTCTACTCATCTTATAATAATTTTCCGCCATATAATTCTTTATTGTTACTATTATATTCTAGTTTTAATTTCACATTTTTTTCATACATATCCACAATATGGAAATTCCCATTAAGCAACAATATATTATTTTTCTTTGTGGTTAAAAAGCAAATTAGCAAATGCGGTGCGTCATAAATGATTTTTGAGCTTTGCGATGGAGAGTAGAAAAATGTCCTTAGTGTTTGATTTTGTTTGCTTTCCTCGCAAGTTTTAAGTTCTATATAATAATATTTATCCTTAAAAACTAGCAAGCCATCTGGATAGCCACTTTCCTTATCTTTGCCATAGGAATTTTTTGGCTTTTGATATTCTAATTGCATATTTCTACACTCAACAGCAAACAGATTAGCCACGATATTACCAAATTCGTTAGGACGAGCACTAAATTCTATATTATTTACCGGAGTGATTGTATTGCTACAAGCAGTTTTTAGAATATTTAATAATTCGTCATTGTCAAATTTCAGCACTTCACATTTTTCTATATTTTTTACTACTTCTTTAAATGGGAAAATTTTATTATTTAATTTGCTTATTTCGCCTAGCTTAGAATAATCCATTTTCCACCCTTGTATTTTTTATTCTCTCTTGTGCAAGTTCTATATAGCTAGATTCTATATCACAGCCTATAAAATTTCTATTTAGCTCCTTACAAGCAACTCCCGTAGTTCCACTACCGCAAAATGGGTCTAAAACCAAATCATTTTCATTACTCCAAGAGTATATATGGTCTCTTGCCAACCAAAGGGGGAAAGTGGCTGGGTGCTTTATGGATTTACACATATTTTCTTGCCCTGAAGTGTTGCCTTTCCAAATGTTGTAACGCATTCCAAATTCTTCAATAACTCGTTTTTTCTGCTTTGTGAAATTGCCATCTCGTTTGCGTGTGGTATTCTCTCCAAGTGTGGTATAACCAGCATAGACATTTTTCCTATCCATTAGGGGATTAAATGTTTTTGGTCTGCCTTTTGAGAGAATAAACATATATTCAAATATTTGATGATAGCGGGTTTTGCTAGGATTAGAAAAATTATTTTTTTGATAAATCATAGTATCGTGGATTTTAAATCCAAGTTCTTTAAAATAAAGTGCTTGTTTAAAGCTATTTAGGCTCTCACTCCCATCAATAGTAGAATCTCCCACAATCCACACCATAACACCACCCATTTTTAATACCCTAAAAAGCTCTTTAGCAATCTCTTCAAAGCTAAAATCAAATCCCTTATAATCTCTTAAATTATCATAAGGCGGGGAAGTTAGAATTAAATCAATACTAGAATCAAATATGCTCTTAAGTGTATCTTTTGAATCTCCTAGCAAAAACATTGGATATTTTAAGCCACTCAAATAAACTCCTTAAATCCTAACAATATCTAATATTTTTAATAAAAAAATCACCACACCCACAAGCATTATCAAAAAGCAGAAATTCCCCCAAATTAGTGTGTTTTTCAAGCATTTTATAGGCGATTTCTACGATAAATTTGGGCGTATAAAATGAGCCTAGATTTATCGTGGCTTTTTTGCTTAGATGAGATTGCATTCTAGCCCCCTATCACAAAACTAAGATTCTCGTAAGCCACCCTAAATCTCCGTTTTTAGCACCGCTCCATTTGCCGCATTGCTAACTAGTAGCGAGTATCGTTTAAGCCACTTGCTTTTTATGTCCTTTTTTATCGGCTGCCATTTTTTCGCCCTAGATTCCAAAGTGGCGGAATCTACTAGTAGCTCTAAAGTCCCCTTGGATACGGAGATTTCAATTTCATCGCCGTCCTCAATTAGTGCGATTAGTCCCCCCTCAGCGGCTTCTGGGCTGACATGCCCTATACACGCTCCACGCGTCGCTCCGCTAAATCGCCCATCGGTGATTAGTGCGACAGATTCTCCCAAGCCCATTCCCATAATTAGGCTCGTAGGAGAGAGCATTTCTTGCATTCCAGGTCCGCCTTTTGGTCCCTCATAGCGGATAACTACCACACTTCCAGCCTTGACTTGCCCTCCGGCAATGCCCTTTATCGCTTCATCTTGGGAGTTAAAGCAGATTGCTTTGCCCTTAAATTCTTTCATAGATTCCGCCACTGCGGCGACTTTTAGCACGGCTCCCTCAAGGGCTAAATTGCCATACAAGATTTTTAATCCGCCAACTTTAGAGTAGGCGTTTTCAGCGTGGCGGATAATGGTAGAATCTAGTATTTCCGCCCCCTTTATTCGCTCCCCTAAGCGTTCGCCAGTTATTGTGAGTGCTTCTGTTTTTAACACGCCTTTTTTGGCAATCTCACTCATCACGGCATTTACGCCACCAGCTCTATTGATGTCTTCCATATGCACGGTGCTAAGAGATGGGGCGATTTTGGCGATGTGAGCGACTTTTGCGGCAATCTCGTTAATATCTTTTAGGTTAAATTCCACCCCAGCCTCTTTGGCAATGCCTAGCATGTGTAAAATCGTATTTGTGCTACCGCCCATAGCCATATCCACGACGAATGCGTTATAAATCGCATCTTTATTTAGGATATTTTTTATGGCAAATTGTTCGCTTTTCTGCTTATCTTTGGCGATTTCAACTAGCCTTCTTGCTGCCTTTCGCAATAGCTCCTCGCGCTCTTTTGTAAGTGCTAAAATCGTGCCATTTCCGGGCAGTGCAATCCCCATTGCCTCGCAGAGCGTATTCATAGAGTTTGCTGTAAACATTCCGCTACAGCTCCCTCCGCCCGGACAGGCGTTACACTCGATTTCGTGCAATTCATTTTCATCTATTTTCCCACTCTCATAGCTCCCCACCGCCTCAAATGCGGAGTTTAAATCTAGGATTTTGCCATCTTTTAATTTCCCAGCTGCCATAGGACCGCCACTCACAAAGATAGTCGGCACATTCACACGAAGTGCACCCATAATCATTCCGGGCACGATTTTATCGCAGTTTGGGATACAAAATAGGGCATCTAGCGCGTGTGCATTCATCATACTCTCTATACTATCAGCGATAAGCTCGCGGCTAGGCAAACTATATAACATTCCGCTATGCCCCATAGCAATCCCATCATCAACGCCGATTGTATTAAAGATAAATGGCACACCGCCGGCTTTTCGCACCTCATCTTTGACTATCTCGCCGTATTTATCCAAGAAAAAATGCCCCGGAATAATGTCAATATGGCTATTTGCAATGCCGATAAATGGCTTGTCAAAATCCTCATCTTTTAGCCCTGTGGCTCGTAATAAACTCCTATGTGGCGCTTTCGTATGCCCTTTTTTAATGATGTCGCTTCGCATAAAATCTCCTTAAAATCTAAGCAATTAACATTTTAAAATTTTATCATTAAATTGAAAAATCAAATGGGGAAAATGATGAAAAAATTAAAAATGCTAATCTTAGTGGAAAGTTGCTAGATATAGGGAAATAGCAGAGTAAATCTAACGATTTAGATTCTTTTGCTAGATTTTAAAGAATCTTAACGGGAGTCTAGATTCACAAATCGCATAAGATTTATAGAAGTAATATTTTAAATATTTACTTTGGGATATTAAAGCTCGATAGGTTTGAAAGCTATTATCTGCGTTAAAAAAATCTTAGTGTGGAGTATGTATTATTAGATAACCAAAAATCCCAGCTTTTAAATGCTTTTAAATAACTAGCGGGATTTAGAGTTTCCTATCCCAAGCCTAAAATCTCTAGCTTTACTAGCTAGATTCTGCAGTGGATTTTATAATAGATTATCTAAAATCCCCGCATTTAAAGACTTTTAAATAACTATCGGGGATTTAGAATCCCCATATTTTCGTCGTTCCTTGTTCGTGCCTTGCAATGTAGCCTTAAGCACGATTTAGAAGCCTCCTATTCTTCCTCCGCTCCTTGTATTCTTACTATCTCCTGTATCAAGCCCAAAATCCCTTGTATCATCTTGCACTTCGCCATATATAGTTACAAGTGAGCTTGTCCCCCAATTGGTGATATTTGAGTCATAATATGGATTAAATAATAAGAATGATGGAAATGCATTAGCAGTTCCATTTTGATTTATTTTTACTTGATACTTTCCAGCATTCGCTTTACTATAGCTAATATCTTGCGTTCCATCTTTTACATTTGATACAGAACTAGCTTTTAAATTAATAGTTGTTGATATATTATCAGTTTTTATTTCTGTAGGATTAAAGTCGCTAAATGTATTATCTATCCACCAGCCCGGTAAAGTAGGACTTGCTTCATATTTAGTTGCTCCTGTTATAGTTTTGACATTATCTAACTTACAAGTTTTACAATAAAATTCATAATTCACTCTCGTAGTCGGCATTACTGCGTAATTTGCAGCATTATCCGTATCTATTGCATTAATTCTTCCTCTTAATATCACCATATCGCTAATCGAAGTAAATCTTGGATTATTATATTGTGGATAATTAACATCATCTTTTTTCCCTGTGAAATATATGAGTTTATCAAAGCTAGTTAGATATGATGGCTCTGCTACTTCACTAGGGCTAAAAGGTGTTCCATCTTTCTTTTTGACAGCTAGGACTCTACTTATGGCAGCCGTCGAATTAGTCGTAAAATCACTTGCATTTATGGTAGTTACATTTGTAGTTGTTGTGGTAGTTGTATCAGCTGGGTTTATAAAAGTCAAAGATACATCACTACTTGTAGCAGTTAGCTCTAAATCTATATTCTTAGCCGCACAACCAGCAATATAATTTTTCAATGGATTATTACTATTATCCTCTGCTATTACTTTTAAAAGACTTGGATTTTCAGTAGCTGGGTTATTCCCTTGTCCGTAATACAATACTTTTATAGGATTTCCAGTTTGGGATTCAATGCTAAGGCTAAAGTTATATGGAACTACCAAGTATGGAAATGTATATTCAAATATAGGCGGATAAGGGCATTGTCCATTACTCACACCACTTCCAGAGCATCGCCCATTTGCCTTTTCATTATTGATTATATCTGTTGTATTTTTATCGTAATACTGAACTGTTATACTCCCTTCATAAACATCGCTAAAGTCTACTTCCCCAGCGGAATTGCTAAATCTACCACTTTCAACCTTTACATCAGTTTGCGTTGGGGTAGGAGGAGCGGCTTGGCAGATATTAGTCCCACTAGAGGCAGATGCCCAGCCATTGACAGTATTTTCAAAATTTTTAGTTGTTATGCTTGAGCTAACTCCCGTATCTACCGCAGCGGTAGCGGTATTTGCCGTGCCGGCTAATTGAACTTTAAGATTGCTTACATTTAGTTGCACTACTGGTGAATTTCCACTTAGGGTTATTTGTTTGGTAGAGCCATTTGATATGACATTTCCACCATTCATTGTAAAGTTAGTTGAGCCTACTTGGAGGATAGCATTCATATTGTAGCTATATGGAACTGTAGCAAAGACTATATCTGGACTAGTGATGATATTAGCACTTTTATCAACACCAGTGCATTTTAGCGTATAAGTTCCAGACATAGCGACTGTTTTAGACCATGTGTATGACCCTCCACCACTTATGCTCCAAGTCGCATCTCCACTTGCCACCACTGAGCCATTATTACTCAATATACAGCTAGCAGCATCTAGCCCAGAGCCAAGACTACCTGTATTAGATGTATTGTAGATTCTCACATTTATACTACTATTAGAAGTTTTTGTATATATTATATTTTGTGGGTGAGTGCCTAAAAAGCTATATTCCTCAACTATTAGGTTGGTTGCAGGGGTTGATGGGGTAGGGTCTGGGGTCGCTCCGCCACCGCCACCGCCAGTAGGTCGCTTTACAAGACTAGCAGTTTGACATTCTGTGCAGGATACGACACTCCCAGCACGTTCGGTATGGATACAGGAGTTATACTTGCATTCATAGAAAGTTACTCCCATAGTTTCAGCATTTGGCTTTAGGACATATTTCGGTTGCCCTAAAATCGTCCCTTGTTGCACTGTAACCTTGCTCCTATCACTTTGCTGGACACAATTCACAAGGCAGCCTTTGTTAGTAGAAGATGGATTGGTGGTAGTGTCGTTTAGACAATACCCTGAGCTTTCATCTTTCTTGCCCTCTAGATATAGTTGATTTCCATAAGTTGCAGCATCTCCGTATCCAAAGCACGCCCATTTATAATCAGCTGGTGTTGTAGTGGTAGTAGCATAGGAAATGGAAGTAGTTAATATAGATAAATATAAGATTTTATATACTATATTGATTTTAGATTTCATAAAAATCTCCTTAACTTAAATCATCGCTTATTATACACAAAAAATAAATGAAATGTAAATAATTAGCCACTAAACTTTATAATCCCTATTTTACTACAAATACAATACTCACTATTTTAACACGAATAATAAGCCCTCACTTTACCATAAATATAATCCCTATTTCACCACAAATACAACACTCACTCACTTCACCACGAACACATATGTATTCAGCGGGAACTTAAATATATTTTCATGCCCTAGTAGCTTAGAATCTGCTTTTAAAAACTTCTTATTTGCGTATTTAATCACGGATTTTAGATTGATATAGGGCATCTAATGTAAATAATTAGCCCTTAAACTTTATAATCCCTTATTGTAACACGAATAATAATAAGCCCTTACTTTACTACAAATACAATTCCCTATTTCACTACGAATACAACACTCACTCACTTCACCACGAACACATATGTATTTAGCGGAAATTTGAATATATTTTCATGCCCTAGTAGCTTAGAATCTGCTTTTAAAAACTTCTTATTTGCGTATTTAATCACGGATTTTAAATTGATATAGGGCATAGTTGGGAAGCTCGTTTTATAAAGCAGGGTGTGGGTTTTTAGGAGATTTTCAATATATTTTTTATCTGCTAGTTTAGTGGTCGTGCTATTTAAAATCACCAAATCCCTACTTTTTGACGTGGTAACTTCTAGGCTATTTTTATAGGTGTATTTGGATTTTGAATCAGTCGCCGTGATATCCGCTCCATTTGGGCTATCAGTCTTTATATCAAAATCATAGATTCCATAAAGCCTATTTAGATACTCTATATAATAGCCCACATACCACTCCGCATATATCTCTCTGCCCCGCCCAGTGCCATCAAAATAAATATCCGTGTGCGGATTCTCGCTCAAATACGCACGGCTAAAATCTAGCAAATTATGAAACTGCACGCCTTGGGCTTTTAGATTGACTATGCTATAGATTCCACTTGGGAGCGAAGTAGCGATAAAGCCTAAGATTCCAGCGACAAAGCAAAGCTTGATAAAAAGATTTTTGATATAGCCCTTTTGGATTAGGAAGTAAAGTATGCTCGCGCCACTAAAAATATAGCAAGGCAAGAGATAATAAGTCTCAAATATCCCAAGTGCCAAGTATGCCAGAAAATATAAGATTCCAGCCACGAGCAGCCCATCAAAAACAAGCTCTATTTTTTCTTTTTTTAGCACAATGCGATAGATTCTATACGCCACAATTCCGCTTAGCAAAAAGACGATAAGTCCGTCATTTAGGATATAGTTTATAAGCCCGATGATTTTCACGCTCCAAATATCGGTGTTTTCCGTGTATCTATCGTAGGTTTTTTGGACTTTGCCTAGTATCAAAATAGCATAAAGAAGTGCGTAAATGACGCAGCTTATACCGATAAAAATGGAGTAGATTTTAAGGGCTTTGGAGCGGAGTTTGAGGCTTAAAATAAAAAGAAAAAAGCCAAAGGCAAATGCGGAGATGAAAATAGGCTCTTTTAGATAAATGCTAAGATTTAGGAAAACTATGCCAAAAATGCTGGGGATTATGGTGGATTTGGCGGGAATCTGTGCGGGGTTTGGCGTGAGATTCTGCGGATTCTGTGCTGAATCTTTTGGATTTTTCGGCGTATTTTGTGTGAGATTCTGCGTGAGATTCTGCGTTAGATTCTGTGGCGGATTCCCCAAGCTCCCGTAATTTGAGCGTTTTATTATGATAAACGAGCATAAAATAAAGCCACTTAGATAAATAACTAGCAATTTCTCCGGATAGCAAATCCCAAAAAATACGATGACAAAGCCTATGCTTAGCATAAATAGCGAGATTAGGATTTTATTTAGGGCGGATTTTGGATTGACTTGATTTAAAATCGCTAGGCTTAAAAATGCGAAAATTACCGCTAAACTAGCGTTGAATGCGAAAAATAAATATGGCGAGTGTGAGATTTGCATAAGCATATTTAGCTCCATACTATAAAGCGGATAAAATCGCCCTATGTGCGGTCTGTAGCCATCATAATTGGGCTTGTTTTCATAAATATCAAGCCACATCCAAATATCATCAAGGTTAAAACTATAGCGACTAAATGCGACCAAAACTACGTAATATAGCACCAAAAAGCCGATAAAAAATATAGATGATTTTTGTGATAAATCAATGCCAAATTTTGCTAGAAAATGGGCGAATTTGCTTTGTGCTTTTGTGGAATCTGTGGAACCTTTATAATCTCGTGCGGTTTGGGCGGTTTTGGAATCTGCTAGATTCTGTGGGTTTTGTAGATTCTGTGAATCTTGGGAATTTTGAGAGTTTAGATTCTGTGTGGTTTGTGAATCTTTATATTTTAGATTCCCACTTAGATTCTTTAAATCTCGGGTGATTTGGGAATCTAGATTCACTGAATCTGTGGTATTTGTGGAATCTTGGGCGGTTTGTGGAGTTTGCGAATCTTGTGTGTTTTGCGTATCAATGTGTGGGGAGCAAACTTCTCTTTGATTAGGAAACCCGCTACCGCTTGTTTCGCCTTTACACGAAACTTCATTTTCAAGGAAACTTTGTTTTGGTAAATCCCCTATTGTCCTTGCTTGATTTGAATCGCTGGAGAGTGTGGAATCTCGTGGGATTTGTGTATTTTGTGTGGTGCTAGAATCTGCTAGATTCTGCCTATTTTGTAGATTCTGTGTAGTTTGTAAATCTTTTGTGTTTTGAGAATTTTTAGAAGTTTGAGAATTTGGATTCTCACTTTGATTTAGATTCTGCGAATCTGTGGAATCTAAAGAATCTAAATCTCTAGATTTACTTTGCTGCCCCCCCCCCTATTTAGCGATTTTCCGCCATTTTTAAGATTATTACAAATCTCGTTATTTTGATTTTTCATTACTTTCCCTATTTGATTTTAATGCGATATTCTAGCAAAATCTAAGAAGTTTTAGCTCACTCTTGATTTGTTGGATTACTTTGTCCTACTAACTTTTTAGTGCCTGACTTCACAAATCATCTTTTCTAAAAATTGCTAAAGCAATTTTAAATGCTTAGATTTCGTGCGTAGCACAATATCTAAAGAAATGTAGTTGGGTTGGCAAAACCTTGCTCCGCTTATTTTCTAGTGTGGAATCTCTATAGATTCTAGATTCACTTGAATGCTTAGAATTATCAATTTGTTTAAAATCTAAATTACTACTTTGATTTGGATTCTGCGAATCTGTGGAATCTTAGGAATCTTGGCGATTTGGGAATCTAGATTCTCGCTATAGCTTGGATTCTGCGAAGTTTGGGAATCTTGTGGGTTTGTGTGTAGAAGCGAACTTCGTTTTACTTGTTTTCCCACACTCCACCTCATTTTAGGTGTGAGGCTCACATCTCACACAAGATGTATAAAAATTGCGGAGCAATTTTTCATAAACTAAAATCCCGTGCGGTAGCACCAACAAAGCGTCATAGGGTTGACAAGGAAATTGGCTAAACCTCGTTTTAAAAGAAGTTTTGCTTTGTGGGAGATTGCGATAGGTTTTGGAAACGACTTCACTTTTACAAGAAATTTCGCTTCGCTCGTTTTCAAGGAAGCTATGCTTTCAAGGAAGCTATGCTTTGAGGTGATTGCAAGATATAGGAGCAAACTTTGCTTTTATCGCCCTTAGCGATAAATTTTTATTTAAGCATTGTTTGAACTAAATCGATAGAGATGGTAGAATCTGTGGAATCTTTTGTAGATTCTGTGTGGTTTGCGAATCTTTATATTTTAGATTCCCACTTAGATTCGCCGAAGTTTGGGAATCTTGCGAATCTAGATTCTATTTTGCATTTACTTTTACTCTAAAGCTATCTGTGCTGGCTTGATAGTTGCCATTATACATTGCTTCTGCATAAGCTGGTGGAAGTGTGTATTCTCCCGGTGTTATGGCATTTATCTTAACATATAATGTTTTTGTTTTATGTATATCAAAAAACCACATAATCTTATCATCTCTAATATCTACATAATTTATATCTTCATTTGCCAACTCTACTATATTTGGAATGGGGTCATTATTTAATCTTGTGTTTTCTATCTCCCAACCGCTTGGTAGATTCTGCGTTAATGCGATATTTTCCATATCAATAGGAGAATCTATAGAGCTTAATGTTAGTTTAATATAAAAATCTTGTGTGCTTTTTAATTCCCTTGGATTAATGATATTTTCATTTCCATAGCTATCAATTTTGACAAATTCCCTACTTAATCTCATATTCTTTGCGATATTATCGCTTTTATTATCAGTAGAGATTCCCTCCCAAGTGTAATTTACAAATAGATTATTAGGGGATTCTATACTCGCATTGCCACTATTTAGATTAAATATAATCCTATCTTTATTTTCGTTAAATACTTGGGTTTTATTATTGATTGTGATTTTACCCTCTAATGTTGTATTCTTAGCATCTTCTTTTATACTCGCTAAAACGAGCAAAGCATAGCTAATTGTTTGGGTGGAAAGCCATTCATTTGTTTCTAACTCATCTTTGATACTATTATATAAATCTTGATTTATTTCATTATTGATAATTTTATAGGATTGTAAAATCATAGCCTTATTTCTTAGCGTAGAACCATAAGTGTGTTTGTAATAATTGCTATCTTCATTTGGGATTATGCTAAGATTGGCAGTTATTTTTTTTGCTATATCATCAAATCCGGCTAATTTATAGCTTGCACCAAGTAGCCATCTATTTGTAACACTTAATGTATATAGATGATTTTCATATATTTCATTCATTATTCCAAGCTGTGGATTATTAGCCAATGCAAGTAAATAAATAGGATATATATTAGTTGTATCATTTGCATTTCTAATCTCATAGTTTAGCCATCTCTTAAACATCTCTTCGCTTACAAAATATCCATATTTTTTTGCCATAATAAGAAAATGTCCAGCATAGCTACTTCCCCATTTATCACTATTTCCCTCCCCCTGCCAATATGAGAATCCGCCATCTGCATTTTGAAATAATGATATTTTTGCGATTGCTGCATTTATATTATTAATTATGGTTTCTTTGTCTATAAAATCCGCATTACTTAATTTATCAATAAAGAGTTGTGGAAACACGCTTGAGATTGTTTGTTCTACGCAACCATAAGGGTATCTAATAAGCCACAATAATCTATGGTCAATACTTAAAATCGGCGATGCACTTATGGTTATCTTACCTAAGTTTGAGTTTTTGACATAGGAATTTGGGGCTTTTATGATTAATGATTTATTATCTAAGATGTAATTTTTTGATATTAGCACATAAGGATTCGGGGCTTTTATGTCTATTTGTGTAGAATCTTGTATTTTAAAATCCCCGCTCTCTAGGCTAATATTTATATTTTCAATGCCTAATTCCTCTTTTACCTTTCCATTAAAAAATAATGTTTTTGATTTTTTATTATTAAATGCTATATTTTGAGATTTAGGGCTAAACTCTGCTATTCCATCACTAGATATGCTTATTTTTGCATTTTTGACATTATCTTTTATAGGCAGAATCTCAATAGGGAGTTTAAAATCATCATTTATTTTTAGGCTTCTTGGTATTGTAGGTAGCATTACAACAGGGGCAGAAACGCGAACATCTTTGCTTGTGCTTCCATAGCTATTATTATCAACAGCAACAAGCATAACCCTTAAACTTCCTACATATGATGGCACTTTAAAGTTTATTTTGGCATAGCCGTTTTCATCACTTTTTGTAGGTTTTACAAAAAATACTACGGGTTTAAATCTATCAGCATTAGCATCTTTTTGTTTATTTATAGAATCTGCGATGAATTCTTCACCGCCACCGATAGAATAAACTTTTTCTATTCGTCCTATCGTTTTATTGATTATATAATCATAGGTATCGTAATTTTGGATTCCAAGCTTTGTTTTAGCATAGAAATAATCCCACGGGGATGGGGTTTTAAAATTATTTATATTGATTAATCCCTCATCAACGATGGATAGCGTATATATAACTTGTTTTTTCTCTTTATTTGAAATCTCGATGCTTAAATCACTATTTGGCAATATCTCATCTTTTGCCTGTATGTTAAGATTTATTTTTGTTTTTTCATTAGTGATTTTTAGTGGCACAACACCATATAATCTAAGTGAGCGGTCATTGTCATTGTGTTGATAATCTTGTAGTAAAAATACATTTGCATATATATTTGGGGCATATTTTTCATCAATCTTTACATCTATTGTTGTTTGGAAATCATTTGTATCTATCCAATATCTATCCAATATATTTTCATTGTTGCTTATAGTTATTAAAGCTTTGCCATTTTTTACGCTCTCAAAAGTAACTTTTGCTATATCATTATGTGCATATTCTTTTTTATCAGCTTTAATTTTTAGTTGTGTGATTTTATCCATATTAAGCGGCTCACCCCACGATGAAGCATATAAGAAAATAGAAGCACTTTGATTATTTGTAGTATCTTTTACTTCTACTAGAATCTCGCCTTTATCTTTTGCTTGGAATCTTATATAAGATATTTCATCTTTTGTTGTTATTTCTCCCTCATCAATGATTTTTGTAAATTTATCACTTTTTATGGATTGAATGAAATTATTATAATTATCATAATCCCACCACCACGAATAATTATTATTATAAATAGTATATTTTAGTTTTCTATTTGGGATAAGTTTTTCATCTTTATCTATCAAAATAACAGGAATATTTACTATTTCATCTGTTTTGATGTATTTTGTTTGCGGTTTTTTAATACCAATAAAACTATCAAATAATTCCAATTCTACTTTTTTTCTATTACTTACTTGTCTGCCATTATTTTCAAACACTCTTGCAATAATTGTTGCTTCAAGATTCTTATTTATTCTATTAATATTATTTATATTTATAGTTCTTTGTGCGAAACCTTTTTCATCTAATTTGCCGGTATATATTTCGTTATCTATATATTTTAGATTTGTTGGATTATCAAATGTCCAATCTCTATAAATCGTTGATATAAAATCCTTTGGATATATGTGAGCGTCTATTTTATACTCTAGGGAATCTGCGGGAGCTCCAAATAAATAATCACTTTGTATGGAGAAATTAATATTTTTTTGCTTATTTATATCAATCTTATCTCTAGCGTTTATTTCAACCTTAATTCTATTGGGAACTATTGTTTCTACTGCTAATTGGTGGGTAAATGTATTTCCACCTATATCTACTATTACATTATAGATTCCCGTATCGGCATTTTTTGTTGTGGTAAATTCATAGTAATAAACCCCATCTTCTATTGGATTTATACTCAATTTATCAATTTGTTTTTTATTTCTAGGATTTACTATTGTTAGTTTTATAGGATGGGCTATCGCTTCTTTTATATGTTGATTTATATTTCTTGCTATGATATTTAGATTGACTTTATCGCCCGGACGATATACGCCTCTATCTGTGTATATAAAAGCTTTAATACCATTTTTACTTGCCACTCCTTCTGTGTCAAATCCATCATCTGGGATTTGTTGAGAGCTTAGCTTTAAAATCGTAAAGTCATTGGAATCTTGCTTCGTTGCACTTATGTAGAATGCTTTATTATTTTCGCTCTCATATTCTAAAATCGCATTTCCATTTTTATCTGTTAAAGAGCTGGATATTAGCTGATTATTTTGACTAATGGCTTGGATATTTATATTACTCAATGGCTGATTTGTCCTAATGTCTAATGCTGAAGCGATTATTTTTTCTTCATTATTATCATTATATTTTTGTGCGATTAATGCAATATTGGAGAATATCAATTGTTTATAAATATTTCCATTACTATAAAAATATTCATTTTGTTTCCATTCCGCCATTCCTTTTGGAAAATGATAATCCACCCCATCTTTATCAAAACTCATATGAACTATAAAGATTCCACTAGAATCCTTAATATCACTTAAATCAATCTCATTTTGCACCCATACATTTTTTGGAGAATCTATGTCTATGCTGGTTTGTTTTATAATATCTCCCATTAATTCAAAGCGATAAATCCAATAATCATTTGTATTGCTTTTTAATAAATCCTTATCACCGAGAAATTGTATTATATTATTCGCATATATCTTTTTTATAATAATATTTGCTTTCTTAACATTAATAGACCTAAAAGCTATTTTTTTATTAGCACTATCAGGCAAGAAAACGCCATCATTGGAAAATACAATTTTTGGAGCACTATCATAAATCTTTATTTCTTTTTTGTAGTTTTCTTTTAATTCTAGATTATCTTGAGATTTTATCCCCTTTAGAATTTCTATGGTATATTCCCTATTTTGAACGAAATTGCCTTTTATATTAATAATATCATTTGCTTGGGAAGCGTTAAATGTAACATTTGGCGATATTCTTATAAAATTATCTAGATTCGCATTATTTGCTAATATATTTGAGAATCTTACTTCTATGCTTATATTATCATTGTAGATAGTTTTTATGTCTATAATATCTAGATTCATATTTTTAATGGCAGTGATTGGTATACTTATATCTTTATTAGTTCCAATATTTTTATTAAAGATTATTTGATAATTTTCATCTTTATCTTTTGGCGGATTTATTGGAATTGAGATGATTTGGAATTTTTTATTATCCAGCGGAAAGATATTTATTTGAATATCATTTTTATTAGAATCTAGTAATCTTACATTTTGTTTTATACTATCTAGCGGAATCTCTTGTGATATTTCTAATGTCGCATCAAGCTTTATTTTATCAAGTAATTGAGAATCTTTTATAAAATTTGCATTTGGCATATCAAGTGATAATTCATCTGTTTTAAACTTTATAGTCCATTTTTTAGCATTGATATTAGAATTAGTTTTTTTATTTATTTCTTTAAAATCAAGGTCTATTTTATAGTTTGTATTTGCATTGAGATTCTCGTTTGGAAGTAGCGTTATTTCGTTGTTTTTATTAAATATATATTTGCCATAGAATTCTTTTCCATTAATTTTTATCTCACCATTTGAATCGTATAAGGTATTTACACTATTCGTAATATTTTCTGTGAAAATTATCTTTGGCTTTATATTTGTATCAACTATCCCATTTGTAGATTCTGCTATATTTTTTGTCTCGCTACAAGCCACTATCAAAAGACATATTAAGCTAATAATAGATATTTGGATTGATTTCATTGATTGCCTTATCGCGTTTATTATTTGTAGTAAAGATGAAATTTCTAGAATCTAGCTTAAGCTAGATTCTTTTAGATTTTATAAGATAATACTAACTTTTCACCTCAAAGCCAGAATCCTCTATAGCCAAAATAATATTTTCTATTGTTGTTGGTTCTATAAATTCCACCTCTAGGGTTTTATTTTCTAAGTTAATATTGATATTTTGGACGCCTTCACATTCTCCAACAAATTTCTTAATCTTTTCAACACAATGATTGCAAGTCATTCCCTCAATGTTAAGTAATTCTTTCATTTAGATTCCTTTTAAAAGTAATTCCTCTGTATTCATAATCCCAATGCCAGAATCTAGCGTCTTTTGGGCGATTTCTTGGGCTTCTTTTAGCGAGTGCATTGCCGCACTTCCACATTGATATATATTTAGCTCCGGAATATCCTCTTGGTTTTTAACCTTTAGCACATCACGCATAGAATCTTCCCACGCCTCTTTTACGCTATCTTCACTAGGTTTTCCAATCACACTCATATAAAAGCCCGTCCTACAGCCCATTGGCGAAATGTCGATAATCTCCACTTCGCCACTATTCAAATGCTCTCGCATAAACCCAGCAAATAAATGCTCAAGCGTGTGAATGCCCTTCTCACTTAGCATTTCCTTATTTGGGTGCGTAAATCGCAAGTCAAAAACGCAGATTTTATCGCCCTTTGGGCTAGTCATAATCTTTGCCAATCGCACAGCTGGAGCTGGCATTCTCGTGTGGTCTACTTTAAAACTATCTAATAATGGCATTTTAACCTCTCTTTAAATATTAATATTGATAAGAATCTTATATAGTAGCCACATTAATCTTAAAAATAAATTTTTAATCATTTTACTTGCTTACAAATCAAAAAGTCTTATAGTATTTTTTTATTTTTTATATTGATTTTCGTCAAATTGTAATATAATTAGAAGTTTTAATGTTTATAAAATTTTCAAGTTAGGAGGGTTTATGCATACAGGTAATGTGTTAGAATATGACTATTCTATATCAAAATTGTTTATCTGGACAACTATGATATTTGGAATAGTTGGTATGCTAGTTGGTGTGATTATCGCATTTCAAATGGCTTATCCAGCGCTAAATCATATTGCTGGTGAGTATGGTATTTTTGGGAGATTACGACCTATTCACACAAATGGCGTTATTTATGGTTTTACTCTTAGTGGAATCTGGGCGGCTTGGTATTATTTAGGACAAAGGGTATTAAAGATTACATATAATCAACATCCTTTTTTAAGAATCATTGGATTATTGCATTTTTGGCTATATGTAGTTTTGATTGCTTTGGCAGTTGTTACTCTATTTGCCGGATTAACTCAATCAAAAGAGTATGCTGAATTAATTTGGCCACTTGATTTACTCGTGGTTGTTGTGTGGGTTTTATGGGGGATTAGCCTCTTTGGAAGTATGGCAGTTAGGAGAGAAAAGACGCTATATATTAGTCTTTGGTATTTTATCGCTAGTTTTGTGGCGGTTTCTGCACTCTATATTTTCAATAATCTATCCATTCCAACTTATTTAGTCTCCGGCGTGGGAAGTGTATGGCACTCCATATCGCTTTATGCTGGGACAAATGACGCTATGGTGCAATGGTGGTGGGGACATAATGCGGTTGCATTCGTATTTACTTCTGCAATTATTGGTGTTATGTATTATTTCTTGCCAAAGGAAGCTGGACAGCCGATTTTCTCATATAAGCTTACATTATTCTCATTTTGGGGGCTAATGTTTGTGTATATTTGGGCTGGTGGGCATCACCTCATTTATTCTACTACGCCTGACTGGGTGCAGACACTAGGGTCAGTTTTCTCTGTAATTTTGATTTTGCCATCTTGGGGAACGGCGATTAATATGCTTCTTACAATGCGAGGACAATGGCATCAATTGCGAGAATCTCCAATGATTAAGTTCCTAATTTTAGCTTCGACATTCTATATGCTTTCTACGCTAGAGGGTCCAATTCAGTCCATTAGGTCTGTAAATGCATTGGCTCACTTCACAGATTGGATTGTAGGGCATGTGCATGATGGCGTTCTAGGCTGGGTTGGATTTACGCTAATTGCGGCTTGTTATCATATGACTCCTAGAATCTTCAAGCGAGAGATTTACTCTAGGAAGATTATGGATATGCAGTTCTGGATTATGACACTTGGTATTATTCTGTATTTCTCAAGTATGTGGATTGCAGGTATCACTCAAGGTATGATGTGGAGGGCTACAGACGAGTTTGGGAATCTTGCATATTCATTTATAGACACTGTTTCGGTATTGCATATTTATTATGTGATTAGGTCGATTGCTGGGGTGCTATACTTGGTTGGATTCTTTATGTTTGTTTATAATATTATAATGACTATGGTTGCAGCAAAAGAGCTTGATAAAGAGCCTCAATATGCAACTCCAATGTCGGCTTAAAAGGGGGATTTAGATATGTTTAATTGGTTAGAAAAAAATCCATTCTTTTTTACGGTAGTGTTTTTAGTAGTGTTTTCTATCGCTGGGCTTGTGGAGATTCTCCCAGATTTTGCGAAAACTTCTCGCCCAATTGAGGGCTTAAAGCCTTATAGCATTCTTGAAGTAGCTGGGCGACAAGTGTATATCAAAGAGGGTTGCTATAACTGCCACTCGCAGTTAGTTCGACCTTTCAAAGCTGAGACTGATAGATATGGCGAGTATAGTAAAAGTGGCGAATACGCCTATGATAGACCATTTTTATGGGGTTCAAAGAGAATTGGACCAGATTTGCATAGAGTGGGCGATTATAGAAGTTCAGATTGGCATTCAAACCATATGTGGGAGCCAACTAGCGTAGTTCCAGAATCTATTATGCCTAACTATAAGCATAATTTTACAAAAAATAGCGATTTTGAAACTGCCTATGCTGAGGCTTATACAAATAAGGCATTATTTGGCGTTCCTTATGATGAGGGCGAAAATGCAGTGAAGTTAGGCACATTAGAGGAAGCAAGAGCGGAGTTTATGAAAGAAGCAGGAGTTATTGTCGAAGAGATGAAAAATCAAGACATAAAAGATGCTTTTGATAGGGGCGAGGTTAAAGAAATAGTAGCATTAATTGCCTATATGAATAGCCTAAGCCAAGCACGACGAAGTGCCGAGTAAAAAGCAAATGTTAGAGTTTTTAATCGAAGCTAGAGGCTATATATATTTTATAGTTACTATTTTGCTAGTTGTATTTTTATACTCATATATTTATTATATGTATAAAGCCCAACGAAGCGGGAAAAAGGACTATGAAAAATATGGTAGATTAGCCTTAGATGATGATATTTTAGACACACCTGTAGAATCTAGAGAGATAAAGAAAGATAGGGGGAATAAATAAATGCAATCTTTATTAAATGACAATATAACTATCTTAGCTTTGCTTGGTGCACTTGCTATTTTGGTCTTAACAGCATTTATAGTAAGCACATATTTTAATAAAATCAAGCACAGCAAAGCAGATGGGGTTTTAACAGAAGAGGACTGGGACGGAATAAAGGAATTCAAAAATGACCTGCCGATAGGTTGGGCGGCGTCATTTCTATGTATTATTATTTGGGGATTATGGTATATGTTTATAGGCTATCCGCTAAATGCGTATTCTCAAATCGGCGAATATAATAGAGAAGTGGATAATTATAATAAGCATTTCGAATCTAAATGGGCTAGTTTGGATTCTACTGAACTAACTACTATGGGAGAGAATATCTTTCTAGTCCAATGCTCACAATGCCACGGAGTGGATAAAAGTGGTATAGATGGCAAAGCTGCTAATCTCAATATATGGGGTCGAGCACCGGAAGTGGTTAATGTGATTCTAAATGGTAGTAAAGGTATGAATTATATGGCAGGTGAAATGGTGCCGATTGAGATTAGCCAAGATGAGGCAAAGTCGATTGCTGATTTTGTGATGGCTGAGATTTCTAAGGCAAAGATTCCAGCAAATGCAGATTCTATTGCTAAAGGTAAGGATTTATATGCCACTTACTGCACGGCTTGTCATGGACTTGATGGAAAAGGATTAGAGGGCGTTGAGGATTTTGCTCCTGATTTAACCACTTATGGAACATATGAGTTTTTACAAGTTGTTCTAACTCGTGGTAAAAGTGGTGCGATTGGCAAAATGCCATCTTTTACATATGCCGATTTTAATGCTATTCAAGAAGAAGCTTTAAATAGCTTTATATTATCTAATAATTAGGAGGAGCAAATGAATGGTGGATATTTTAGTTTAAATGGTTTAGTTGGGTTTTTTATCGCTGTTGTTTTGCTCTTAGTCATTGTAGTGATATTTGGGATTTCTGCGGTAAATGTCCAAAAAAGAGAGGCTACAAATTATTACAATATTGATGCTTCACAAGCCAAGATGATTGATAGTTCTAATGCCAATTATTATGAACTTAAAACAAAGGAGTGATTATGGATTACAATATTGTTGAAAAACTACTTTTTGGATTATTAGTAGTATTAGCGATTGCTTCTATAGTTATAGCGTTTATCCCAAATATGCTACTTCATTTGGTATAGCATTGTTTTCGATTTGGCACAAGATTCCACTCTGTGGAATCTTGCTTTTTTGTAACATTGCTTTTGCGAATAATTTTGTTTTTAATGACGATTCTCTACTTGTAGAAAAAAGTGCTGTTTTTATAGAGCAAGTTTCAAGTGAGCTTTTAGATAAAACGGGCGTAAGCTTATATGTCTATATGGGC
The DNA here is from genome assembly GCF_003288815.1 of Helicobacter sp. 16-1353. Taxonomy (GTDB): domain Bacteria; phylum Campylobacterota; class Campylobacteria; order Campylobacterales; family Helicobacteraceae; genus NHYM01. Next base: position 28,365 of record NZ_NHYM01000001.1, on the reverse strand, counting down.
GAGAAACTACAAGATTCTAGCTATGTAGAGTTTAAAAATAAACTTATTTCCAAACTCAAAGTGCCGTATGTTGCTATTATCTTAATTAGAGATGATAAAAAGATTGATATTGCCACATCGAGCGATGATATTTTGGATAAAAAAAAGGTATATTGGGAATATATGGTTCCGCTAATCCCGCAAAAAGATTCCGAGCTGACGAATCAAGCCCTATCCGCTGTAGTTTTTAATGGATATATTGAAAGCGTGGATTTAATAGCCGATAAATTTAATGTTACGATTAATCACAATATTCCTAAAAATGAAAAAGGTGCAAAAGCTGTAGCTCAGCTGATTTTATATTTAATGCTTTTTTCTATGCTAGGCATTGTTGCATTTATGTATTTTTTTAGGAAAAAATTAAAAACCAAGTAAAGGGAATATATTGAGCGATTCTAAAAAAACATCCAAAGAGGATTCTAAGAAAACTTTCTGGCCCTACGGCATTGCATTATTTTTGATTTTTATGGTTTGTATGATTATTTTAACTGTTTATATAGCCATAAAGTCAAGCCCAGAAGATGATAATGCCTATTTCTCGACGCGTCAAGATGTAGATGCGGCAATCAATGATATTTTGATAAATCAAAAAGAATTAGAAAATATGTATAATTTTTATATCATCAATGATAATAAAGAGATTTCATTAGAGCGAAAGGCAAATAAAAAGACATCAACCCCAATAAATCTTAGCGAAGATGGAGAATTTACCTTAAAGCTAAAGATAAGCCCAAAAAATGATAGTGTGGATAAGCCCGTAGTTCGAGCAAATATCACACGATTTGCCACCTCAAAATTTGATAAAGATTTGGGAATCTTAAAAGAAAATAATGGCGAGTTTGTCGCAGAGCCGATTATCTTAGAAAAAGGCGAATGGAAAGCGATGATTGAGTTTAGTTTCGATGATAAAAACGCATATTTCGAGCAATTTATACTTGTAGGCGATAGAACTAATTAATATTATAGAGGTCGCCAAATAGGGGCAGAGTAAGCTTATAAAATTAGATTCCCAAACTATACAGAATCTACAAAATACGCAAAATCTAAACTATGATGAGAATCTAGATTCGCAAATCGCCCAAGATACCATAGATTTAGAGAATCTAAAGCATAAAGATTCCCAAGATTTGGTAAATCTAAATCACAATCCGCAGAATCTAGCAGATTCTAAAACTTCACACGATTCGGCAACTCCGCAGAATCCAAGCTATATCGAGAATCTAGATTCGCAAACCACACAGAATTTAAACTCTCAAATTCCCCAAGATTCGCAAAATCTACAAAATCTACAAAATCCACAGAATCTATGAATCTTAGATTCCACATTTTCTAATTACAAATTAAATATCTCACATTCTAGCGGAATCTAGATTCATAGATTCTAGCAGATTCTATATCACACATTATGAATTTCCTATTTTCATTTACCACCCAATCTTAACATTAAAGAATCCACTATTTTGTATAGATTCATCGCCGAAGTTGCCTAGGTAGTTTAAGCCTAGCTCTATGTTTGAAGTTACGGCGTAGTTTATTCCAAGTCCAAAGTAAGCGATGAATTTATCCGCACCGATATCGTAAGCTTGGATTCCGCCGTTTTGGATTTGAATGTTGCCAGTTGGGCTGTTTAGCAAGTATTTAAGCCCAAGCGTGGAATCTAAGCCAATTCCAAGCCCAAATTTTATATCGTAATTTACTCCCAAATCCACATATATTAGGTTTGTGAATTGTGCTTTAAAAGTCTGTGAGCCGATTATTATGTCGCTTGAATTTAATCCAAGTGAATTTAGCCCAATCTCTGCTCCAAAGATTCCAGCACTCTCAAAATCAAAGTCTTTTCCAAATGCTATATTTAGGTTATATCCCAAAGAGTTAGAATCTGCCTTGTTTGCAGTGTTTGAAATCACATAATTTGCATTATTATTTATAAAAACTGCGTCGATTAGGGCTTTCACATACATTCTATAAACCAAATCAAGCTTATAATGAAGTCCTAATAGTGCATTTAGATTCGTAGATTCTATAGATTCATTTGTGTTTGAACCTTTTAGATTCCCATAGCTAAATCCTATATGAGTTCCAAGTGTGTGAGAATCTCCAAGCCTTGCATTAAACCCACTAACAAATCCATAGCTTAAGCCACTTACATTATTTGCGTTAATTATAGAATGCGTGATAAAAGGTGTGAAAAAGAATCTGTAATTATGAGAATCTACATCGCTTAGGCTAGAATCTATGCTTAAATCTGTAGGTGTGTAGTAGAATCTATCGTTTGATTTAAAGGAATCTAAATCTTTGGATTCTAGATTCTTGCTTAGATTCTCTTTCAATCTTGCTATTCTCAACGCCTCAAGATTCTTAAATCTAATAGAATCTATAGAATCTACATTCGCTAGATTCCCACTCATTCCGCTAAATGCATTTTTAAAGATATTTGACTTTACATTCGAAGCCAACATATTTACATTTGAGATATTCGCCACATTCACGCTAGAACCGATATTTGCGGGAGTTACATTTCCACTAGAGACGCCTCCGCTAGGATTAGTTTTATCCACGATTTTAAAGTAATCTGCGCTAGAGCCTTGCTGGATTTCGTATTTAGCGGAATCTACAGAATCTGCAAGTTGCAAATGCGAGTATAAATTCGTTACGCTCGTGCCACTGGCGTAAGTCAAGCCATACGCTGCTCCAGTGTCAGCATCAAATATGAGTTTACTAAGGCTATAATCTTTATTTAGCTCGAAGTTCGCCCCAAAAGAAATAAGAATCTTGGAATTGGAATCTTTTAGCTTCACGCCATCTGCACTGCCACCTCCGCCAATAACTAAGTGAGAAATATCATCGCTTACGGCGTTATAGCCATTAAAGGCGTTGAAAGTATTGGCTCTCTCGTTAATTTGCAAATGATAGTTTGAAATGGTGATTGTGCCTCTAATGTGGTGGATATGGGCGATTTTGCCATTATATTCGCTTAGGGAAATTCTGCCTTGATTGTTTAAAGTGGTGATTGTGCCACCGTTTTCAATACCCGCGATAGTCCCTCCAGCTTGGTTGTATATGTTCTTGATAGTTCCGCTATTTACTATTTTGCTAATGGCACCAGAGTTATTTATTACGAAGATAGTGCCTTCTCCATCGTTTTCGATACCAGCATATGTTCCGCTAATTGTGCCATAGTTGTTTATTGCGGCTATTTTCCGGTAGTTTACAATACCTATTGTCCCCTCTACTATGCCAAAATCGTATCCGCTAATCTTGCCGGAGTTAGTTAATGTGTTGATTGTGCCTCTGTTGTGTATTTGCCCTATGATTCCATCTCTAGTATTGTCTAATGTGGTTATCGTTTGCCCATCTACATTATAAATATCACCTGTGATTTTGCCTCTGTTTATTAGTGTGGTTAGCTCTCTAAAATTTTCAATCTCACCAATCGTGCCGTAGTTGTCTAGCGTAGAAAGTGTGTTAAGATTTTGAAGCACACTCATAGTGCCGTGGTTATTTAATGTGGCTATTGAAGCGTGAATCTCTAATCCATTATTACCATATATGCTGTTATAGTTATTTAGCGTCTTAACTGATGTTGCTGTGCTACTAATTAATAATCCATACAAGTCCGCATATACATTTATATTATCATATTGTGATCTTACCTCTTCTCTTGCGTTATTTTGGGTTTCAATATTTAAATCTGTGGCGGTTGCGTGAGTAGAAAATGCGAGAGTGATGAAAAGCGTTGCGAATCTAAATAAATTCTGCGATGTAAATCTTGCGAGGTTGTAGAATCTGTTTAGATTCTGCGTTAAGCTAGAGAATCTACTTGGATTCCCCCCCCCCCCCTATTTGCGACTTTTTAAGACTATGTATAAAAACCATTTGAACTCCTTTTGTAAGATTAAATGTGCGTATTGTAGCTAACAATTTGCTAAAAGATTCTTGACTTTTTGTAAATTTATGCCTTAAAAATAGGAATATAAATGATAGCACAACGGCGAATCATCGCTCTAGTCGCCATAAAAGCCCTTTAAGGTTGCTAAAAAAAAATTGCCTAGATTTTATAGAAAAAAATAAAAGATTTTTTGAGATTTTAAGAATCTAGATTCAAATTTAAGCTTTTTAAGATTCTAAAATTTGGTAAAATTCCAGTTTGAAAGAGAGATAAGATTCTATTTTTATTCGCCCAATAAGTAAAAAATAGAAGTAAAAATCATAAGGAAAATGCAATGAATGACTTTTTAAAAGCAATGGATTTTAGGCATGCGTGTAAGATTTTTGATGAAAATAAAAAGATTCCAGAATCTCAATTCTTAGATATTTTGGAATCTGGTCGAATGTCCCCAAGCTCGATGGGTATGGAGCCTACAAGGATTCTTGTAATCCGTGATGAGAATCTTAAAAAAAGATTAAGAGAAGCGTGTTGGAATCAGGTGCAAATCACCAGCTGTGCGGAATTAGTCGTGCTAAAATCGCTCATTTCTCCGCTAATTGTCCCATCAAACTATGTGGATTCTATGTCGCTTAGGAGGGGGAAAACACAAGAGCAGCGAGATTCTTGGAAAAAACTCTATAAAGATTTTTTAGAGAAAAAGGAAGCAAAGGGCGAGAGCATTGCGAATTGGTCGGCGAAACAAGCCTATATTATGGCGAGTTCGATGATGAATTGCGCGGCATTTATGGGGATAGATTCTTGTGCGATTGAAGGCTTTGAGACGGATTTGGTGCATAAGATTTTGGAAATTGACACATTTAAGGAGTTTGTGAGCCTTATCTTGCCATTTGGCTATAGGATTAAAGAGCAACAAAGACGCTACAGGCTCCCTTTAAGTGAATTAGTAGAATATAAATAAAAAATTTTAAAAGGATTAGAATTGACTGGATTAACTGTCATTAAGCGAAATGGGCGAATTGAAAAGCTAGATATAACCAAGATTCAAAAATACACAAGCTCGGCGGTGGCGGGCTTAAGTGGCGTTAGCCAAAGTGAGCTGGAAGTGGATGCGAAAATCCACTTTAGGGATAGAATCTCAACAGAAGAAATCCAAATCACGCTGATAAAAACGGCGGTGGATAAAATCGACATTGATACGCCGAATTGGACTTTTGTCGCGGCTAGGCTGTTTTTGTATGATTTGTATCATAAGGTGAGTGGCTTTACTGGATATAAGCACTTAAGGGAATATTTGGAAAAAGCCCAGAGTGAAGGCAAGATTCTAAAAGGATTTAGCGATAGATTCGACCTTGATTTTCTAAATAGCAAGATTGAGCCAGAGCGTGATTTGCAATTTAATTACTTGGGGATAAAAACGCTTTATGATAGATATTTGATTAAAGATTCGCAAAATAAGCCAATCGAGTTGCCGCAACATATGTTTATGGCGATTGCGATGTTTTTAGCTCACAGAGAGAGCGACCCGAATTTTTGGGCGGTGGAGTTTTATAATGTGCTTTCGCGCTTTGAAGTCATCACCGCGACGCCTACTCTAGCCAATGCCAGAAGCACTCGCCACCAGCTAAGTAGCTGCTATGTGGGAAGTATGCCGGATAATATTGAGGGGATTTTTGACTCTTATAAGGAAATGGCACTTCTAAGCAAATATGGCGGAGGTGTGGGCTGGGACTTTAGCAAGATTCGCGGGCTTGGAAGCTATATCGATGGTCATAAGAATGCAGCAGGTGGCGTCGTGCCGTTTTTAAAAATCACAAATGATGTGGCGATTGCCGTAGACCAGCTAGGCACTAGAAAAGGGGCGATTGCGACTTATTTGGAGGTGTGGCATATCGATGTAAATGATTTTATTGATTTGCGGAAAAATAGTGGCGAGGAGAGGCGACGAACGCATGATTTATTCCCGGCACTTTGGATTTGTGATTTATTTATGAAGCGAGTTAGTGAAAATGCGATGTGGACGCTCTTTGACCCATATGAGTGCAAGGAGCTAACTGACTTATGGGGCACGGAATTCGAGGCGAAATATATCGAGCTAGAGGCAAAAGAGGGCATTATAAAAGAGACTATCCACGCAAAAGATTTGTGGAAAAAGATTCTAACCAATTATTTTGAATCTGGTTTGCCATTTTTGTGTTTCAAAGATAATGCCAATCGCACCAATCCAAACGCACACAAGGGCATTATCCGCAGCAGTAATCTCTGCACAGAGATTTTCCAAAATACAAATCCAAGCATTTACACCACAAAAATCGAGTTTGAAGACGGCAGTTTGCGGTATTTAGACGAAAATGCAGTGGTAAAAACGGACTTGGGCGTGGAGAAACGAGCAAATAAGCTAACTTCGCTAGATTCCCTTGATGGTAAAAAGATTTTTATAACTGAGCGTATTGGAAGTGGCGGTGAGACTGCGGTTTGCAACTTGGCAAGTATAAACTTAAGCAAGATAAATACACGCGAAAATATCGAGCGCGTGGTGCCAATCGCCGTTAGAATGCTAGATAATGTGATTGATTTGAACTTCTACCCAACTAGAAAAGTCCGCTGGACAAATCTAAAAAATCGTGCCATTGGGCTAGGCGTAATGGGCGAGGCAGAGATGCTAGCGAGCAATCAAATCGAGTGGGGCAGCAAGGAGCATTTTGAAAAAATCGATAAGATTATGGAGATAATAAGCTTTAATGCGATTAATTCAAGTGCGGATTTAGCCAAAGAGAAAGGCAAATATCCAGATTTCGAGGGGTCGAATTGGAGTAAGGGGATTTTCCCAATTGATTTGGCAAATGTGGAGAGCTTGAAGCTAACTGAGCGCACGCTAATTGATGTGTGTAATTGGGAGGATTTGAGAGAAAAAGTCAAGCAAAATGGGCTTAGAAATGGCTATCTAATGGCGGTCGCACCGACTAGCTCGATTTCGATTTTAGTTGGCACGACGCAGACGATTGAGCCGATTTATCGCCGAAAATGGTATGAGGAAAACTTGAGTGGCATGATTCCAAATGTGGTGCCGAATCTCACGCTTGATACCTACAGCTTCTACAAAAACGCCTATGAAATCGACCAACTAAACATCATCAAAGCTGCCGCAATCCGCCAAAAGTGGATAGACCAAGGGCAGAGCGTGAATATCTTTATGGATTTGCAAAAGGCGAGTGGGAAGTATCTAAATGAGATTTATATGAGTGCGTGGAAGCTAGGGCTGAAATCGACTTATTATTTACGAAGCCAAAGCCCAGATGCCGAGAAGCAAACCAATGGAATAACCCAAGATGAGGTGATGGATAGAAGTATCGAGTGCTTTAACTGCCAATAAGATTCTAGAATAGAATCTTAAAACTTAACAGCTCCCGTTGTAGCAAGTGGAATAACTCTATTTGAGCCACTTGGATAGGAATTCATCAAAGATTTACAAAGCGTTTGGGCACTATTTGTTTTGGCTACATTCTTTGGCTCAAATACTAAATTCCCACTAGTGCTAATAGCGATAACCGCGTCGCTTTCCTGTGTAGCTCCACAATATACGCCATCTTTTGCTATAGGTGCCACTCCCCTACCTACGGGTAAATTCACTGAAATCCATCTACCTCTATCTAATCCGCCTGTGTCTATTATCCATTCACTCCAAGAATTAAATCCAGCTGGAGTAGCTGCTGTTGGGTCAAGATTCTCAGCAAAGATTCTAGCTGGGATTGCTTTTAGCGTGGAAGCAATATCACTTCTTAGCATTGCTACTTGTGCATCTGTCCTAGTTGTTACAAATCTAGGAACAGCAACTGCGGCTAAAACTCCTAATATAACAATAACGAAAACTAATTCAATCATAGAAAAACCATTTCTTTTCATCTATCCACATTCCCCTTTATTGTAAATAAATATTAAATAATATAATTAATGAATTATAAACAATATTTTTTTAATAATTCTTTAAAGATGGAAGGGGGTTTGTGTATTTTAATACTATTTTGAAATAGTAAAATTTACACTATCACTATCTCCATTATCATTTATTACACTAAGTGTATAGAATCCAGCTTTTAGTCTTAATGTTTTTGTGGTTTTATTGTCCATTCCTATATAATCTTTATTTAAATACCACCAAACATTACCATTATTTATATTTGCAATTCTTACAATAAGTTCATTCTCACCTTCAAAATCTTTTGTTAAGATGATTGAGAGGTGATTTTTAGGATATAAAATTTGTAGGGATTTTGTTTGTTTTTTAATCTCAATATTTTGTTCTTTGTAATATTCTAATAACGAAAGAGGTAGGACTATTTTTGTAATCTCCTCTGCATTGATAAAATCTACATCAAGCGAATTCACCTCTTTTTTATCTTTATTTATAAAAACATTATGTAAAAATGGTGAGTATCTAAGAGGTTTAGCCATTTTTGGATATATTGCTTTGAATGATTTTATATGTTTATATTCCTCATTATATCTATATCCGCTTGGGCTATCTAGCGTTATTTCTTTTAAATCATTAGGTTTATCAAACTCCCCTCCAACATCGCCTAAATCATTTAGGATATTAAATAAAAGTTCCCCTGTGATATTTAGTCCAAATAGATTTGGATTAGATTCCCCGCTAAAATTTCCACTCCAAACAACAATAGTATATTTTGGTGAAGTTCCAGCCGCCCAAGCATCTTTTCTCCCATAGCTTGTGCCTGTTTTCCAAGAAAATATTTTTTTATTTATAAAACGATTTTCTAAACCCATTCGCTCTAAATATCTCATAGCATCAAGTGTGAGATAGGCACTTCCTTTTGATAAAAGTCGTTTTTTAGGGTTTTTAGTGGAATCTTTTGTGTAATAAATATTCCCAAATTCTCCATAATTTCCAAGTCCTACATAGATTCTAGCAATATCCTCAATGCTTAATTCTTTCGTCCCAAGTATCAAAGATAATCCATATCTTTCAAAATTATTATCGCTAAAACCCAATATATCTTTTAACTTAAAGAAAAATTTATCATATCCATAATCTTGTAATAAACCTACAAATGGGATATTTAGAGATTTTATTAAGGATTCTCTTGCACTAATTAAGCCATAGTATTTTTTAGAAGCATTTTGGGGTTTGAAATTTGAAAAAAATGTCGGGGCATCGACTAGTTTGGATTGGGGAGCAATCAACCCATCATCAATTGCTAATGCATATAAAAGTGGCTTTAAAATGCTACCCGGACTTCGTTTGGCAATAATGCCATCAATTTGTCCAAACCCCTCAATATCAAAAAAATCTTGAGAGCCAGCATATCCTAATACCTCACTAGTTTGTGTATCAATAATCATTCCAGCTAGATTATTAATTCCAAGATTTAGTAGTTTTTTATGATAGCTTTTTAATCTTTCCTCTAAAATAATTTGTATATTTTTATCAATAGTGCTAATAATTATCGATTGTTGTGGGAATCTTAATGCTAAATGCGATGCTAGATTTCTATCTCTTTTTATGGTTGGGAGTTTTTCACTCATAGAAAGTTTTAGATTATCATCATCAATATATTGTTTATCTCGTAGTTTTTGGAGTAATTTATTTCTTTTTTGTATTAATATATCATTATTTTTTTTCAAATGAATTAGACCCGGAGCATTCGGCAACACTGCTAGAAGTGCAGATTCTGCCCAAGTTAAATTTTCTGTGCTTTTATTAAAATACATTAAAGATGCAGCACTCACACCAACTATATTTCCACCATATGGGGCATTATTTAGATACATTTCTAAAATCTCATCTTTTGAATACAAACTCTCTAAGCGAAGAGAAAGAATGATTTCTTTAATTTTATTAAAATATGTCCGCTTGTTTTTTTGTAGTAGTTTTATGGTTTGCATACTAATCGTGCTTCCACCGACTTTTCTTTTATATTTTATATTAATATAAAGGCTTCGAATTAATGCAATAGGGTCAAATCCAAGATGTGAATAAAAATTTTTATCTTCAAATGTTAATGTTGCAATTTTTAATTTATCGCTTAAGTTTGCGGTATTTTTTAGATGCCATTGTTCATCTTTATTTAAAAAAATGCTTAGAATTTCATTATTTCTATCAAGCATAGTTTTGCTATACCGACTTTCAAATGGGTCTCCTTTGGGATTAAAGCTAAAAAAAATAAAGGCAAAATACGCCAAAAGCAAGGAAATAATAGTAATTAAGAATATCAAAATTTTATTTTTTATTTTCATTATCGTTTCGTGGAATCTTGATTTCTTTAGATTCTACTATAGATTCTAAAGAATCTAATTATTATTTTTAGAACAAAATAAAATAAGATTTTTAATAAATATCCATTTTTGAATATTTATAAATATTATAAATGTTTCGTATAGAATCTAAGATTCTAAAATCGCCAAGATTCCGCAGATTTAGAATCTAAATCGCCAAAGATTCTCAAGATTCCGTAACTTCACAGAATCCAGATTCTCAAACCACCAAAAATCTACAAAATATAAAAGATTTTCCAACCCAGAATCCAAACAAAAAAATATATTTTTTGCTTATTAAAATAAAGTAATGTAGAATAAGAAATTGATTTTAAGCGGAGAGATTTATTTGAATTGTGTAATTTTATGTGGTGGTAAAAGTAGTAGAATGAAAGCAAATAAGGCGTTATTGCCGTTTGGAGATTATAAACTTATAACATATCAATATATTAAGCTTTCTAAGATATTTAAAAAAGTTTTTATCTCAATAAAAGATTTCCAGCAAGATTCTATCCTTAGTGCTTTGCAAGATGATTTATCTAAATATAATCTTGAAAATCCGCCTATTGATGTAGATTCTATTGATTTTATTGTTGAAAAAAGTAATATATTTGCCCCGATAGTTGGAATCCTTAATTCTTTTGATGTAACAAATATAGATAAATTATTTTTTATCTCTTGTGATTGTCCGCTAGTTAAGTTAAAAACATTTCAAATACTATCAAATAATAGTGATGATTATGATGTAACCTATGCGAAAGATTCCACGAAAACTCACCCATTAGTTGCAGTTTGGAGTGCTAAAACAAAAGAAAAATTAAAAGAAGCAATAGAGATGAATAATTTTAAAATTATGGAATTATTAGAACATTTTTATACAAAATCCATCTATTTTGATAAACTTGAGTTTTTCAATCTAAACACAAAAAGTGATTATAAAAAAGCATTAAAATTATTAGAGTAGATAATGGCACAAACAGACGAAAAAACGGAACTCCCCAGCGAATATAAAAAGCAAAAAGCAAGAGAAGAGGGTAATGTAGGCAAAAGTCAGGAAGTTACAGGATTCCTTGCACTTTTTGTTGGGTTTGGGATTATTTTTCTACTTTTGCCATATTTAGGGCGGAAAATTGAGAATCTTTTTGTTTATGCTATGAATTTTAATCTTAATGATTTTAATGACACAGGAGCACTTAATCTTGCGATTTTTATCATAACTGAAAGTATTATTATTGTAGCACCGATTTTTCTTGCACTTCTTGTTGCTGGGATTGCGGGTAATATTCTTCAATTTGGATTTTTAATCACCATAAAAACCATTATTCCAAAATTTTCTAAAATAAATATAATAACTGGATTAAAAAATGTTATATCTTTGAGGAAATTATTAGATGGATTTTTAATTACACTTAAGGTCTCAATTGCACTTAGTTTGGGATTTTTTATCTTTGCAGGATTCTTAAAAGAGCTTCCAAATATCGCATTTTTAAATATATTTTACCAATTGATTTGGCTTAAAGATAAAGCTTTGATTCTAGGGTCAATACTACTTATTTTATTTTTCTTTATGGCGGCTTTAGATTTTTATATTAGAAGAAGACAATATATTACGAATCTTAAAATGACAAAACAAGAAGTAAAAGATGAATACAAACAATTACAGGGGAATCCACAAATTAGAGCTAGAATCCGCCAAACAATGCGTAAAATGTCTTCAAGAAAAATGCTTTCAAATGTGGCAAAAGCAACTGTTGTAATAACGAATCCAACGCATTATGCAGTCGCTATAAAATTTGTATTGAATGAAGATATAGCACCGATTGTATTGGCAAAAGGGACGGATTTACTCGCAATAAGGATTAAAGAAATAGCAAGAGAGCATAATATCCCAATAAGAGAGCATCCACAGCTTGCAAGAGAACTTTATAGATTAACTGAAATTGACCAATATATTCCTCAAGAGTTATTTAGAGCAGTGGCTAAGGTGTTGCAAACTACAGAAGAAATTGCTTCACAATTTCAATAAATCATCTAAGGCTTTTGAAAGTATGATTTGTAATGTATTTTTAATAAAATCATCGTTACAATACAACATTCAATTTAAGGTCATTTATGCGTAAAAAAAAGAATAATTTTCTATTTTTTCTTGTGTTAATTATTTGTGTTGGTATAGCTATTTTTATCTATTCGTCATCGAAATTTGAGAGAGAAAAGCCAAATATTGATATACCAGATATATCATATTGGAATCTAAAATGGGATATTCCAATCAAAATTAGTGATTCTAGTGGTATTAAATCATATAAAATTATTTTTATAAAAGATGATGAAGAAACCATTTTAATATCTAAAAAAGGGAATAATCAAAAAAATATAGAGCTTATTTTACCAATACCAAAAATCAATATCTCAAATGGTGATAAACTCCAATACAGAATTGAGGCTACAGATAATAGCTTTTTTCGATTTTTTTTAGGAAATACTTCAAATGCTAAATTAGAATTTACAATAGACACGAAGATTCCCGTTGCTAGAATCGTAGCTATGAGTAATAAGATTACCAAAGGTGGCAGTGCGGCTGTGGTATTTTTTGCCAAAGATGAGAATCTTGCCAATATTTCCATTAGCAATGGGTATCAAAGTTTTGTGGCATTTCCATTTTTAAAAGAAAATTATTATGTGAGTATTATTCCTTGGTCTATACATAATCCAAGTTTTCGTGGTTTAATAACAATACAAGATAAAGCTGGTAATGTGAAAAAATCAAATATTGGTTTTGCAAAATATTCAAAGGTTTATCGCACTTCACATCTTGCCCTAAAAAATAGCTTTATTGATGGAAAAGTAGCTGAATTGATAGAAAATGCAAATGAATTTTCATTATATGATTTTACATCTCGTTTTAATATGTTTAGATATGTCAATGAGACGATACGAGGTAGAGATGAAGCGACTATTAAATCTAAAATACTAAATTTAGATTTAACATATTTTACAACGGATATAAATGTATTCAAACCACTTAAAGATTTTGTTATTGTAGGGCTTTATGGAGACCATAGAAAATACACCATAGATAAGCAACCCGCCGGAGAATCTTATCACTTAGGAACGGATTTAGCGAATGTCAAAAACGCACAAGTTACTAATTCAAATGATGGTGTTGTCGTTTTAAGCGAAAGTCTTGGAATCTATGGCAATACTGTTATGATTGACCACGGATTTGGAATCTCTAGTTTATATTCTCATTTAAGTGAGATTTATGTAAGCGAAGGTGATGAAGTTAAAAAAGGTAGTATTATAGGGAGAACGGGCATAAGTGGGTTTGCATTTGGCGACCACTTACATTTTGAAATAAGGATTCAAGGAACGCCTGTTTTAAGCACAGAGTGGATGGATAGCAAGTGGCTAAAAGTAAATATCAACGATATTTTAGTAGAAGCAAAATCAATAATAGAGAATAGATAGTGCCAAATATTGACCAAAAAAATATACGAATTTTTCATATTTTAGAAAATAATAATGATGATGAATTAAAGCAGTTTATAACCAAGAATCTACCAATTTTACAAGGATATTTACTTGTTTTTGATAATCTAAGCGATGATTTAAAGAAATTTTTGGATTCTAATGATATTGATTATATTAAGAATAAACATTTAAGATTAAATGCAAAACCACCAACGATTGAAATAAAAAAAGAAAAACCTAATATAAATAATGATAATTTGGATGCCAATATTTCTAAAAGCAAAATCATACAAAAAGTCGTTAGAAGTGGCGAGAATATAAATAATAAAGGCGATATTTTTGTATTTAATCGCGTTAATAGTGCTTCTAAGATTATCAGCGATGGCAGTGTTTTAATCTTTGGAGAATGCGAAGGCGATGTGGAATGTAATGGAGAATTTCTTATCCTAGCTAAAATTACTAAGGGTAAAATTTTATTTCAAGGCGAAATAATAACCCCAAATATGCTAAAATATAAACTTAATCTAATCATTAAAGAAAATGGAAAATTAAATATTAAAGATATTTTGTCGCTTTAGTTAAATATAGCTTTAAAGATGTATTAGGATAACACAATGAAACAAAGAACAATAAGAAAAAATATAGAGTTAGTTGGTATTGGACTTCATAAAGGCGTATCTGTAAAGATGGTTTTAGAGCCTTTAAGTGAAAATAGTGGAATAGTATTTTATAGAAGTGATTTAGGTGTGAGCATAGAGCTTTGCCCAGAAAATGTTATAGACACCACTTTAGCAACTGTGCTTGGCAAAGATAATGCAAAGGTATCCACAATAGAACATCTACTTTCCGCTATACACGCATATGGAATTGATAATATAAGAATTGTATTAGATAATGAAGAAGTGCCTATAATGGACGGAAGTGCGATAGGTTATTGTATGCTATTAGATGAGGCTGGAATCTTAGAGCAAAATGCAGATAAAAAAGCCATCGCTATTAAGAAAACAATAGAAATCAATGATGGCGAAAAGTTTGTTAGGGTTGAGCCGAGCAATAAAACTATATTTGATTTTACGATTAATTTTGACCATCAATCGATAAAAGAGCAGCATTATAATTTTATTTATTCACTTCAAGCATATAAAGATGAGATAGCTAGAGCTAGGACATTTGGATTTTTACAAGAAGTGAATTATTTGCGTTCAATTGGACTTGCAAAAGGTGGGAATCTCTCAAATTGTATCGTGCTTGATGAGAGCGGAATCCTAAATAAAGACGGACTTAGATATAAAGAAGAGTTTGTTAGACATAAGATTCTAGATGCTATTGGTGATATGAGTATTTTAGGAATGCCACTAATTGGCACTTATGTTAGCTTTGCTGGTAGCCATAAACTAAATCATTTTCTAACCAAAAAGATACTTGCCGAAAGCGAGGCTTATGAGGTTGTAACACTAGAAAGCCAAGCAAAAGAAGAACAGCTAGAGTATGCTACACAAATGTGATATTTTACTAATTAGTGTTAATTCGCCAATTCTTCTTGGAATCTACAAAAACGGATATTTAGTGAAAAAATATATAAAAGATGGCAAGACAAGCGATATTCTGTCATCTTTATTTGATGAGATTCTGCATAATTATAAAATTGAAAATATATTTTATGCAAATGGACCGGGTAATTTTAGCTCTTTAAAATTAACTCATATTTTTCTGCAAACACTTTATATCATACAGGGAATAAAATTATTTTGTGCCGATTCTTTTAGCTTTACTAAAGATGAATTTATAAACGCTTATGGTAAGATTCACTTTTTAAAACAAAATGGTGTAATTAAAACAACACAATTAAATGATAAAAAAAATGCAAGATTTGAATTACCAAATAAATTAGATTCTAGTATTTTTAGTGATTCTTGTTTTCCACTTTATATTTTACCGGCTTTATAGGAGTTTTGTTGATAGTTAGAATCCCCGCTACAAGTGCTAATTTAGGACCGGGTTTTGATACTTTGGGTTTGGCTTTGGGCTTATATAATGACTTTATAGTTACACCATCAATATTGCAAAGTATTAGGATTGAAGGTGAGGGCAAAAATATCCCAAAATTATTAAAAGATAATAATTTTATTAAGGTATTTAAAGATATATATGTTGATTTAGGTGGTAAAGAGCAACAATTTAGCTTTTGTTTGAAAAATCATATTCCCATTTCTCGTGGTCTTGGGAGCAGTTCAGCAGTTATCGTAGGAGCAATAGTTTCAGCCTATGAGATATTAAAGATTCCATATACAAGAGATTTAATACTATCAAAAGCAGTGAAATACGAGCGACACCCAGACAATATCACTCCTGCCGTAAATGGTGGCTTTAATATAGCAATGGTTAAAAATGGTAGGGTATTTTATGTCAAACAAAAAATCGCTAATGATATAAAAGCGGTAGTTGTAATTCCAAATAAAGCGATTTCTACGAAATATTCCAGAAAAGCACTCCCAAAACAATGTAGCTTTAATGATACGATTTTTAATATATCAAGGGCATCGATGATTAGCGGTATTTTTATGTCAAGAAGGTGGAATCTACTAAAAATCGCGGCAGAAGATAAGATTCACCAAGATAAGCGAATGGCATTATTTCCTGTTTTATTTTCTGTTCGCAAAGAAGCATTAAAAAAAGGGGCATTGATGAGCGTTTTATCTGGGAGTGGCTCTACATTTTTAAATATTTGTTATCGTGATGATGCGGCAAATCTAGCCAAAGTTTTAAGTGATAAATTTAGGGATTTTAGAATCTTAGAGCTTGAGTTTGATAATAGTGGTATTTCTATACAATAGGCTTTTTGGTATAATGATAAAAATTAGAATGTGTATTTGTTGTAGAAAAAGACATCAACAAAAAAGCCTTTTGCGTCTTCAAGTTATAAATGGTAAATTATGCGAATGGACGAGAAATGGCAGAAGCTTTTATGTATGTAATAGTTGCATAGTAAATAAGAATTATGCACATATAATTTGTAAGATTCACAAGATTAATAGTGATGATAGTTTAATAAAATTTTTGAAGGAGACAATCTTTAGATGGCAAAAGAACAATTACCAAAAGTAAAAGTAACACAAATTGCTACTGAATTAGGTATGAAAGCAAAAGATGTAATACTGAAAGCACAAGAAATTGACATTGTAATAAAAAGTGTAAATAGTAGCGTAGAACAAAATCAAGCAGAAGTGATTTATAATTATATTGCACAAGGTATTATTCCTAAAAAGCCTACAGCTCCTAAACCAAAAGCAGAAAAAGCAGAATCTAAAAAAAGCGACGCTAAAAAGAGTGAAACCAAAAAGAGTGAATCTAAAAAAAGCGAAGTAAAAAAGAGCGAAGCTAAATCCAAAAAAAGTGAAACAAAGAAAAGTGAGGTTAAAAAACCTAAGGTTACCAAACAAAAAGAAGAAGTTTTAGAGCAAGTTGAAATCAAAACTCCAGAGGTAAGAAAAATAATCATTGTTTCTAAAAATAACATACAAGATACCCCAAAAGAAAATGATTTAAAAAAAATAGAGGAAGCAAAAGAAGCAAAAGACAATATTCTGCATTCTACTAGTATCAATGAGCCAATTAACGAATCAAAAATTAAAATTAAAAAAGAAAAAGATAAAAAGAAAGATAGAAAAGCACAAGAGAAGAGGAATGAGCAAAAAATTGAAAAAATTGACATAAATAGAAACTTAGGTGAAACAAGTATTGATTATGATGATGAGATTATACTTTTTGATTTAAGTGAAATGGGCAAAGCTGAAGAGGAAAAAGAGGAAAAAATAATAACTGATAGGGTTAGAATCCAAAGGGCGAATCCTTGGTTTGTCGATAATATTGGCAGAGATAGAAAAAAGAGTAGAAGTAAAACATATCGCAAAAGAGATAATCAAATAAATCATACCAATACAACCTCTCAAGAAAACTCCAAAAATATATTAATTCCAGATGAAATACGCGTTTATGAATTTGCCGATAAGGTGAATCTTAGAGTAACGGATATTATCTCCAAGCTTTTTAATATGGGTGAAATGGTAACTAAAAATGATTTTTTAGATGCCACGCTTATAGAGATTCTCGCTCAAGAATTTAATCTCTCAATAGAGATTTCAAAAGCAACACAAGAGCTAGAATACCTAGAGATAAATAAAAATGTAAAAGATGAATTCATCACAAGAGCACCAGTTGTTACGATTATGGGGCATGTAGACCACGGAAAAACCTCCTTACTTGATTATATTAGAGAATCAAGGATTTCAAAAACCGAGCAAGGTGGTATTACACAACACATAGGTGCATATATGGTTAATAGAAATGGCAAAGATATTGCATTTATCGACACGCCGGGACACGAAGCATTTGCAAATATGCGTTCTCGTGGGGCACAAGTAACTGATATTGCGATTATTGTGATAGCTGCTGATGATGGCGTAAAACAACAAACAAAAGAGGCTCTAGCCCACGCAAAAGATTCTAATGTGCAGATTATTATTGCGATGAATAAGATGGATAAAGAGGGGGCGAATCCTGATAAATTAAAAGCAGAGATGGCGGAGATTGGCTATAATCCTGCCGATTGGGGCGGGGAATACGACTTCGTCCCTGTTAGTGCGAAAACTGGACAAGGTATAGATGATTTGCTTGATACTATTTTATTACAAGCTGAGATTATGGAATTAAAAGCAAATATTGCCTCTCAGCCAAAAGCTGTTGTGCTAGAAGGTAGCCTTGATAAAGGAAAAGGACCGATTGTAACTGTTATCGTCCAAGAAGGTAAATTAAAAGTCGGTAATAGCGTTGTTGCTGATACTGCATATGGAAAAGTTCGTGCTTTAATCAAAGATGATGGCTCAAAAGTAGATGAATTAAACCCATCTCAAATAGCCCTCCTTGTTGGATTAAATGAAGTTCCAAGTGCAGGGGCAATCTTAGTTGGTGTTGATGATGATGCTATAGCTAAAGAATATGCCACAAAAAGAAAATCATATCTAAGAGCTAAGGAATTAAGCAAAAGCACAAAAGTTTCATTTGATGAATTAAGCTCGGTGGTCGCTCAAGGCAAGTTAAAGCCATTATTGCTTATTCTCAAAGCTGATACTCAAGGCTCATTAGAAGCAGTGAAATCCTCCCTAGAGGCATTAAGTAATGATGAAGTAAAGGTAAATATCATAAGCTCATCAGTTGGCAATATCACAGAAAACGATATTGCTATTGCCGTTAGCTCGAAAGGATATATTTTAGGATTCAATGTCAAGCCTCTAGGTATATTAAAGGCAAAAGCAAAAGAGCAAAATATAAGCATAAAAAGCTATTCTGTAATCTACAATCTAATTGATGATGTAAAGGAAATTATTGCAACGATGATGAGCCCAATAGTAGAAGAAGAGATTGTTGGGAATCTTGAAGTGCGAGATATTTTTAGTGTTGGCAAGGGAAATATAATTGCAGGTTGTTTTGTAAATGATGGATTTATAGAAAGAGGTGCAAAAGTTCGCTTATTACGCGGGAATAAGCTAATTCATACAGGCAATATTTCATCGTTAAAGCGATTTAAAGATGATGTCAAAGAAGTAACAAAAGGATATGAATGTGGAATTATGCTAGATTCCTTTAATGATATAAAAGTAAGTGATAATATTGAGGTTATAAAAGAAGTATATAAACAACAAAAAATATGAATAATATAAAAATACTAAAAACCCAATCTCTCCTGCAAGAAGTCCTCCAAGAGGCTTTTTTCGCATTAAATGATAATAGATTAAATAATCTAAGTGTAGTTAGAGTGGAATGCTCTAAGGGGAAAGAATTTGCTAGGGTTTTTCTTGATAATACTGGATTAATAGAAAGTGAGCAAAAAGAGATTCTAAAACTACTAAAAAAGGCTAATGGAATAATAAGGCAATATCTGCAAAGCTCACTTTCTTGGTATAAAATACCCAATCTTAGCTATGAATTTGATGTTGAGGTAGAGGAACTAACTAAATTAGATTTAATATTTAAAAAAATCCACAAAGAGGTCTCAAATAATGAATGACTTAGAATCTCAAATAGCCAATATCGTAGAGCAAAATGGCTATAGTTTGTATGATATTGAGATTTTAAAAGAGAATGATTCTAATATTTTTCGTGTATCGATAACCGCCCAAAATCCCATAACTCTTGAAGATTGCGAAAAGATAAGCGATATTATCTCGCCACTTGTTGATGTTTATAATCCCATTGATAATGAATATTTCTTAGAGGTTAGCTCTCCGGGGTTAGAGCGAAAGCTAACAAAACCAAATCATTTTAAACTATCACTTGGGGATAAAATACAAATAACATTACAAGATAAAACAAAAATAATTGGAATCTTAGGAGAATCTAATGAAAATGGATTCTTCTTAGATAAGCAATATTTTAAATATAGTGATATTAAAAAAGCTAAAAGCATATTTGAATGGTAATGAATCGCAATTATTATGAATAATGAATTCTATATGAATCTTGCATTAAACTATGCGTGGGAATCCCAAGCCCTAAGTTTGCCAAATCCTAGTGTCGGGGCTTTAATCCTAGATAGTAATAATGCGATTATAAGCCTAGAATCTCATCAAATCTATGGACAATCTCACGCTGAATTAAAGGCTTTAAAAAGTGCATATATAAAACTCACAAATAATAAAGAATTAGAAAATATCAATAATCCATTTGAGATTTATGACTTTTTGATTAAGAATCACAATGGCATTTTTCACAATACAAGTATTTTCGTAACGCTAGAGCCTTGCAATCACTTTGGAAAAACGCCATCTTGTGCAGAGCTTTTGAGTATCTTAAAACCTAAGAAAATTTTCATCTCCGCCCCAGAAACAAATAATATTGCAAGTGGCGGCATTTCTACTCTTAGGAAAAATGGCATTAGTGTCGAATGTGGAATCTTAGAAAATATGGGGAGAGATTTGCTTTTTCCATTTTTATGTATGTGTAATAATAAATCTTTTAGCATCTATAAAATAGCCCAACGATTAAATGGTAGTTTCGATGGTGGCATTATATCAAGCGAGTTTTCAAGAATCTATTCTCATAAGCTTAGAAATATAGCCGATAGAATTATCATATCGCAAAAAACTATCTTAAATGATAATCCATTGTTGGATTCTAGGCTTATAAATGGAAAATCTCCAGATATTATTGTGATTGGTAGAGAGAATAAACTACATAAAAATCTTAATATTTTTCAAGATTCTAATAATAGAAAAGTTGAATTTATTAGCAATATTAATGCTATTCCATTCGATGGATTTAATATTATTGAAGGTGGTGCGGAATTATTTGGAATCCTAAAAAATAAAATCGATTGTTTGCTAGTATTTATTTCACCACAAATAAAAAGTGGAAGTAATTTTTATAGCGATTTTAATGGCAGGATTCTGCATTCTATGAAAATGGATAAGGATATTTTATTGTGGATACAAAAAAGCTAGAACTTTATCAATTAAGCAATGGGTATTGTTATAATAGTGATAGCTTATTTTTATATTCATTTATACGAAATTTTTTAAAAGATAATATAAAATTACTTGATATTGGCACAGGTTGCGGAATCTTGGGGCTACTTTGTGCTAGAGATTTTAAGATTGATTTAACACTAAATGATATAAATCCTTTAATGACAAATATAGCTCTAAAAAATGCAAAGCATAATAATATTATTTGTGATGTGGTGAATGGTGATATATTAGAATCCAAACTCAGCGGTTTTGATGTTATTGTCTCAAATCCCCCTTTCTATCGCAAAGATATATTAGATTCTAAGAATAATCATCTATATCTAGCAAAAAAAAGTGAGAATCTTCCGCTATCAAAGCTAGTTAGATTCGTAAAAAATGCATTAAAACCAAGTGGAATCTTTATCTTTTGCTATGATGCAAAAGAGATTAAAAATGTTTTTCATTCCCTAGAGATTAATAATTTTAATATAGAAGTATTGCGTTTTGTGTATCCAAAAGAAAACAAAAATGCTAATTTAATGATGTGTCAATGCAAGATTTCAAAAAGTCAAACAAAAATCCTTCCGCCATTGTATAATTTTATTGGTAGCGAGAACACTAAGGAAGCAAAAGAAATTTTTAAAACTTGTAAAACACTAAGTATAAAGCTAGATAATCTGGAGTAGAGATGATACAAAAAACGGGGTTTGATTTTTTCTTTGATGAAAGTAAGTGTGAAGAATGCGGAGGAAAATGCTGTATCGGCGATGGATATGTATTTTTAGAAATTGATGAAATAGAAAAAATAGCATCATTTCTACATCTTAGCTTAGATGAATTTGGATTAAAATACTTGCGAAAAGTTGGCAATCGATATGCATTAATAGAGGATAGCAATAGAGCAGAATGTATTTTTTTAGATTCCAATAATAGATGTAGTATCTATGAATTTCGCCCTAAAAACTGCAAAACATTCCCATTTTGGGATATTTTTAAAATCAATCCACAAGGAGCATTTAGAGAATGTATAGGCGTAGTAAAAAAATAATTCTTGCAATCTTATTATGTTTTAATATAAATCTTTTTGCTAATGCATTAGAAGATAGTTATATTTTAGAGGCGTTAGATGCATTAGATAGTAATAATTATCAAGGTGCTTTAGAAATCTATGAGAATCTTTACAATAGCACAAAAAAGCTAGAATATCTAAAGGAAATGATAAATCTATCAATACAATTAGGCAGATTTAATGATGCGATAAATTACATAAAAGATTATGAGAAAATCAACAATAATGATATAAATATAAAGCATTCTTTAGCACATAGCTATATGGCTTTAAATAGGATTGATGATGCTATAAAAGTATATAGGGAAATTGTGGCTTTAGATGATAATGCAACTAATAATAAGATTCTAAGTAATTTATATTTTCTAAAAAAAGATTTCAATGAATCTAGGCAATATCTCCTAAAGGTTTTTCAAGATGAGCCAAATGAACGCATTTTGCTACTCATTGTTTCTATTGATATTATGAATAAGAATTTTAATGCAAGTATTCCGCTTATTAAAGAATATTTTCCAAATGGCACTAGTGATGAATTTTCTCAAATCATAACTGAATTAGCACTAAATAGTAAGATTATTACGGAGTTAGAATCCCTATATTTATATTATTATGATAAGAATCCAAATGAACAAAATGCAGAGAATCTTACTAGGGTTTATATGCTAAATGATAAAGGGCAAGAGGCGCTCAAACTAGCAAATAAATATAAATTTGATGATAATCTAATGATTGATTTATATATGATGCAAAAGGATTATAAAAACGCAAGAATCCTAACAAAGGAAGCTTTTAATAAAACAAAAGATAATACATATTTGGGGATTCTGGCGATTATTGATTTTGAAGATGCTAGTGATAAAAAATCTGTTTTGCCAGAAGTAATTGAGAATTTTAAAAAAGCATTGAGCGACAAGCAAAATCATATATTTTATAATTATTTAGGATATTTATTAATCGATTTTGATGTTGATATAGATGAGGGCATAAAGTATGTAAATATGGCTTTGAGCCTAGACCCGAATAATCCGGCATATTTAGATTCCCTTGCGTGGGGGCTTTATAAAAAAAATGATTGCAATGCTGCGAAAAATATTATGAATAGAATCCCATCTAATATCGTAGAAAAAGAAGATGAAATAAAAGAGCATTTAGAAATGATTGAAAAATGTTTAGTAAAATAAAACGCACATTTTCTGCAAAAAACTCCCTAGAATCCTTAGTTGAGAAAACAAAAGAGAATGTGTTAAAAAGAAGCAATGAATTAGATTTTCATCTACTTGGGCGAAGTTTATCTTGCAATCCTTTTCTCCCGCGTGCATTTGATAGGGATTTTAAGTATTGCATACAAAATGATAAAAAAATCATCGATGCAGTAGAGATTAATAATGAAAAAAGCCTAGAATCTCTAAACCAACATCTAGAATTGGTTATTGTAGATACAATCCTAAGCGATGATATATCTTTAGTTGCCATAGCTAGGCGATATAGCCCATATCTAATAATACATAAGGATATTATCATATCAAAATACCAAATCCTAGAATCTGTCGTATATGGGGCAGATATGATTATATTAGATGGTAATATTTTAGATTCCGATGCTTTAGGATTCCTATTTGAGTTTGCTTCAAATCTGGGCTTAGTATCTATTTTATTACCAAATGATATAAAATACATAGAATCTTATTTTGATTTTATTATGCTACAAGATTTAGAGAATCTACCCTATATACCTAATGGTAAAATGATAATCCACCAAAAATATTAAAATTATTATCCAAATTTAATTATTTTAAAAAATTTTATGCTATAAATCCACACTATAAACACCTAAAAGGAGCTTTTATGTCTTTGATGATTAATGATGAATGTATAGCTTGCGATGCTTGTAGAGAGGAATGCCCAAATGAGGCGATTGACGAGGGAGACCCTATTTATATTATAGACCCAGATAAATGCACAGAGTGTATAGGTTACTATGATGAGCCTAGTTGTATTAGTGTTTGTCCTGTAGATGCGATATTAGCCGACCCTGATAATATAGAAAGCATTGAGGAATTAAAATATAAATTTTTAAAACTAAGCCAAAAAGAATAATAATTATGCTTTGGGTGCTAATTGTAGTAGAATATAGAATGTCAAATTTAAAGTGAGTTAAAAATGAAAAGTATTTTATTAGTATTGCTAAGTAGCTTTTTATTCATAGGTTGTGCGGGGACGATAAATGCGTTAGATTCTAATGCTAGATTCGTTAGAATAGTAACAACAGAGCCACCCGATACTTGTGCTTATCTCGGTGAGGTTTATGGCTATCAGGAAAACACCCATTCTTTTAATGAGTCGCTTGTAACAGAGGGTGCAATTAATGATGCTAAGAATAAAGCATATAAACTTGGTGGAGATACAATGTATTTCCTATCTAATCAAAATAAGATTACAATTAACTCACGAGGCAATAAAATAATCCTTGATAACAACCCAAATAGCACTCAAGAAGTAAATATTGTAGCTTTAGTTTATAAATGTAAATAATTTTTACTTTATTTTTTAGGATTCGCAAGAAATGGAAGTAATCGTTAGTAAATATTACCCACCTAAATAAAGTTTTGGATTATTTGCCATTTCCTATTTTTATTTAATCTCCAAAGAGTGGTATAAGATTTGTAATTTTAAGATTTGCAGAGTAAGAATCTTGTGAATTTTTAGGATTCTAAAATAAATCCTTAATATCCATCTCTAGCACCTTAGCGATTTTGTATAAATGCTCCAAATTGAAATGTATATTTTTATATCCTGCTTCTGCTCCAGCCACGAGCGACACGGACTTATAGCCGATTAAGAGACTTAAATCAAGCTGTGATAAGCCCCTTTCTTTCCTAGCTTTAGCGACATTTTGGGCGATTCGAAAATGAAAATGAGCAATTTCATCTTTATCAAACTCAAAATTTTTGCCATTTTGCATACTAAACTCTACTATTATAGATTTTTTTAAGTTTAGTTGTTTTAGAATTTTATTTCACTCTATTATAATAGAGTAATATTTTTATATTAAGGAGAACAAATGGGAAAAGACAAAATCGACCCTAAAGACAATAGTGCAAATATTCCAAATGCAAACAAAGGCACAAAGGGGACAAATAAGCAATACGACAAAGTTCAAGGCAATCGAGGTAAACAACTAAATCCAAATCAAACAAAAGAGGGGAAACAAGATGATTAAATATGCTTTAATCGCAATTGTAGGGGTATTTTTTATTGGTTGTGGACCAATCTTCCAGCCAAAGCCAATCGAAGCACAGGGGAGAAAAATCACTATAGTGAAATACACACCTCCTAATTGCGTATTATTGGGCGAAATAGATGGCAAAGATAGTGCGAAAGGAACTAGGGGAGCGACCTATGAGGAATTGCTAGATGGTGCTATGAACGACCTAAAAAATAACGCTGGATATGTTGTAAAAGATGAGAAAAGGGCGATGGTATATATCACAAAGGAAAGCTATACTTGCAAAAATGGTAAAAAATATTGCAAAAAAATGAAAGGGAATCTGTAAGATTGCAAGCAGAAGTTTTTAATTGTGGCGAGGGTGCGGAATACTAATAAGTTAAGATTATTTTAAGATTCCAAATAATTTAATTAGATTTTATTCTATGAAAACTGCTAAGATTTAGAGAATCTTAGGTAAATCTAAAAATGCAGAATCTAGCATTAGAATCTAATTTACATTCTCCTTATTCTTTAGATTTGCCGAATCTTGGGAATCTTTATATCTTAGATTCTCATTTAGATTCTTAGAATCTATGGAATCTTGTGTATTTTGTAGATTCTGTGAAGTTTTAGAATCTACTAGATTCCGCGAATCTTGTGCGGTTTTGTGTATCAATGTGTGGGAGTAAGCTTTGCTTTTATTAGCGGTAAATCCTCATTTAAGCCCTTTTTTAAAGTTGAATTGTTAGAAATAACAGAATCTTGTGGGATTTGTGTATTTTGGGAATCTAGATTCTTAAAAGAATCTAGATAAAACTAGCAAGAATATGTGGTTATAAATTCAAATGGATGAGGTCGTGCCTCCCAAGGCCATATTTCTGTTTCAAACTTATATGCTTTATAGGTTTGTAAAAACTCTTCGCTAAATACCTCACCTTCTTTTAAATAATCCCTATCAGCTAACATTTCTTCTATCGCACTTCGCAATGTGTGTGGGAGCTGCTTGATATTTCGCTCTCTAATCTCATCAAGCGTTAGCTCAAATAGATTTATATCCATCGGTTGCCCCGGGTGAATCTTATTTACAATACCATCAAGCCCAGCCATCAAAAGCGATGAAAATGCCAAATAAGGATTGCTAGAGCTATCTGGGAATCTAAATTCCATTCTTTTTGCTTTATCGCCACTATTATATGGAATCCTAATGCTCGCACTTCTATTTTG
Source organism: Helicobacter sp. 16-1353 (assembly GCF_003288815.1). GTDB lineage: Bacteria > Campylobacterota > Campylobacteria > Campylobacterales > Helicobacteraceae > NHYM01. Next base: position 1,693 of record NZ_NHYM01000001.1, on the reverse strand, counting down.
TGCGGAATAAGTCAAAATACTTGGTGCTTCAAATCCCGGAATAAGCCTTTTATATGAATTTGTAGAAGCATTTGTAAAAGCCGCAATACTTCTTGCGTGTTTTAAAACACCACCTAAATAAAATAATGCTGTATCACTCAAGCCTTGATATTCCTTACCAGCAAAAAGATTCTTACCATCTTTCCAAATACTAGTGTGGACATGCATTCCGCTACCATTATCACCATATAGCGGTTTAGGCATAAATGTCGCTGTTTTGCCATTCAAGTGAGCAACCATTTTTACAACATATTTTAGCTTCTGCACATTATCTGCAGCCTCTAGTAAATCACCAAATTTTACGCCAATCTCACCTTGAGCTTGACCTACTTCGTGGTGAACCACAAATGTTTCCAATCCTACTTGATTTAGCACTTTTACCATTTCAGCCCTAATATCAACCATAGAATCTATCGGCGGAGTTGGAAAATATCCACCTTTTGTCCCACTTCTATGTCCTATATTTACGCCACCCTCAAACTCTTTATCTCTATTCCACTCGCCCTCTTCTGTATCAATTTCATAATATTGACAATTTATAGAATCTTTCATTTTAATACTATCAAATACGAAAAATTCATTCTCAGGTCCAAAATAAGCCACATCTCCAATATCTAATTCTTTTAGATATTGAATTGCTCTTTTTGCAATACTTCTAGGGCATTTTTCATAAGGCTGATTTTTATAAATATCCCAAATATCACAAAAAACAATAATAGTAGTATCTGCCGTAAATGGGTCTAAAAAATATCGAACTGGGTCTGGAATAAGAAGCATATCAGATTTATCAACAGGCTGCCAAGCTGCGATAGAAGAGCCATCTATTGGAACACCTTTAAAGCTATCTTCATTAATGGCACTCATCGAAAAACTAATATGATGCCAAGTGCCTTTAATATCAGTAAATCTAAAATCTACAAACTCAACCTCATTATCCTTACAAAATTCAAAAAAATCTCTTATAGCGTTTGTCTTATGTGCTATTTTCATAATAATCTCCTTCAAAATTAACGATAGCGGAATCTTATATAATTTTAGTTTAAGAAATACTAAGCATCAAACGCTAAAATATAATTATTGTCAAATATAGCTTATATGTTAAGTATTACATATAAGCAAATATTAAGTTAAGTATCAATCTCACATAATAAATATTGGCAAATGTCTATTTATCGCATTTATTCCAATCATTCGTCTTAATTATTTGCTTAAGATTCTGCTTTTTACAATATAAATCTATCGTATTTGTAAAGTTTAGTATCTCTTTTTTTGCTAAAACTATGAGGGACTCTCGCATCGCCATAAGCAAAATTTAGATTTTATATTTAATAATTATTTATAATAATATTATTTTAAATTCTCTTTACTCCCCGCAAATCCTATAGTAAGTAGCACTAAATCCGCCTTATAAAATTTAAGCAAAAAAACTTAAGCAAATGGGAGTTCGCTTCAAACTTTTCTTTCTGCTATTCGCCACATTCACCAAACTGCCGTATTTTTAATCATTATAAATCTACCACCTCCAAGCTACGCACATAAATTTACATTAATCTTATTTACTTCACACTTACTTCACATTTAAGGAAAATTTAAGATAGGGGGGGGGTAAAATGCTATTTTATTTGCGAATCTTAAATCGCAAACATACGCAAAA
>NZ_NHYM01000019.1 GCF_003288815.1 Helicobacter sp. 16-1353 | reverse complement strand
TAACGGAATCTAAAAGATAGTAGGGAGATACCATACAATATTTTAAATATTGTATGGATAAATATTAATCAAATGTAGGTTTTGGAGTATCGATAGTCTGTGCTGGAAGCATTGGATATATAATATCTGGTTTTTTCCCTGTTAGAGCACCGAAGAATACTTCTATTTTAGCAGCATCTTTGTCTGTTATCTCATCACCTAGCTGGATGCTCGCCATTTCTTTTATAGCATCTTTTACATCCCAATATTGTCCATTGTGGAAATATGGCATAGTTTCCATAATGTTTCTTAGCGTTGGAGTTTTTACCATTCCATCTTTATTCCCTTTGAATCCACCAACATTCGCGAATTTATACTCTTTCGCAACGCCAAGTGGTTGTAAAGTCCCACCTAAGTTTATATCATTATGACAAGCTATACAGCCCTTATCGATGAATAAATCTAAACCTTCTTGCTCTGCTTTGCTTAATGCTTTTACATTTCCTCGCAAAAAATCATCATATCTAGAAGGCGTAACTAAAGTTTTCTCAAAAATAGCGATTGTATCAGCAATCAAATCAAAATCGATTTTTACATTATTACCATACGCTTTTTTAAACTCTACCACATATTCAGGTATTGATGTAATCTTTGCAATAACAACTTTTGGGTCTGCATTCATCTCTGGAGCAGCTTGGATTGGACCTTTTGCTTGGTCTTGCAAGTGTGCACTTCGCCCGTCCCAGAACTGAGATGAGTTAAACACCGAGTTATAAACGGTTGGTGAGTTTAAGTGAGATGGATTCATAACCCACTTATGCCCGATTGCTGCTGGAACCACATCTGTTCCACCTAAGCCTAGATTATGGCAGGTGTTGCAAGAGATTAGATTCGAGCTTGAGATTCTCGGGTCAAAATATAGCTTTTTACCAAGCTCAATTTGTGCTTTTGTAACCTTATCCATTCCTGTTGCTTTTTGCAATTCTTTCCCTGTTGGCATAGGTTTTAAGCCAGAATTGTTAGCTTTTTGAACTAAATCATCACCTGTTACTGCAGCAAATAAAAAACAACTACTAGCTACCATAATGCTTCCGCTAATTAAAGCCTTTTTCATAAATTAAACTCCTGTTTGTATGTTTTTAGTTAATTTCTAATACTAATTTGTATTTCAAAATAACAAAAATTATTATATAGAAATTTTTATTATAACTACTTTAAAACCCATAACAATAAATATATAAAAAATAAGATTATTTTGATATGATTTTAAATCTAATATCCTTTTGAAAGATTCTTAAATAAAAGTGGAAGCAAAATTTATCTCTTTAGCAATCGAAACCTACAAAATCACACTTATCGTATCTTTGCCTTTACTCCTAACAGGGCTAATCGTGGGGCTTTTGATAAGCATATTTCAAGCCACCACGCAGATAAACGACGCAACGCTCACTTTTATCCCTAAGATTCTAGCAATCATCGCTGTTTTAATCCTAACTATGCCGTGGATGCTAAATATGATTATCGATTACACGACGATTTTATTTAATATGATTCCTACTTTTCCATTTTAGATTCTGTTGATGTATGGAGGATTTTGTGGAATCTGGGGCATTTTTTGTGGAATCTCGTGGGCGAATTTGAGGCGAAAATCTCGTGCATTTTTAAGGCGGAGGTTTAAAATTGATTATCAAAAAGATTGATTTTAGCAAATATTCAAGCATAAAAATTGGCGGAACTTTAGAGCTAAAAATTGCCCAGAATCTCGATGAGGCAATGAATCTAGCCCAAAATCACTATTTAATCGGCAAGGCGAATAATATTTTAATTAGCGAAAATGTTACTCGCATTTTCCAGCTTGGGAGCGAGTTTGATTATATAAATGATAGCGACGATTTGCTAGAAATTGGGGCAAGGACGAATGGGCGAAAGCTATTTTTACACGCTAAAACGCACGATTTAGGGGGCTTGGAGTTTTTAGGAGCATTGCCCGGAAGCGTTGGTGGAATAGTCAAAATGAATGCTGGAATGAAAGAATATGAGATAAAAAATATGCTTCATAGCGTGTGCGTAAATGGCGTGTGGCACGAGGCAAACGCAATCGATTTTAAATATCGAAATAGTGGGATAGAGGGCATTATCTCTGCGGTAAAAATCAAAAAAATTCGAGGCTTTAGCGGAATCCTAGAATCTGCGTTTAAACAAATGCGTTTAAACCAGCCAAAAGAGCCAAGCTGTGGGAGTTGCTTTAAGAATCCGTGCGGAATATTAGAGGGCGAGATTCCACTTAGCGAGATTCGTGGTAAATCCCTAGCTAACGAAGTTTCCGGTGAGATTCTGCCCGAGATTCCAAATGCCGAAATTCCCGGCGAATCTCCAGACGAGATTCTGCTTAAATCTAAAAGCCAGATTCCAGCCGGGAAATTACTCGAAAATGTAGGTTTAAGAGGCTTTAAAATTGGCAATATGGGCTTTAGTGAGAAACACGCAAATTTTTTGATAAATTATGGTGGCGGGAAATTCGAAGAAGCAATAGAGTTAATCAATCTTGCAAAACAGCGGGTTTTTAAAGAATTTGGCATAAAATTAGAGTGCGAAATAATTATCTTAGATTTTACATATGATTAATGAAAGTTTGCGTTTAAAGGGCTTTTAAGAGCAATGAGTGGAAAAAGATTTAAGATTTTTATTCTTAGATTCTAGTTTTGGTGCTAGACAAGCTAATTTCCATTTACTAAAACTTCGTTTATTTGCGAAGTCTTATAGAAATTAAATATAAAGGATTTTGAAATGAAAATATTATTTGTATGCTTAGGGAATATCTGTCGTTCACCCCTTGCAGAGGGAATCGCACGGGATTTAGTGGCGAAAAACAAGCTAGATATTATCGTGGATTCTTGCGGGACAAGTGGTTGGCACATTGATGAAGCCCCCGATAGGAGGTCGATTGTGGTGGCAAAAAATCACGGCATTGATATAAGCGATTTGAGAGGGCGGCAAATAAGCCCATATGTGGATTTAGAGTGGGATTATTATATCGTGATGGACGAATCTAATAAGAGGGATTTGCTAAATATGGGCTTTGATGAGAATAAAATAATCAAGCTAGGGCATTTTGGGGCGGATAATAGAGATGTCCCAGACCCATATACTTACCGCGATTTGGAGGGTTTTGAGCGAGTTTTTAATATGATAGAAACTTGTGTCAAAAATCTACTATCAAATAAACTTAAAAAATAATAGAATCTAAGAAATATAAAATAAGGGAATGCTAAAAACACAATACTAATTAATTCCATATCTTAATAATCTCTCGTTATAGCTGTCAATGGCGATTTATCGTCTCTTGCGCGGAATCTTTGGCTTATAGTCAATCAACTTTTGGGTGTTTTCTATGGGTGTTGTGTGAAATATCTATGGTCGATTTCCATTGCCTCGTATTTGCACCCAAAAATCCACAAGATTTTAGCAGATTCTAAGAATCTAGATTCGCAAGATTCCATAACTAGCCATAAAAATTTAAAGAGCATTTAGCTATGATGTGGAAGCTCTCACCTAACGCAGAATCCATATGAATAATCGCCTTAAAAAACATTTGGGCGACATCATATGCATAGATATAAGATATTCATTCCTAAGTTTGGCAAGTAGATTTCATAGCCTCCTTGCGATTTTTTCTATTTTATCAAAGGTTTTATTTGCTTTATATGGAGGATTTTCTCTCGTGAGATGCTTATAATTTCAAAGCACTCTCAAACATCGGCACAAGATATGCGCCAATATGCCCAGTAGAGTCGATTACTACGACTTTTTTATGCTTCATATTTTTTCATTTTATTTGTGGATTTGATTGTGAAGTGCGAGAATCTGCCATTAGATTCTGCTTAATACTAGCCCCTATAAATCCGTCTATTGCTAACTTGCTGGTATTTTTTAAAAATTTTTTATTTTATAAAATACATATTTGGAATCTTGTATAAAACTTGAAAGATAGAAATAAGATTCTTGTAGATAACCACGATTGATTGCGTTGTGATGGAATTATTTAAAAAATTGTAGTATTTCTGGCAGAAAGGAAGGGATTCGAACCCTCGAAGGCTATTAACCTTACACGCGTTCCAGGCGTGCTCCTTCAACCACTCGGACACCTTTCTATAAATGTTTTAATCAAAATCTAGGATTCTAGCTAATTAGTTTTTAATATATTATTAAAAATGACACCATCAATTCCCAACATAGCCATATTCTCAATACTACTTTCATCATTTACGATATATAGAATCTTGCTATCAAAAAAATATTCATTTGCCACTTTTTGTGTTATTTCAGCTAGATGTTTATCACTAATGATAATATATTTTGCCCCTAGATTTGCAAAAATAATTGCATCTTTTAGCTCGTTAATTACCACGCTATAGGCGATATTATTATCTCTACAATGCTTTGCGATATTGTAATCTACATCATTTGATGCATTAAACCATACTATATCTTTTGGCAGTGTTTTTGCTAAATCATCTATGCTTTTTATATGTATAAAATTTGGATAATCTATTGCTATATGACCTAAAATTAACATTTATCAATCCTTGTCTATTAAACATTTTTTAGAACAATACCATTTTCCATTCGCAAAAATTGCTTCATCTTTTGAGATATATGTTTTACAATTTTCACATTCAATCATATAATGAGAATCTTTTTCTTTAGGTATTTTCTCCTCTTTAGATTTCTTTTTTCTAAAAAAGAAAAACCAAATAGCTACTATAATTAGCACAAAAATTAATAATTTTCCCATTTTAAACCTCACTTTTTGCTTTATAAAAATATATTCTTTTGTGTCTGTTTATATAATTAGAGGATTCTACTAAATCTTTAGATTTTTCCAAACTACCTTTGTAAAATAAAAAATATCCATTTTTATCCAAGAAATCTTTGCTTAGATTGATTAATTTCTGCGTTTCAAATAATGCCCTTGAAGTGATTAAATCAAAATGCTCTTTTGGTGGGATATTTTGTATTGTATTTTTTATTACACTTACATTTTTTAAGCCCAGCTTTAAAGCCACTATTTGTAAAAATGAAGCTTTTTTATTATTTGGCTCAACTAAGGTAAAATGTGATTTTTCTTTGACAATAGCAAGTAGAATCGCTGGAAATCCATTTCCACTGCCAATATCCATAGCATTGTTAAAATCTGCTATAAATTCTAGTGGATAGATAGAATCTTCAATATTTTCGTAGATTTGACTTTTGGTTTTATATCCTGTTAGATTGTGAATCTTGTTCCATTTTAGTAATTCATCGCAAAATATCTCAAATTTTTTATTATCTATCATAATATAAGCATTCCATCGCCATAAGAATAGAATCTATATTGTGCATTTTTTGCTATATTGTAAATTTCTAATGTCTTTTCAACACCAATAAATGCCGAGACAAGCATAATAAGAGATGATTTTGGCAAATGAAAATTTGTAAGCAAATAATTCGTTTTTATAGGTGGATTTAGCGGATTGATAAAAATATCGCAATCCCCTTTTGTTTTACCACTTTTTGCATAATACTCCACACATCTACAAGTCGTAGTCCCAATACATAGTATCTTTTTAGCATTATCTATTTTCATTTTTGCTGTGTTGTCAATGAAAAAGCTTTCTTTATGCATTTTGTGATTTGTGATATTTTGAGATTCCACACCAAAAAATGTCCCCGCACCGATGTGAAGCGTAATAAAACAATGCTCTTTTTGTTTTATTTTCTCCAAATCATTATTATCAAAATGAAGCGAAGCTGTAGGGGCTGCTATTGCACCAATATTTTTTGCAAACACACTTTGGTAATCGCTCTCATCACTTAAACAATCCTCTCTTTTTATATAAGGTGGAAGCGGAATATGCCCTATTTCATTAAGGATTCCAACTATATCTTGTTTGTTTAGAATCTCCCCATTTTTACTAAATTCAATAATTCTTGTTCCATCTCTCAAACATTCTAAAATAATAGCTTTTAATGAAGATGGAAAAATGATTTCATCACCGACTTTCACTTTTCCTTTAATCTGCACTATAAATCTATGATTATCTAGTGCATTATGATATAGAATCTCTACACTACCTCCACTTGATTTTTTGCCAAAGATTCTAGCTTTTAATACCTTTGTATCATTCAAAACAAAAAGACAATTTTTTGGAATAAAATCAAAAAAATCTTTAAAATACGAGTGCGTAATACTATCATCACTTCTATCATAAACTAATAATTTCGCTTGATTTTTTGGATATATGGGATATGTTGCGATTAATTCTTTTGGTAAATCATAATCGTAAGATTGCAAAGATTTGACATCTAATTTTGTTTGATTTATCACTTTTTAAAAATCCTTCCTAAATCTTTAAGGAACAATTTCGGAATCTTCTTCCTCGTCATTTTTTTCTGGATTTACAAATCTAACAATAATAATCGATACACCATAAAGCAAAATAAGTGGAATTGCCATCAATATTTGTGTAGTTACTTCTGGTGGCGTTAAAAACGCAGCTAAGACAAAAATAAGGACTATTGCTATACGAAAAAATTTAATTAGTGTTTTATCTGTGATTAGTCCTAATTTTGCAAGAAAATAGCAAATAACTGGCAATTCAAACGCAATACCAAAACCAATCATAAGCTTTGCAAAAAATGTGGCATAATAGCCTATACTAGGCATTGCATTAAAAATATTACTACCAAAATTGATAAGATATGATAATCCATAAGGAAATACGACATAGTATGCAAATGCTGAACCACAAAGAAACATAAATGTTCCAGAGAAAACAAAAGGTAAAACTAATTTTTTCTCATTACTATAAAGACCCGGTGCGATAAATAGCCACAATTGCCAAAAAATTATCGGCATTGAAAGCACGAGTGCCGCAAAAAAGGCAACCTTAACAGCAGTTAAAAATGCCTCACCAACTTGTATAAATACCGGCTTTGTGCCTTTTGGTAAAACATCATTAAGTGGAGCAATCATCCAATTTAAAATAGGCTCCCAAAAAGCAAAACATAAAAAAAACATCACAACAAGTGTGATAACCGAAATGAGCAATCTTTTGCGTAAATCAACCAAATGTGGTTTTAAATCTTCAAACATATTATTGCTCCGACACCTTTCTAGTTCGTTTTGTTGTTTTAGTTTTAGATTCTGCAGAATCTATTTTGGCTGTTTTGGGCTTGGTTGTTTTAGATTTTGTAGAATCTGTTTTAGCTGTTTTGGGCTTAGCTGGTTTTTTTGTAGAATCTGTTTTTGTTTTAGTTTTAGCTATTTTAGATTCTGTTTTTTTAGTAGTTGGCTTTAGATTAACCTTAGAAGCTATTTTTTTTGTTTCTAACTCAAGTTCTTGCATTGAATTTATTGAGTTGGTTTTATTGTTAGATTCTACAGAATCTAAAGGGGTGTTTAAAATATTGCTTATTTCATCAAAATTGCCACTTTTGGCAATATCATTTTTAATGCTTTCTGCACCTTGTTCAAATTTCTTTTTGTATTCTAAAGCTTCTTGTTTAATCTCACTTATATGAACTTCTCTATCTAGTGCATCTTTAGCATCATTGATTGTTTTTTTAACAGCTTTAAAAAATTTTGCTATATCGACAAATGCTTTAGGCAGTTTATCAGGACCTAAGAATAACACTGCGATAATCGCTATTATTAAAACTTCTCCAAATGAAAAACCAAACATAAAAACCTTTACCAAAAGATTAAATCTAAGTTGTTATTGTATCGCAAAAGTTGTATATTTTAAAGTTTTATGAATTTATTGCTTAAGATTGTTATAATTATAAAATTATTTTTAACTTTTATCAAAACAAAGGTCTAAATCCAATGATAGATGTAAAACTTTTAATCAATGATTTTAAGCGAGTAAAGGAGCTACTTTTGATTAAAAAAGTAGAGCCTAGTGTATTAGAACAAGCCTTTTTATTGGCAAATGAATATAGGACAAATCTCAAACATTTAGAAAATCTACAAGCAAAGCAAAATAGCGATTCAAAGCTGTTTTTTAAGTATAAAAAAGAAAATAAAGACACAAAAGAGCTTGCAGATTCCCTATCTTCTTTAAAAAGTAACATTGCTGAACTCGAAAATAGCCTAAATAAACAAGAAAATGAATTAAATAATTTTTTATTAAATATTCCAAATCTACCAGATTCTAAAACACCAAAGGGTGATGATGAAAATGATAATATTGTATTAGAAAACATTTTAATCCCTAAAAAATTTGATTTTACCCCAAAAGAGCATTGGGAATTAGCCCAAGATAATAAATGGATAGATTTTGAATGCGGGATAAAACTAGCAAAAAGTCGCTTTTCTGTGTTAAGATATGAAGCAGCTAGATTAAATCGAGCATTGATTAATTTTATGTTAGATTTCAATAGGGAGCAAGGATTCGCAGAGATTTGCACACCTGTTATTGTAAATAAAGAAAGTTTATTTGCAACAGGACAATTGCCAAAATTTGAAGATGATATGTTTAAAATAGATAGCTTTGCAGATGATGAAAGCCAACCATCAAAAGGACACAAGCCAAAAGGGCACGAGCTTTATTTGATTTCTACGGCTGAGATTACCCTTACAAATCTATATCGTGATGTAATTATCCCAAAAGATAATCTACCTATACAAATGTGCTCTTATACTCCTTGTTTTAGAAAAGAAGCAGGAAGTGCAGGTCGCGATACAAGGGGCATTATAAGGCAACATCAATTTGATAAAGTGGAATTAGTCGCAATAACATTCCCAGATAAAAGCGATGAAATGCAAGAAAAAATGATAAATTGTGCAAGTGGGATATTAAAAGAGCTTGAATTACCGCATAGATTCGTTCAATTATGTGGCGGTGATTTAGGATTCAGTGCGAGTAATACGGTGGATATTGAGGTTTGGCTTCCGGGTCAAAATTGCTATAGGGAAATTAGCTCTATATCAAATGTGCGTGATTTTCAAAGTAGACGCGGTAGGATAAGATATAAAGATGGAAAGAAAAATATCCTAGCTCATACGCTAAATGGCTCATCTCTTGCAGTGGGAAGAACACTTGTAGCGATTATGGAAAATTATCAAAACCAAGATGGAAGTATTAATATCCCTAGTGTTTTAAAAAAATATATGGTATAAAAAATGGCAGCAAGCAATCCACAAAATACAAATGAAGAAAAAAATATCATACATCTTGATAAAAAAGAGGAGATAAAAAAAACTTTATTAGATAGATTAAAATCCATATTAAAAAAAATAAAAGAAAAATTAAAGATTATTAATCTCAAATCAAGTGTAAATATAGAAAAACTAAAAAATAATAAGCTAAAAAATAGATTTAAAAATAAATATTTTTTATATGCATTTCTAGCTATATGTGGGATTCTACTAGCTTGTATTATCGCTATTGTAGTCATTCTAAATAAGGAGCAGCCACTAAGCCAGATATATACACCAAAACCTAAACAAACCATCTCACCAAAAAATAATTTCACAACATTAAGACCAATTCAAACAGGAGAATTGCAATCCTTAATCAAAAAAGCATCATTACTTTATAATAATGGGCAAATATCTGAGGCATTAGATATTTATACGAATATTGCAATTTTTTCCCAAAGTTTTGCTAGTTTTAATCTTGGTGTGGCAAAACTAAGAGAGAAAAAATATAGGGATTCTATTGATGCATTTAATGCTACGATTAATTCAGGGGACAATGTCGCAGCTGCTGCAATAAATGCTGCGGTTAGTGCATATCAATTAGGCGATTTGCGATTATATGATTATTATGTGAATCTTGCTAAAGGTAAGATGATTGAGTGGTATGATATGCCACTTTATTCTTATTTGTATTCATTGGTAAATTATTATTCTAGTAATTATTTTAATATGCTCTCATCACTCAAAAATCCAAATTCTAGTTTTTATAAAAATGAAAATTCCATATTATTATCTAAAATATATCTTATGTTTAATGATGATTTTAATGCAATAAAAACCTTATTGGATAATCCAAATATAGATAATAGATATGCGATAGGATTACTTTACGCCAGAATGGGGGAATATGATTTAGCTTACGAGCAGATAGATTCTTATTTGCGAGATAATGGATTGGATAATGCACAAGTCTTAATGGCTCAAGCGTTGATTGAGATAAAAAGGTCAAATTTTACTGAAGTTTCAAATATTTATGAAAAATTACTAGAGAGCAAAACATCAAATGACTTACAAAAATTTTACCCAATAAAAATTAAGCTCAAAGATTCGCTATTTAATATAGACCAAGTGCAGAAAAATTTCTGGAATCTAAGCTATGAACAAAATAAGATAATGGGATATAAGATTTTATTTTATTTTGCACCATTTAAGGTTTTTGATATAGATAATGCCTTATCTTTGATAGAAGAGGGCGGTTTGGCACTAAAAATGAATAATATCGAAGAAGCTAATAATATCCTAATACACGGTGCGATGCTTTCTCGTATAAATATGAATATAGCACAAAGTATAAAAAATATTTTAGAATATAACATAGAAAATGCCTTAAATATAATGCAAAACGCTGTTATAGCGTATCCAAATCATCAAGTTTTGCAATATAATCTAGGATTAATTTATGCACAATTAAATGATTTTGAAAACGCAAGAAAACATTTTTTAAAAGCTTTTCATCTCGATGGTAATGATATATTATCTGGAATCTTTGCTCTTATGTGTTCGCAAATGACTTATACTAATGGAGATAGAATTGCAAATGATATTACAAATAATTTTGAAGATATAAATTTTGAAAGCCCTATTTATGAGGATTTCTTACGCTCTTTATTTGGTTTTGTAAATGGTAATATATCCGATGATTTATTATGGTTTAATACAGATTCCCAAAAAAGTCCAATGATGTATGCTTTACGTGCCTTGTATTCTGTCAATTCTAGAGATAAAAATATTATTTCACAATCCTTTAAAGATTTACAAGATGTATCAAATAATGATTTGGTGGCAATGATTTTATATCGTATAGCAAATCATTATGATGAAAATATCAAAGCATTCTCTCTAAGTTTATTTGATTTTTTTAAGAATGATATAACAAATCTTGATTTAGTTTATACAGGACCATCACTCGCTAGGCAAATATATGTATTTATGGCATTTCTTGTTGGAGCAAATAGCTATGTAGATACATTTTTAAGCAATAAATTACTAAATACACAAGGGAATATCAGCGGAATCTTAGAAGCTTTAGCACTAAATGCTATATATTTAGGGGAGTTTGAAAAAGCATTTGTATACTATAATACACTAATAGATGATTATAAACTAAATACTTCGGAGATTTATTTTTTGGCTAGTGTGGCGGCGATTGGTGCGGGACATTATGATAATGCTGTAGCGTTGATACAATTATCACAGCTAGAATCTAGGGTAAATATGGAAAGTAGATTTGCATTAGGTTTGCTTCACCAATCAATGGGGAATTTTAAATTAGCATCATTGCAATTTATACAGATTGGAGATGTGGATTTTCAATCTAAATTTTTTGATTTTGAGATTGATACTAGCAATATTTTGGAAGAGTGAGTTTTAAATGAGTAGTATTTTAGATGATTTAAACGAAGAGCAAAGACAAGCAGCGACGCATTTAGATGGACCGCTATTGATTTTAGCAGGTGCTGGAAGTGGCAAAACAAAAACACTAACAACAAGACTTGCTTATTTGATTGATTGCATAGGAATAGTCCCAAACTCCACACTCACCCTTACTTTTACAAATAAAGCCGCTTTGCAAATGCGTTATCGTGCATTAAATCTTATAAAGCAAATAGATTCTGCTCCGCCGCTTTTATGCACATTTCATAAATTTGGATTATTATTTTTAAAGTTTAATATCCATCATCTTAATCGCAAAACAAATTTTATTCTAATCGACACAGAGGATAAAAAGAAGATTCTAAAAACCCTAAATTCAAATATACCCTTAAGCTTACTTGTAAGCGAAATCTCAAGAATGAAAAATTGGCTTATAACACCAAATGAAGCCCTAGACAAAGCACAGGATAATACCTATAAAGAGATAGCTAGAATCTATGGTGTTTATAATAATTATTTATTAGAAAAAAATATGCTTGATTTTGATGATTTATTATTATTGAGTTATGAGATTCTAGATAAAAACCCCACACTATGCACAGAAATAAGCAATCGATATAATTATATTATGGTAGATGAGTATCAAGATACCAATGAATTACAATATAAGCTATTGCAAAAACTATGCAAAACACATAATAATCTATGTGTTGTTGGTGATGATGACCAAAGTATTTATGGCTGGAGGGGTGCGAATGTCAATAATATCTTAGATTTTAAGGATAATTTTCTTGGTGCTAAGATTATTAGATTAGAGAAAAATTATCGCTCTACCACAGAGATTTTAGATGTTGCAAATAAGCTTATAAACTTTAATACAAAACGACTTGGAAAAGAACTAAAAAGCATAAAAGGAAGCGGTAAAGATGTAGAGCTATTAGAATCTATTGATGAGAGAATAGAGGCTACGAGTATTGCCAAAAAAATCAAAAAATTAATTAAATCTGGTGTTTCGTTGGATAATATCGCGATTTTATTTAGGCTAAATGCCCTAAGTAGGAGTTTAGAAGATGGTTTAAATAGAGAAAATATACCATATAAGCTTGTTGGAGCAGTTAGATTCTATGAAAGAGCTGAGATAAAGGATATTTTAAGTTATTTTAGATTGATAGTTAATATAAATGATGATTTTTCTTTTCTTAGGATTGTAAATCGCCCCAAAAGAGGGATTGGCAAGGTAACGCAGGATAAACTAGAATCCTTTGCACAAAGTAAGCAAATATCCATTTATCAAGCTGTAAATAATTATGCAGATGAGATTGGTATTAACAAAAAGCATATTGATAGCATAATTGGTATTTTTAACACAATAAATGAGCTAAAAGATGTTTTAGAACACTCAACAATACAATTTTTAGATTTATTCAAAGATAGGATTAATATCTTAGATACATTTGAAAATGTGCAAGATGAGATTGATAGAGAGGCGAATGTAGATGAATTTTATGGATTTTTTAGGGATTATATCGTGCAGAATCCAACCTCAAGTTTAGAGGATTTTCTAAATGATATTTCACTTAGTAGTGATAGTGATAATGATATAGATAATGCCGTGTCTTGTATGAGTGTGCATTCATCAAAAGGATTAGAATTTGAATATCTATTTGTTATTGGAATGGAGGAGGGATTTTTCCCAATTGTAAGTGAAAATACCGATATTGAGGAAGAAAGGCGACTTGGATATGTGGCATTTACGCGTGCAAAAAGTGAGCTTTGCGTATCTTATGCACATTCAAGATATTATAAAGGCAAACGAACACAGCTTCAAAAATCAAGATTCCTAAGCGAATCTGGACTAATTGAGGGCGGAATAAGCCTAGAGAAAACAAATAAATTTAGAAAAAATGATTTGGTTATTCATAAGATTTTTGGTGCTGGTAGAGTAGTAGATGTATCGGATAGTGGAAGAGAAATGAAGCTAAAAATCAACTTTGGTGGCATAGTTAGAGATATTTTATCTTCTTTTGTGATAAAGGCATAAGATTTGAAAATATTAATTTTGATATTAACATTTAGCTTTATTTACGCCCAACAAGATGTGATAGAAAAAAGCACAATAAAGCAAGATATAAATCAAGAGCAGAATATAATAAGAGATATAGAATCTTTTATTAAAAATCGCTTTTTGCAATCCTACAAGGATTATAATATCCAAATCAATGATATTTCAGTAACTCCTGCTATGGACATTAATCTAAATAAAATGAAAATTGATAAAATTATTTTTGATGATAGGCTTTTAAAACGCGATAGCGGGAACTTTGAAGTGCATTTATATCATAATGAAAAGCGACAAAGAGTCTTTTTTACATTTAATATCAATGCCACAATCGATGCTCTAAGTGCGAGTAATAATATAAAAACTAATGAAGTCATAACGAATAATAACTCGCAGATTACGCAGATTCCCATTACAAAAACTATGCAAATCCCCGCACTTCCAAATATCTTAAATGAATATTCCGCAAAGAGTTTTATCCCTAATGGAGCGGTTATTATCCCCTCTAAGATTATGCCAAAGATTCTAATCCAAAAAGGTGATATTGTAGAAGTGCTGTATAATAACCAAAATATTAATATCTCATTCAATGCAAAGGCACTTGAAAGTGGCTCAATCGGGCAGATTATAAAGGCTGAAAATACGCAGAGTGGCAAGATAATAGATATTGAGATTCTAAATCAAGAAACTGCCAAAATGAAATAAAATGAATAAAAAGAAAAAATTAGTAATTGCCATTTGCGGGGCAAGTGGTGCGGAACTAGGGCTAAAATGCTTATCAAAAATACTGCATTTAGATTATTTAGAATGTTATTTAGTGCTTAGCGAAGGTGCTAAAAATGTATTAAGATGTGAAAATAACTTTCATTTTGATAATTTTGTGGAATCTTTGGATTCCAATATTTCCACTAATACAAGGCTTAAATCCACCATAGAAATACTAAAAAAATATAGAAATAGATTCCATATTTTTGATGATAGAGATTTAAGCTCACCTATTGCATCAGGCTCTTTTGGTGTAAATGCTATGGCTATAATCCCTTGTAGTGTAAATTCTCTAGCAAAAATAGCTTATGGGATTAGTGATACTTTGATTACTAGAAGTGCACTTGTGTGTTTAAAAGAGCAGAAAAAATTACTTTTAGCACCGCGTGAAATGCCACTAAATGCGATAATCTTGCAAAATATGCTTACACTTTGCAATCTTAATGTGGTTATTTCTCCTCCAATTTTAGGGTATTATTCTAATGCTTCTAGTTTAGAAGATATGGAGAATTTTGTCATTGGCAAATGGCTAGATTCTCTAGATATAGAGAATTCCCTATATAAACATTGGGAATAGCAAAGGTATATTATGGCTAAAATAGTTATTTATCCGGGCACATTTGACCCTATAACAAATGGACATTTAGATGTAATCAAGCGGAGTTGCAGGATATTTCATTCGCTTGTTGTTGCAGTAGCACATTCAAATGAAAAAAATCCTATGTTTAGCATAGAAGATAGAGTGGAGATGGCAAAACTATGCACAAAAGAATTTAAAAACATACGAATTGAGTCGTTTTCCACGCTTTTGGCAGATTTCGCTAAGCAAAAGGATTCTAGAATCCTAATACGAGGATTACGCGCTACAAGTGATTTTGAATATGAATTGCAGATAGGATATACAAATACTTCGCTAAATAGGGAGTTAGAGACGATATATCTTATGCCTACATTGAAAAACTCTTTTATTAGCTCAAGCATTGTTCGCTCCATATTAAGGCATAGTTTGGATATTGAACATCTTGTTCCCAAAGAGGTTTTTATGTATATCAAGAAAAAATTAGCTAATTCAAATTAGGATTATAAATGTATGTAGCAATAGAGGGAATAGACACAAGTGGCAAATCTACACAAATATATCTATTAAAAAATATTTACAAAAATGCTATTTTTACACAAGAGCCAAGTAATAGCGACTTTGGCAAACAAATTAGGGAATTAGCACTTTTTGGGAATCTTAATAATACCACTCAAGCATTGCTATTTATGGCAGATAGAGCAAATCATACTAAAGAGATTCTACTACCAAATAAACACCAATTAATTATTAGCGATAGAAGCTTAATAAGCGGTATTGCATACGCTCAATCGCTGGATTTTGAATTATTAATAAATATAAATCTAGCAATCTCCATACTGCCTGATTTAGTCATTGTTTTAGAGCATAATGAAGATATTCTAAAAGAACGATTAAGTAAAAAAAAGAGCGATAATATCGAGCAAAACGGCATTAAATATCTCTTGGATATTCAGCGTAGAATCCTAGAATCTATCGATAGATTAAATATAGAGCATATTAAGATTCCGTGTTACAAAGATGAAAAAGAGATATTAAATATTATTTGCAATAAAATAGATTCTAAAATATTATGAAATGCCTATTGTGCGAGAAAATCAACCTAAAAATAATCTGCAATGCTTGTGATAATAGCATAAAAATCACCCCTAAAAAGCGTATAGATTTTGATGATTTTGCCATATACAGCTTTTTTGACTATCAAAGCGTAGAATATTTACTAAAAAGCAAATATAGTCTAATTGGAAGTAGAATCTACAAGATTCTCGCACGAAAGGCTTATTTGCATTTTAAAAATGAAGTTCATAGTAATTTTAATGATATTGATATTTATGGCATTGGGATTGATGATAAGGTGAGTAAATTTTACTCGCATTCTGGCATTATTGTAAAAGAATTTAGCAAGATATTTAAGCCACTTTTTGGTGCATTAATCGCAAATAATGATATTCATTATGCCGGAAAAAGCCTAGAATATAGGCAAAACAATAAAAAAGGTTTTATCTATAAGGGCAAAAATGATATTACTGCTGTGCTACTTGATGATATTATCACAACGGGCTTAAGCATAAAAGAGGCTAGAGAAAAGCTACTAGAACACAATGTAAATGTGCTTTTTGCTCTAACCTTAAGTGATGCTAGATTCTAGCTATTCCACCCTAATACTTTTAATCCTAAAAATACGCGAATAACTTTGATTTATATTGGCTTTTGGGTCGCTAGTGAGCCTCCACCACGATGAAAACATACGATTTGTGGGATTATACTCGCTTTTTGGGATAACCACATCAATCCCATAGCCCATCATCTCCACATCATAAGTATCCATTAATCGCAGGTGAATCATCTCTGGTTTTCCGCCATTTCGCATAAATTCATCGATTTCACTATCCACTTTGCTAACCAAATTCTCCCATTGCTTCGATAAACTATAGTAGCAAACCCCAACATAGGCAAAATATAAGATTCCCAATACAATAAATATATAAGCTAGATTCTGCCTATATTGCAATAATCGAGCCACAAATAGCACAATAATCGCAATTAAGAATAAAATCCCAAAAGCCCTAGCCCTAAAAGGCAAATCTAATAATTGAAAAGTGCTAAGAGTGCTTAAAAACCACACTCCAAACAATAAAAATGCTACTAAAAATAATCTATCTTTGGTCTTAAAATAAATATAAATAAACATTCCCCAAACTAATAAATACGCAAGGAGCGGCATTTCAAGCAATATGAAAATATATAAAATAGTAGCGATTGCGATTGCAATAAAAAGCAAAATCTTTTTTAGCACATCTTTAAAAATATATATAAATGCCACGATAAAGCCAAATACAGGGAAAAATATAGGATTACTTTTTGCGGCACTATCTAAAACAATATAGATTCTGCTTACTTTGCTAGAAAAATCTAATAATAAAAAATCTTTAAGGCTGATAAAATCTCTCATTTGTGATTCTTCGGCGATTCTAGCGTTTTGTCCGGGCGAGAAATATAATATACAAAATCCAATAAAAAATCCCAAGATTCCAATATAAATCCAAAATGGAAGTTTTGGCTTAATCGTGGATTCTGCGAGTTTTGTAGAATCCACATTTTTCGCGGAATCTCTAAATTTAGCAGAATCTAGATTCTGCGGAATCTCTTGGCTTATTTTCATAAATATTTTAATATATAAAACAAGTATTACCAAACAAGCCAAAACCACCGCTGATACGACCTCATGCCACATTCCCGCCATAATAGAAAATATAAAAAACAATATATAAAAATATATAGAATCTAAAAATTTTGGCATTTTTTTAAAGCTTTTTAAATCATTAAAAAAGATTCTATATGGAAGTAGGAAAATCCCCACCACAACGAAAGTCCAAAGATAATTCGCAGAGCCACTTCCCCACAAAAACACTTCTTCAAAACTAAGCAAAAGCATAAATGAAACTAATAATGTCGCAATAAGCCCAAAATCCGCCATATTTTTCGGTAATCTTAAAAAGCAAAAATAAAAGAATAAAAATATAAAAATACTACCAACAAACGCATTGAATAAATCAAAAATGAAAAATGGCAATCTTATAAGATATGATGAATGTAGAAATTCCCCAAGCCTTGAATTCCAAGTCAAAAATACCTTAATCCCCGTATCTATCGCATCTTTGGGTGATAATAGATAATTCCAATCATCGCCTTGTATGGGCGTAAAGTAATTCAAAATAAAAAGATAAATGAAAATGAAACTAAAAATACTTAATGTTTTGTAATTTTTTAGCATAACGTTCCAAGTTTTAAGATTTATAAATATTATAGTAGTTTTTTGCTACTTTGTTAAGATATTATTAAATATTTACTTCTAACGATGGAATAGGAGTGGTTTCTAAGATATTTATTCCGTGATATTTTTTAGAAAAGATTCTATTTGTGATTGTAAAAAAGGCAAATCTTTTGTATTTTCGATAATAAAAGTAGCCATTTTACGCTTTAGTTCAATATCCATTTGAGCTTGGATTCGCATTTGGGCTTCATCTATTTTAAGATTATCTCTCTTTGTAATACGAGCGATTTGCAATTCTCTTGGGGAGTAAATCAATAGAATCTTATCTATAGGATAGGCGTTTTTATCTTTTGCATTTGCTTCAAAAAATAAAGGAATATCAATAAAATACGGCTTTTTGTGGGATTCTAATGTTTGAGCTTCATTAAATATCTCCCATCTAATCTTTGGATGTAGGATATTTTCTAGAATCTTCATTTTTTCTTTATAATTAAATACGATTTTTCCTAGCTTTTTTCTATCAATCTCCACTCCATTAACATCTAAAATCCCATTCCCAAATATTTCTATAATCTCATCTTTGGCATTTGAAAGTATATTATGCGAGATTTTATCTGCATCAATCATAGCATATCCATATAGTTTTAAAAGATTACAAGCTGTGCTTTTCCCCGTGCCAATGCCACCTGTAACAACTATCGCATATGCTAAATCTTCCACTAATTTCTTACTACACCTTTTAGATAATCTTTTAGATAGTTTGGCAATGCAAATGCCGCTTCGTGCATCTTAGCATTGTAGTATGTCAAATCCTCAAGCATATCAATTTTTTGTAGGCAAATATCGGCTAATGGGTGGATACTATTTGATAAAAAAAGATAATAACTATTTTCCACCTTAAATGGCATTTTGATTTTAAAATCCGCATCATCAATTTGTTTCTTAGCACCTTGTAAATCCTGCTCCAAATGTAGTAGATTTATGATTAGGATTCCATTCGGTCTTAGAAGCTTGTTAAAAAAATCTGTAGTTTTATTATCTAAGTCAATTATCAAATTAAAATCACTATCTCTTAGCTCAATAGCTTTGGAATACATTTTGACATTTTCCAAAGGTAAGAGTGGCGAAATATCATTTTTCTTTATATGATGTGTATGGAGGTTTGGAAAGGTGTTTAAAAAGCTAAGCAATGCGATGTTATCGGTATTTAGTGTTAGAGCATCTTTATTTCCATAATTCCAATCATTTACACAAAGTCCTACACAAGCTAAAAATTCTGCTTCTATAACATTTTTATCCATCTTATTCCCTATAAATTTTGGTAATTATAGCAATTTAATTGCTGCTTCTAAATCTAAATTGCCCTTTTTTGAAAACATTCCAAATCCCGCCAATGTCAAAAATCCATTTATTTTCTATAAAGTTTTTCAAAAATGCCGCCAATTCACCACTAATGCTAATTTTAAAAACAACACCTACACCATCAGTATGTCCAATGGAGCAAACCGTCCCTCTGTGCTTAAATACAAATGGTTCATCTAAACTTTGATTTGATAGAATCTTTATTAGATTTTTGGCGATATATTCACCCATTTGATTTGCAAGTTGTGCAGTCGGTGCATTTAATATATTTCTTTTTTGAGATATGCCACAATCTCCTGCAACAAATACATTCTTATATTTTGGCACAGCTAAAAATTCATCAACTAAGATTCTGGAATTCTTACTCTCAAAGCAAGTCGAATCCTCTATTACCTTACTTCCCTTTACACCTGCACACCAAATAATATTATTAGCCTTTATTTCTTTTATTTCTGTTGGTAATTGCACTAGGATAGAATCTTTTTTGCATTCTATTACATCACCTTTTACAAATTCTATACTTAATTTATCTAATTTTCTCCTTGCCTTATTGGCATCCTTTGTCTTAAACATCGGTAAAATATGCTCTCCACGACTAATACAAATAATTTTAACTAGCGATTTATCAATTCCACATATCGCACAAAGTTCATTTACCTGTGTAGCTAACTCCGCTGCAAACTCAATCCCGGTAAATCCACTCCCGCATACTACAAAATGCAAATCAAGTGGGTCTCCATCAAAATCTTTAAATCTAGTTTCAATATTATTTCGTAATCTAATCGCAGAATTAAGCGATGAAAGACTATAACAAAACTTATCTACACCCTTAATATCATAGGTATTTTGGCTAAAACCAAGTGCAATAACCAAATAATCATAACTATAACAATTATTTTTCCCAAATACCCGTTGATTTTCTGGGTCGATTTTTATAATCGTGTCTTTGATGAAAAATATCTTTTTAGAATCTAGAATCTTGCGAAAGAATATCCTAGCCTTTCTAGCACTATAAGTGCCAGCTGCAACTTTATGTAAAAGCGTAGTTTGATAGTGATAATCGTGCTTACTAATCAATGTAATATTAGCTTTGGAATATGGTAGATGTTTTTGTAGATAAGTAGCCACTTTAAATCCACCATAACCGCCACCTAAAATAAGAATCTTTGGTATTGATTGCATTAATAATTCCTAAAGGATTGTGATAAGTATTATTTTAATAAAATTGTTTATTATTTCATAGAAACATTATAGATAAATTTTTAAGAGTGCAAAATATATGGTTTTTAGTAACAAAAATTTAATTTCCACCATAAAGATTTCCATAGTTGCTTAATTTTTCTTTAAAAAACATATTAGGGTATAATACGAATCTTATTTTGTATTCTATCAAAGGGCGAAAATGACAGCAAATGATGTGTATTATGAGCTAAGGCAAAACTACGATATTAAGCAAATCGCACAAAAGCTAAACTTGCACATAGGCACATTGAAACGATGGGAGAATCTCCAAAAGATTCCAAATGATTATTTATATGATTTGAATTTTTTGCTGGGGAATAAATATGAGATTCCCAAGGCGGGTTTTAGAAGCCACAATGAGTTTTTTACCAAAAAAGAAGTAGCGAAATACTGCTTTGATATATTCTTAAATTTTCTAAAAATACATAAAATTAACGCCAAAGATTATACTTTTATCGAGCCTAGCTGTGGGGATTGTAGCTTTTATGATTTAATGCCAGAATCTAGGCGAATAGGCATAGATTTAGATTCTAAAAATGATGAAATTTTATGTCAAAATTTTTTAGAATTTACACCAAAATCACAAGATTTAAAATATGCAATTATTGGGAATCCGCCTTTTGGATTAAGGGGGAATCTAGCCCTAAGATTTATAAATCACGCAAAGAATTTTGCTGATTTCATCGCCTTTATTTTGCCGCCACTTTTTGATAGCGACGGCAAGGGGAGTCCAAAGGGGCGAGTGGAGGATTTTAGCCTTGCATTGAGCGAGAAATTGCCACTTAATAGCTTTATTTATCCAAGTGGCAAGGAAGTCGAAGTGGCGACTATTTTTCAAATCTGGGTGAATAAAAAGCTAATCCAAAATAAAATCATAAATATAGAAATAAATCCTAAAAAAACTTGCAAAAAATATATAAAAGTCTATTCTCTAAGCGACGGAGGGACGCCATCTAGCACGAGAAATAAGGCTATGCTATATAAATGCGACTTATACTTGCCTAGCACTTGTTTTAATTCTAAAAGTAAGCCACAAATGAAAATATATAAGGATTTTGAATCTTTGCCACACAGGCGTGGCTATGGGATAGTGATACTACAAGAAAAGCAGAAAATTAGAAAGGTATTAGAGCAGATAGATTGGAAAAAAGTGAGCTTTTTGGGGACAAATTCCAGCCTAAATTTACGAACTTCTTTGATAGAAGAGGCTCTTATAAAAAAGGGTTTTTATGATAAGGAAAATATATAAATGGATATTTTAGATATTGCAAATGCCGTATTTGCGGAGATTGAAGCTGATGTCGATAAAACTACCAAATGGAAAAGCGATTCAAAATATAGGAAAATTCGACATTTGCAGATTGACAAAAGAGGGAGTTTTGGTGAGCGACTTTTGAGGGATATTTTTAGCAAAGAGCGTAATATAAGTTTAGAATATAAAGACGGCGACCAAGGGGATTGGGACATAAAAATCAATGATATTAGAATCGAGGTGAAAACCTCAAGTCTCGATGTTAATGATAAATTTCAAAATGAAAATATCAAAAATACCGCAAATTGCGATTATATTTGCTTTATTGGGATTGCTCCTAATGCCATTTTTATGAAACTTGCAAAAATCGCAAATATAGATTTTGAATCCTTGCACAATAGAGGTGCTAGAGGCACGGGAGCGGGATATAAATGGGACTTAAAAGCTAGTGATATGCTAGAAGTTACTACAAGGGAGCAAGTTGTGGAGCTATTTTATGCCACAATGGGCTTAGATAAAAAAGCCATAAAAAGAAATCTCAAAAAATAATAATTTAATAGTTTCTATTGTCAAAAATGGAATCCAAAAGATTCCCATAAATTATAAAGAATCCAAAGGCTTAAATATTGGTAAAGAATTTCTTAAAACACGCATTTAGCACAAAACTCACAAAATGGAAAGTAAAACAAGGCATAGCAAGTAATATAAATAGCTTGGAGTGCGAGGGAGGGCAAAAATATATTTTTGCAAACTACGCCATTTTGGCATTTGCTACTTTTATTTGTTTTCTTGCTCCCGGGCTTATATTTGGCATTTTTGTAGATTATTCATTTAGGCTAGATTATATTACACTTCTAGCTTTTGTGCCGTTTTCATTGATACTTCCGCTGGTTGTGCCGCGATTTGCGGTGTATGTGATTTTAGCGATGTTTGCGACTTTTGAGCTGGTGCAGTTTGGACATTTGTTTTACTTTGGGGCCCCGCTTAGCCCATTTTCTATCTCGCTTATAATGCTTGAAATGAGCGAGATTCTAGAATCTTCCACTACCACTTTTCCTAATTCCCTAATCGTCCCATTTTGCGTTTTAATCCCATATGTTTGCCTTATGGTTTTATATGCTAAAAGTGCGAGATTTGGTAAGATTAAGGGCGTTGTAGCCTTTATTTTGGTGATATTTGCCCTTAGTATTTTGCCACATAAAGCCCTTTTTAAAACGCCTAGAATTGCGAACTTTATGCCAAATAATAATGCGATGAGTTTATATAATTCGTTAGTTAGCTTTAGTGGATATTTCTTTATCCTTTTAGTGCAAAATGGGGGGGGGCAGAACGAGAATATGACTACTTACAAGCCATATATAATCAAGGATTTTTCGCCAGATTCTAAAGATTCCAAGCAAGATTCTGCAAATTTCACGCAAGATTCCGCAAGTAGTCAAGATTCCACACGAGATTCCAAAGATTCCAAAAATGTAGTGATAATCTTAGGCGAGAGCCTAAATGCCAAGCATTTAAGCCTTTTGGGATACGCTAGGGAGACAACGCCGCGTTTAGAAAAACTAAAAAATGATGATAGATTTTTTTACGCCACCACCGCATTATCAAGCTCGATTCTAACACGAAATGCGATGAATATGTTTTTTAATGTGAGTTATGAGCATAACAACATTTTTCACATCACAACAGAGCATTCCCACCTCGTGAAACTCGCCAAACAAAAGGGCTTTAAGACCTTTTATCTCTCAAATCAAACCATCGCCGAGCTTCCCGCTCTCTCCCCAAAGCACCTTGATACAATAATCACAAAAGAGGATAATCACGCTAAGAGCGAGGAAATCGGCGATATGATTTTGCTAGATTTATTAGATTCTAAAATCGATGAATTTAAGAGTGGGAAAAACTTAATAATAATCCACCAGCGTAGCTCCCACTCCCCTTATGAGCGGAATTATAGAGCATATGAAAAAGCTGGAATCTACCCCATTTCAAATGTAGATATGGAATCTTATAAGCTAAATAGCTATGATAATTCTGTGATTTTTAACGACTTTATAATCGCTAGTATTTTTGAGAAATTTAGAAATCTAGATTCCAAAATCCCTAGCTTTGTGTTTTTTGTAGCAGACCACGGAGAGGCGACAGGGAGGGACTTAAAGGGGAATAAAAATGGGATTTGGGGACATGCGGTTTTGGAGGAAAGTGTAGTTTTCGTGCCGTTTTTATCAAGTGTTTAT
>NZ_NHYM01000018.1 GCF_003288815.1 Helicobacter sp. 16-1353 | reverse complement strand
TTTTGCGTATGTTTGCGATTTAAGATTCGCAAATAAAATAGCATTTTACCCCCCCCCTATCTTAAATTTTCCTTAAATGTGAAGTAAGTGTGAAGTAAAAATTGAGTAGATGTAAATAAGGTATGGTGTGTAAGTAGGGGAATATAAAAGTATTTATTGAATAAAGTTTTGTTTGTATTGGGTTGTAAAGGTTTGCAAATTGGCTAAGAATCTAGATTCGTGCGAATCTAGATTCTTGGAATCTGCAAAAAATATTTTTTTAACCCTAAATTGCCCTTAGATTCTGCTTTTTAAAGTGCAAGTCTAGCGCATTTGCACAATTTAGTGCTTCTTTTATCGCCCATACTACTAGCGATTGCCCCATTCTAGCGTCGCCACAAGCAAAGATTTTTGGATTTGAGGTTTGGTAATTATTCGTGGCGATATTGTTTTTATTATCAAGTTTTACCTTAAAAATATCAGCCGTATTTTCCTCGCTCCCAGCAAATCCCATAGCAAGTAGCACCAAATCCGCCTTGTAAAATTTAAGCGAGTTTGGGACTTCACTGCGGACTTTTTTGCCATTTTGAACTTCCCATTTTAAGTCCACCGCCTCGAGCCCTTTTACATTTTTATTCGCAGAATCTCCAACAAAATTTTTAGTTAGCTTTTGATACATTCTTGGGTCGTATCCAAGACACTCAATCGCCTCTTTTATGCCATAATCTGTGGTTAATATATTTGGATATTCTGGCCAAAGATTATCACCCTCACGCTCTAGTGGCTTTTTGGCTGAACGCTCAAATCTTGTGATTGACTTTGCCCCCTGCCTAAGTGCCACAGCGATACAATCCACGCTCGTATCTCCGCTCCCAATAACAAGCACATCTTTATTTTTTGCGACCTCTAGGGGCTTTTTAGTATCAAGCAAGGATTTTGTATTTTGCGTCAAAAAATCTACTGCGAACATAATTCCATTTAGATTCCGCCCCGGGATTTCCAAATCAAGCGGTTTTGACGCTCCAGTCGCCAAAATCACGGCATTAAAGCTTTTTAGCAATTCGTCCGCCTTTTGCTTGGTTGCGATATTTGTATTAGGGTAGAATCTAACGCCCTCTTTTTCCATGAGAGTAACTCTCCGCTCGATTAGGGCTTTATCTAGCTTCATATCTGGGATTCCATACATTAGAAGTCCGCCGATTCTATCGCTCCGCTCGAATATACTGACCTCATAGCCCAAGTGATTTAGCCTATTTGCTACCGCAAGTCCAGCGGGTCCAGAGCCGATAACTGCGATATTCTTGCCATTTCGCTTGATATTTGTTTTTGGCTTTAGATAGCCACTCTCAAACGCCCACGAAATCAGGGAAAGTTCATTGTCCCTGATAGTTATCGGCAGTCCATTTGCCCCACATACGCAGGAATTCTCGCACGGAGCCGGACACACACTCCCAGTAAACTCGCTAAATGGCGAGGTTTTAGAGAGCCTCTCATACGCCTCCGCCCAAAAGCCCTTGGAGAGCAAGTCGTTCCACTCTGGGATTAGATTCCCCAGCGGACAGCCCACAGAATGCCCCTTGATATTAATTGCTACTTGGCAGAATGGCACGCCGCAGTTCATACAACGGCTCGCTTGAATCTCCCTTTTATCCTTATTTAGGGGCTTGTAGAAAGTCTTGTAATCTTTTATCCGCTCTTTATAATTTCGCTGCCCCAAATCCTCTCGCTTAAAATCTAAGAATCCAGTTATTTTTCCCATTATTTGCCCCCTTTGGCGGTTTGCTTTGTGTTTTTTGCAGCGGTTTTGCTTTTGGCTTTGCTTTTAGTTTTTTTGGCGGTTTTTGTGAGTGTAGATTCCATAGATTCTGCAGAATCTAACGCAAAATCCGCAGAATCTAATATAGAATCCAAGCCGGAATCTATAGAATCTAACGCAGATTCTACGCTAGATTCCGCCTTTAAATCACTTTTGCTCCCAGTAATCTTTAAGAACGCACTTAAAATCGGGTCTTTTTTGTCCTTAAACATTTCGATAGTTTTTAGCATTTTGGCGTAATCCCTAGGCATCACTTTAAAAAATAATTTAGTTTGATAACCCTCCAAGATTCTCCGTGCTACCTTGGAATCTGTGTATTTTATGTGCTTTTCTATTAAGTCCAACATTTCCTTTTCATCACTCTCATCTAGCTCCAAAATATCCACTAAATTCGTATTTATATGAGCGATATTCGACCTGCCAAAGATATATGCCACGCCGCCACTCATACCAGCAGCGAAGTTTCGACCGATTTTACCTAGTATTACGACCTTGCCACCAGTCATATACTCCAAGCCATGCTGTCCTACGCCCAGCACCACGGCATTTGCACCGCTATTCCTAACGCCAAATCGCTCTCCAGCCAATCCGTCCAAATACACCTCGCCACTTACCGCCCCATATAAGCAGACATTTCCAGCGATAATGTTTTCTTCCTCTCTAAATTTGGCTCTTTTAGAAGGCTTGACAATGATTTTCCCACCAGATAGCCCCTTGCCAAGGTAGTCATTCACATCGCCCTCGACTTCGAGCGTAATGCCATTTTTCAAAAACGCCCCAAAGCTATTCCCAGCATTGCCAACCGTTTTGATATTTATCGTATCCTCTTCCAAGCCCCCTAGTTTGTGAGTTTTGGTAACCTCGCTGGAGAGTATCGTTCCTAGGCTCCGCCCAGTTACATTTGATACTTTTAGCTCGATATTTGCCTTTTTGGTGGCGTTATTTTCACTCAAATTCTCGCTCAATATATCCTTGCAAAGTGGCAAAATCACTTGCATATCAAGCGTTTTATGCAAATCAATCTGCTTAAATCCCTTGCAACACATGGCAGATTTATTCATCATTTTTGGGTTAAATAGAATCTTATCTAGGCTGATTTTCCCTAGCTTTCCATTGCAATTTTTTTGCTTCAATCTATCTATTCGCCCCACCATTTCATCGACACTTTTAAAGCCTAGCTTTGCCATATACTCGCGGAATTCATTTGCGATAAAGTGCATGAAATTAATCACATATTCGGGCTTTCCGGTAAATTTTTCCCTTAAAATCTCATTTTGCGTAGCAATGCCAAAAGGACAAGTATTTAGATTGCAAACCCTCATCATCGTGCAACCAAGCGTAATCAAAAGTGCCGTGGAAAAGCCATATTCCTCCGCTCCAAGTAAAGTAGCGATTGCCAAATCCCTCCCAGTTAGGAGCTTTCCATCGACTTCTAGGCGAACCCTATCTCGCAAACCATTTAATATTAGCGTTTGATGAGCCTCGCTTAAGCCCAACTCCCACGGCGTTCCAGCATTTGGGATAGATGTCCTTGGACTTGCCCCAGTGCCTCCGTCGTAGCCGGAAATCAAAATCGTATTTGCCCCAGCTTTTGCCACACCCGCAGCAACTGTGCCTATGCCAGATTCGCTAACGAGTTTTACTGAGATTGTGGCGTCTCGATTGGCATTTTTTAGGTCATAAATTAATTGTGCTAAATCCTCGATTGAGTAAATATCGTGGTGTGGTGGCGGAGAGATGAGAGAGACAGCTGGAGTTGAGTGCCTAGCCTTTGCAATCCAAGGATAAACTTTCTCACCCGGAAGCTGTCCGCCCTCACCGGGCTTTGCACCTTGAGCTATTTTTATTTGAATTTCCTTAGCATTTACCAAATAATCGATTAAAACGCCAAATCGCCCGCTTGCCACTTGCTTAATGGCACTTGATTTAGAATCTCCATTCGCTAAACTCTCAAATCGCTCGAAGTCCTCGCCACCCTCGCCGCTATTGGACTTGCCACCGATTCGATTCATGGCAATCGCCAACGCCTCGTGCGCCTCCTTGCTAATGGAGCCATAGCTCATCGCACCGCTTTTGAAGCGCTTTAAGATAGATTCTACGCCCTCCACTTCATCGATTGAAATGGAGTTGCTAAAGTCAAATTCCATTAAATCGCGGATATTCGTCTGCTTGGCATTTACAAGCGAACTATACTTTTTAAACTCCGCATAGTCGCCAACTCTAGTGGAGTGCTGCAAGTGGTAAATCACCAGCGGGTCGTATAAATGCTCCTCTTTGTTTACTCTAAAGTTATGCCAACCCTCTGAATCTAAACTTGCTGAATCTAAACCGCTAGAATCTATGGAATCTGCGAGAGAATCTGCAGAATCCGGATTCGCCGAATCTATAGCGGAATCTAGCACAGAATCCAATACGGAATCCGCCGAATACGCCCTATTATGCAATAAAATCGTGGTGTTATAAATATCCTCTAAATCAATGCCCTCCAAATTATTAATAGTCGAAGTGAAATATTTATCAATTACCTTGCTTGAAATGCCGATACATTCGAATATTTTCGCCCCAGTATAGCTTTGAAGCGTGGAGATTCCCATTTTTGAAGCGATTTTTATAATACCATCGCAAGTAGCCTTGATAAAGTTGTTTATTGCCGAATCTAGCGGGATTTTAATAATTTCATCGCTAATTAAATCTTTTATGCTCTCAAACACCAAATACGGATTTATCGCCGTAGCACCGAATCCAAGCAAACAAGCAAAGTGGTGAATCTCCCTTGGCTCGGCAACTTCTAAGATTATACTAATATGTGTTCGCTGAAACTCCCTAATTAGATACTGATGAAGCCCGGAAGTAGCCAAGAGCGCGGGGATTGCGGCAAGATTCTTATTCATTCCCCTATCGCTTAGGATAATTATCGTAGAGCCGTTTTTTATCTCCTTACTTGCTTGTGAAAATAGCTCATTTAGTGCAGATTCTAGATTCTTCTTTTTGAAGT
Source organism: Helicobacter sp. 16-1353 (assembly GCF_003288815.1). Classification (GTDB taxonomy): domain Bacteria; phylum Campylobacterota; class Campylobacteria; order Campylobacterales; family Helicobacteraceae; genus NHYM01. The sequence continues at coordinate 25,035 of NZ_NHYM01000018.1, read as the reverse complement.
CAAATAGAATGGAGAGCGTGGCAGACTTGAAATCGTTCGCACGAGAAGCGTCATTTTTTAGATTCTTAATCTTATAAAGTTCCTCATTTGTGATAATTGGAAGCGAGAGTTTGAGCCGCTTGCAATTCTCCTCGCTTGGAATTAGGATATTGCCCTCCTTGCCGATGTAGACGCGAGAACTTGTAACAATTTTCTCCCTAATTGAATCTAGCGGGGGATTTGTAACTTGTGCAAAAAGCTGCTTAAAATAGCTATAAAGCAACACCGGACGCTTTGATAGAACTGCCAAAGGCGTATCCACACCCATTGAAGCGAGTGCCTCTGTGCCATTTGCGCTCATATATTCAATACTTAATTTAAGCTCATCGTATGTGTAGCCAAAAGCCTTTTGAAGTCGCAAAATCTCATCTTTTTTTAAGTCTTTTTCCACGAATCCAGCGGAATCTAGCTTTTCAATCTTGGTGATATTCTTAATCCACTGGGAATACGGCTCTTGCGTGGCGTAGTGCATTTTTATCTCTTCATCGGCGATTAGTTTGCCCTGAAGCGTGTCGATTAGTAGCAGTTTTCCGGGTTCCAAGCGACTTTTTGCCTTAATATTAGATTCATCAATCTCTAGCGCCCCAACCTCACTTGCCAAAATCACAAAATCATCATTGGTAATGTAATAGCGCGACGGACGAAAGCCATTTCTATCCAAACTCGCCCCCATAATCACGCCATCGCTAAAGATAATCGATGCAGGTCCGTCCCACGGCTCCATTATGGTGGAGTGGTATTCGTAAAACGCGCGTTTTTTCTTATTCATCTCCTTATCTTTGCTCCACGGCTCTGGAATCATCATCATAAAGCTCTCTTCCAAGCTCCGCCCATTCATCATCAAAAATTCCAAAGTGTTATCAAACATCGCTGAATCGCTACTCGGCTTTGCAATAATTGGGAAAAGCTGGGAAATGTCCTTGAAATAGCGCGATTTACACAGCCCCTCACGCGCCCGCATGGAATCTACATTCCCCTTAATGGTGTTTATCTCGCCATTATGCACCATGTAGCGATTTGGGTGGGCTTTCTCCCACGAAGGAAAAGTGTTCGTGGAGAATCTCGCATGAACTAACGCAATGGCACTTTCCATATTTAGATTTTTTAAATCCAAGTAAAAGTCCCCAACCTGCGTGGATAGCAACATTCCCTTATAAACAATCGTGCGACTTGAAAAGCTACAGAAATAAAACTTCGGCACATTGTATGCGGCTTTTTCCGCTAGTCTCCTTGCCGCATAGAGTTTTCGCTCAAAATCAATGCCTTTTCTAACATCGCTTGGCTTTTTCACAAAAACTTGCAATATAAAAGGCATGGTGCTAATTGCAATACTGCCTAATTCACTCGCATTTATCGGCACTTCGCGGAATCCCAAGATTTCTAGCTTTTGAGATTCTAAGACTTCTTTTAAGATTCTAATACCATCACTTTTGGCGTATTCATTTTGGGATAAAAAGAGCTGGGCTACCGCATACTCACCCTCTTCGCCAATCTCAAATCCCAAATATTGGCTTTTAAAGAATTTATGTGGGATTTGGAGTAAGATTCCAGCACCATCTCCCGTATTGTCCTCAGTCCCCGCTCCGCCCCTATGCTCGAGATTTACAAGCAATTGCAACGCGTCGCTTATAACCTTATAGGATTTTATCCCCTTGATATTTGCAATCGCCCCAATCCCACACGCTTCATGCTCGAAGCTTGGGTCATAAAGCCCCATTTTGTTAGGATAATCGCTCATCTCGCATTGCGAGTTTTTAGGTGGATTCTTGGAATCCGCACTTAAATCCACGCTCATAAAATCCCCTAAATCTCCTAGATTCTCCTGTGTATTTTTCATTTTTACCTACCAAATATAAAATTAAATGAATTAAATGTTGGATTATATATAATAAAACTTTTCGAATAACTTATAAATAACTTTGTGAAATGAAAAGGATTCTTTACAATATTTTAATAATAATTTTAGTAGCATTTTTAAGCTAGTTAGTTATAGAATTATAAAATATTTTCCATTCAAGGCATTAAAAATAATGACACAAGAAGAATTAAACGAGCTTATTTTAGGCAATTTCGATGATAAAACATTTGATGAAACAGCAAAAGATAGTGAAAATCAAAATACAGAAAATCCATTTCTAAAAGATAAAAATGACAATGATTTGGATATTGATGAAAAGAATTTTGATGTAGACCACTATAGAGTTGATGCCGAAGCTAAATGGCCTCCGCCACCGCCTACAGACGACCATAAGGTAGTTTATCAATTAGACGATGTTACAAAAGGCTTAGAGATAAAAGCTACGCAGGTTTTCGACCAGCTAGAATCAATTAGCCAAAATAGTGAAGATATACAAAAAGATACAAAGATTATAAAAAATCATCTAGAAAAACAAAAAGAATTATTTGAGAAGTTATCAATACAATTTCCACATATACAAACATTTCAAGATTCTTTAAAATCGTGCGATGAAGCACTTAAGAAAATTATACTAATAAATGATAAAGCCACAGATTCGTTGGATTGCTCCATACAAGCAATGGATATTATGCAGTATCAAGATATTCATAGACAAAAGATTGAGCGAGTTGTAAATGTGATGAGGGCATTATCAAAATATCTAAATTCTATGTTTGATACAGATGTAGAAGATGATAAAAGAGTTACTTCAGCGACTTATCTACAAGGCGACAAAAAAGATGATGTAATAAGTAGTGATGAGATAGAATCCTTAATATCATCTCTTGGGAAAAAATAAAAATAATATATGCGAGATTCTACTATATCGAATTCTAAGGATTCTATAAAAAAAGTAGAGCTACTCTCCCCAGCCGGGAATTTCCACAAGCTTAAAATCGCCCTAAGCTACGGGGCGGACGCAGTTTATGGCGGGGTTAGCCACTTTTCACTTCGTAATCGCTCTGGCAAGGAATTTACTTATGAGAGCTTCGCCGACGCCGTAAGCTACACGCACAAAAGGGGCAAGAAAATCTATGCTACGATAAATGGCTTCCCATTTAATTCCCAAATAAATTCGCTTAAAAATCACATCGCAAAAATGCGTGATTTAGGCGTAAATGCCTTTATTGTAGCCACTCCGGGTGTCATCAAGCTATGCAAGGAAATCGCCCCAAATATCCCGCTCCACTTATCCACACAAGCAAATGTGCTAAACGGGCTCGATGCTGAGGTGTTTTACGAGCTTGGTGTGCGTCGCATTGTCGCGGCACGGGAGCTTAGCCTAAAAGATGCAATGGAGATTAAGAGCCATATTCCGGAGCTTGAAATTGAGATTTTTATCCACGGAAGTATGTGCTTTGCGTTCTCCGGGCGATGTCTCATATCTTCGCTTCAAAATGGGCGTGTGCCAAATCGCGGGAGTTGCGCGAATGACTGCAGATTCGACTATGAATTCTATGTGAAAAATCCCGATAATGGCGTGATGATGAGGCTTGAAGAGGAAGAGGGCGTAGGAAGCCACATATTTAATGCTAAGGATTTGAACTTAAGTCAGCACATCGATACGATTTTAGATTCTGGTGCAATTTCGGCGTTAAAAATCGAGGGGCGGACGAAAAGTGCCTACTATGCGGCACTAACTACTCGCACATATCGAATGGCAATTGATGATTTTTACGCTGGGAAAAGTCGCAAAAAGCTCTACAAAGCCGAGCTAGATGGCTTGCAAAATCGTGGCTTTACTGATGGCTACATTATCCACCGCCCATTTGAGCGACAAAATACGCAGAATTTGGAGAGTGCCATAAGTATGGGCGAATATCAAGTAAGCGGAGAAGTGCGTGAGGACGGGGAATACGCCCTTTGTAAATTTACCACCAAAATTGGCGAGGTAAAAGAGATAATCGCTCCGCTTGGGAGTGAGATTCCACTCATTAATAACGAGATTGGTGAGATTTTTAGGGGGTTTGGCGATGGGGATTCTTCTAAAAAAGATTCTATAGATTTAGATTCCGCAGACTTAGATTCTAGTTTGCAAGATTTTAGCGATTTAGATTCTAACGATTTAGATTCCAGCACAGCAGATTCTATTAAAAAAGATTCAAATGAGGGGGATTTTAGCGATTTGGATTCTAATAAAAAAGATTCTGCCGAGTTAAATTCTGTCCCAAAAAATTCTAGCGTTATGGATTCCAGCACGGCAGATTCCGCCAATTTAGATTCCACTAATTTAGATTCCGCCGAGCCAGATTCCAGCCCACAAGATTCCATCCAAGATTCCAATAAGGAAATCAAATATTTCATTAGATTTAAAAAAATATTGCTAGAAAATGGCAAGGAATTAAGCGAGATTCACAGCGGAAATGTGAATTATTTCAAACTCCCATTCCCGCTTCCCCCGCATAGCTTTCTAAGGCAGAAAGTGGAATAAGCGAGATTCTTAAAATATGAATGATAAAATGAGTAATAGCTAATTTTCCTTATCGCCCGATGTTACTTCTATCGCGCCAATACACGGCATCTAAGCAGAATCTTAGATATTTACTTTACAATATTAAAGCTAGATTTGATAACAAAATATCATTCAAAGAGATTTTACCCATTCGATAAATGGCGTTTTATTATCCCTTATGTGCTTATTTGTGGGTAGATACCAATCATTTGTGATTAGATAGCTTTTGCCATCATAGCGGAATCTTAAATCTTTATAATATCTCCTATGTCCGTTTATGATAGCATCATCGTCTTTATGATATTCCTTGATAAATGCATATTGATAGGGTTTTTTCACTCTATTAGCCCTTGAGATATTGCCTAAAATCTCATTTGCCACTAAATGATTTGTGAGAATTTCCAAATCTTTTGGATTTAGGATTCGCCCTTCTAAATACTCAAATATCTCGCTTGCAAAAGCCTTATTTTTCAATGATAATAGATATTTAGAATCTATTTGCTGGTTTTTCATATTTCTCCTTTTTAAAATGTGAAATTATATCCCACTAGGATTTGGAAATTTTGCTTGGATTTTACTTCCAGATTCCCATTTGAAGTATTTATCGTAGTTTTTGCATCTAGAAATGGAATTTTAGCACCAAATTCTATGCTATGAGATTTAGCAAAATTTGCTCTAAATCCCAGCTTTGCGTCCATATAAAATCCACTATAGGATTCAGTAGTAGATTCTATCCAAGTGCTTCCGCCAAGCCCCATACCTAAAAATGCCCCAAACGACGCAGATTCTCCATTATAAAAGTTAAATAGCAAGTCTATACTTTCTGTATAAACGATATTGCTTATTAATATTTTAAAGCTAAAATTTGACACTTTTTGACTTAGATAGCTATAGGATATATTTATGTAGCCTCTTATACCAAACCACGAGTTTATAAAATATTTATAGCCTACACTCCCGCCATATACCGACATACTTTGGGTATATTTGCTAATACCGAATATATCTCTTGTGGCTCTTGAACCACCTCCTCCGCCTATTTGTCGCTGTGCCATTTCCCCGCTTCCTAGCTCAAAGCCGATGAATACGCCAGATTTTTCTTTATTTTTATTGCTAGGATTTGGCTCATTTAACTTGCTATAGCTTGTATTAGCCCCATTTGCCATTATTTGGCTAAAACCGCACATTAAAAGAACTAATATTATCTTTTTCATGTTTTTCCTTTTTTTAAATATAAAATTATATTCCATAGCAGATTCTATCCATGTGCTTCTGCTAAGCCCTACAAAAGCCCCAACTATGAAATGGGGCTTAGTATAAAAACCACTAGGGATTTTACTCCCTAGCTCGATAGATAAATCTACATACAAAAACAAGGAGTTAAATAGAGGGAGCTAGTATATTTGCAATACTATTAACGCCTAGAACTCCCACAAGGGGCATACGCCCCTAGATTTACTCCTCTTTCTGTGGCTTTGCTGGTAACTTGGCTTTAGCTAATGCTTCTTGTGCCGCTTTTGTTGGGTCGAATTTGTTTTCTTGGTATGTCTCGTGTTTTTATGATATGCATCCCAATCTCTATCATAATCAAAATTATCGGGTGTGTTCCAGATTATTTTGAGTTGTGTGGCTTCATTGGAATATTTTAAAGCTTCATCATTTAATCCAGCTTTAAAAGCTTCTAAAGCTTTTATTTCAAGTTTATTTATTTCTCTTTGTGTTTCATTCCAACGGGCTAAACCAGCACGGCAATAACCTTTAGATTTATCTTTATAGAATATCATATCCTCTTTATTTTCATAGCGGTTATGCCATCGACAAAAATACTGCTCTTTTCCTGTAGTTTCATCAATCTTAGGTATTTGAATTGATTTTTTTAATTTGCTACTTGCAAAATTAAAAAATAAATTTCTAACTTGATTAGATAAATCTATCTTTTTAGGATTAGATAATCCTTGAGTATTTTCTATAGCCTCGATAATATCATTTAACAACTTTTGCATTTTGACCTCCTATTTTTAGATTTAATTTATATCTTTTAATACTTCAGCTAGTGCTTCCATAGCTTCAGGTGGAACTAAGTCATACCTTAGCTTATCTTGGTCGTCTTTCATACCTTTACTTGTGTCTCTTTCCATCTTATCTCCTAGTCAAAGGGTATTAGCATTAAAATAAATATAGGTATAGCTAACCAGAGTGGTAAGAACACAAACATAGCTACAACAATTCCTATGAGAATAGCAAAACTCACTAAACAGCTTATAAAAACAAATAGAGCATATATCATTGTAACTCCTCCTTTCTTATCCAAACTTCTACACTATCTATCTTGACAAAGTCATCTAGTCTAAAGTCCTTACCCTCTATCTCTGTATCACCCCTATTAACTAGCAAAATATGTGTATTTGCTAGTTCGTTTATAGTAAGTGGAAAATACTCTTTATAGAAGCTATCAGCTATATTCCTTAAACTATTAGGTAGCAACTTATAGCCATTATAGCTAACTTTATATTGTCCTTTTAATGCGAAACTCTCCCCTTTCATAGTTCCTCCTTTCTTATCCAAACTTCTACACTATCTAATTTAACAAATAATCCCAAGAATCCCATTCTTAAACTCCGCCTTTAGATTCCTACTTCCCGCATGCCTCGCTCATCTCGCCAAAAAAGTCATTTAGGGCATTGATATACTCCGCATTTTGGCTAAATATCAAAAATTCATAGTTTAGTCCAAATGCCGCTTTCGACCAATTCGCAGAGCCAAAAATCGCCGTTTTGCCATCGATTATGGCAAATTTATTATGCATTTTCCCACTCCAGTGTCCTCGCTTGGACTTTCCAGCTTCGAGCTTACAAAGATTCACATTTTCAATTTTTTTAAGCTTTTTTGCCACAGAATCCTTATCTTTCGCTCTTTTACTATCCAAGATAACATTGTATTTCACGCCGTTTTTGGCACTCTCTCTAATCGCCTCTAAAATCTCATCGTGCGTAAAGTCGAATACTGCGATATTTACGCTAGTTTTCGCTCCCTTTAGCTCGGCTTTTAGGGCTTCTAGTGCCTCTTTGCTCTCACTTGGCATTGTGAATATGGAATCTGCCATTAAGATTCCACTAAATACGCATAAGCCCACAATTACAGCTTTAAATCCTCTCATAAACGCTCCTTTATTTAAAATTTAAAATGCTAAAAATGTGTGAAAGTCGCTAATTTTTAAGAAAACCACCCAAAAATATTTAAAATTAGCTTAAAAAACTAGATTCTACCCCCCCCCTCACTTATAGATTGCTTAATTTAGATTCTTAAAAGATTGTGATTTAGGGGGAAATATAAGAGATTTTAGAAATAGAATTATTGTGGAATCTAAGAATCTAAATAGATTCGTTAAAAAGCAGATTCTTTGGAAATTGATATTAAAATTTGCTTTTCATTAATATAAAGGAGAATAAATGGAATTTTTCAAAGAAAGCATTCCCAAATATGGCATATTTGCGATTATGGGGATTGTTTTGGCGATTTTTGTGTATATGGATTGGCGGTATTTGGATATACAATATTTGGCTTTCACTAGTGGCGATGAATATATGCAATATCATAGCTTATTGCGTATGTATGAGGGGATTTTGGGGCTAAATATCGAGGATATTTTTCGCTTTGATTCATATGTTTATGGTTTTGTGTGGCATTTGCTAAATTTAGCGGTGGTTGCACCATTTCATGCGGTTGGTTGGAGTGAAATGGCGATTTTTATGCCAAGACTTCTAAATGCGATTTTTGCTACGCTTTGCTTAGGTGTTATTTATAAAATTTCTAGAATCTATCTAAAACACTTTTATTCATATGCAATTGTCCTTATGGTTGCTTGTATGTCTGGGTTTTATTGGAGTGGATATAGCTTTAAGCCAGATGTTTTTCAAGCCTTGTTGCTATTAATTAGTGCGTATTTTTTGATTAAGGATAATTTTCATTTCAAGCGGAATTTTATCTATGGAATCCTATTTTTTGCCCTAAGTGTTGGGATAGCAAAGATTCAGGCAATTATGTTTTTACCACTAATTTATCTATATATTGGTGTGGTTTGGCTAAAAAATCCAAATGTTAAAAATATCATTTTTTGCGTTAAATATGGGATTCTTAGCACTTTAGGTGTAATTTCTATGTTTATTTTAACAAATCCATATATTTTACATCCGCGTGGTTTTGGGGTGTGGTCGTGGCTATTTCTACACAATATGCAAAGCAATAAGACAAATCACGGCAGTTACATCGATGTGAGTTTTAGCGATAAACTTTTTAAAGTTATTGATTTTTATTATTTTGAAATCTTAATTTTTGCTCTACTTATCGGCTTTTGTGTGTATTTCATATATGGATTTTTTGCGTGGAATCTTAAAAACTCAAAACGCCAGAATCCGCAGAATCTAAAACATATTAATAAATATCAAGTTTCCCTAAGCGTATTTTTCCCTATTATTGGAGCATCTATAATTAGCCTTATATATCTTTTTTCATTCGTAAATAAAACTTGGTCGAGCTACTATGTAAGTAGTATTTATTTACTATCTTTAGCATTAATCCCACTATTTATATATTTCCCATTTAAAAAATTAGCCGCTATCTTGCTAATAGTCCAAATAGGGGGGGGTATAAGCAATAATTCTTATACTAAGGTATTCCACAAATACAATAAAAACTTAGATTTTCAAATCCAAAAAAGCGATGATTTACTCTCAACTATAACCCCACTAATTAAGACTTGTAAAACTAAAAATATTCTTACAGATAATCCATCATTTGCCTTTAAGGAGCTTGGATTAAATAGCAAAAATATCTATCAAATCTTTGGACTTTTGACAAAAGATATGTTTATCTTAGATGAGTTTATGAAAGAATCTAACTCCAAAAATCCAAAATATTTTGCAAATCCATCTATGATTATCCTAAGAAAGGATTCTATGTGGTTTGATAAAGCTAAGATTAAAAATCCAAATGATGAGTTTTTGCTAAAAAGCCTCTCGACGATTAAAGAGCTGGAATCTTTGGGATTTAAGCGGATTGAGAGCAAGTATTTTTATATTTATGTGAAAGATTGCTAGAGATTCTATGTTTTGGATTTAATCCAAAACATAATCTTAGCTCTCGCCCATCATTCTTTTAACTAGCTTTTTAGCTTTAGTATCTTGTGATTTTATAGATGCATTAAATAGGGCATTTATATAATTTTCATATTCATTTTGCGAATTAATGGCGTTATTATTCTCAGGGGTTAATTTTATATATTTTCCATTTTCTTGTAATTCATGTGCTTGTGTGTTATCTTCAAGCTGTAATTTTAAGATTCCAAATAGTTTTTCTGCAATAGACTTATGAGATACCGGAGTCATAATCTCAACTCTTTTTTCTAGATTCCTAGGCATTAAATCCGCACTAGCAAAATAAATCTGCGGGGAACTATGTTTAAAATAGTAGATTCTAGCGTGCTCTAAGTATTTGCCTATGATTGAAATAACCCTAATATTATCACTAACACCACTTATTTTTGGTTTTAAACAGCAGATTCCCCTAATAATCATATCTATTTTAACTCCAGCCTTACTCGCTTCATACAATGCCTCTATAATATCCACATCTACGATGGAATTTGCTTTTAGTATGATATGCCCATCTTTTCCGTGCTTTGTTTCTTCTCTTATTAAACTAAGGAGTTTTGGTTTTATCTGTGTAGGTGCTACAAATAGAGAATCCAATTTTAATTGATGTGCATATCCTGTTGATAATGTGTGAAATAATTTCACAGCGTCATTTGCTATATCTTCATTTGAGGTAAAATAGCTTATATCTGTGTAGATTTTGGCAGTTGCTGTGTTGTAATTACCTGTTGATAAATGAACATATTTTTTAAATTCCTTTCCTACTTTTTTTATCACAAGTGCTATTTTTGCATGAACTTTTAGTCCCGGGATTCCATAAATGACATGTGCTCCTGCTGTTTCTAATGCTTTCGCCCAGTAGAGATTATTTTCCTCATCGAATCTTGCTTTTAGCTCTACTAATGCCGTTACCTGCTTATTATTCTCTGCTGCTTCACTTAATGCTTTTATGATTGGAGAATTTTTTCCAGCACGATATAAGGTCATTCTTATCGAATACACATCAGGGTCTTTCGCTGCACTTTGTATAAAATTTACAATCGGGTCAAAACTCTCATATGGGTGAAATAATGCAATATCACTAGAATCTATCGCACTAAAAATATCAACATTATTATTTAGTGGCGGTAGAGTTTTTGCATTAAAACTAGGAAGTGTTAGATGGGCAAATTTCTTTGAGCCGATAATCTGCCATAATGTGCTTAGATTTAGTGGAATAGAATATTCATAAATATCTTCGGGCTGGATTTTGATGTGATTTGTGATAAATTCTAAAAGGCTTTTATCTTCATTTTTTCCAACTTCTAAGCGGACAATTTCCCCTTTTTTCCTTGCCTTTAATCCCTCTGTCATTAATTCCATAAAGTCATCAGCCTCTTCTTCTTCAATCTCCATATCAGCATTTCTTGTGATTCTAAATGATGTATAAGATACCACTTCGCAACCCTCAAAAACCTCTCCTATAAACTCCCCTACAACCATTTCAATAGGTATATAAACCCCATCATTTGCTTCGATAAATCTAGGCAACATTCTTGAGATTCTAACCATTCCATATTTGATTTTATGATTTGCATCTTTTAGTTTTATTGCCATTGCAAAAGATAGATTATTTAGATGTGGAAAAGGATGCGTAGAATCTACGATAATAGGCACAATAACAGGATATAAATATGAATAGAAAAAATTCCTTAAATACTTTTTTTGCTCCACTTTTAGCTCATCAAAGGTTTTAAAACTTAGGTTTTCTTTGACTAAAGATAGGCTTATTTCCTCGAATGATTTTTCTAATTTATGTTTTTCTTTATGGAGATAACTTCTAATTTCGCTTAATTGTTGCAAAGGAGTAAGTTTATCTGCACCACAATCCGTAATCCCAGCCAGATATAATCGCTTTAATCCAGCCACACGAACCATATAAAATTCATCTAGATTTGTGCCATAGATTGCAATAAATTTTAATCGCTCTAATAGCGGAATCTTTGTATTACTAGCTTCGTCTAATACCCTTGTGTTAAATCTAAGCCAAGATAATTCTCTATTGAAAAATAATTCTGCGTTTTGTTTCATCGTTACCCTCTAAGTATCAAATATTTTATATTATACATCATTTTTTATATTGCTTTTCAATCATATCGCACATCATATCTATAAAAGTGCTAATTTCATTTTGCGTATTTTTATTGTGTAGAATCTTATTGTATAGATAATAAAAAGCTATTGTAGTATCAATATAATCCAAAAGCAATATTAGTTTTTTATCGACTTTTATTCCATTTGATTTCATAGATTGAAGGAGAAGTATTTTTCTATTTTTGATAATCTCTATGTGAAGTTTCCTAAATATGCTTGATTTTTTGAAACTTTCTTTGGAAAATAAAAGTGTATAAAAATGCTCTATTACAGATAATTTATTTTGATTATCTGCTATAAATGGCTCAAAAAGTAAGTGGAATTGCTCTTTTAGAGTGGCTTTTTTCTTAATATTTTGTTTGGTGATTCTTACCCGCTCTTTAACTAATGGGCTAATTGCTTGATATAATAAATCATCTTTATTTTTGAAAAAATAATAAAAACTACCTTTTGAGATTCCTAGATTCTGCAATATGGCATTTAAACTAAGCTCTTCTAGAACATTATGTGCTTGATAATGATTAATCATCTCTCTTGTTTTTATTAATATTTGCTCTTTTTTCATTTTATTACCTTTGATGTAAGGTTTATAATTGCGGTAAATTTATAAGCCCAATGATTATAGATTATGATTCTACTTAAAATAAGATTATTTTAAAATTATTAAGCAATTTTCTTACATTTTTATAATATGTTAGATATTTAATTTAACATTTTCATATAGTTTTTAGCAAGATTATAATAAACTTTAAATTTACAAGTGATTTTAAATTTTAAGGAGAATTATGAAAAAGAATATAATATTTTTTGAAGTAAAAGGCGGAAGTGATAAGGGAGCGGACGGATATAGAAAAGACACAATGCCAATGGTAAATGCCCTAAAAGAGCGAGGTTGGAATGCGGAAGTGATATTTTTCGATGTTGGTAAAAAAGATGAGATTTATGAATATGTGAAAAATAACGCAGATGGCTATGTTTCACGAATAAATCCGGGGAATTTGAAAGAGGAAAATGAATATTTCGAGGTCTTACGAAAGCTTTGTAATGATGGCGTTGTAGGTATGCCACATCCAGATGCGATGATTGGCTATGGTGCAAAGGATGCATTAACGAAATTAAATGACACGCCACTTGTGCCAACGGATACATACGCATATTATGATATTGAAACTTTTAAGAAAACTTTCCCAAAAACACTCTCCAAAGGTCAAAGAGTGCTAAAGCAAAATCGAGGCTCCACAGGAGAGGGAATCTGGCGAGTTCAACTAATCGATGAGAATTACAACGGAGCGGAACTCCCGCTAAATACGAAAATAAAATGCACTGAGGCAAAAGACAATCACACAGAAATCCGTGAGTTAGGTGAGTTTATGGATTTTTGTGAGCAATATATAGTCGGTGATAATGGAATGCTTGTGGATATGACATTCTTACCGCGCATTGTGGAGGGTGAGATTCGCTTACTTATGCTATATGATAAGCCTGTAAATGTCGTGCATAAAAAACCAGCAGAGGGCGGAGACAACTTCTCTGCGACTTTATTTAGCGGAGCGAAATATCGCTATGATGACCCTAGTGAATGGAAAGAGCTAGTGGATTCTTTCCTATCGCAATTGCCACAAGTTAGGAAAAAATTGGGCGATTATGATTTGCCACTTATTTGGACTGCGGATTTTATCCTAGATAGAGATGAAAAAGGCAATGATAAATATGTGCTAGGTGAGATAAACTGCTCTTGCGTAGGCTTTACATCGCAATTAGAATTAGCTGGAAATGTCGCTGATGAGATTATAAATATCGTAAATCGTGCGAAAAAGTAAATAAGATTAAGGTTAGATGGGCTTTGGCTCATTTCTTAACCTTGCTTATATAATAGATTCTCCAACTACAAAATTATTCTCTTAACTTTCAATACGAAGTAATATAAAATGTAATACAATATACATCTTAACTTTTAGATTCCGCTATAGAATCTAAACTATAATCTAATTTGGATATTTGAATGACTAGAACTAGGCTTGTTAAATTTGGTATGTTTTATATGCTTCTTGGGGCATTTTTCTTTTCTTTGATGAATTCATCTCTAAAGATTCTAGCAGATTCTATAACTATTAATGAAAATATGTTTTTTCGTGGAATCACAATGACTATATTTATCGTTATTTTAGTGTATATTAAACGAAAACATAGCAAAACCAATAAACATCATAATAAAAAAGGTGGATGGGGAAAGCTCTTTTTTCGTGCATTTATAGGCACTTGCTCACTTTATGCACTACTTTATAATATTTCCACTATTCCACTTGGAACTTCTGTGGCATTTGCGCAAAGCACACCTATTTATACAGCTATTTTTGCTTGGCTTTTTTTAAGAGAGAAAATTACATTAATGATGATTCTAAGCGTAGTAATAGGATTTATCGGCGTTCTTTTGATAAGTAATCCCGAAACATCGAATCTAGCATTTATAAATATAGCTTGTGGAATCTTAAGCGGTGTATTTGCATCATTAGCATTTATTAGCATAAGGGCATTAAGGGGATATTTTGATGATTTAATAATTATGCTTAGCTTTGGATTAATGGCAACTTTTATGGGATTTATAGCAGTGTTAATATTTCAAGATGGATTCAGCCCACTAGATTTGAAAGATTGGATTTGTATAGTGCTAGTTGGCATAACTGGAACAATAGGACAATACTATATAACAAGGGCTTATACATTTGCACCAGCTGGGATTGTGGCTCCTATTGATTATACTAGAATTGTATTTAGCCTACTTTTTGGGATTGTGCTTGGCGATACGATTCCAGATATTTTCAGTGTAACGGGAATGATTTTTATCACAATTTCTGGAATCTTAATTGCAATGCCTATAATATTACAAGAAATTAGAAAATTTACGATAAAGCCTAAAGGTTAGTAAATGATTATGTGGGTTTAAAAGTAAATATTATAAAATAATTGCTTACTTTTAGATTTTACTAGATTTTATAGCTAAGCATATAAATTTTTAGAGTGCATATTTATTTTTTAAGAATTACTAATTTTACTTAAACTAAAGGAAAACAATAAACAATGATAGATTTAGAATTATTTAAAGCAGCAAGAGCAAGGGTGAAAAATATCGTAGTAAAAACTGAATTATCATATGCTCCAAGATTAAGTGAGCTTGCAGGTTTTAATATCTATCTAAAAAAAGAGAATTTGCAAAAAACAGGGGCTTATAAACTAAGAGGGGCATTTAATAGAATCTCCGAGCTAAGTGATGTAAAGCGTAAATTAGGCGTAATCTCCGCAAGTGCAGGGAATCACGCTCAAGGCGTAGCGTTTAGTGCCAAATATTTTGGTATTAGAGCAGTTATCGTTATGCCTGAGGCTACCCCACTTCTCAAAGTGGTATCCACAAAATCACTAGGAGCAGAAGTTGTATTAGCTGGGGAAAACTACGATGAAGCATATCAATATGCCAAAAATCTAGCAAAAAATGAAGCATTAGAATATATCCATCCTTTTGCTGATGATGATGTGATAATAGGACAAGGCACAATCGCATTAGAGATGATTGAGGATAAGAATCTAGATTATATTCTTGTCCCTGTGGGTGGCGGTGGATTAATATCTGGAATCTCAAGTGTATATAAATCAGTAAGCCCAAATACAAAAATAATCGGCGTTGTAGCTGAAGGTGCAAGGGCGATGTATGATTCGTTTAAAAATAAAAAGATTTGTAATTCTAAGAGTGTGCGAACGATAGCCGATGGTATCGCTGTCCGTGATGTAAATGAAAAGAATCTAAATCTTATACTTGAATGCGTTGATGATATTATAATGGTTGATGATGAGGAAATAGCAAATGCCGTTTTATTTTTACTAGAAAAACAAAAATTAGTCGTTGAAGGTGCAGGAGCTGTAGGTGTAGCAGCATTATTACACGATAAAATACATATAGAAAAAAATAAAAATGTAGGTGTAGTATTAAGCGGTGGCAATATCGATGTAACGATGCTAAGCCTTATCATAGAAAAAGGTTTGATTAAATCATATCGTAAAATGCAATTTAGAACTGTTTTGATAGATAAGCCCGGAAGTCTTCAAAAACTAACCAATATATTATGCAGGGTTGGGGCAAATATCATTAAGGTTGATTATAATAGAGTTTCCACTACGCTTGATTACGGCGATGCTATAATTAGTATGGCACTAGAAACAAAAGGATTAGACCATCAAAATGAAATTAGAGCGAAATTAGCCGAAGCTGGTTATAACATCGATGAATTTTATTAATAAATATAATGTTTATTTTATTATTGTTTTATTTTGTAGTGTATGCGTAATTTTATTTATTATTAGCGGACTTAGTATAAGCTATCAAGAAGCCATAATCTACTTTGATAAAAATAACCTAACTTCTAAGTTAGCACATCTCTCCACATCGCTATTAGGACAAAATGATTATGCTTTAAGGATTCCAAATATTATCTTTTTTGTATTAAATCTATCGTTGATTTATTTGATTTCAAATAGGATTTTAAAACATAGGGTTGATAGCATTTTATGCGTTGTTATTTATGCTTTAATTCCCGGTGTGATTATGCAAGGAGTTTTGCTAAACGAATCTTCTATAATGCTTTTTTTTGTGCTTTTAATATGTTATATAGAGATTGCCACAGGTAAGATTGCTTATCCGCTTTTTATTATTTCTATTTTTATAAGCTCAAGTGCTTTTATGCTTTTTTTGGCATTATTTTTTTATGCTTTAAGTAAAAAAAGAATTAATGTCGCTATATTTGCCCTCATTTGTTTTTCTATAAATATGTATATTTATGGTATTGATGTAGGCGGAAAGCCAAGGGGAGAGTTTTTAGATGTAATAGGTGAGCTTGCGTTGCTTTATTCACCGCCACTTTTTATATATTATGTCTACACACTTTATCGCAATATAACTAAGGAAAAGCAGAATCTTTTGCTTTATGTAAGCGTTTGTAGTCTTATTGTGAGTTTTATTTTATCCATTCGGCAAGAAATCAATAAAGAGATATTTTTATTTATGTCTTTATGTGGGATTCCGCTTATGATAAGGCAGTTTTTAAGCGATATTCGCGTTAGACTTCCTAGATTCCAGAATGCCTATAGGAATAGATTTATTATCGTTCTTGTTTTTTTAATCTTTGAAGCATTGTTATTGATTTTTTCAAAAAGCTTATATTTGGTTGTAGAGAATCCTAATAAAAGTTTTTTAAAATCCTTTTATATCGCAAAAGAAGTAAGCCATCAATTAAAAGAACGCAATATTTCAAGGGTTACTATAAATAATCAGGCAATGCAAAAAAGATTAGAATTCTATGGCATTAGAAGTGGTGGACAACCTTTAAGGGAAGTTTCTAAAAATGGCAATATAATAGTTACATACTATGGCAGAATCGTAGCAAGATATGCAATTTAGAGAGTTAGAATGGAAATAGCTTGGATATTTGATATTATTGGTATTATAGCATTTGCGATAAGTGGATTTTTGGTTGGGATAAGGCGGAAATTCGATATTTTAGGAATCGCTATAATGTCCGCCTCAACTGCCTTTGGCGGGGGAATTGTGCGAGATACCATAGCAAATAGAACGCCATTTGTATTTGATACATACTATCCTAGCATTACATTATTTGGCGTGTTTTTATTTTGTATTTTATTTAAAAAATTCATCGATGATAATCTAGAGCAAAAATTACTATTTATTATAATGGACGCTGTAGGTTTAGTTGCATTTGCAATAAGTGGAGCGATTATAGGTATAGATTCTCATTTCAATCTATTTGGCGTAATCATACTATCGTTTATCACAGCAGTTGGCGGAAGTATCATAAGAGATACATTAATCAATGAAGTTCCGCTACTACTTAGAAGTGAAGTCTATGGAATAATCGCAATTTATTGTGCATTTATTTTATTTTGCTATTCATATTTTATAGAAAAATATAATATATATGTGATAATTTTCGTATCGATTACAGCGTTTATTTTGCGTATAGTGGCATATTTACGCAAGTGGAAATTACCTACATTATAACGCTATAAATCTATCGTTTTAGATTTATAGCCTCTTTTATCAAATCATCTCCTGTTGTGAAAGCCTTTGCATTCATCGCATAACCCCTTTGAAATACTATCAAATCAGTCATCGCATCAGCAGCATTTACATTACTTGTTTCTAGATATTTATGTAGCATTTGTCCAAATCGTAAGTTTCCACTTTCGTCCCAACCAATAATCGGTGCTCCGCTAGAAATTACACTCTTGCCATCATCTACACTAAGGCTTGTCATTTGGAATAAATTTCCACCTATTTTTTGCAAACCTTGGTCATTTACAAAAGCTACAACGCCAACTCTACCCATAGGCTCGGTTATTCCATTTGAAAATGAGAGATTAATTATCCCATTATTATCTACACCGATATTTACTAATTCACCTTTTTGTGTTCCATCTTTTGTAGTTTCTAATATAGATGAATCCATATAAGATAGATTTGTGCTTTGTTTATTTTGTGCTCCTAAAACGTTATATGCTATATTTTTATCGCCCATTTGTAATTCTACTTCATCTCCCTCTATTACCTTACCCTCATTATCAAATGTAATAGAATGTTCCACAATAGGGCTTATTGCGGTTTTGCCATCTTTATCATAAATTGCACTTTTAATATTCCAAGTTTTTGATAGATTTGAATTATCTTGCAAGATAAATTCAGAGATAATGAGTAGCTTATCACCATTTTCATCAAAAAATTCTGTTGTAGTTTTGTAATTTGCAATATTGATTTTATTGCTTAGAAACTTTTCACTATTTATAATCTTCCAATTTAATGTATCATTATCAGGCGTTCCACTACTAGAATCTCCTATTTTGACATATATATTGTTATTAAAATATACAAAAGAATTTTTTGTATATTCATTTTCAGGTGTAAATTGCTCTATATTTATTGCTACATTATCTCCAATCTCTTTCCAATTAGCCTCATCGTCCATTGGATTTGAGCCTGCAATTTCGCTTGTTTTTTGAAATATTTTACCATCATAATATACTAAGTCATTTAATCCATAATTAGATTCTGGATTATATTCTTTTACATTACTAGAATCTACTATAACCCAAGAGTTATCGTCTTCTAATGGCGAGAGATTCCCGTCATTTTGTATTTTCTTAAAAATTGCTCCATCTAAACTAACTAAATCATTTATATTATATGTTTTTGCTGGATTATATGCTTCAATTTTTAATGTATCTAGATTTTTTTTGCCTTTAAGTCCTAATCTATCGAATAATTTTCCATCTAATTCGACTTCTACATCATTTAAAGTTGTATTTTTTAATTCTAAAGTAATATTTTTATCAATATCGCCATTTACATCCCTAGATAATCCAAAATCCAAATTTGTTTGTTCTTTTATTAGATTTATTAATTCACCTAAGGTTTTAAAGCTATTTTCACCCTCATTCCCATAATTGAAATTATATTCTTTAGTTTCGCCATTTCGTGTGATTTTTATAATTCCATTATTATATGCTGTTGCATTTATATTCTCATTATCTACTAAGAAAGAATTTATATCTTCATTTAGTAATTGCTCCTCATCAACCTTTCCATCTTCACTAGTAAAAAGTTCATAAGCTGGTAAGATGGCTTGATTGCTGTTTAGATTCACTGCTAATTCTACTTTAGTAGTTTCTGTAGGTCCATAATGCAAATCTTGTGGAATCTGTAGTGGCTTTACTTCACTTATGGCTAATTCTGTCCCATCATTTTCAGGATTACTTATAAAGATTCCATCTTTAATTTTTCCTAAATCCACGCCCATCATATAATATCCAGAAGAATTTACAATATAACCCTCCGCATCACGAGAGAATGAGCCATCTCGCGTAAAATAAGCATTTGCATTTGGCTCTTGTGTATTGAAAGTTTCATTTTCATTATCCCCAACTACAAGCCAACCTTTACCAACATAAGCTACATTTAATTCCCCATCGCTTTCTTTATAACTTCCACTAATATTTGAGATTGCATTTGCAGCGACACTTGAGCCGTAATTCATATCGCTAGAAACGGGCGAAGCAGGATTTGCTGAGTTTAGGGCATTAGAAAAAATACTTTTAAATTCTGGCACATTCGCTCGATAGCCTGTTGTATTGATATTTGCAATATTATTTGATATGGAATCTAGCCCAAATTGATGGGTTTTAATCCCGCTATATCCGTTATATAAAGTAGAATTCATTATATATCCTTTTCTTAATTAACCTTTTTTGAATAAAACTCCAATGCCTCGCTTAATGGAACTATTAATTCTCCCATTCTAAGATGAGGTTTTCCATCGCTGAAAATCACACTCTGCACCTCGCCTCTTCCTAATCTTGCGATATTATAACTTCCATCATTGTTATAATTATAATTTGCAATCACGCTATAAGCACCGCTTGGAATAGGATTTGCGACATTATCTTTTACATCCCATCTAAATCTTAAATATCCGCTTTGTCCGTTATATTGGCTTATGTCGATTTCTCTAACTAAATCTTTGTTTTCATTAAATATTAAAAGCTTTGGAATCCCACGCATTGCGTCTATTGGCTCATCAAAATATATATCAAAATCAATTGCCTTATTTTCTTCCACATTTAGCCCATTTATCTTTGTTTCGGCGATTTTACCAATCATATTTAGGCTATTATATGGGGAATCTTCTGTGGATACATTCGATATTGGGGAATCTTTACTTAATACCGCAAGTAGCGATTCAAGCGTGGTTTTCATATCATTTTGAAAATTTTTAAGCTCCTCATTTGTGCTTTGTGTGCTTTTCATCGCCTCTGCCACTTCAATCATCGTTTGTTTGGTTTGCTCCTGCATTTCGACTTGCGTTAATTGTGCTGTTTGTGTGATTATCTTATCTGTTTCCATTGGGGCAGTTGGGTCTTGGTTTTTAAGTTGTTCTAAGAAAAGCTTCATAAATGCGTCATTATCAAGCTTACTTGTGTCTTTTTTGACCTTATCTTTTTGGACTTTATTATATCCTGTGATTTCGTTTAAATCGATGGGCTCTCGTTTATTGTCTATTCCTATTTCACTCATTTTAATCCTTTAAGCATAATTATTTACAATCGTAATATCCATACTCGCCATCTCATCGCTACTATCATCATTTATATTAGAATCTATGGCTTTTGTGATATTTTGATAATTCCAATTCCCCTTACTATCGCTGAATCCCATCTGTGAGCCATTTGAAAAACTCATTGTGATATTTTCATATCCTATTTGACTTAATGCAGCTCGTAAATCACTTTGATTTTGTATAAACATATTTATAGTATTTTGATTTGCATTCAATTGCAATTGTATATTTTTGCCCTGATGTGTAATGCTAACCTCGACACTACCGAGATTTGCGGGATTTAACTCTAAGGTTATTTTTGATAAAGGTGGCTTGTAATTAATAATTTCTTGTTTTAATTGTGTCGCAAAACTTCGTATTGTCTCTTTTATATCATAAGTCTTTTGTAGTTGCTCATTTTTTATATTATTTGCAGAATCTAGCGTTTTTTCATTATTGTTATTTGATTTTGTTTCTTCGCTATTTTTTACTTCTTTTTTTTCATTTTGTTTAAAGGCGACTGGTTTTATTTCCTCTTGCATATTTGGTGGATTCTGTATATTTTGTGGATTCTGTGTAGATTCTTTTGGGGATTCTACTTTTGTTTGGTTATTTTGGGCTTGTTTTTGTGGAGAATCTTGCTTGGAATCTTTAGAATCCTTGTTATTTAATACATTAGAATCCTTAGAATCTTTATTATTCAAGGCATCTTTTAATACATCTTTAGTTTGATTGTTTGGCTCATTTTTTGGCGTATCTACTTTGTTTTCATTCTGTGGTTTTATCTCGCCTAAATCTTTACTTGTATTTTCTTTTACTTCATTATTTTTTATATCATTTATTTGATTTTTTAAATTACTATTTTTTAGGTCTAGATTTTCTGTGATTTTATCGTTTAATGGGACTTTGGCTTTATCATTTTGCATTTTTATTTTTGTTAGATTTAGGGCTAATTCATCAGCTTTTTTTATCAAATCGCTTAATTTTTTACCATCGCTCGGCTTTAATAACGACAAAGCATCGAATGATTTGAATGCTCCATATTTCAAAATATCTTTTATCGGTAGCTTTATCTCATCATCATTCAGCATAGAAAATTGACTAGTATTTTGTGGCAATATAGGGGAATCTTGCTTAGATAAAATTTCTTTATTTGTAGAATCCTCGTTTTTATCATTGATTTTCTCATCATTGCTATTATCGTTTGGATTTAATGTAGAATCTGTTGTTTTAAGCAAATCTTGGTTTGGGATTATTGCCTTTTGTGCGGTATTTTTGCTTAAAGTAGAATCTAAAATAGTAGAATTTTTACTAGAATCTTGCTTGGATAGATTTTCTGCCACATTATTTTTTATATCATTTTTTATATCATTTTGATTGGCGGGATTTATATTTGATGGAGTATTCTCAAAAGCCACTTTTTTAATACTATCTTTTGTATAGTTTATTGGTTTGTTATTTTTATCCTCAACTATTGTTTTGTTTTGCAATAAATTATTTAAAATATCCGCTTTTGTTTTATTTTGCGGAATATCTTTGATTTGATTATTATTTGGTAGTTTATTTTGCTCCTCAAATGCTATATTTTGGAACTTCGCATTTTGCTTGTTTGGTATTTGTGTGGCTTTATTAATAGATGGATTAGGTTTATTATTTATAACTTTATTATCTAATAGATTAGAGATTAATTTATTATCAGGATTTTTCTCCATATTTTTATTGACTATATTTGTGGCAGAATCTTTTTTAGGTTTGTCTGTTTTACCTAAGTTTTTAAAAAATGTAGAGAAATCACCTTTTGGTTTTTTTATTTTTTTACTTGGCAAAATCTCTACATCATTTGTATTATTTGTGCTGTTTATAGTCATTAAAAGCCTCTAAAATATTTAAGAATATAAGATTATAAAGCAAATTTTATTCCAAATTTTTTTAGGATTTTAAAGATTAAACTTAACTAAAAGCGTTTGTTTTTTAATATTTTTACTATAATTCCAATTATAAATTTTTAATAAAAGAGAATTATGCAAAATATACGAAATATCGCAGTTATCGCACATGTAGACCACGGAAAAACGACCTTAGTAGATGGCTTACTCCGCCAGTCAGGCACTTTCAGCGAACACGAAGTAATTGATGAACGAGTAATGGATAGCAACGACCTAGAACGGGAGCGAGGCATAACCATACTCTCCAAAAACACCGCAATCAACTACAAAAACACAAAAATCAACATCATCGACACGCCCGGCCACGCTGATTTCGGCGGCGAGGTGGAGCGAGTGCTAAAAATGGTAGATGGCGTTTTACTCCTAGTAGACGCACAAGAGGGCGTTATGCCACAGACAAAATTTGTCGTAAAAAAGGCACTTGGCTTTGGAATCCGCCCAATCGTAGTA
Organism: Helicobacter sp. 16-1353; assembly: GCF_003288815.1. Lineage (GTDB taxonomy): Bacteria > Campylobacterota > Campylobacteria > Campylobacterales > Helicobacteraceae > NHYM01. The sequence continues at coordinate 1,756 of NZ_NHYM01000018.1, read as the reverse complement.
GTAAATAAAATCGACAAGCCCGCAGCCTCGCCGGATAAGGCGGTAGATGAGGTGTTTGACCTTTTTGTATCGATGGGCGCGAGTGATTATCAGCTAGATTTCCCAGTGGTTTATGCTGCTGCTAGGGACGGCTATGCGATTAAAAATCTAGATGATGAGAAAAAGGATTTAGAGCCACTTTTTGAGGCGATTTTGGAAAATGTCCCAAGCCCAAGTGGCAGTGATGAGTCTCCCCTCCAAGTGCAGGTTTTCACGCTGGATTATGATAACTATGTGGGGAAAATCGGCATTGCTAGAATCTTTAATGGCGTGATAAACAAGGGGCAGAATGTGCTACTTGCCAAGAGTAATGGCGAGAAAGAAACTGGGCGGATTACGAAACTTATCGGCTTTATGGGCTTGGCACGGACAGAGATAGAGAGTGCGAGAGCTGGGGACATCGTGGCGATTGCGGGATTTAGCGCAATTGATGTGGGCGATAGCGTGGTGGATTTGAATAATCCTATGCCACTTGACCCAATGCATTTAGAAGAGCCCACAATGAGTGTGTATTTCGCGGTGAATAACTCGCCTTTAGCTGGGCTAGAGGGCAAACATGTAACTGCAAATAAAATCAAAGATAGACTTTTAAAAGAAATGCAGACAAATATCGCTATGCGTATGGAAGAAGTGGGCGAGGGCAAGTTCAAGGTGTCAGGTCGTGGTGAGTTGCAAATAACGATTTTGGCGGAGAATCTTAGGCGAGAGGGATTTGAGTTTAGCATTTCTCGCCCGGAGGTTATTGTAAAAGAAGAAAATGGCAAGAGGCTAGAGCCATTCGAGCATTTAGTAATCGACACGCCACAAGATTTTAGCGGAGTGGTGATTGAGAAGCTAGGCAAACGAAAAGCCGAGATGAAGGCGATGAATCCTATGAGTGATGGATATACGCGATTGGAGTTTGAGATTCCAGCGAGGGGGCTTATTGGCTATCGAAGCGAGTTTTTGACCGATACAAAGGGCGAGGGCATTATGAATCATAGCTTTTTGGACTTTAGGGAGTTTAGCGGAAGCGTGATTCATAGGAGTAATGGGGCGTTGATAAGTATGGAAAATGGCGAGGCTACGGGCTTTTCGCTATTTAACTTGCAAGAGCGAGGCACTCTATTTATCGCACCGCAGACGAAGGTCTATATTGGAATGGTTATCGGCGAACACAGCCGTGATAACGACCTAGATGTAAATCCAATCAAATCAAAGCACTTGACAAATATGCGTGCAAGTGGGAGTGATGACGCCATAAAGCTCGTGCCACCGCTTGAGCTAAATTTGGAGCGGGCGTTGGAGTGGATTGAAGATGATGAGATTTTGGAGGTAACGCCCATAAATATTAGGATTCGCAAAAAAGCCCTAGACCCAAACCAACGAAAACGAAAGACGAAGTAAATCTTGTTTTTATAGATTTTGCAAGAATTGCAAATTAACAAAATGCGAAGTAGGGACTGGATTTTCGTAGCACTATTTGCGAACAGATGCCTATAAACCAGCACCGGCGAATTGGCGACAGATGAAATAAAAACCACTTAGATTCCGCAAAATCTCGCTTGAAATCACATTTTTTACGGGCTTTTGGGCGAGTAATCTAAAAAATATATTTACTTTAAAAAAGAATCTAAACATTAGCTAACGGGACGAAATTACACTTTGGCTTTATGTTTCTTAAAATAATCTTTTCCTAACTGCCAAATATATCTGCCAATTTTCTTTAAATCGTCAT
>NZ_NHYM01000017.1 GCF_003288815.1 Helicobacter sp. 16-1353 | reverse complement strand
GTAGAAAATATGAAAGCAATGTTTCAAATGGCACGACTTTTTGACCAACCTTTGGATAAATGGGACACTTCGAGCGTTAAGGATATGAGTCATATGTTTAACTCCGCAACATCTTTTAATCAACCTTTAGTTAACTGGGACACTTCTGGGGTAAAATATATGAAAAGTATGTTTGCCAATGCAAGTAATTTCAGCTTTAGGGAATTGCTAGAAGATTCTTGGGATATTTCAAGTGTTAGCGATATTAGCAACATTGACGATGTTTTTGAGGATTTTGAGGAGTAGATTTATTGGCAAAAACAAGATTCCAGCCTTAAGGGAGATTTTTAAGGATTCCCCTTAATTTTGATTAGCAACTTTATTTGCCAAAATCCCCTAACCTTTAATTAGAATCTTATTTGCCAAAAGTTCTAAAAATCTCCCCCAAATCGATTTTCCCCTCGTAGAATGCCTTTCCTACGATTACCCCGCTAATCTTTTGGCTTTTTCTTAACGCCTCCAAGTCCGCACTCGAGGCGAATCCGCCACTTGCGATAGTTTGGATTCCACTGGCTTTGGCGATTGCCTCGCTAAAATCCACATTTATCCCCTCTAGTGTGCCGTCTTTGGCGATGTCCGTGCATATTATCGCCTTTATTTTACTGCCCCTAAATTCTTTTGCCAATTCAATTGCACTAGTTTTGCCACCTTTCGCCCAGCCTTGCGTGGCTACCATTCCATTTTTGGCATCAATCCCAATTGCAATCGGGTAAATCTCCGCCATTTCCTTTGCAAACTGCGGATTTTCCAACGCAATCGAGCCTAAAATCAGTCGTGTAAGCCCCAAATCTACATATTTTTTGATGGTCGCCTCATCGCGTATGCCTCCGCCAAGCTCGATTTTAAGGTTGCAAGAGCGGCGGATTGCCTCTATCGCCTCCAAGTTTTTCGGCACCCCCGCAAACGCCCCATTCAAATCCACGATATGAAGCCACTCCGCCCCAAAGCCCCCAAACATCTTAGCGAACTCCACTGGCTCTCCGTAGATTTTCGCGCTCTCCATTTCGCCCTTGTATAGGCGAACTGCCTTGCCGTCTTTTAGGTCGATTGCTGGTATTATTGTCATTTTGTTCCTTTTAAATTTTTTATGTAAATTTGAAAAAAAGCGCAATATTTTTAGGCTATTTTTGGGGTTGTAAGCGAAGTGCAAACTAGATAAGACTTGGAGTCTATCGCAGTGAAGCACGAGCTTACAGCCCCAAAAAGAGCCAAAAAGATAAGCTTATTTGCTAAAAAGATAAGCCCTACAAATCTACAAAATTTTTAAGTATCTTTAAGCCCACGCTTGAGCTTTTCTCCGGGTGCGGCTGAATGCCATAGACATTCTCACGCCCCACAATCGCACTAAATCTATCCCCATAATCGCAGCTCGCAATCGTATCAGCTGGATTTTCCGCCCTCACATAGTAGCTATGCACGAAGTATAGATACGCCCCATTGGGAATCCCCCTTAAAAGCGGAGAATCTCGGCATATATCAATGGCATTCCAGCCCATATGCGGAATCTTGCGTGTGAAATTATGCGGATTCTGCGAGGTTGTTGCACTCGTGGCGGAATCTAGATTCGTTAGATTAATGGCAGAATCCGGATTCGCAGAATCTATAAAATCTGCAGAATCTAGTTTTGTGGAATCTCCAAATTTCACCACCTCCCCAGCAATTAGCCCAAGCCCCAAATGCGTCCCAAACTCATAGCTTTTGTCGAATAAAAGTTGCATTCCAAGGCAGATTCCAAGCATATCTTTCCCATTTGCAACAAAGTCCAAAACGGCTTCTTTCGCCCCAGTTTCCTCCAAGTGCCGCATCGCATTTTCAAAGGCACCGACACCGGGCAAAATAAGCTTATCAAAACGTCGTATTTCCCCAGCTTCGCTTACTATCTCAGCCTCCGCTCCAATCGATTTGAAGGCATTTTTCACACTCGCAAGATTCCCAATATTATAGTTCAAAATGGCTATTGTCCGCACGCCTTGAATTTCTCCTCGAATTTCTCATAGAGTTCAAATTTGCCAAATATTAATGCAAATTTTAGCCAAAATTTGCTTGGTTTATTATAATTTAGTGCTTTATTTGATATAGCTACTTAATAAAGTTTTGCTATAATTCTATATCAAAATCATTTAGCTTATTCCACAAATAAGGAGTTTTAAATATTCGTAGATATTGAATTTCTATGCTGTAATCGGCATAAGTCCTACATGGAAACTAAAACCATAGTAGGTCAATGAGATGTATTGGGACTGAAATATTCTTAAATGTTTCTATTGCAGCTTTGCTTTGCTGTTATATAAACTTATTTTGCTTATAGCGATGACTAATTATACTGATATAGCGTATACAAGAATACTCTACGAATATTTAAGAGATAATAAGTGAACATTAAAAGCATTAATGGTATTAAAAATATAAATGATTTGATTGATATTATTTATTATTATAATGATGAACATAACATAGAAAATAACTTACACATAGAAACCAGCACAATAAATTTCCTCGCATTTTACGCCAAAAAGAAATATAAAAAGTTTGAGATTCCCAAAAATAATGGAGAGTTTAGAACCATATACGCTCCAACAAAATATCTAAAAACTATTTTAAAGTCGCTAAATTACGCATTTCAAGCAATCTATAAAAACAATCAAGTTGCACATGGATTTTTGCCAAATAAATCTGTGGCAACCAATGCCAAAAAGCACATTTCAAAAAACTATGTCTTTAATATGGATTTAAAGGATTTTTTCCAAAGTATCCACCAAGCAAGGATTTGGAAAATGCTCCAAATCTCGCCATTTAATCTCCCAAAAGATATGGCGAATCTACTAGCTGGGCTATTATGCTATCAATATCCACGCGAAAGTAAGGAAAAAAGTTTCTTGCCACAAGGGGCTCCAACCTCGCCCATAATTTCTAATTTTATTTGCTATAGGCTAGATAAATCTTTATTGGAACTAGCAAAAAAGCATAATGCGATATACACCAGATATGCTGATGATATTACATTTTCCTCAAATATAAATTTATATAAAAAAGATAGCGAATTTTTGCAAAAAATTTATAGAATTATAAATAATGAGGGTTTTAGTATAAATGAAAATAAAATTCGCCTTCAAGGTAAGGGATATAGACAAGAAGTAACAGGTATAATTGTCAATGAAAAAATCAATGTATCGAAAAAATATATAAAAAACCTAAGGGCTTTAATATATATGCTAGAAAAATATGGCGAAAAGGAAGCCAACGAATTTTATTATACAAATCACGCAAAAAGTTTAAATATGGTAATTTCCGGGAAGTTAAATTATCTAAAAATGATAAAAGGAGAAAGCGATAGCACTTATTTAAAGCTTAAAGAAAAATTTGAAAAGTTGGCTAAAAACGATGTTCTAATAAAAGAGCCCAATAAAGAATCTGCTCAAAAAACAAAACGGAATCCAAAGCAGAATCCAAACGCCAAACACAATCCAAAAGCCTTGGTAGATATATTACGCAAATTCTCACAAAGCGATAGTCCTTTTAAGGCTACGGTTCATAATGAGAGTAATTATCCTTCATATAATGGATATGATAATTTTATGACCTCTTTAAATAAAGAATGGAATGAAATCCAAAAAGATTTAAACGCATATTCTTATAGACTTTACAATAAACTGCTTGGATTTTTATTTAAAAGCACCGAGGAATTAACCAACGCCGATAATTATAAGGGTTGGGGAGAATCCAATGTAAAAATTGGCTGGAGTTCAAGCGAAATAAGCGAATATTGCAAAGCAAATGATAAAAACAATCCATTTGAGTATAAATTACCCGATAGATATATAATCGAGCATAAAAATGGCTCTATAACGACTTTTGGTGATATCTGTATGAAAATCTTTAAATATGAAATTGAATTTAGAGACGAAAATCAACAATTTTTTAAACTAATCCAAGATAATCGCAAAAAATTGGGTAGTGGTTTTAATGTAAAAATTGATGAGAAAATACAAGGGGTGAGTTTTTACAGCGACACACATTTAGTTAGTGAAGCAATAAATAAGATTTTTAATCAATTCATAGAAAGAAAAAAATATATAAATATTAGGGTTAGTATGGAAACTACTGACGAGTATCATAAATTTATATTTTCTCAGCTAGAATCTAAATGTAATAAGGGATCTAAGGAAATGCTAAAAGAAATTAAAGATGGCGATTTCGAAGACATAAAAAAAAGATTATTTAGTTTGTGCGATTGGAGTATTGAGGCGAAATGTTCAGATGGGAATTTTAGGATAAATTATCTAAAAAGCGACAACGAAAAAGATATTGATAAGTTGCCAGATGCCCCAGAGGGCTTTACACATATTTTAAGGTTTTATAAATGATATTATTAATGGATAGCGATGTTAAAAGACAAGAATCTTTTATGGAAAAATATAAAATAGATATAAACAAATATAAAAATCTTAAAAATATTTGCGGAGAAAATGTCAAAGATTTTACAGATAAAATCAAAGAAAATATCTCCATATTAGAATCCTATGATATTCTTATAGTCCACAGAAGCGATATTGTTAATTTATTATTGAATTTGCAAGATTATGTCAAAAAATCAAATAAAAGGCTGGTTATTTTTTCCGGTGGAAATACCTCAACAAATTATAGTAATAATTATTATGAATCATTATCGCTAAATAGCAAAACACTCTATAGCAACAATTTAATTTTTTTTATAGAAAACTATGCCACAGATTCTAATGTCTTAATATTGGCATATGGCAAAAAATATAAGCTTAATATATTGCTAAATAGCCTATCTAAGATAAATAATTTTATAAATAGTGCAAGTGAAAAAGAAATATTGTTTGAAGATTTCGTGCAAAAAGTAAATTTAGATGCAATAAAAGGTTTAGATAAATTAAAAGATTATAGAAAACTACCGGAGTTACCGAAACCGGATAACCTAAAAAATGGATTTTTATCCTTAAAAGATTTAAGGAATTATGTCCAATTCTTACAAATGCATATATTGGGTCGCATCAAAAGAATGGAGATTTTTGATGACTAAGAGCCTAATTATTCATTATGACAATGTAAGTTTTAGCAATGATTTTAGTGAAAAAATCAAGTTTGATTTGCCTATAAATGAGATTTTAGATAATTATATCTCCAATAAAATCATTCCAAAAATTAAAGACATAAAGCCAGATATTATTTTTATAAGAGATATTTTATCCCAAAATGCTATGGAATTTTATGGCTTGATATTAGCTCACCATATTAGATTAAGCGAGGAATTAGATTCTATACGATTTGTGCCAATTGTCATACTAAGCGATTTAGATGGATATTTATTAAGCAGATTAAGTTTGAATTATGCGGGAATCCTATATTCAAATGGCATTTTTTTGGGTCTTTGCAGGCAAGAAACTAAGAAATTTTATATAAATAATTTTAAAAAATTAAAAAAGATAAATAGCATAAAAGAGGATTTATTGGGTTTCATTCATATTGAAAAACCCCAAGATTATGAAAGTAACCACGATATAACAAACGAATGGAGCATATACCGCTGGAATACATTCATCAAAGCCCAAGATGAAGCGTTAATAAAAAATGAGGAAAAGATTAAAAATATATTGTATTTTAAATATCAGAAAGCTTTATATAACGCTAAAGATGTGCAGAATCCTTATTCTATTGACTTTGCAAGTGAATTGAATAACTTTAGTGGCAAAATAGCTTATATAGATGATGAGTGCCTTAAGGGCTGGGGAGTAATTTTGGAGAAATTATTTTCCAAACCTACAATTAAATTTAATGCGTTAAATATCGATAATAATGATGAGAAAATAGCAGAAAAAGCCATTAATTTTATAGAATCTGATATTCCAGATATTGTGGTATTAGATTTTCGATTAAGTAAAAACGACCAACATGTCGAATTTGACAATATAAGTTCTATTGAAATTATTGATAGAATAAAAGCTATAAATCCCGGAATTCAAATTATTATTTTTAGTGCCACCAGCAAGAGTGAAAATCTAAAAAGATTACAAGAAAAGGGAATTTTAGGATATATCAAAAAAGATAGCATTGGCGATAGCGACACAAAAAGCAATATAGAAAATTTTATAGACTTAATAAAACAGGGTTTGGAAAATAAATATCTAAAAGATATTCATAATCTCACAAACGAAATTAATGCCTTTAAAATTCCACAAAGCTTGGACATTAGCCCGATTGACAATCTATTTAACATATTAGATAGCAACGCAAAAGATAAATTCAAAATTGCTATTATTTTGCCTATTTATAATTGTTTTGAGAGTATTGTGTCATATTACACAATCCCAATTGATAGAAATAAAAAGTTTAAAATTAAAGAAGAATTTGGTGAATTTAATTTAAATAATGATGAAAATGGTCAAGCTATAGGTTTAAAAATCAAGGCAATTATCAAATACATTTTAAAAGATGAAAATTTAGACCAAGAAAAATACAAAGATTTCTTTGAAGAAAGAAATAACATAGTCCATCAATACGAAAGAGGTGCTAAAATTGACATAAAATCAAGCGATATTATAAACCACTTAATTCTATTAAAAGAGCTAATACAAAAGATATCGAAATATCACTAAATTTGCCACATATTTAGTAAGTATAATTTCTCTAAAATAAAGCTACTTAGATTCTTCGCTTTATTGCCTAGTTTTTCTTTTTAAAATTCTTCCCCAAAATGCCACATAAAATGCCTATAGATTCCAGTATTTTAGGGCTTTTTCGCCCCTTGACATTGTTTTTTTTTGTTAAATTGCATTGTGATTTTAATTACATTTTTTGTGGTTTTAATCGCAAATTTAATTTAAAGGAGTTTCCATGACGCAATGGAAAGTAGAATACAAAATAGTTAGTAATATAGCAATCGACGCACCAGATGAAAATACTGCAAAAAGTAATGCGAGGGATAGGCTTGAAAAGAAATTCCCAAAGATAAAAGCTGAGATTGGCTCAGTTAGCGAGATAAATGCTGGAAAATCATATGAGACTTTAAGTATAGGGCAGTGGGGGAAAGAAAGTATTGAGGATTTTTATAGTGAGCTTAAAGCGAGGTTTCCTCATTCGGATTGGCGTCCTGCAAAAAGAAGTAATAGAGATGGTGGCGGTGAACCTTTGCATTTCTTTTTCCACAGAAAATGGCTTAACGATAGGGTAGAAATTTACCTACAAATCCAAAGTGAAGAATCAAATGGCAAATTTGCAAAAAGAGTGCAGATAAGGATTGTGCATTTAGGTGGCGATAAGCATCAAAATAGAAATGAAATCCGTAATAAAGTGGATAGAAATCATTAAAAATAGTGAAAATCTAAGTGATATTAAACCGGCTCGTAGCAGAATAGAAGATAAAACTAAAACTAATGGTATTGGCGAAGTGAAGTCTAAATACTGGCTGGGCGATGATGATAGTATGATAGATATGGATAAAGTGGTAGAAAACTGGAAAAAATACGAGAGATTTTTAGATGATTTAGTAGCGGAATTACAAAAGCAAAATAATAAAATGGGCTTGTGGATTTGGCTTGAAAATGGGCGAGGGTGGCTTTAGATTCGTAGTTTTGGGTGGCTAAAAATTGCAAATGTTAAAAGCCCAAATTTAGATTCTGTTTTAGAATCTGCCATGGATTCTGTAAGAGATTCCACCTTGCTGGAATCTGCATTAGATTTTGCATTAGATTCCGGAGTGCTTAGAAATTCTGCATTAGATTCCGCCCTAGATTCTAAGATTCCGCAAATACTACTTTTCACATATATATTTTACGCAAGATTCGGCACATTTCGGCATTTCACACACTTAACAGCATTTCACAAAAATCAAAATTTAAAGGCAAAAGATGAATATAAAAGATATAAAAATTTCTAGTATAAAAATCATATCCAAAGAAGATTCCGGCACAACAAGCGTTACGACTATTGCATCGACAGAGCCACTTCCGCGTAGGCACAATATATTTGATGTTGTTGTTAATTATATGAATTGCAATGGCGAGATTGCACCCCAGAGCGATTCCAAAAGGATTCATACGACAGATTCCCTAGATGATATGAGGTTAAAACAAAATATCTTTTGCGTGTGGCTTATGAAGTGGGCACAGCAACGCGAGAGTGGGGACTTACATAAATGTGCAATGGAGTTTCTAAACCTTTTTATGCCGCTTAAGGGGGATATAATAAGCCTCCAAAGTGCTAGGCTAGAATCTGCTATGATTATTCGCATAAATAAGAAATATGCAATTAAAATTGTGGATAATATCGGGGACTTAAAGCGACCGCAATGGAATCTGCGAGAAAATACAGCGAATCTGCAAAATAACGAGAATCTGCAAGAGGAAACCCCACAAGCAAAAACGGCAAGACTAATAGGCTATTTAGATGACAATTTGGAAAGAGAAAAATTCATAGATGGGCTAGTAAATAAGGGGGGAATAATTTCTAAAGTCGCCCTAGTTCCGCATTTAAGGAATTTTTAAACACCTCACTATAGCTTTTGTCGCTTGGCATTTTATCTAAGAAAATCTGCAAAAGGTCGGCATAATCGCCCAAAATGAGCTTCCCGCTCAAAAGCTGATATTTCAAAAAAAGCCAGTATGTATTTAGCACATCGCTTTGACAATACTCATCGATTTTCTCTAAACTACGATTTTCGCCGTAATACAGGGCAAAAACATCATCGCCACTTACATCAAATTTCCCCGGGATTTTTAGCATTTTACACACGCTATCAAGTCGCATTCCACGCACTGCCCCAAATGAGCCAAGTGTATCTAGCAAATCAATATGAAAATTCTCGCTATATCTCGCCCTATAATTATCCCATTTATTTTTATTTAAGCTTGGATTGTCGCTCTCAAAATACGCAAATGCCGAGAGATTATACCTCATAGAGCGCAAATTTATAAGTGGCAAGTCAAAGCCTCGCCCATTAAAGCTAACTAATTTTGGATTATTTTTATTTAGGTGGTTTAGAAACTCAGCTAAAATCTGCGATTCAATAGAATCTGTGGAATCTTGAGAATCTTGCAAATTAGAATCTTGTGGCTTGGAATCTGTGGAATCTAGGCTAGATTTAGCTTTAGATTCTGCGTATTTAATAGAATCTTTAGAATCCGCACTAGATTCCGCCAAATCTGCGGAATTTTTAGAATCCCCAGAATCTTTAGAATCTTTCCCCTTAGCATAATTCCCAACCTTGATAAATCGTCCGTAATCATCGCAAATAACCGCTGCAATGGAAATAATTTGATGAAATGGCAGTGGCAGAAACTCGCTTCCACTCTGCTCTTTCTGCTCTAAAAATGCCCTCTCACACACCTCTAAACTACTTCCGCTATATCCATACACCTCACGCAAAAGCCCCACATCAGGCACACTCTCGCAGTCAAAAACACAAAGCATAAAAAACCTTTAAATTAAAATAATTCTAGATTCTGGGCTGATAAAACAACAAATAGAATCCTTGATAATAATTTATTTCTTTTTAGAATTTTTATTATGCTTCTTTTTTATACTTTTTGGTTTGACAAAAAAAGTAGCTTGTGAATATTGGGCTAAAATACTAGGGTCAGCAAGCAAACAAACCTTACTCTGCTCTTTTCCCTCATAGTCAATCCTTGATAATAAATCCCTAGCTATATTTATTCTAGCTCGTTTTTTATCTGTAGAATCCACCAAAATCCACGGGGATTCTGTATTATGCGTCCTAGAAAACATTTTTTGAAATGCTTCCGTGTATTCGTCCCAAAGGCTAAGCGATTTGCTATCAATTGGACTTAACTTCCACATTCTAAGTGGGTCTGTTTTCCTTCGCTCAATTCGTCGTTTTTGCTCATCTTGTGATACATTAAGAAAATATTTGAATATATACAATCCACTTTGTATTAGCATCTGCTCAAGATTTAATACTTGATAAATAAACTCTCTATACTCATCTTGTGTGCAAAATCCCATAACTCTCTCCACACCAGCCCTATTATACCAACTTCTATCAAATAGCACTATTTCGCCCGGTCTAGGAAGTTTAATAATATATCGTATAAAATACCAATCGCTCTTCTCAACTTCGGTTGGTTTTGGTAATGCAACAGTCCTAAAACTGCGTGGATTTAATCTATTAGTAAGAGCTTTGATAGTGCCACCTTTCCCTGCACCATCTCGTCCTTCCATTATTATCAACACTCTTTTATTTGTTTCAGTAACCCATTTTTGTAACTTTAAAAGCTCAATTTCAAGTTTATATAATTCATCTTCATAAAATTTACGCTTGAATATCATTCTCCCATTTCTTTCCTTATAAACCTCACTAATATCTTTGCTGTCTTCAGGTCTTATTACAATTTGCTTTGCCATTTTTCCTCCAAAATTTATATTTTTGTAATTATAATCTTTATATTATTAAAATAACAAAAATAAGGTATCTAATGAAAAAAATAAATCTAAATAGTAAGAAACAGGATAAAGATTTATCAAAAATAATTATTGAAACTCTAATCCAGAGAAAACAAACATTATCCATAGCGGAATCTTGCACGGGCGGATTCTTGAGCTATCAATTTACAAAAATAATTGGTGCTTCAAATGTATTTATAGGAAGTGTTATAAGCTATCACAACGATGCAAAAATAAAGATTCTAAATGTAAAAGAAGAATCTATAGATAAATATACGCCATATAGCAATGAAGTAGTTAATGAAATGCTAAATGGCATTATGTCCTTAACCAATTCAACTTATGCAATTGCCACAAGTGGCATAGCAGGACCAAGTGGGGGCGATAAAATCAATCCTATTGGAAGTGTTTATATAGGATTAAAGAAAAACAATGGAGAAACTAGGATTATAAAAACTATTTTTGATGGAAATAGGGAGGAAATACAAGTCAAATCATCATTACACGCCTTAAGATTATTAATTGCCTTTATTAGCTAAAGAAATATTGACAAAACAAATTAAAGCCATTATAATTTTGCTTCAAAACCAAAAAGCCAAGATTTGATTATTAGATTTAGACCCGTTAGCTCAGCTGGTAGAGCAATTCCCTTTTAAGGAATGGGCCGTTGGTTCGAATCCAACACGGGTCACCATTCATAATTTACTATTTAACAATCAGCTCTGGCCTCTTCATCTAGCGGTTAGGATACCACCCTTTCACGGTGGTTACAGGGGTTCAAATCCCCTAGAGGTCACCATTTAATTTTTTAGTTTTGGTCGCTTAGCTCAGTTGGTAGAGCGCTACCCTTACAAGGTAGATGTCACAAGTTCGAGTCTTGTAGCGACCACCATTTGGAGCGGTAGTTCAGTTGGTTAGAATACCTGCCTGTCACGCAGGGGGTCGCGAGTTCGAGCCTCGTCCGTTCCGCCACTTAATCTATCTTGACCCCTTCATCTAGCGGTCAAGGATACTACTTTTTCGCAGTAGAAACAGGAGTTCAAATCTTCTAGGGGTCGCCAAATAAATCAATTAACTTTATTTTTAGTATAATCACATATCAATAGTATTTAGGTGGTATATGAAAAATCTTATATTTTTAGTTGTAATTATGCTATTAATTAGCGGTTGTAACAATAGAGATAAATTTGGATTTACATCAAGTGATTGTGGAGAAGTATATACCAATTGTATGAATAAATGCACACAAAGCAATAAAAGCAGAGCGGAATGCCTAAATAATTGTGATAAAAGCAGAGCTATGTGTGAGGCAGTGAAAACGAAAGGTTGTATGCAGAATTGTAATAAAAATTATGGTAAAAACACGAGTAGTAGCGAAGCCTGTAAAAAAAGCTGTATAGACAATAAAGGTGTTTCGTATTAATTAATCTTTGTTTCTCTTACTACAATAATAGATTAATTAGATGATACATATATTTTATCTAAAGATAAATTACTTATACTTATATCAGTCTTTACCACAAAATCAAAAGTATCCCCATCAGCCATTAGGAATGATAACTTTACTACATCATCACTAATTACTACTTCTAAAGTAACTATATCATCAAAGCTCTTATTAATACTCTCTAGTATCTCAATAGCTTCTTTACTAGTAAATTGATACTCCCTAACTATAAGTCTCTGTGGGCTTTTGTTAATTATGTAAAATGGCTTAGCATAGTTTATACCTCCTTTATATTTAAGTTCCTTAGCTTATTCTGTATCTTTATATCTATATTTATTAGGTATGCTAAGGCATAATCTGCTTAACTCACCATACCAACCATAATCATCGTGGTTACCTGTAAATGCTTTACCTTTTAAATAAATACTCCATTATTTACTCCTTTGTTTTATTATAGCTCTAATCTTTTTAACATAGGTGAAGTTAGGGTTCCAACCACATTTCTAGCACTAGAATCTATCAAATCTTTTAGAATCTAAATATCTAGATTCTAGGATTTATTTTTTTCACCTTTTTTTGTAATCATATTTGCTAAAAAGAAAAATAAGATTAAAATTCCAATTCCTACAACTGGAAAAATATAAGGATTTGAATACTTAGTGTAGATTCTCTCTATAATATCGCCCATCATATAGCTAATCCCGCCGACAACACTCCCCCATATAAATGAAGCTATAAAATTATATATTAGAAATTTTTTTAGACTATATTTGCTAAATCCTATCACTATTGGGATTATCGTTTTTATACCATATAGATATTTTTGTATGAAAATAATCCAATAATCATATTTTTTAATCCAAATATGGCTTAATGCAATTTTTCTACGATGATTTTTAAAAAATTTAATTACCTCAGCTTTTTGGAATCTTGAGAGATAAAAAAGCCCACTTGAGCCAATAAAATTTGCTATAGAAGCGACAAAAATACATAAATAAATATTAAGTGTAGTTATAGATTCCACAACGCCACTAGATAGGATTCCAGCTGCTAAAATAGCGACAAATCCACCACCAAGTGAATAGAAAAATAGCACTATATAGCCCCAAATCCCTATAGATTGACTTAAAGATTGTAAAATAGATTCCAAATAATTTCCTAATTATGATTTAAAAGTAGGATTCTATCTTATAATATCAATGTTTCATCTATTATTTTGTATTTTTGAAAACATTTAAGATTCTAATATTTTAATGCATTTTCTAAATCTTCTATTAAATCATCTACATTCTCAATGCCTACACTTAGTCGAATTAGATTCTCCTTGACATCGCTAGATTCTAGCTCATCACTACTTAGTTGGCTATGTGTTGTGCTTGCTGGATGCGTGATTATGGATTTTGTATCACCGATATTTACAACTACATTAAATATTTTTGTGCTATCTTGAACTTTTTTAGCATCATCAAAACTACCTTTTATCTCAAAACTCAAAAGACCGCTTGAGAGACCATTTTGAAGATATTTTTTAGATAGATTATAGTATTGATTACTTTCTAAACTGGGGTAATTTACTTTTGTTACATTTTTATGGTTTTCTAAAAATTTTGCAATCAACAAAGCATTTTTAGAATGCTCTTTTATCCTTAGGCTTAATGTTTCTAAACCTTGAATTATAGTCCAACTATTAAAAGGTGAAGCACAAGCTCCAATATCACGAAGTAGCGCAAGACGAATTCGTAGATTAAAGCACGGAAGCGGTAGAGATGAATAGATTAATCCGTGATAGCTAGAATCTGGCTCATTAAAATGGCTATATCGTTGATTTGTTTTAAAAAACTCATTTAATCCTTCTCTTTCGATGACCACTCCACCTATTGATAAACCCTGACCACCTATATATTTACTAGTGCTATGGACTACTATATCACAACCAAAAGATATGGGATTGCAAAGAAATGGTGTTGGAATGGTATTATCGCATATAGTTATTATTCCGTGCTTTTGTGCTATTTTGACTATTTCTTCTATATCAGCAATCGCTATTTGTGGATTGGAGAGACTCTCAAAAAATATCGCTTTAGTTTTACCATCAATTAATGATTCCATTTGTTGTATATTATTTAGCTCAAATTTACGACCTTGTATCCCAAATCGTTTTAAAGTATGGCTTATAAGAGTTACGCTACCACCATAAATTTTATTAGAAAAAAGTATGTTATCCCCACTTTGTGCCAAATTTGTAATAGCATAGAAAATTGCCGCTTGTCCGCTTGAAGTTACAAGTCCGCTAACGCCTCCTTCTAATTTTGCTAATCTATTTTCCAAGATTTCATTTGTAGAATTTGTAAGTCTTGTATAAATATTGCCTATGTCTTTTAATGCGAATCTTTCTGCTGCTTGTGTGGAGCTTGTAAATTCATATGCACTTGTTTGATAGATAGGCACTGCCATACTTTGACTTGAATCTTTTGTATATCCATATTGAATTGCTATTGTTTCTTTTTTCATCATAAATCCTTATATTAAACATTGTGTAATTATAATATAAAATTAATATTTCAATATGTATTATAAAAAATTTGTTAGTTATTTTTTGTTGTATTTTTTATTATATAATGCTTGAATTAGGCAATATTCAGCTATATAATTCAATAAAAAATTTATGTAACAAAAAGTAAAAAATATATAACATTTTCTTAAAATAGAATTTATGTCATTTTGGTAATCATAGACTTAAGACTATAATTTGATTGAAATAATCTTTTGAAATCTAAGGCTTAGATATGCAATATGAAACTTTTTTCGATGATTTTTTGCAAATGCTAAATAAAGAGCAAAGAGGGATTCTAAAAAAAGTTTATGATATTTTATTATCAAATATAGGACTTGATTATCAACAAGATATTAGCGTTGCAAATGAGATTCTAGTTGTTGGAGATAGTCCATTATCTATGGAATTTTGCAATTACGCAAAAGATAAATTTAAGATTTTAACAAAACCATATATTAACTCTTTCAATGGCACATTGGGCGATTTTATCGCAATATTTGAAAATGAGATTATACAAACATCGCAAATTGTATTTTTCACAAAACCTCCATTTTTAGATTCTAAAGCATTAGATTCCAAAGTTCCACAAATTGGCATCCATTTTGCAAATGATTACAAAAGTGCAGATGCTATTATCAATGTATTAAATGAGTTTATAGGTGATTTTACTTATGAAAATACTATTCTTTATGATAAAAATAGATGCCAATATTATCATAGAGATAAAAATGAATATTCATATTGTTATGCCTGTGAGAGTATCTGCCCAACTTTTGCTATTACTAAAAATGATAATTTAAGAGAGTTAAGATTTTCAAATATAGATTGTATATTTTGTGGGAAATGCGTGAGTGTGTGCCCGAGTGGTGCAATGCAAAAAGCAAATGCAACACTTACTAGCATCTCTAAAGCGATAAATCTATATGAAGATAAGATTCCTCTTGTTATTAATTTTACAGATTTAGAGGATTCTAAGAATGCAAAAAACATTGCAAATGCAATAAAAAATACAAAAATTATGCCTTTTATTTTGCCAAATATTAATATGCTAAATGAGGTTTATTTACTATCCATACTACAAACAAGTGGAAAACAATGCATTATTTATGGTAAAGCAGAATCTATTCTATGCGAAGCAGTAGCTTTTATTAATGACTTATATAATAAGATTTTTTCTAAAACAGCAGTTTATATATTAGATGATTTAAAAGATAGTGTTATAAAAGATATATGCTCCAAAAATATAACATTTCCAACATATCATTATAATCCTGAGGAAAATGAGTTTAGTAGAGAGATTTTCGCTTCTCGCGTTAGTTTTTTGATAAAAGATAATGATTATGGAATATTAAAAAATACCCCAAAAATCAAATATACAAATCTAAATATACAAAGTGATAAATGCACTCTTTGTATGTCCTGTGTGGAATCTTGCAATACTAAAGCATTGATTAACTCAAAAGATAATTTCAGCATTTTGCTTAATCCATCTATCTGCACGGCTTGTGGACTTTGTGTAGATATTTGTCCGGAACATATTATAGAAATGCCACTTGATGGAATGAAACTTAATAATACATTTTTTAGATATGAAACAAAGGCAAAAGATGAGCCTTTTAGGTGCGTAGAATGTGGGAAAATCTTTGCAAGCACCAAATCCATCAAAAAGGTAGAATCCATAATGCTACCTATATTTAGCTTTGATGAAGCAAAGAAACGCTCTTTATTGTGTTGTAGTGATTGTAAAGTAAAAGTTATGTTTAAAGCAAATGTATAATTAGGAATATAAAATGTTAAAGAGAAAAACATCTAATAGCACCCAAACCCAAGATATAACTAAGGCTAGAATCTTATATTATGATTTTTTCGCTGGATTGTTTTTATATGACTTATTGATAAATAGAGCAGATTTATTATTAAAACAAATTGAGATTCTAAAGACAGAGCCAATCATAGAGGGCGATGAGAATTATTTTAATGTATTAGAAAATGAGATTAAAACCAATGGGGTTAAAAATCTACTTTTTGAATATACAAGATTTTTTATGCTTCCTTTTGATGCAGGTATTAAAGAAACTCATATAGGCAAAAATAAAAGAAAAAAGGAAAGAAAGAATCCTCAAATAATCCTATATCTTTCATACTATCTTGATGAAACGATTGCTGGTAGCGGATTAATCAAAGCTAAGGAGAAAGTTAGAAAAAGTAAGGTTAGATTAAATGAAAAAGAATTTAAGGAGAATGAGGAGCATTTTGGATTCTTATTTGTATTTACAAAATATTTGCTACAAAATGGAGAGACTGCATTGCAAAATGAAGTATTCAAAGATTGCATAAAACCTATGAAAGATAAAATAATAAAGGATATAGGAGATAAACATAGCGATTCTTTATATTTTCAAATATCAAGGTTATTAAATAGTTTTTTAGATTTTGAAAATGCATTCTTAAATAGCACATCAAATTAATACTTTTAAATCGAATGGAGTTTTTATACTACTAAAGATTCCATTGGGTTTAACCCTAAAACCAAAATAAGGAGAGAGAATGAAGCGTAGAGAGTTTCTTAAAACTAGTGCCAAAGCTGGAGCGGTAACTGCCGTAGCTGGCGTGGCATTTAGTGCGTGTTCTAGTGGAAAGCCCACACAAGAGGGGCTTACACGAGGGAAGTCGAAAAAGGTAGAAGTGCTTTATCAAAAAAGCAAATATTGGGACGCTTATTACAAAGTAGCATATTAATTTAATCAATAACAACAAAGGGAAAGTTATGAGTGAAAATAAAAACATACAAAATAGACGAGCATTTCTAAAGCTATCTTTGCTTGGCTCTGCTATTGGAGTTTCGCAAGTATTAGGGAGTGAGGAGACACGAGTTTTACGACAAGCTAGTAATCAGGAATTGAAAGAGAATTTCCCAGATTCTAAAAAGATTAAAACTATCTGCACACATTGCTCTGTGGGCTGTGGAATTATCGCTGAAGTCGTAGATGGAATCTGGGTTCGCCAAGAAGTCGCCCAAGACCACCCAATCTCGCAAGGCGGACATTGTTGCAAGGGTGCGGATATGATAGATAGAGTGCGAAGCACTACTCGCCTAAGATACCCAATTGAAAAGGTAAATGGCGTGTGGCAAAAAACCACTTGGGATAGCTCAATGGATAAAATCGCCAAAAAGCTTACCGAAGTGCGTGAGAAATATGGTCCTGATAGCGTGATGTTTATCGGTAGTGCCAAGGTTAGCAACGAGCAGAGTTATTATATTAGGAAGTTTGCGGCGTTTTTCGGCACAAATAATATAGACCACCAAGCTCGAATCTGACATAGCCCAACAGTCGCCGGTGTGGCGAATACATTTGGTTATGGCGGTATGACAAATCATATTGCTGATATGAGATTTGCGAAGTTTATTTTGGTTATTGGGGCAAATCCAGCTGTAAATCACCCAGTTAGTATGGTGCATATTTTACGCGCCAAAGAAGCTGGGGCAAAAATTGTTTGTGTTGACCCACATTTTAGTAAAACTGCAGCAAAAGCGAATGAATTTGTTCGCATTCGAAGTGGCACAGATGTGGCATTTATCTATGGAATGATAAATGTAATTGTGGCAAATAATTTATATGATAAAAAGTATTTAGATGAGCGTGTATATGGCTATAAAGAGATTTTCAAAGAAGCACAAAAATATACGCCAGAAGTTACAAGCGATATTACTGGAATCCCGGCTGATACAATTATCCGTATTGCAAAAGAAATGGCAAAGGCAAAGCCAGCTTCTTTAATTTGGAATCAAGGGCTTACACAGCACACCGTAGGCACGAATAATACACGAATGGCTCCAATCTTGCAGATGATTCTAGGCAATATTGGCAAACAAGGCGGTGGCGTAAATATCTTGCGTGGGCATGATAATGTGCAAGGTGCTAGTGATATGAATAATCTCTCAGATTCACTTCCGGGCTATTATGGCTTAGGCGAGGGTCCGTGGAGGCACTTCTGCAAACATTGGTATGTTGATTATGAGTGGATGCAAAGTAGATTTAAAAGCAAAGCTATGATGGAAAAAACTGGCTATGCGTTATCTACTTGGCGATTTGGCGTTTTAGAGGAGCAGAACTACGAAAACAACGCTGGAACGCAGATAAAAGCAATGGTAGTAATCGGTAATGGAATCTCAACTACAACCTTGCTTGATAAAACCAAAGAGGCGTTAGATAAACTTGAACTCCTCGTATTTATCGACCCATATGTGAATGATGTAGCGGTAATTACCGATAGAAAAGATAATCTTTTCTTACTCCCAGCTGCCTCGCAGATGGAGACTAGTGGCTCTGTGGCTGCGACAAATCGAGGCTATCAATGGCGGTATCAAGTCATTAAGCCTATGTTTGAATGTAGGGAAGACCACGACATTTTATTCGACTTAGCTGAGCGACTTGGATTTAAAGAAAAATATCAAAAATCGCTCTATGAGATTGCTAAAAAAGATGGGCGAAGCGAGTTTATTTGGCCTGATGATGCGACAACCGAACTCGCTCAAAGCATTCGAAGCATTGGCTTACAAGGGCTTAGCGCGAAGCGATTAAAATCGCATTGCGATAATTGGCATATGTTTGATAGCCTAACGCTAGAGGGCAAAGGTCCTATGAAAGGGCAGTATTACGCACTTCCTTGGCCTTGCTGGAGTGAGAAACACCCGGGCACTCCAATAATGTATGCTGATGATGTGCCGGTAATGCAAGGTGGAATGGGCTTTAGAGTAAATTGGGGTGTAAGTGCACCTGATGGCTCTAGTATGCTTAGCTCCGTTGGATTGCCTAATTCTAAAATCAAAGGGCATCCAGCAATTACGGCAGAAAATATAGAATCTGTGCTTGGCATAAAGCTAACACAAAAGGAAAAAGAGGCGGTCAAAGGCACGACTTTTGCGACAGATTCCACAAATATCTTGGTTGAAAAGGCATTAGCTGCTGGAATCTGCCCGTATGGAAATGGAAGGGCTAGAATGGTGGTGTGGAATTGGTATGATAAGATTCCACTTCATAGAGAGCCGTTGCATAGCTTTAGAGATGACTTGATTGCCAAATATCCAACTTTCCCGGATAAAAAAGACCACTTTAGGGCAAATATCAAGTATATTTCTAGGCAAACTGAAAAAGACTGGAAAAAGGAATTCCCACTAAATATGCTAACAGGGCGACTTGTAGCACATATGGGAACAGGCACTGAGACAAGGAGCGCGAAATATCTAGCTGAAGTGCAAGGCGAAATGTATGTGGAGATTCACCCGGATACGGCGTTTAGCCTTGGTGTAAATGACGGCGATATGGTATGGGTGCATGGGACTTCATATACGAAGATTCTAGTAAAAGCTAGGCATTCATATAGGGTCGATGAGAATAGCGTATTCTTGCCACAGAACTTCTCTGGCGTGTATAGCGGAAAAAGTCTGCTTGATAAATATCCGCAAGGCACGGAGCCATATGCCATTGGCGAGGCTTCTACGCTAATTACAAGCTATGGATTTGATTTTAACACCGCTTGTCCGGAGACAAAATGCGGCTTGTGTAGAATAGAAAAAGCATAAGGGGGCGAAATGAGTAATATGACAACTGGTGGCTTTAACGCCACAAATCACGCAAGAATCAAATTCTATTGCGATGAATTACGATGTATCGACTGCCACGGTTGCGATGTAGCTTGTAAAGAGGCTCATCACTTGCCAGTGGGCGTCAATCGAAGGCGAGTTATCTCTGTAAATGATGGCATAGTAGGCAAGGAAAAGTCAATTTCTATCGCTTGTATGCATTGTTCTGATGCCCCTTGTGCACAAGTCTGCCCTGTGGATTGCTTTTACATTCGAGCCGATGGCATTGTTTTACACGATAAAAAAACATGCATTGGCTGTGGATACTGCTTGTATGCGTGTCCTTTCGGCGCACCACAATTCCCAAAAAGCGATGTATTTGGCAGTCGTGGGGCAATGGATAAATGCACCTTTTGTGCTGGAGGACCAGAGGAGACCTTTAGCGAGGAGGAGTATAAGCTATATGGACAAAACCGCATAGCCGAGGGCAAAGTGCCGATGTGTGCGTCTATGTGCTCGACAAAGGCGTTAGTTGCTGGAAATAGCGATGAGGTAAGCAATATTATTAGAACAAGGGTAATTAATAAAGGTCAAAATTCGCATACATCTTCATATATATGGAGTGCACCTTATAAAAATTAGGAGTTAAAATGAGATTAATAAAATTATTATTATTTTGTCTTATTATAACTATCTCGCAAGCATCTAATGATGGATTTAAAGGTGCGATTGACTTAGATTACAATAAAGACATATATGGCAAAAATCAAATTGAGGCGATTAAAAGCTGGGGTTTGGATAGCCTAAATAGTGGTGTTTCGCTAGGAAATACAATGGATTTTCAAACAGGGAGTATAAATCCCCTTACAAGCGGAGAGAAAATCACTGGGATTCGTGGAATGAGCGGACTTGGAGAGCTATTTACCATATTACAAAATAAATATTTTAAATATGTGTTTTTGGCAGTTATTATCCTTGTCCCATTGGCGTTTTTGGGGCATTTTATAATGGTGGGGCAGAGAAAATTTAATCATCATCAAAAATTGCAAGTTTTCTCTAAGTTTAATATCATCGTGCATTGGGGAGCTGCAATCCCCTTTGTGCTAATCTGCCTAACTGGGCTTATTATGGTTTTTGGAGCATATCTTGGCGGAGGTGCGTTCGTGCGATTTGCAAGGGATTTGCACGGCATTGCTACGCCGATATTTGCGGTATTTGGGGTGCTTATGGCGTGTATGTGGTTTAAAGACGCCTTGTTTAGGAAATATGACATAGATTGGTTTAAGATTATGGGCGGTTATTTAAGCACGGAAAATCGTCCGATTCCAGCGGGGAAATTCAATGCTGGGCAGAAAATGTGGTATTGGATAGCTATCCTTGGCGGAGCTGTTATGGTTATTAGCGGGGGAATTATGTTTTTCCAACTAACTGATATAAACACGCTTAGGCTCACTGCCATAATCCACAATGTCGTTGGATTTGTGATAATTGCGATGTTAATCACACATATTTATATGGCACTTTTTGCAATTGAGGGAGCAATCGAGGCGATAATAAATGGCAAAATGGGAGAAGAGGAGCTTTCAATTCTACATAGCATTTATTATAAAGAATTAACAGATTCTGGTAAGCTAACTAGTATGAGAGTGTTGCATTAAACTAATAAGGAAAAATCTTGCAAGATTATGATGATTTTATGATAAAAGTTCCTATGGTTAAGGTAAATACAAAGGAATTACGAGTTGTATCTTATGAAGATACGATAATAAAAGAAGACCGAGTAAGCCTCTATCTAAATGGAACGAAAATTATCTCTACAATGTGTATTTTAAACGACCAAGATGCCCATGCAGTAGGGTTTTTGATGAGTGAGGGTGTTATTGAAAATATAGAAGATATTTATAATATTGAGGTCTCAAAAGATGGTTTAAGTGTGTTTATTAATGCAAAAATAAATGATGAAAATATAGCCAATCTATTTCACGAGAAAACCTTAACTTCGGGCTGTTGTGTTGGAGTAAGTGCAAATTTTGAAGGTAAAATCATACAAAAGTTTTTATCTCAAAAGGTGCGATTTCACCTAAAAGAGATAGAGCAGTATTTACTTAAATTTCAAAAAGATACTGAGCTTTTTTACCTTACAGGTTGCGTTCATAAAGCAATGCTTTTTTGTGGAAATCAGGTATTTTCAAGTGAAGATATAGGACGACATAACGCACTTGATAAGGTAATTGGCAAAGCAAAACTTGCTAAAGTTGATACTTCCACTGCCCTACTTATAGTAAGTGGAAGACTATCAATGGAGATGGTTATTAAATGTGCTATGCACGATATTCCCATAGTTGTTTCTAATGCCGCAACAACAGCACTCGGCATCCAATCTGCACAGAATCTAGGTATTACATTAGTTGGTTTTGCAAAAAATGGATATATGAATATCTATACTCATAAATCACGAATTATACTTCCTTGTGATATACAAAATGATTATGAGGTATTAAGTAGGCTAGAATCCTAAAAGATTCTAGTTATATCTAACTCTTTTTATCCACTACATTAACTACATTTTGGAATAAATATTGCTTTAAAGATATAATTTTGATTTTAAGGAATTATATGCAAAATGGATTTTACGCTGCCACAGGTGGAATGGTAACGCAATTTAACCGACTTGATGTTATCTCCAATAATCTAGCAAATACAAACACAAATGCCTTTAAAAGAGATGATATTGTTGTAGGGGATTTTTTGCGACTTTATGAGGAGGCGAAACGAGAACTCCCTCTAGAAAACCATACAAGAGATGCATCAAAGTTTTTAAATCGCACTTTAAATCGTGTGCCAATAGTTGTAGAAGAATATACAGATATGAGTATAGGTAGTTTTAATAAAACAGAAAATCCGCTTGATTTAGCATTGAGTAATCAAAATGCCTTTTTTGCGATACAAACTCCAAATGGAATCCGCTACACTAGAGATGGTGCTTTTAGCTTAAACAATGATGGAATCTTAGTTACAAAACAAGGATTCCCTGTATTATCAAGCGAGGGTATTGATGAAAGCGGTTTTATTAACATCAATCTTTCAAATAATAATATTGAAATAAGCAAAGATGGAAGTATTTATATTAGGGAATTAGATAATGCAAATATTGGGAATCCTGAACCAATAGGAATGATAGCAGTGGTGAATTTTATCAATCCAAAATACCTTAAAAAAGTAGGCAATAATCTCTATGAATTACCACAAGATAAACTAAATGAGCGACAAAATATTAATAACGCAAATATTTTAATGAGCGGTTTTATAGAGAAAAGCAATATTAATCCTGTTAATGAAATGACAAATTTAATTAGCACGAATCGACTTGTTGATATGTATTCTAAGGTTATGAAAACACATCAAGACGACTTAAATAACGAAGCAATAACAAAACTAGCATACAAACAAGCATAAAGGATAAGTTATGATGAGGGCACTTCACACTGCAGCTACTGGAATGATAGGAATGCAAACACAGGTTGACACAACCTCAAACAATATCGCAAATGTCAATACAATTGGTTATAAAAAACAAAGGGCAGAATTTGCAGATTTGTTTTATCAAGCGATGCAATATGCGGGAACTTCCACGAGTGAGACTACAATCGCACCTACTGGAATCGAAATAGGACTTGGTGTGCGACCTATAGCCATTGCGAAGCATTTCTCACAAGGCAATCCAAAAGAAACAGAAAATAATCTAGATGTAGCGATAATGGGTAGAGGATTTTTTCAAGTTGAGTTACCAGATGGGACTATTGCATACACCAGAAATGGTAGTTTTAAGCTTGACAATGAGGGAAATATTGTAAATAGCGAGGGATATACACTTATCCCAAATATCACAATCCCAGAGGACGCCACGCAAATAAATATCGGCACAGATGGGACTATTAGTGTTGTTCAAGCAAATTCAACAGAGCTAAATACACTAGGACAGATAGAAACTACTATTTTTATCAATCCCGCAGGATTACATTCACTTGGCGATAATCTATATATTAATACAAATGCCTCTGGAGAACCGATAAATGGAATCCCCGGAAATGAAGGTTTTGGAATGCTAAGGCAGGGATTTATTGAAATGAGTAATGTAAAATTGGTTGAAGAAATGACAGATTTAATAACTGGACAAAGAGCTTATGAGGCAAACTCTAAAACCATACAAACAGCAGATTCTATGCTACAAACAGTAAATGCACTAAAAAGATAAGATTTTATTATGTTGCCTTAAAAGCAGAATCTTTGGCTAATTTTTAGATATTTTAAGCCTATAATATCTAAAACTTTTAGCATATGGATTTATAATATTTATATTATAATAGCAAAAAATAAAAGAAATTTGATATGATACTTCCAAATGATTTATTACATAATTATGCATTTATAGGCAATGATGAGTTGTTATTTTTAATATACAAATCTAATATTACAAATTTAAAATATCAGGCTAAATTCGAAAAAAATGCAATAATTTTTGTAAAAAATGGTAAAAAACTAATTAATACGAGCAAAGAAGAGCATATTATAAAAGCTGGAGATACTATATTCCTACCATCAAAAAGCTACACTCTTAGCGATATAAAAGCAAAAAATGGATATGAATCGTTAATATTATTTTTTAGCGATGAGTTGCTTATAAAACTTCTTAAAAAATATAAAATCAATACTTATAAAAATAATAAAAATGATAGTTTTATCTACTATATAAGCAGAGATGAAACACTACAAAATATATTTCATTCTTTGGATTTATATAGTAAAAATAATATAAATAATAACAATATAATAAATCTAAAATTTGAAGAGCTATTTTTATATATGATAACATCTAAAAACGACAGATTTAGTGCGTATCTAAACACCTTAGTGAAATTAAATTCGATTAATTTTAAAGCTCTATTTTTAGATGATATTGCTTTTAAATCCGTATTTGATATGGCAAATGCTACCAAAATGGATATAAGTAGCTTTAGTAGAAAGTTTAAAATATTGTTTAAAATAAGCCCAAAAGAGTGGCTGGATAATAAAAGATTTGAACTTGCACTTTATCTCATAAAAAATTCTAATAAAAATATCAATCAAATCTGCACCGAATGTGGATTTAGCTCACCTGCTTGGTTTATAGCGAGATTTAAAAAAAGATTCCATATAACACCAAATGAATTTAAAAAGTCAAATAACTTATATAATAATCCATAAAAATTATACAAATAATATCAAATTTCTTATATAATATTTTCGTATATTAATTTAACAAAAAGGAAAATAATGAAAAAGTCATTAATCACAATTATGCTATTTGCTCTAGTAGCTATAAACTTGCAGGCTAAGGCAAAAATAGTGCAAGAGATAAGTGGATTCAGCCACCCAGAGAGTGTTTTTGTATATGAAGATAATGTTTTCGTTTCAAATGTGGGTAAAAAGCTAGAGCCATTGGCAAAAGATGGCGATGGTTTTATATCAAAATTAAGCTATGATGGAAAGATGATAAATAAATCTTTCATCAAGAATCTCAACGCTCCAAAAGGGCTTTTTATAGAAAATGGCAAACTTTATGTGCTTGATATAGATGAATTAAAGGTTTTTGATGTAAATAGTGCAAAAGCTTTATTTTCTATCAAAATTGATGATGCTGTATTTTTAAATCATATCACTAAATTAAATGATACAAATATCCTAATCAGCGATACAGGAACAGGCATAATTCACAAAATAGACTTAAAAGATAAATCCTACTCGACATTTGCTAAAATGAATGTAGGCAAAGATGGCGGACCAAATGGAATGGTATTTTTAGATAACAAACTTTATATCGCAGGATACGACCCAAATGGCAAAAATGCGGCAATATTTGGCGAACTTGATGAAACGATAATAAAACCAGCAAATGACTTAAAAGGCGTATTTGACGGACTAGTTAGCGATGAAAATGGAAATTTATTCTTAAGCGATTGGGTTAATGGAGTAAATGGAATTGTATATAAAATAGACAAAACGGGCTATAAAAAGCTTCCTTTGCGTGATTTGAAAGGACCAGCAGATATGTTTTATGATGGGAAATATCTTTGGATACCAGAAATGGTAGGAGAGAAAGTTTTAAAAATACAATTATAAAAGGCAACCAACGCCAACTAATGGATTTAATAATAATTTTTATAAATCCAAACCCTTAAAAGAACAGCAAAAATAGATTAAAAATTAATTTTTAATCTATTTTTAATGCATAAATCCTTAAATAAGATTCTCATAAATCTTGTAATTTTAAGATTCTAAATCTTTAAGCTGAATCTAGATTCTTTATTTTATTAAAGCTTTTGGGATTCTAAAATTTAGGGCTTTACTCAATCTCATTTATTGGACTTTTTGGTGCTAATAAGGTTATTTAATCTTTTTAAATTAATCTAAAATCCCATAGATTCCAGAGGTTTCTAAACTAGCATTCTAAACTTTAGAATCTAAAATCCCAATCAAATAATCCATTTGCCTATTTTTTAGGAATATATATCTTTTAAAATCATTAAAGTTTATGATTTATATCAATAGATTGCTAATATCCTTAGATAGAATAAATTTTTACAAGATAAATAAGCAATATCTTGCAAAATAATCTAGATTGTATTACAATTCGTAACTTATTTTAATTTTGGAGGTATATATGACTACAAATCTAACTAAATATATGGGGGGGGGTCCGGCAAGTATTTTGGAATCAATTTTGCTATAAAATCCAAAGTTCTAAATATAGTTTAAAATTCCTTATATTAACTCTACTTCTCACCACTTTTCTACATATTCCACTTCAAGCAGTAGATTACTATGATGAACATCATAATAAACATATAAAAAATGAAAATCAAGTTAATATCTATGGAAATTTTGATGCTCATTTGAGAAACGAAGAGCGTAGCACTATAGATAATCTTACAGTTAAAGACACTGGAAGAGTAAAAGACCTAGTGAATTACGGCACGATTAATACCATAAATAATTATGGCAAAATTGGCGATGGGGATAAATTTGGCGGTAGCATTTTTTTCACAAGCTTTCGTAATGGTGGGGAAGATAGTGCAGGTCTAGACTGGGTGGAGCAAATTAATTATCCCGGTATAATTAATACCATAAATAATTATGGTGAAATTCATGATTTTATTAATTATGGTGATGCTTCAAAACCACATGAAAATAGCAAGATTAATAATCTTAATAATCAAGGTAAGATTTATTCAAGCAGGTATGACATATATTTACTACCATCAAATGACCCTATTGCACATATCCATAATAAAGGTAATATAAATCTCTCAAACTATTATTTAGAGATTAATAAAACTGCTGATGGCTTTAATGGCTTTCTAGGATATAGCGACCCATATAGCGATATATCACATCTAGTTATCAATGATATGTCAAATGATAATAATAATGTTCGTTTCCTAGATTCTAATACTAAGATATTACTAAATGTAGGAAGTAACTTTGAATTCAACAAAGATTATTTACTTGATAAACTTATAGTAAAGACAGATGGTAATAAATATAATCTCCTTTATGCTGATGGTAGCAGTGTTAGCAATTTATATAGTCATTTAACACTTTCACAAGCAGCATTAGATGCAGATTATGTGCTACTTCAAGGCACAGCATCAAATGCTTTTAAAATAGTTCCTAATAAACGCATTTATAGTAATACAAATGATGATATTGTATTAGATGGTAATGGCTATCATGAAGTTACAGTCAAAGCAACACTTGGTGGCACACTAAGAAACGATACTTCAATCGATAAGTTTGAGAATCTAAGTGATTCACATATTAATGATTTTAATAATTGGAAAGGCACAATCACCACTTTAGATAATTACGGCACAATTGGCTCTGGGTATTCCTCAATGCATCTTAGTAACTTTATGAATAGTAATATAATTGGCACTCTAAATAATTATGGAGAAATTTATAATTTTAAAAGCAACAGCACTAATGCTAAGATTGAGAATCTTAATAATCAAGGTAAGATTTATTTAAGCATAAATAGAGGCTATATCTCACATCTTGATGATGGCTTTCCAATAAATATCTCAAACTATCATTTAGAAATCGATAAAAATGCAAGTGAATTTAATGCCTTTTCTAGCTACACTGAGGGTAATGTCGATACAAATGATTTAAACGATTTATCACATTTAATTATTAATGCTGATGTAGATAGCAGTATAAAAAATAGGATAAAACTCATAGATTCTAACTCCAAATTCCTAATAAGCTTTGGAAATAACTTTGAAGTAAATAAGGAATATTCACTAGATAAACTCATAGTAGATACAAATGGTAATAAATATAATCTAACCTATAAAGATGGTGGAGATGTTAGTAATCTATATAGTCATTTAGCGCTTACACAGGGATTCTTAGATGCAGATTATGTGATAACTCAAGGCACAACAGATTATTTTAAAATCATTCGTGCTAAATATTTTAATAGCGATACAAATATAGATACTCAACTCTATGGTGTTAACTATAATGAAGTTAAGGTTAATGCAAATGTTAATGCCCAAATAAGAAACACTACCACAATAGATACATTTGAAAATCAAACTGGAAATATTATGGAGCTAAATAACTTTGGTTTAATAAAATCCCTAGATAATCAAAATGCTATAACTACTTTAAATAATATCACCACAATAGAATCCTTAGAAAATAATGGAAATATAACTACCTTAAATAATAACTTTGGCACAATAGAAACATTTGAAAATATGGGCGATATAGCTACTTTAAATAACAATGGTTTAATTAAAACAATAACTAGTCATAGCTCAAACGATATAACTACTTTAAATAATATCAACACAATAGAATCCTTAGAAAATAATGGACATATAACTACCTTAAATAACGATGGTTTAATTAAAACAATAACTAATTCTGCAGAGATAATCACTACTTTAAACAACACAGGCACAATCAATGCCTTCAATAATAGTGCTTTAATCTCTCATCTAAATAATCAAGGTAGAATATATATAAGCAATAGTAGTGATAAATACGCACATATCCATAATAGCAATAGTGGCTCAATAAATATCTCCAACTATCAATTAGAGATAAATAAAACTGCAAGTGATTTCAATAATTTTAGTGGCTACACTATAGATAATATCAATGTCAATGATTTATCACATTTAATCATTAATAATACTGGTGATGTAAAACTATATAAAGATAATTCTAAGATTCTATTAATTGCAAGAAGTGGTTTTGAGCTGGGTGTGAATTATAGTTTGGATAAACTTATAGTAGATACAGATTAATAAATATAATCTAATCTATGATGATGGTTCAAATATCGATGATTTATTCTCACATCTAGAATTAGATGTTTCAAACTTGGGATTAGACCTAAGCATATTTAATAATGTAGAATTAGTGAAATCTGGAAATAACTTTAGAGCAAATATAGATATAAAACCACAAACCCTAACCAAATCCATTGGTAACACCACAAATAAAGCAAATACTAGTAATATAAATTTAGTAAATTCAAATATTAAAACACAAGTATTTAAAAACTCATCTATAGGCTTTAGTGGGAATCTAGCTTCAAATAAAAGAGATTTAAAAAGAAAGAATCTAGAATCTTTAAGAATAGCAAAGATACGAGAAAATCTAAAGAATAAAAATGTGGAATCTAATGAAACTTTAGAATCTAATTCCTTAGTTTTAAGTGTAGCAAGCAAAGCTTTATCTAATGCAGATTCTAGCTTTCAATCCAATGATAGATTCTATAGAACCGAAGATTCCATAGTGGATTTTAATCTTAGAAATAATGATGATAAACATCAAGTATTCTTTACACCATTTATGACACATTCCATATTAGATTCTAATAATATAAGTGGATATGCATTTGGATTAGTAAGTGGATTTAGTAGTAAGATTGGAGAATCTAACACCTTAGGAGCTCATATAGGATTTAG
The DNA here is from genome assembly GCF_003288815.1 of Helicobacter sp. 16-1353. Lineage (GTDB taxonomy): Bacteria > Campylobacterota > Campylobacteria > Campylobacterales > Helicobacteraceae > NHYM01. The sequence goes on along the minus strand of NZ_NHYM01000017.1, from coordinate 1,869 downwards.
CTCTGGAAAAGTAAGTGGTAATAATGATAATAACTCCGCTACCATTAGACATGTTTTACTTGCAATTGGGGCACACTATAAACTTGATTTAGCTTATGATATGTATGTAAAAGCATTATTAGATATTATGTATATACGAAATGAAGGTAATTATAGATTTAATAATAGCCCAAATATAGCTTATGCCACACCGCAATCAAGTGGATATAGCCTAAGTGTTTATTATGGAAAAAACTTTGATTTTAAATCTGCTGGAATCTTTGGAATGGAGCTTGGCTTAGAATCTACTGGCTTAAATACTGATGATTATTCCATTACTCAAGTGAGATATAAAGCTGGATTCTATAATCTACTTTATGTGGATTTAGGATTTAATTATAGATTTGCATTTGAGAATGGATTTGGTATTGATACAAATTTAGGTTATAAATATGCACTAAATAACCCAAAGGGTGAAGTAGAATGGCGAGATGAAAGACATAATTATGATTTAGGATTTGATAAATATATCGCATATTTAGGACTTGGTGTGAATTATAATATAAATGAGAGTGTAAATATCGGCTTAAACTATCTAGGTAACTTTGGTGATAAAACTATACAAAATAGTGGATTCTTTAATGTTAAAGTTGGGTGGTAAGAAGTAAATAAATGGTGTGAATCTAGAATCTAAAACTTTAGATTCTAGGGATTTTAAAATATTTTAAGGGGGATAAAGTGCTTATAAATTCAATTTTGCCAAAACTACAAATATCAGTTCTATATGAGAAATTATACTATATGGGGGAGGGTAGTAGAGAAAATAGCAAATTTCTTAAACAATCTTTAAGATTCCCAAGATTCACACCACTCATCGCCATTCTCACTATTCTAACTACACAAATTTACGCCGATGAATTCTACACTGGCACTATAACAACAGATACAACCATCACTGGCACCCACAATAAGGTAGAAAATAGTGGGACTTTCAACGCAGGACTTACTATTGGTGATGATGCCAACATCAATGATTTTATAAACACAAACATAGGCAGTATAAATAGAGGCATTACTCACAAAGGCATAATCACCACGATAACAAATAACGGCACAATAAGTAGTGGCGCAGACGGAATTGAAGTAGGAAATGTAAGAGCCATTGGTGAAGCTACTATCAATAATCTAATAAATAATGGCACGATTAATGGTATTTCTATAGGTGCTACAAATACAAATAGTAAGACAATCGGTCAAATTACTACTCTAGCAAACTACGGAACTATTTCTAAAATAACTAATAAGAATATACTCACCACACTAAATAACTACGGCATAATTAACTCTGGCACAAGTGGAAATAATAGCGGTATTCGTAATAGTGGCACAATCGGCACTATCAATAACTACGGACTAATTACCACTAGTAGTAGCTCTAATGATGGTGCTATAAATGTCGTAGACAAAAGCACAATCGATACTATCAATAATTACGGCACGATTGAAAATATCGTAGTATATGGCACAATAAATAATCTAAATAATCAAGGCAAGATATTTGCTAAGAGTCGTGATAATAAATACACTCACATTCAAACTATAAATTCTAACGCAAAAATTAATATCTCCAACTACCACTTGATTGTGAATAAAAATGCAAATGATTTTAATAGTTTCACTAGCTACACAACTGCAAGTGATGATACTTCGCATTTAGTTATAAGTGAAAGTGATGTAAGTAATAGCGTAAGGCTTTTAGGGGCGGATTCTAAATTTCTTTTAACTCTTGGGGATTCCTTTGAGCTTGGCAAAGACTATGATTTAAACAAACTCGTAACTGATACAAGTGGCAATAAATATACTCTAACTTATGCAAATGGTGGAAGTGTG
>NZ_NHYM01000016.1 GCF_003288815.1 Helicobacter sp. 16-1353 | reverse complement strand
TTGGAAGGGGGATAAGGGGAGCGACTTCGCCATTCAAGCCCCCTTGTCCCCCTTGAACTGAATCGCTAGAGAGTTTGGAATCTTGGGAGATTCTAGAATTGAAGCTAGATATTTACTCTGTAACCTTGTGGTTGGATGAATACATCTACCTCTTCGGCATTACCTGTATATTTTTCCACATTAACTAATGCAGTATGCGAGATATTGCCATTTGCAAGTTTTGAGGTTGGAATATCTATAGTTAGCACATTCGCACAGCCATTTTTACAAAGTGCCCCAATATCTGCTCCACCTTGTGGATTATACCACGCTCCCTCGCTTAGCTTTACAACGCCCTCTTTGACATTTTCAGTTAATACAGCTCCGGCAAGAATTTGCCCTCTTTTGTTAAAGATTCTCACAATATCGCCATCTTTTATGCCTTTTTTATCGGCGTCTTTTGGATTTATCCATACTGGCTCTCTGCCATTTACGGCGTATTTATCCCTTAGGCTTGTTTGATTTAGCTGGGAGTGAAGCCTATCTGTTGGGTGTGAGCTTATTAGGTGGAATTCCGCTGGTTTATTTTGCATTCCAAGCCACTCAATCGGCTCTAGCCAAGTTGGGTGCGGAGGGCAGTCGTCATATTTCATCTTTTCAATCGTGCTTGAGTAAATCTCAATTAGCCCAGATGGTGTTCCAAGTGGATTTAAAATAGGGTCATCTCTAAAGTCCTTAAACTTTATAAACTCCGTATTCTCATATGGAATCTCAAATTTAAGTGGCTTATTCGCATCCCAAAATTCTTTGAAACTTGGCATTGGGATATTTTGATTTTGTGCTTGTTTTAGGGCAGAGTTGTAAAATTCCTCAATCCATTGCATTTCATTTTTATTCTCGCTAAATTTTTCCCCTACGCCAAATTCTTTTGCCAAATCATAGAATATTTGATAGTCATCTGCACTCTCATATTCTTTCTCTACAAGCTGTTTCATTGGCGTCATATAGGCGTTTGAGTAGTCTCCTACCATTGCAATATCATTTCGCTCATAGCTTGTAGTGGCTGGCATTACAATATCTGCCATTCTAGCAGTTGGCGTCCAATATGGGTCGTGAACTACAACAGTTCTAGGCTTTCGCCACGCTTTTATAAGTGTATTTGTATCTTGGTGATGAACGAATGGATTCCCACCCACCCAATACACAAAGTCAATATCTGGATAAGTTATCTTTTTGCCATCATCATCAATTATTTTGCCCGGATTAAGTAGCATATCTGCTACTCTAGCAACTGGGATATTTACGCTAGTGGCAGTATCTAGCCACCCTCCTCCGCCGACATTTCCAGCAGTCATACCACTTAGAATTGGAGCTTTTGCGGTAGGGCAACCACCACCGGAATAATGATATGATAGCCCAAATCCTCCGCCCGGAAGCCCGATTTGTCCTGTCATTGAAGCGAGTGTTACTAACATCCAGTGCGGTTGCTCTCCGTGATGAGCCCTTTGCATTCCCCAGCCAGACATAAACATAGTTCGATTATCAAAGAATGCATTTGCAAGCTCAGTTATCACTTCTTCATTTAACCCGGTGATTTTTGAAGCCCATTTTGCGTCTTTTGGCGTTTTGTCATTTTTACCAAGTAGATAATCTAGGAATTTATCAAATCCTGTTGTGTAATTCTCAATAAAATCTTTATCATATTTATTATTCTTATACATTGTGTGGGCGATTCCAAGCATTAAGGCTACATCAGTATTTGGTATTGGAGCAATCCACTCGGCATTTAACTCTACTGCAGTTTCATTTTTAACTGGGTCAATGTGGATAATTCGCTTTCCAGAATCTTTTAATCTCTTAAGATATTCAATCCCCTCGCTATCAGTTACACCCCAATCAAGTCGAAGTGTTGCAAGTGGATTCATACCCCAAAGAACTACGATTTTGGTATCTAGCATAATCGTATCCCACGAGGTTTGTTGCTCATAAACTTCTAGTGAGCCAGTTACATGTGGCATAATCACCTGTGATGCACCTGTGGAGTAATCCCCCGTGCTTCCCACATATCCGCCTGTCATTCCAAGGAATCTCCATAATAAGATTCGGCAGTTATGCATTCGCCCAGAGCTATACCATCCATAACTTCCAGCATAAATGGAGCTATCTCCTTTCTCTCGCCTAGTTTTCTTTAATTCATATGCGATTAATTTTATCGCTGTGTCGTAGTCTAATCTCACCCATTCATCTCTACCCCTAAGCTCTGGTTTTGGATTATCCGGATTTTCTATATAGCTTTTTCGAGCCATTGGATAGCGGATTCTAGCGTTTGTATAAACCAAATCTGCTGTGTAATTTTGAAGTGGATTTGGCGTTTTGCCCTCTAAATAAGGATTTGAAGCGATAATCTTGCCATTTTCTATAGTGTGTTTTATCATTCCCCAGTGAGCTGCACTTACAACCTCGCCATTTTGAACTAGATTTGGCGTATAGCTAATATTTGAGTTTGCTAGAAGTTGGCTTCGCTGTGTTACATTATCTAATAGTGGAAGTGTGGCAAATAACGCACTCGCCTTTAAAAACCCTCGCCTTGTAATTTTCGTATTTTTCATCTTTTCTCCTTTGTGTTATTGTTTATGCCACGGCATATTACTTGCATTTTTTTGCAAATATTGTATTAACAAATAGCTTTCATCTTTAGAAATCGCTGTTCTACTTAGCATAGAATTCACCATACTTGGCCATTGATTCGCATTAAATTCCTTTGTATTATGCAATACATGGCAAATTGAGCAATTGTCTGAATACATCTTTTGTGCCTTTTGATACAAGCCATTTATATCATTAGTAAATTCTGTTTCATCACTTAGCAACGAAACGCTAATCTTATTCCAAGTCTTGCCATCATCTTTTAATGTTTCCAATACTTTGTAATCAAATTTCGTAGTTTTTACCATTCCAGCAACTAAGATTCTTCGATTTGGAGCAAAATATATAGCATTTGGAGAACCTTCTTGAATGTAGCCCTCAAATTCTACTTTTGTTTTATCCTGAACCTTACCCAATACCTTAACTTCAACAGTAGGCAATAACCTTCCTATAACCTTACTGTCTCCTTCTTGATAAAGCGAACTTACACTTGTGGTGTATTCAGCACCAAAAATAAATACCGCCAAACTAAAAAATAAAACTGCGACTCTCATCGATAAATTCCTTTTAATTTTGTAAGCATAAAAATGCAATAAAATTATAATACTTTAGCACACTATTTACAATATGTATATAAATATATAACTATTATTGCTAGAGTAAATATAGGTGAATATATTAGGTATAAGCGGGAATATTGATGGATTCCATAAAGACTTTTAAGAATTTGATATTTAAAGAAGTAAATATAAAAAAATAATAATAAATTATAATTTTGCAAGATAAGATTGTAAGATAGGGGAATTTGGTTGCGGGAGATGGATTTGAACCACCGACCTTTGGGTTATGAGCCCAACGAGCTACCGGACTGCTCTATCCCGCGATAATATTTATTAAACTAAAAGAAAATGGCTGGGGCAAAAGGATTCGAACCTCTGAATGGCTGGACCAAAACCAGCTGCCTTACCACTTGGCTATGCCCCAACAAAAATATTAATCTTTGATTTTCAAATGCAATTAAAAACCGAAATTATATTTATTTTAACCCACATTGTCAAGCTATTTTTAAGTAAAGACTTGCTAATCATAATCTTAACATAAAGATTTCAGTGATGATTTATTCTATAAAATTATCTTACTTGGGTTATAATTACGATTTTAAAAATTTATTAACTTTAAATTATTATAAACTATAAGGAATATTATGCAAACTAAAAGAGTCCAAGAAGCAATCAAAGCTATAAAAAATGGCGAAATGATAATAATAATGGACGATGAGAAAAGAGAAAACGAAGGTGATATAGTATTTGCAGGAGAATTTAGTAGTCCAGATAAGGTAAATTTCCTAGTAACGGAGGCAAGAGGTGTATTATGCGTATCGCTTACTAATGAAATAGCTACCAAATTAGATTTTCCATTAATGGTAGATAAAAATAGCTCAAATCACGAAACAGCTTTTACCGTTTCAGTTGATGCCAAAAATGCAAAAACAGGTGTTAGTGCATTTGAACGCGATATGACGATTAAATTAATATGCAATGACAATTCAAAACCAAGTGATTTCGCAAGACCGGGTCATATTTTTCCACTCATTTCCAAAAAAGGCGGGGTTTTAGCACGCACAGGACATACAGAAGCAAGTGTTGATATATGTAAATTAGCGGGTTTAAAGCCGATTGCAGTTATTTGTGAGTTGCTTAAAAATGACGGAACTATGGCAAGTAATAATGATGATTTTGTTGTGCATTTTGCAAAAAAACATCATTTAAAGATTCTATATGTTTCTGATTTGGTTTATTATAGGATTCAATACGAGCAATTAATACATAAAATCGAAGAAAAAAGTGTGCAATTCTTTGGGCAATCTTGCACAAAATTTATTTTTATAGACCATTTGGGCGGTAAACACATTGTGTATAGATTCCCAAAAATTACGAATAATGTGAAATTTCACACTTTTAATAATACCTTGCAATTGCTTGAAAATGGCGAGTTTGAGATATTATCAAAATCGATAGATTTTCTAAAAAATAATGGTGGATATTTGATTTGTATAAATGGAGATAAAAATACAACAAATGAGGAATCTAAAAATTTCGGTATTGGAGCACAGATTCTCAAATATTTTAAGATTAATGAATTTACACTTTTATCAACACATACAAATAGGCATTATGTCGCATTGAGTGGTTTTGATTTAAAGATAAAAGAAAAGATTCTAGTGTAGATTCTAGAATCTTAGTAAATGGTATTTTCTTTAAGATGTTTGATAAATATTTGATAAAGTAGCGATTAATCCCTATTCCATCATAAAATCCATCATAAAATAGAAAATCTAAAACCTAATAATTAAATTTAGACTTACACCACCTTTTCCATTTGGTAAAATTGGAGTTGATATGATTTCTGGGGATTTGGGATTATTTTTATTATAGATTCCAAACAATTCGCCTAATCCCGTGCTATAAATTAGGCTTCCAAGCGGGTCTAGAATCCAAATCATCGTTTTTCCTAGCCACCATTGCCCAAAAAGCTCATTATTATTCATTTGAATGTAGCGAATCAATCTATAGAATCCCTCACCCAAAATCGACCCAATTGCTGGAGTAATAATAATATCCTGCCAACTAGGCACTTCGGCAAATCCCTCAATACCATATTCCCAAAAAAATGTGGAAGCCAAAAATGAAAACATAACTGAAGATTCCCAGCTAAAACCTGCTGTTCTAGGCTGTAAATAAAATAATGCCCCAAAATATGGGTGTGCGATATAGTTTAACCATAATTCATCATTATCTACGACGGGACCTTTCCTAGTTTTTGTTTTCCATTTTGTAAAAAGGTCGCCCGCTTCGGCTTTATTCCACTTTGTAACACTCTCTGGCATCAGATAAAGAAGTCCAGCAGCAAGGAGTGAGCCTGTGAAAATCAACCCAACACTCAATCCCAAATATCCACCTTTACTAGTAGGCTCATAATATGTGCTTGGCTTGGCATTTATAATAATAGTATCTGCATTTGGCGAAATAGGAGCAACACTTGCTTTTTGCAATAAATCTTGCGTGCTATTGGCAAAAATGCAACTAAACGATAGGAAACTAATTAGAATAATTTTTATCATCTGGCTTTAGGGTTATTTCCATTTTTTAATTTTTAGAAATAGAATAATACAAAATTTTGCCATTTTTTATCAAATTTAATCTATAACTTACATTATTTTATACAAGATTTTAAATGCTAATAAGGTTTGCGAAACTACAAAAATTGGGAGATTCTATCTAGTAAGTGGGATTTAATTATACAACAAAAATGTATAAAATTTATGCTGATGTGTGGATAATATTTATTATAAAATTATTTTATAATATTTTCGTTTATTATTAATTTACTATAAAAATACTATGCTAGTTAAAATTAGTAATTAAGAATAAATAAATAATATTTGGAGGATTTAATGGAATTTCTTACTAGTTTAAGTGAAGGGAAACAATTTGCAATTCAAATTATTATTATCTTAATTTGTCTTTTTTATGGTGCAAAGAAAGGTGGTATTGTTCTTGGATTGCTAGGTGGGGTTGGTCTATTTGTGCTTACTTTTTTCTTTGGTATAAAACCCGGGAAACCCGCAATTGATGTTATATTTACTATACTTTGTGTTGTTGTCGCAAGTGCTACTCTACTTGCAAGTGGTGGTTTAGATGTTATGCTACAAATTGCTGAGAGAATCTTAAGAAGGAATCCTAAATTTTTAACGATTCTAGCACCATTTGTTACTTGTTTTTTAACAATACTTTGTGGAACAGGGCATGTTGTCTATACAATGATGCCAATCATTTATGATATTGCTATAAAAAATAATATTCGTCCAGAGAGACCTATGGCGGCTGCATCGGTTTCATCACAAATGGGGATAATAGCAAGTCCAGTTTCTGTTGCTGTTGTTTCCTTAACTGCGATGCTTTTAGCTCCTAATGTAAAACATTTACAAGGTTTTGATGGTTATGTAAATCTATTAATGATAACCATACCTGCCACTTTGGTTGGGGTCTTAGTAGTTGGTATTTATAGCTGGTTTAGGGGAAAAGATTTAGATAAAGATATGGAATTTCAAGAAAAGCTAAAAGACCCAGAATTTAAACAATATGTTTATGGTGATACTAAAACTCTATTAGGTGTTAAACTCCCAAACTTACAATGGGTTTCTATGTTTATATTCTTAGGGGCGATTGCTGTAGTTGCACTTCTTGGGATATTTCCATCTCTTAGACCACATTTTGATGGCAAAGCAATGAGTATGGTTTCTACTATACAAATGTTTATGTTAATCGTTGGCTCATTGCTCGTTATGTTTACAAATTGTAAGGTTGCAGATATTGGGACAAATGCGATTTTCCGCTCGGGTATGATTGCGATAGTAGCGGTTTTTGGTATATCTTGGATGGTGGATAGTATGTTTGCCGTTCATACTCCTATGTTAAAAGAATCCTTAGGTGAAGTTGTTAAAAATCACCCTTGGACTTACGCTATTATGCTACTTTTGATTTCAAAATTTGTAAATTCCCAAGCTGCGGCATTAGCGGCATTTGTCCCTATTGCTTTGGCTATTGGCGTTGAACCGGGCATTATTGTAGCATTTGCTCCAGCTTGTTATGGATACTATATACTTCCTACTTATCCTAGTGATTTGGCTACTATTCAATTTGACCGCTCAGGCACTACTAGAATTGGTAAATTTGTAATTAATCATAGCTTTATTATTCCGGGATTACTTGGGGTTTTCGTCTCTTGTGTGGTTGGCTATATTCTTGCAAGTGTGGCAGGATATATCTAATAATTTTAATGATACCATCGTTTATGATGGTATCTAGAATCTCACATCAAATCTCTAATGGCTTACATTTGATACAAGATTTATCATTTTATATAAAATCATTCTATTTCTAATCTACTTATTAGTGATTATATTTCTAAAATACATATAATTAAAATAAATATATAAGGAAATAAAATGCTTAGAAAATATTTCATATTATTTCTCCCTGTAATAGTTAGTTTTATAGTATTTATTTTGCCTACACCAGATGGTTTAAGCACTCAAACTTGGCTATATTTTAGTATTTTCTTAGGCGTGGTTGTGGGGCTCATTCAAGAGATTATTCCATCTTCTTTAATTGGAATTATAGGTGTTTGCATTTGTGTTTGGTGCAAGGTTGGACCTATTGGAAGCAATGACCCAAAAACAATAATATCGGCTGATAGTGCTATCTCTTGGGGATTAAGCGGATTCGCTAACTCAACAGTTTGTCTTGTTTTTATAGCATTTATGATTGGACTTGGGTATCAAAAAAGCGGATTGGGAAGACGAATTGCATTATTACTTGTAAAAATGCTTGGTAAAACTACGCTTGGATTGGGATATGCTATTGCCATTGCTGATGGTGTCTTAGCACCATTTATCCCATCAAATACCGCTAGAACAGGTGGGACACTATATCCTATCGTAAGCCAGATTCCCCCGATGATGGGGAGCTATCCAGACAAAGAGCCACGAAAAATCGGCGGTTACATAGCTTGGGTTTCTATGGGTGCTACTTGTCTAACAAGCTCAATGTTTTTAACAGCACTTTCATCAAGCCTACTTGCTGTAGAAATAGCGACTAAGGCAGGAGTTGAACCAATAAGCTGGTTTGGGTGGTTTATGTCGTTTTTACCTGCTGGTATTATTTTGTTTCTAGCTATGCCATTTCTTACATATATATTTTATCCCCCTACTGAAAAAGGCTCGCCTAGTGCGACAATTTGGGCAAAAGAGCAACTCGAAAAAATCGGTCCTATGACATTAAAAGAATGGCTTATGATTGGATTAGCGATTTTTGCACTTGTATTTTGGATTGGTGGAAACACATTTGGGGTTCACGCTACAACAGTTGCATTAACAGTTATGATTGCTATGGTTTTGTTAAATATTATAACTTGGAATGATGTTTTGACAAATAAACCTGCTTGGATGATTTTCTTAATGCTTGGCTCACTTGTAACCCTAGCAGATGGATTGAAAAATGTAGGATTCTTAGAATTTATAGTCCATCTTGTAGGTGGGTATCTAGGACATTTTAATCCTATGGTTGCCACTATTGGATTGATAATATTTTTCTTTTTTCTACATTATTTTTTCGCTAGCACAACTGCCCATGTAACAGCACTATTAGCATTATTTATAACAATTGCACAAAGCATAAATGGCATAGATATTCAGCAATTAACATTATTTCTAATGCTATCTTTAGGGATTATGGGTATTCTAACACCCTATGGCACAGGACCATCTCCTATATGGTTTGGCTCTGGATATATTGCTGCAAAAGATTTTTGGAGATTGGGCTTTATATTTGGTGTAATATATCTAGTAGTATTTTTGGTCGTATGCATTCCGTGGGTGAAATATGTCGCTCATATATGGATTTGATTATAAGATTTTTGCGTCTTTTGTGATGATGCCGTCGCTTAAAGCGATAGTATCATCTGCATTTAATTCATCTAATGATTTAACAATATTATCTTTTGTGATTTGCACAAATCCTTTTTTATAGATATTGCTAGGATTCTTCGCTTCTAGCATACTTTTTAGATTATGTAATGTATTTTCTTTATTTGTTAAAAATGATAATGTAGCGAAATCCAAACTACTAGAATCTACATCTAATAATATTTTGTTTTTTAGAAAAGCTAGTAGAATAATATATAATTTTTCTCTCAAATAATTAAGATTATGTTCTTTTAACGGATATAAATGCTTATATGCGGAATCTAGTGTTATATATAGATTATTTAAACTCTCTAATTTTAAAGAGAGAATCCTATCCTTAGTATTTTTAAGTGCTTTATCATATTCCAAAAGCTCATTTTTCAATCTATTATAATCAAATCTATAAAATGCTATTTTAGACTTCAAAGATTCTACAATCTCGCTAAATCGCATTAAATTATTAGTTTCTATCTTATTTAGATTATCCAAATAATCGCTTAATTTTAATAGCCATTCGAATCTATCAGGTAAGATTATTTCCATACAACTAGAAGGTGTTGGGGCACGCAAATCTGCTACAAAATCGCTTAAAGTAAAATCTACTTCGTGTCCTATGGCGGAGACTATTGGCGTTTTTGCGTGAAATATCGCTTCTGCTACAATCTCTTCATTAAACGCCCATAAATCTTCTAAACTCCCGCCACCTCGTGCAATAACGATAATATCAAAACCCATTGTATCGGCTAATTTAATCTTATCTACTATCATATTTTTTGCTTCAATACCTTGGACTAGCGTATCTATTATCGTTATTTCAAGGAGATTCCACCGCTTTTGTGCAACGAATTTCATATCGTGTAAAGCCGCACCAGATAAGGAAGTAATAAGAGCTATTTTTTTAGGAAAAGATGGAATGCTCTTTTTAAAATGCTGTTCAAAATATCCTTTTTCTTTTAATCTTTCTTTTAATTGTTCATATTTAAGGGCAAAATCGCCTATCCCACTTTTTGTTATATTGGAGCATATTATTTGATATTCCCCTCTACTCTCATATACGCTTATATTTCCCTCAACCCTAATATTCAAATTTGCTTCTAATTCAAATTTAATCTTACTTCTAGTGCCTTTAAAAAGAATACATTTAATACTTGCATTAGAATCCTTTAGATTAAAATAGAAATGTCCGCTTTGGTGTTTTGTAATACTACCGATTTCACCTTCTACGCAAATATTTGAAAAATTACACGATAAAGTGGCTTTTATTTGACTAGTTAGTTCGCTAACACTTAGAAATCTCACATCTACTCTCTAATATTTTTTGGATTTAAGGCAATCTTGTGCTTAACTCTTTTGCAAAATCAATACAAACTTGAATACTTTGTTTTGGTGATACAAAGGCATTTACGCCCATATCAAAAACGCCAAAAGTAGTCATTCCAATGGCAATTGCTATATAGCTTCCGTCCCATTTAAAATTTGATAAAAATGCTTTATAGTGGCTTGGAGCTGTGAAAATCAATATAGAATTTGGTTTTGGGGCAAGTCTATGGTCTAGTTTTTTAACCTTATTTTCATATGCTACAACCTCGCTTAGTTTAATCTTATGTTGAAGTAGTTTTTCATTAATATGAGAAACTATTTTTTTAGCATGGACATAGAGTGGATAACGATTTTTTAATAATGGTATTATCTCATTTGCAAAGCCATCACCATGCGAATCTTTGCCGATATATTCCACCTTGCCACCCATTTCAAGCAAATATTCCGCACTTCCCTGACCTATTACAAAGCTTGGAATCTCCTCCCAAGAATAATCATTTAATCGTTTTGCATTCTCTGCAATTGATGTAATAGCATATCTTGAAGTAAAAATTAAAGCATCAATATTTTTAAGATTCATAGGAAAGGGCAAAAGCTCTATTTCACTTACAACTAACGATTCCACATTTGGCTCTTTTTTAGAGCCTATTAAAATTATATCTCTCAAAAAATACCCCAAATTAAAATTTATATATTGTAGCTTTTTGCTTATAAAAATATCTTTTATTATTGTATTTTGATGGAATAAATATTGCTTTAATAGCTAAAATTATCATAATTTTTAAGGATTCCTATGAGTGTTGCGATTGCTATAAGATGGATATTATTATTAGCCTTATTTGTTAATTTCTCAAATGCAACGAAAATAAAAGATATAAGCAATGTCTTAGGCGTTAGAGAAAATGAGCTTACAGGATATGGGTTGGTTATAGGATTGAATGGCACAGGTGATAAAAGTAATTCCAAATTTACAATGCAAGCAATATCAAATATGCTAGAAACAATGAATATAAAAGTTTCTCCGAATGATATAAAATCCAAAAATGTAGCAGCTGTAATCGTTAGTGCAAAACTCCCTCCATTTGGAAGAGCAGGCGATAAAATCGATGTTTTTATATCTTCAATAGGCGATGCTAAATCCCTATCTGGAGGGACATTAGTTTTAACGCCACTTAATGCTATTGATGGAAATGTTTATGCGATAGCTCAAGGCAATATCTCATTAAGTTCAAATACCACAACTGCTACCATACCACAAGCAGGAACAATTGAGCGAGAGTTGGTATATGATATTTATAATAAACCAAATGCGACTTTAAGCCTAAAAAATGCAGATTTTAAGAATGCAATAAATGTTCAAAAAGCTATAAATAATCACTTTAAAGATAATCTTGCCCTTGCTAAAGACCCCCGCACAATTGCACTTACAAAACCAAAAGATATGGGAATGGTGGAGTTTCTCTCACTTGTGGGCGAGATTGATATTGATTATCAAAAAAGTGATAAAATAGTCATAGATGAGCAAAGTGGGACAATAATCACTGGAAGCGATATTAGAATTATGCCAATTACCATAAGCCACGGCGATATGACTATCCAAATAATAGATTCTCTAACCCCACCGCAAAATACCCAAAATAATTCACTCATAGCACAGAATCCTACTATATCATCGCTTGTATCGGCATTACAAAAGATTGGCACAAGCTCACAAAATATCATTGCCATACTAAATGCCATAAAAAAATCAGGTGCAATTAATATAGATATTGATGTGATTTAGCACCCAAATACTAAAAATATTTTATTTTTAAGCTTATTTTATGGTAGGGGAATAGAATCTTTTCATTAATTTTTAATGGGAAAAATAAAAAAGTTTATATTGCTTTTTGGGTTTTAGGTGGATTTGACATAACGAATACATAAAGGAAAATAGAATCTTTATAGGATTTGAAACTGATGATAAGGTTTCAAGTAAAATCTCCGTGCACTTATGTAAGTGGTGTAACAATAAAATAATCAAGGCAGAAAATCTAGTTTATGCAGCAAATGCAGATATTTTATAATACAGAATCTTATAGTATTGGTGCATTTGTAGGCATTGGATTAGGTGGCAAAACCATAAAATAACATAGCTTTAATATGAGCGGATTCTACTTTTGCACTGCATCAAGGAATACTTTTCGACAAATTCCTATTGCTCCATTAAATCTGCATTAAATAAATTTGCCAATGCTACTTCTAATTGGCTTTAAGATAAACCTTACTTGCTTTATATTAGAAATGCTTTGTTGATTTTGGTTTTTAGTAGCTTGTGAATTTGGATTTATCTTTTTGGCAGGATTTCAAAGATTTAAAAAAGCTTTTCTAGTGTTTATAAAATAGTTTTATTATTTATTGTGATGTTTGAGCTAACTTTATAATCAACTTGATTTTCTTTAGCTAAAAGCGTAGTAAGCTCATACTCTTTAATTTGTGGAGTTTTTAATATAAAATACTTTGGTTGCAACCTTAGATTCTAAGGCTTTATATTTATAGAATCTTAAAGATTCTAACTACACAACATCAAAAATACTTAAAAATTTCTTTGCTCTTGAACTTTTTGGATTATTAAAAAAATCATTTGGCAGGGCAGATTCAGCAATCACTCCATTATCTAAGAAAATAATTTGCGAGGCGATACTTTGGGCGAATTTCATCTCGTGTGTTACGATAATCATTGTCATTCCATCTTTTGCAAGTTCTAAAATCACATTTGAAACCTCATAAGCCATCTCAGGGTCAAGAGATGCTGTAACTTCATCAAATAGAAGTATTTCTGGATTCATACATAAAGCCCTAATAATAGCAACTCTTTGCTTTTGTCCGCCACTTAAGAATCTCGGCATAGAATCTTTTTTATCACTTAGATTGAATCGCTCTAATAGAATTAAGGCATCTTTTAACACCTCATCTTTTGGTCGTTTTTCAACCTTTATCGGTGCTAAAGTAATATTATCAATAACATTCATATGCGGAAAAAGCTCATAACTTTGAAAAACCATACCAATTTTTTGACGAATTAGCGTCCAATTCGTGCTTGGAGTATTGATAGTTTTACCACCAAATATTATCTCGCCTTCATCTGTCCCCTCAAGTCCATTTATACATCGAAGTAATGTGCTTTTACCGCAACCACTTGAGCCTAAAATAACAATAACATCACTTTTATTAACGGCGAAATTTATATCATTTAAAACGATATTATCATTAAATTTTTTTACCAAATGTTTAACTTCTAATAAAGGTTTATTCATCATTACTCCATTAATATTTATATTTTTCTTCTAGGTAAGAGCCAAGCAATGAGAGTGGATAACAAGCGATAAAATATAGAAAAAATATCAATCCATAAATCCAAAATGGTGCATCTGGAATCTGCAACATTGAATGCTCAATTATCTGCTGTCCTGTTTTTAGCACTTCTACAACGCCGATTAGTGGAGCAAGTGAAGTGGTCTTAATGATTCTACTTGAGAGATTTATCGCTAAAGGTAGCATTCTAACAGTTATTTGTGGCAATATAATATATCGATTTACCATTCCTTGCGTCATTCCAAGACTAAGGGCAGATTCTATTTGATGTTTTGGTAATGATAATATAGCTCCACGAACTAAATCAGCCATCTCAATACTTCCCCACGCAACAAATACAATAATTACACTTGTGGTGGAATCTAAACTAATAGAGCTAATTTGTGGCAATCCAAAAAATACCAAAAAAAGCCAAACTAAGATTGGGATTATACGAATCGCTTCTAAATAAAATCTAAAAAATGCCTGAATAATAATATTTTTTGAAGTCATAATAACGCCAAAAATTATCCCAAAAATCATCGAAAAGAATATCGAAATAAATGCGATTTTAATCGTTACAAGAAGCCCAAGTAGGATTCTTTGGAGATTATTACCATCGCTTAAAATCTCAAACATATCTAAGCCTTTTTTCCAGATACGAAAAGAAAATCGATATTGGCAAAAGTATAATTAAATATGCACTTACGAGCATAAATAATGCTTCGTTTGTTTTGTAATAATTGCCTATAATATTGCTTGTTGTATACATTAAATCTGCTAGAGCTATAACTGTTACCACACTTGTTTCTTTTATTAAAAAAATGATATTTGCTCCAAATGATGGAATAGAAATGCTAAAAGCAAGTGGCACTACAATATATCTAATAAGTTGAAATTGGCTAAATCCAAGACTTAAAGCAGATTCTACTTGTATTTTTGCAATAGATTCTAATGAACTTCTAAAGGTTTCACACATATAACTAGCTCCTAAGAATGTAAGCCCAATTATTGCGGTAGTTTCTGCCTCTAGTTTAATATCAAACATTTTAGGGAATCCGTAATATAAAAACACAAGTTGGATTAAAAGCGGGGTATTGCGAGAAATCTCAATATATATTTTTGTGATAGTTTTTAATATCGGGATTTTGTAATACAAAATAATAGCTAATAATAATCCAATAATAATAGAAAATAAGATTCCAAAAAATGAAATCTCTAAGGTAAGTAAAAATGCTTTAAAATAGACATTTACATTATTTAATATAAAATTAAAATCCATATTAATTTCCTAATTGTTTTTGCTTAAAGATTATTTTATTTTAGATTTATTTCTTAAAAAAATATATAAATGTAAAACATCAATGCTAGCAGGAGTAATTCCGCTTATACCCAATGCCTCACGCAGATTATTTGGTCTAAATTTATTTAGCTTTTCTACAACCTCAATACTAAGTCCGGGTATATTATCAAAAATAAAATCTTCTGGAATCTTGATTTCTAATGTAGAATCTAATCGTCTAATCTCTGCAATTTGCTTTTTAATATAATGATAATATTTGCATTCTATTTTTATTTGCTCTAAAGCACGAGCCGACATTCTATCAAAAATACAATCTAATTGTCTAATCTTAGATATATCAAAACTATCACGTCCTACAAGCTGAATACCTTTTGTAATATCATTTATTTTTATTTCATTAATTGTTTCTAAAAATGTTAAAAATTCCTTTGTAGGCGTATAATCTGTCATTTCTAAAAATTCTAATCCCTTATTAATATCATTTTGGTCTAATAATATATCATCAATATTATCTAATAATCCAAATCTGTATCCATATTTAGAAAGTCGAAAAATGGCATTATCTTCCCTAAGTAAAAGCCTATATTCTGCCCTTGAGGTAAAAACGCGATATGGTTCATTTGTGCCTTTTGTAACCAAATCATCAATCATAACACCAATATAGGCTTCACTTCGCTTCAAGATAAATTCACCTTTATTTTTGATGGCTAGGGCTGCATTTATCCCCGCTACAATCCCTTGAGCTGCGGCTTCTTCATAACCTGTTGTGCCATTGATTTGTCCAGCTAAATATAGATTTGCGATTTTGCGAGTTTCTAGTGTGTGCTTTAGCTCTGTTGGCATAACATAATCATATTCAATAGCATAACCATATCGCGTAATTTGTGCAGATTCCAGCCCATCGATGGAGTGTAAAACCTGCTCTTGAATATCAAATGGTAATGAAGTAGAAAGCCCATTTACATAGTATTCATTGCAATCTTTTGTTTGTGGCTCTAAAAAAAGTTGATGCCTTGTTTTTGAAGCAAATCTATATACTTTATCTTCAATACTAGGACAATATCTAGGACCTATGCCATTAATTTGTCCGCTAAAAAGTGGCGCTAGATGAAAATTATCTCTAATAATTTTATGCGTAGTTTCATTGGTATAAGTGATGTAGCAAGGAAATTGTTTTGGATTAAATGTTTCTCTATTTGTCCTAAAACTAAAATTAGGTGGGATAGAATCTCCATTATGGGTTTCAAGATTAGAAAAATCAATACTTTTACCATCAATTCTAGGACAAGTCCCTGTTTTTAATCGCCCCATTTCAAAGCCAAGATTCGCCAAATCTTCCCCTAAGCTAATAGAGCTACTCTCGCCTACTCTACCATTTTTTGACATATATTTTCCAATATGCACAACACCATTTAAAAATGTCCCTGTTGTAATGATGACTTTTTTTGCTTTATATATTTTTCCAATATTTGTTTTAACGCCAAATACAGAATCATTTTCTATTAATAATTTATCTGCAATCTCTTGAGAAATACTCAAATTTGGCATATTAAACAATATATTTCTTGCAAATACTTTATAGCTATCCATGTCGATTTGAGCCCTAGTTCCACGAACTGCCGGACCTTTTGAAGCATTTAGGATTCTATACTGCAAACCGCGATTATCTGTAATAATTCCCATAATTCCGCCCAAAGCGTCGATTTCTTTTACCAAATGTCCTTTTGCAAGTCCGCCGATTGCAGGATTACAACTTGCTAAACCGATATTTTCAACTAAAATGGTTAATAAATGAACCTTAAGTCCCATTTTGGCTATCGCGTAACTTGCTTCGATTCCAGCATGTCCACCGCCGATAACTAATACATCAAAATCTCTTGACATCAAAACCTAAATATGACCTTTCTTATTTTTATAAAAATTTTTATATTTTTACTTATAATTACATAAGTGAATATAAAATATACTTTAAAGATAGTTTTGCTAAATTTATATAAGTGCTAATTCTATAACTTTTAGTATATATTGTAACTTAAATCTTAATTGGAGAACAAATGCAGGATTTTCTAAAAAAGCTATTACCTAATAAAGATTCCAATGCATCGCGATATTATACAGCGGTTGTTTTAATAGGTATAGTTGTATTAATTATTGTTTTAAATATAAAGCTATTAGCGTGGGCTATGATAGGATTATGTTTTGGGATTGCTTTTTATGAAGCAATTCGTTTATATGGACTAGAAGAAAAAGCTAGTTTATACATTTCTGCGGGGATTATTTGGATAATTGCATATTTTCATAATAATCCAATCTATATCGCTTTAGTTGTGCTAGTTGTTATGGCTTCATACAATGCTTTCATACAAAATACCAAGAGTAAGGATTATTTAGTTATTTTATATCCTACAATACCATTTTTATGCTTTTTTAGTATTTATGTTAATTTTGGTGTAAAAACTATTATTTGGCTTATCATAACTGTGGCAGTCGCTGATATTGGTGCTTATTTTGGTGGAAGACTATTTGGTAAATCGCCACTTTCTCCTGTATCCCCTAAAAAAACACTTGAAGGTGCTTTAATTGGACTTGTATTAGCGACATTGATTGGAACTATTGCTGGAATGATGGTAAAAGGCTTTATAGCGTCATTTTTCATAACATTTTTTATAGCTACAATTTCTATATTTGGGGATTTATACGAAAGCCTATTAAAACGAAATGCAAATGTCAAAGATAGTGGCAATATTCTTCCGGGGCATGGCGGGATGCTTGATAGAGTAGATGGATTATTATTTAGTAGTGTTATTATGCTATTTTTGCTTGATTGGATATAAATGATAATACTCGGTTCTACCGGAAGCATTGGCATTAATGCTATTGATATAGCAATTAAGAATCATAAAAAGATAGAAATGCTTAGTGTCGGGGATAATATAGATTTATTAAATAAACAAATCCAAATGACAAATCCAACATTCATCGTTATAAAAGATAAAAAAAATGCCAACAAAGTAAGATATTCAAATAAACAAAAGCTTTTTTTTGGAGAAAGCGGAATCTTAGAAGCACTAAATCTAAGTAAAAGCAAAATCGTTATTAATGCGATTGTTGGATTTAGCGGATTAAAGCCAAGCTTAGAAGTCATAAAACTAAATAAAAAACTAGCCCTTGCTAATAAAGAAAGTCTTGTTGTGGGTGGAAAATTACTTGATAGCACAAATATTATTCCCGTAGATAGCGAACATTTTGCATTAAAAGAATTAATAGGCAGTAAAAAAAATATAAAAAAGATGATAATTACGGCTAGTGGCGGGGCTTTACGCGATTGTAAAACCAAAGATTTATATTATCAAACACCACAAAACGCATTAAATCACCCAAATTGGGCTATGGGTAAGAAAATAACCATTGATAGTGCAACTATGATAAATAAGCTTTTTGAGATTCTAGAAGCAAAATGGCTTTTTAAAACAAATAATATTGATGCTTTAATCGAGCGAAATTCCATTATTCACGCATTAATCCAAACAAATGATAATGCATTTTACGCACATTTAGGAAGTAATGATATGAAATTACCCATATCCTATGCAATACTTGGCAAAAAAGCTAAAAATATAGATAGCATAAAAGAAATTGACCTTACAAATTATACATTTAATCTTAAAGCTATTGATACGAAACATTATCCATTGTGGAATCTTAAGGATAGTTTATTACAAACTCCGCAACTTGGCATAATTCTAAATGCCGCAAACGAAATCTTGGTTAGCAAGTTTTTAGATGGAAAGATTCCATTTGGTAAGATTAGTGATGGAATCTTTAGTGCAATTGCTAGATTCTCAAATGATATAAAAAATATAGACAATATTAGTGATATACAAAATATTGATAATCAAGTAAGGAATTTTAGTGATAAAATTTAATTGACTTTTTAAAATTTACTTAGGTAAAATCATAATTTTAAAATTAAATTTTAACTTCAAAAACTTCCAAATAATAGATTTTTGGTAATCCTGTTAGAAAATTTTTAAATTTTGCTTAAAAATTCAATAAGAAAAATAGGAATGGAGATAATAGTTTTTAAACTTAATGAAATTATTGCAAACAAACTTTAAGGAAAAATACAAATGACAAATGACAATAAAGATTCAAATAAAGAAACAAAAGAAATTGCTAGAGATAATCACAAAAAAACCCACACTCCTGCAAACGCCTATAAAATAGAAGAATTAAAATCTATGAATCTAACAAAACTCATAGATATAGCAAATAAATTAGGTGTTGAGAATCCACAAGAATATCGTCGCCAAGACCTTATGTTTGAGATATTAAAAACGCAAGTAAGCCAAGCTGGATATATTTTGTTTTCTGGAATCTTAGATATTACAAATGAAAATTATGGATTTTTAAGGGGAATTGATGAAAACTTTTCGGATTCCCAAAATGATGCGTATGTTTCGCTTACACAGATTAGGAAATTTGCATTAAGAAATGGGGATTTAGTAACAGGACAGGTTCGAGCACCAAGAGAACAGGAGCGATACTATGCTTTATTAAAAATCGAAGCTATAAATCATCTCTCACTTGAAGAAGCGAAAAATCGCCCATTATTCGATAATCTCACTCCATTATTCCCAAGCGAACAAATCAAATTAGAATACAATAGCACAAAAGTTACAGGTAGAATCTTAGACCTTTTTTCACCCATTGGCAAGGGACAAAGGGCATTAATCGTTGCTCCGCCTAGAACAGGAAAAACAGAATTAATGAAAGAACTAGCACACGGAATCTCCACAAATCATCCTGAAATTGAATTGATGGTTTTATTAGTCGATGAGCGTCCCGAAGAGGTTACAGATATGCAACGAAGTGTAAATGGGCAAGTTTATAGCTCAACTTTTGACCTTCCAGCCTCAAATCATATTCGCGTAGCAGAGTTAGTTTTAGAAAAAGCAAAAAGACGCGTAGAAATGGGAAAAGATGTAGTGATTTTGCTAGATTCTATAACTCGACTTGCAAGAGCTTATAATACCGTAACGCCATCAAGTGGTAAAGTTTTAAGTGGTGGAGTCGATGCAAATGCCTTACAAAAACCAAAAAGATTCTTTGGAAGTGCTAGAAATATCGAGCAAGGCGGAAGCTTAACGATTGTAGCAACTGCTCTTGTGGATACTGGCTCACGAATGGACGAGGTTATTTTTGAAGAGTTTAAAGGCACGGGAAATGCCGAAATCGTGCTATCTCGGGCGATTGCCGATAGGAGAATCTATCCTGCATTTGATATTTTAAAATCTGGCACAAGAAAAGATGAGCTATTACTTGGTAGTGAAAAACTACAAAAAGTATGGGTATTACGAAACTTTATGCAACAATTAGGCGATATTGAGGCATTAAATCTAATCTATTCTAAGATGAAAGATTCTAAAAGCAATGATGAGTTTTTAAATAAGATGAACGAACAAGAATAATGAAAATAGGCGTATTTGATAGCGGAATAGGCGGACTTACCGTCCTAAAAAGCCTTGTGAATTCTAGATGTTTTAGCGAAATAATTTATTATGGTGATACAGCAAGAGTGCCATACGGCGTAAAAGATAAAGAAACAATCATACGATTTTCCATTGAAGCGGTAGATTTTTTTAATAGATTTAATATCGATATGCTTATAGTCGCTTGTAATACAGTTAGTGCATATGCGATAAATGCAATGCGAAAATATGCTACTTATCCCATAGTTGGCGTGATTGAACCGGGTGTTTTGTCGCTTAGCAATAAGATTAGCGATAAGAATAAAAATATATTAATAATCGCTACAAAAGCCACGACAAAAAGCAGAATCTATGAAAAAAAACTACATAAATTAGGATATAAAAATACACATAGTTTGCAAACAGGATTCTTTGTGCCGTTGGTCGAAGAAGGGATTTTTAAGGGTAAATTGCTAAATACGACATTTGAATATTATTTCGCTAATACCAAGATTCCAGATGCGATTATATTAGGTTGCACGCATTTTCCACTAATCCAAAATGAGATTAAAAAGTATTTTCACAATAAACCCATCCTAATCCACTCAGGAGATGCGATAATAGAATATTTGATAAAAAAATATAGATTAAAAAAAGTTAGCAAAAAAATGCCAAAAATTAGCTATTTTGCTTCCGCAAATCCAAAATCCATAAAAGATTCCGCTAAAATTTGGCTTAAATAGATTTAATTCCTATGTGGCATTTTGTGCGGATTGCCACTATCTCCGGCAAATGTGATATTTTCGCCATTTATATCATAAGCTTGACCGAAACCCTTTACAAATCGCCCAGATTTAAACTCAAGGCGGACAAGGTAAAAATCACTCATTTTACGAATGGTTTTTATCCCGCCAGAGCCACCAGTCTTTCGCTCAAACTCATCAAATGCCCCCTCAAACTCCTCGCTTCCACGCTCTACAAACTCCGCCTCGCTCCTATATCGAAGCCGCGCTCGCAAAATCACGCTTTTTGCTTTTGCCTCATCTTGCAAGAACATAATTTCTAAATTTTTTGGATTGGCACTTATGCTCTCAAAATGCTCCGCCACCTCGCTAATATAAATATAATACTTGCCCTTATAAGCGATACACGGGGCGTAGCTGGCTATCGCTCTGCCGTCTTTTGCGATACTTGCGATACAAACTGACCCACAAGATTCTACAAATGCCTTAATATCGGCTTTTACGCCCTCTATATCATAAGTTTTTGGCACGGATTGGCATAGCTCGATAATGACATTTTTGAGCGTCTTTTCTGTGGCTTTTTGCGGGAACTCCACTCGCAGATTTTTCCCATCATAGGCTATATCCAAGCCCTCTAAATCAATGCCTTTTAATGCGATTTCTTTTATCTCTCCAACTCCTGCAAACTTCTTGCAAACGCCTATTAGTGCGTCTTTGTGGTCGTCATTCATATGCTTTATAATGCTTTCATAACTCATAATTTTTCCTTTTTAAATTAGTTGAAATTGGTTGAAAATCCGCATTATTGCAAAAAATATTAGAAATTAAACTTAAGAATGATTATTATTTATCTTTTTAAATTTCATTTTTAACATTTTGGGAAAGCCGTAGATTCTGGGGAAATAAACGCAGAATCTTCGCCTAGATTCCATATACGGCAGAAGCTTTTTTATATCATTTTTACTAAATTCTAAATCATTTTTATAGCCGATAGTTTGCAAAAGCTTTAAAAAATATATGATAAATTCACGGGCAGAATAGATTAAAAAGCCCTTTCTTAAATCGCACTCATTGCAAATCTCATCACTTTTGCAATTCACACATTTAAGCAAATCCGCCAAATCTAAAAAGCGATTTATAATTAGAAAATAGCTATTTAGTGAGTGCTTTTTTCTTGTCAGTGAGTGCGTATTCATTATGGAATTTGGGCGGTTTATGCGGTAGTTATAAAGTGGCGTATTGGTGATGAAAATTCTGCTAGACAAAGCAAAAGCATATCGTCCAAATAAATCATCTTCGTGGTAGACTTTGGGCGTAAATCTAAGATTATGGGAACGCAGAAACTCCACATTATGCGTATATAGCCACGCCATATTTTGGGGCTTAAATGTGGGGAAATCACGCAAAATACTAAGTGTTTTAATGGGGCGATTTATGTAAATATCTGGCAAATTTATATGCGTAGTTTTGGACTTTGTGGCATTTGGAATGCTCTCATTATGGCAATTATAGCTACTACACGCCACAAAATCGACCTTATTTTTACTAACGATTTTATAAATATGCTCTAATGCAAAGCTCTCCAAATAATCATCGGAATCTAGAAAAACGATATAGGAATCTTGTGGGTTTAGCGTGGAATCTATGGCGTTTGTGGAGTCTGTGGAATCTATAAAATTGTGGGCGTTTGGGGAATCTACCAAATCTTGCGAATTTGTGGAAATTGCGGAATCTCTTCGCGATTTGGATTTTTCAAATTTAAGCGTGGAATCTGTGGAATCTGCAAGATATTTAGAATCTTTAGAATCTACCGAATCCCTAGAATCTAGCGTAGAATCCGCTAAGATTCTAGCTTCTAATTCCCCCCCCCCCATTTATTGGCAATATTATTACCAGCTTGGTTGAATATTTTAGCCACATATTCTATCCCCGCATTTCTAGCCAGTGATAGTCCGCCATTTGCTTGATTGATAAGGATAAATCGCTCATCTTTTTTGGCATAGATTTCCGCGATTTCGCCACTTTTATCCGTGCTTCCGTCATTTATCAAAATTGCCTTAAAATTCCTATAGCTTTGATTTAGCACGGAATCTAGGCAGGTTTTAAGGTATTTTTCCACATTATAAATGGGGATAATCACAAAAAAATTAATTCGCTCCATTTTCACGCCCCTTTTTGCATATTTTAAAGCTAGGATTCTACTATATTTGGATAAATCCTGACATTATATTGTGAAAATCAAAGCATAGAATAATATGCAAAGGCTGTGCAAATAAGGCATTCTCTAATACGAGTATCTAAAATCAATAAAATAATTTCGCCCTTGAGCGTAAAGATAGGCATTGCCGATTGTTGGGTCGATTGAGCTTGAGTTGTAATACACGAAATACGCCGTATCTGCGACATTCCTAACGCCAATCGTAGTTTTAAAACTACCAAGATTCAAGTCTATCCCCAAATCGCTTAGCACATACGCCTTAAGTCGCTTGTATGCGGCATCTCGCATTGGTCCATTTATGGAGTTTTGAGTCCAAAGCGTTACGATATCATTTATATCCCATTCAATGCCGATAGTAGCCTTAAGCGAGCTTACATATGGGATTAGCTTATTTTTCATATCTATGCTAGAGCCACTTAGATTTGTGAGCTGTTTGCCTTTTAGGATTCTTGCATCTATATAAGTGAAACTCTCGCTAAATCGCAAGGATTCATTAAATGCATATTGTTCGCTATAAAGCTCGATTCCAGCGCGTGAAGTCAAGTCGTAATTGCTATATCCAAAGCCACTTAGCCCCGAATGAGCCGAGCCAAAGCTATAAATCTCATCTTGCGTTAGCGTGTAAAATATCGCTCCGGACAAAAACACATGATTTCCAATAGTGCCTTTTGCACCAAATTCAAGGGTATTGTATTTCTCGCTTTTTAGATTCGAATCTGTGTATACGCCATTTCCTAGCCCAAAGGTAAGCATATCCGGATTTGGTGAGAGATAGCCACGCTCGTATTTCGCGTATAAATCGCCACTTTCAAAGCTGTATTTTGGGGCGATTTCTAGGGCAAAGTTTGAGATATTATCCTTTATTTTTTTGGAAGTGCTAGTTATAATCGTATTCCTATTTGAGTAATATCGTCGCTCTCCAGTGTAGTTTGCATTCTCATATCTAGCCCCCGCAGTTAGGGAAAGTCGTGGAGTGAAATTATATTTTTCGATTAGATAAAGTGAATTTGTCCATTTATTGGCATCTACTGGCGTTTGTATATCGTGGTCCATTGCCATTGTCGCACTTACCGTATTCATAAGCCCATCATAATGAAGATTTAAAAACCGCTCCCCAATATTATAAATCGAATCAAACCCTACAATTAATGTGCCACTCCCATGCTGCCAATCATATCGAAGTTGCAAACCATATTTCATATCTTCAAAATACGACCCACTCTGGGAGAAATTAGGCACATACATATAACTCGCTCTATTTGCATACCACGCACCAGCCACATAATGCAAATATCGATTTTGCAAATAGTGATGGACTAGCTTTGCTTGAAAGCTGTGATTATCGCCGAATTGCCCCTCATAGCCGATTGCCACATCTGCCCTATTTTGCTTCATTTTTATATCGCCCTGCCCTTTGTCATAGCGTTTGGATTTACTTGGGGCATTATTATCACTGCCAAATCCAGTAGCACTTCCAAAAGTCGTGCCGATAGAAAATAGCAAGTTTGGCGAAGTATCCGTAATCCCATGAAAGCCACTCACATCGATAAAAAGCGAATTATTTGCGTTTATATCATAGGTGAGATTTCCGCCTAGATTGAAAGCATTTCGCTCATCGCCCTCTCTATAGCCTTTTTCATAGCCATACGCCCCACTTAGGGAATAATACAGCGAATCTAGCATTTTCCCAGCAACTCTAGCATTTGCATTTAGCTTCGAGCCGAACAAGCCACTTTTATCAGTGGGTGTGCCTGTGTAGCTTACTCCAGCACTTGGGGTGAAAGTCTCATATTTTTTCTTTGTGATGATATTTACCACGCCCCCTCGTGTGCCATTCCCATACATTACCGCTCCGCCACCGGGCAATATCTCAATTCGTTCAATATCGCCCACCGCAATGGAATCCAGCGGAGTCGTGCCGTGCGAAGAATCTAGCATATTTAGATTCGTGTCATTTAGTAGAATCTGCGTTGCGATGTTACTTTTCTGCCCTTGCCCTCGAATGTCTAAATTGCTCCCCAAGCCGACATTATTTTTCGATACAAACGGCACATAATCAAAAATCTCGGTAGTATTTCTAAAGCCCTTATCAGCGATAAAATCCTTATCGATAATATAAACATTGCGGTTTAAATCATCGACTTGAGATTTCATAAAGCTATCTGTTATGGAGATTTCTATTTGGGCTTGTTTTAAGCCACTTGAAGCACTTTTAGAATCTTGCGAATTCGTGGAATCCGTAGAATCTTGGGAGTTTTTAGATTCCATAGATTCCATAGATTCTTGAGATTCCGCAGATTCTATAGATTTGTTAGATTCTATAGAATCTTGGGATTCCAAGCCTTGCAATGCCGATATAAACACCAATATTAAAGCCAAATTTTTATACTTCATAATAAACCCCTTTTTAATAATTTGTAAATTGTAGAAAATGATAATAATAAAAAAAGATAAAATTAAAATTAAGAATTACTCTTAATTTTAATATAATATTTCATTGTAAATAAGAATATTTAATATTAAATTAAGCAAAAAGTTATAACATAACGAAATAAACTTAATAATGATAATGCTTATTAATATTTATCAAATAATAAAAATTATCATTTTAGAAAGGCAGAATATGATTTTGAGTGAAGTAAAAAATGGCAATTTATATAAAATAGAAAAGATAAATGCCCAAAATAAACTTTTTTATAAATTACTTGATATGGGTTTTGTGAGTGGAGCTGTAGTTGAGGTGGTTCGAGAAGCTCCACTAAGCGACCCATTAGAGCTAAAAATACATAATTATCTAATCAGCCTTAGAAAAAGCGAAGCGGCACTTATTGAGGTTAGTAAATTATGAGTGATGAAAAAAATCAAGACGACTCCAATCAAATAATAGATTCTAATAAAATAGAAAATACTTCATTGCATAAGAGCAAGATAAAAGTCGCCCTAGCAGGTCAGCCAAACTGCGGTAAATCCACGGTTTTTAATATGATAAGCGGGATTAGGCAGCATATCGCTAATTATCCGGGCGTAACGGTGGATAAAAAATCAGGGCATTTTAGCTATAAAAATAACGATATTGAAGTGGTCGATTTGCCCGGCACATACTCGTTTAGCTCGTATTCACTGGAAGAAAAGGTCGCCAAGGAATTTATCATAAATGAGAATCCGGACATTATTTTAAACATCATCGATGCTTCAAATATCAAGCGGAATCTCTACCTAACTTTCCAGCTCCTAGAGATTGGAAAGCCCGTAATTGTGGTGCTAAATATGTGTGATGTGGCGAAAAATCGAGGCATAAAAATTGATACTGCTAAAATCGCGGGGCTTCTAAACTGCCCAGTTATCGAGGCAAGTGCCGCAAAAGGCGTGGGAAAAGAAGAGATTTTAGAGGCAATTATCAATAGCAAGAATCTAACATATACGAATTTTCGCATAAATTACGATGAGCTAGAATCCTACATCGCTCAGCTTGAGGGGAAAATAAGAGCCAAGACGCAGAATCTAGATTCGAGGAAGAATCTAGATTCTAGGTGGCTTGCGATAAAAGCCCTAGAGGGCGATAGCTTTATCATTAATATTTTGCAAAATATGGCGGAATCTCCGGCGGAATCTCCGGCGGAATCTGTGGCGAAGTCTGCGAGTGCGACGGAATCTCCGGCAGAATCTGTAGCGAAATCTGCGACTTTAAACGCGCCGGAAAACAAGACGAATAACGCTCCGGAAAAAATAACGGAATCCACACAAAATATTAGTGATGAAGTAGAAAATTTAAGAGCAGATTTTCATAATAAATTCGACAAAGATATCGAGCATTTTTTGGCAAATATCCGCTACGATAGTGCTGATATCATCTACCACAAGTGTATTAAAGAGACCAAAAAGGGGCAGAAAACATTAACTGATAAGGTCGATAGATTCGTGCTAAATCGATGGCTTAGCTTCCCTATTTTGCTGCTGATTATTTTTATCATTTATGAAGCCTCGATTGTGGGCGGCTATAAGCTTACGAATTATACTTGGCCTATTCTAGCTACGCTAAAAAATTTCGTAATTGATATAAGCCCAGCTGGGGATATTACGCATGTGCCGATGACAACCGACCTAGCCATTTGGCTTATAAACTCCGTGAATGCACTCCTAAACTATATCCCAATATTTTTGATACTTTTCTCGCTCATTGCGATTTTAGAGGATATTGGCTATATGCCTAGAATGGCGTTTATTTTAGATAGGGTGTTTAGGAAATTTGGGCTTCATGGGCAGAGCACTCTGCCACTTGTGCTTGGAGGGGCGTTCGTCGGGGGCTGTGCGGTTCCGGGGATAATGTCTACGAAAGGAATCGCCGATGATAGGGCTAGAATGGCGACGATTCTAACTGTGCCACTTATGAACTGCCTTGCAAAAGTGCCGTTCTACACGCTTTTAGTTGGGGCGTTTTTTGCAGCTCATATGAGTTTAATGCTATTTTACATCTCCACGATTACTATTTTTGCTGCCCTAATTATCGCAAAAATTCTAACTTCCACCATACTTCAAACAAGGCAAACGGCACCATTTGTGATGGAGCTTCCGCCATATCATTTGCCGACTTTTAAGGGTGTAATTTTAAGGGCGTTGGAGCGCGTGTGGGTGTATATCAAAAAGGTCTGCACTATCGTTCTAGCCGTGGCTATCATACTTTTTGCGATGTTGCAATTCCCCGGATTAAGCAAGGAGAAGCAAGATTATTATAACGGCGAAGAAGCGAAGATTCTGGCTGTTTTTGATAAAAAAGTGAAAAAAACTAAATACTATGAAATGCTGGATTCTAGGGAAAAAGTCGCAAATGCGTTAAATGTCTATGAGAACTATCGAGGCAAAAAAATGACTGGGGGAAGCGATGTCGATGAAGTTTTTGAAAAAAAATACCCGGAAATCTATAAATTTATCAAAGTGCCAAAGGGCGATAAAGACGCTAGGGTTATAAATACAGAGCTTCGAAAACTATCAAATGGTAAAAATAAAATCTTGCGAGAGCAGAAAAACGACAAGATAGAAAACTCCCTTTTAGGTATGGCTGGGAGGGCGTTAGAGCCGATTTCAAAATTTGCTGGATTTGATTGGAAAATAAATGTGGCGTTCTTAAGCTCATTTGCCGCACGGGAATCTGCCGTGGCAACCTTAGGAAGTATCTACGAGCAGGGAAAAAGTCCAATTATAGAAAATGTGGAATCTGGGGCGAATCCAAATGTGGAATCTAATGCAGAATCTGCGAATCTAAATGTGGATTCCACGAATGCGAAATCTATTACAAAAACCGCGGAATCTAGTGTGAATCTAGAATCTAATGCGAATCTAAACACAGATTCTGCAGAATCTAATGCAGATTTATCTGCTTCGCAAGCACAGCTTAGACCAGAGGAGGCAATGGCACAAAATAGTGGCTACACGCCTTTGCACGCCGCAAGTATCATAATCTTTATGCTACTTACGCCCCCTTGCATAGCCACAATGATAGTTTTAAAAATGCAGACAAATAGCTGGTTGTGGATGATTTTTGCACTGCTTTTTCCATTTTCACTCGCATTAATCGTCTCTTCACTATTTTTCACCATCTCAAATGCCCTAAATTTGGGCGGTTTAGAGGCGATGAGTTTTTATTATGCAATCGTGCTAATCATTGCTTTAATACTTGGATTTATCCCTGAGAAGCGGAAAAATTGGAGCGGTGGACTATCCGCTGTATATCAATCAAAGGAGGGAAAATAATTCAATTCTGGCGACTTGATATAGGATTTATAAATAATTTTAAAGGAGAAAAAATGATAAAAAAAATATTTATTTCATTATTGGTAATGGGTTTTAGTTCTAGTTTATTCGCACATTCGGCGTTAATGAACTGCTTTGATAATGGCGATGAGACGGTAACTTGCGAGGGCGGATTCAGCGATGGAAGTAGTGCAAATGGCGTGAAATTCGCCATTGTGCAGAATGGAAAGTCCATAATTAGCGGGAAATTTGGCGAGGATAGTAGCTATACATTCAAAAAGCCAAATGGCACATATGAGGCACATTTGGACGCTGGTGAGGGGCATAAAGTCGTAGTAAAAAGCAAAGATATTGCAGAATAAAAGGAGGAAAATATGATAAAGAAATTTTTAGTTGGTTTAATGTTGGTAGCGGGGTTAAGTAGCTCACTTTTGGCACATTTTCAAATGATTTATACGCCAGAATCTGCCCTAAATAAGGGGGCTGAGATTCCACTAAAGCTAATTTTTACTCACCCATTTGCGGACGAACACACGATGGATATGGGCTTACAAGCGGATAAAAGTAGAGCTGGGATTGTAGATTTTTATGTAATCCAAAAAGGTAAGAAAACCGACCTAGTAAAAACACTAAAAGAAATGAAATTTCAAGGCTCAAATAACGCTGGGATAGGCTATGAGACTACTTATAAGGCAAGAAGCTTGGGGGATTATGTATTCGTTTTGACCCCTGCTCCGTATTATGAGGCGAACGAGGACGCATATATCCAGCAGATTACAAAAATGGTGGTGAATGTGGCTGGAGCCCCTAGCGACTGGGATAGTGAGCTTGGGCTAAAGGCTGAGATTGTGCCACTAACTAAGCCTTATTCGATTTGGACTGGTGGGACTTTTAGCGGGATAGTTAAAAGTAATGGAAAGCCCGTGCCATTCGCTGAAATCGAGGTAGAATACCTAAACCATGATATTGATGTGAAAAATAATAAAACCAATAAAAAAGCGAATGTCAAGGCTCCGCAAGATAGCTTCGTAACTATGGGGATTAAGGCGGACGCGAATGGGAAATTTACCTTTGGGTTGCCGAAGTCTGGCTGGTGGGGATTTGCCGCACTTGGTGTGGGAAGCGACACGGAGTATAAAGGCAAGGAGCTAAGCCAAGATGCCGTGATTTGGGTGCAAGTAAAGGATATGAAATAGGGTATTTTGCGATTTGTGGGGGTTTTGGCGGAATCTTGTGTGAAAGTTTCGGTAGAATCCTTAGGGATTTTGGAAAAATTTTGGCGGAAATTTTAATAGGATTCGGCGGAATCTTTAAAGAAATTTCGCTGAAACTTGGGGATTCTATGGAATCCTTGAACGGTTTGAGCGAGAATCTATAAGATTCTAGTAAAAAAATAAAGCTAGATTCTTGGGAACGACAAAAATATAAAAAATTTTTTGTTTCACTTTTAACTTTTTAAGCAAATCTCGCAGAATCTTTAAAATTGCGTAGCAATTTTATAGACTTAAGATTCTGCGTGAAACGCCCAAATATAGGCGTAGGCGGAAAAAGTTAAAGAGGACTTTGCCCTCACATGAAATCCTTTAAAAATTGCTTTAGCAATTTTTATAAATCTTGTATGAGGCGTCAATCTCATACATAAAAAAGGGGTGGTGGGCAAAAATGAGAATAGAATCGAGGGCGAAGCCCTCCACCGAATAAAAACGCTTTGCCCTTTTAAGCGAATCTAGATTCAAGGCAAAGCCCTTATAAAGTCGCTCTTCCAAAGAATCTTAACTTTAAAATTAAGGCGATTTGTTTAGTAAAGGGGGACAAGGGGCTTGAATGATGAATTTGCCACTGCGTGGCAAAACGCAGTTTCTAGTAAAACGAGCGGAGCGAAGTTTCTTGTAAAGGCAAAATTCTCTCCCTATTCCTCCAAAGCCACCAAAGCGTAGCTTCTTGGAAAATGAGCGAAGCGAAATTTCCTACCAATCCCCGATGACGCTTCTCTCAATGCTGTGCTTCGCACAGGACTTGAGAAGCTAACTAAAATTGCGTCGCAATTTTTACAAAGGTTCGAATGGGGCGTGAGATTCACACAAAAGCGGATTTGTTCGCATAAAATTAATGTAAAGGAAAAAAATGGAAATTTTTATAGTTCTTGGTTTGGCAATATTAGCTGGAATCTACTTGGTGTATTCAGCAGTAAAGAAAAAAGGCTGTGGCTGTGGTAAAGAGGGCAGTTGCTGTGAGAGCAAAAATGCAAAACATCATACAGATTGAGAACCTCTCTCATAATTATGGCAGTAAAAAAATCTATGAAAACTTGAGCCTAAATATCGAGGAATACTCGGTATTTGGGGTCTTAGGCAAGAATGGAGTGGGGAAATCCACGCTTATTAACATACTTATGGGATATATTAAGCCAAAAAGTGGTGTTTGCAAGATATTTGGCGAGGATAGTAGCACTCTAAGCCCCAGTGCCAAGCGAGATATCGCCCTATTGTTTGAGAATTTTATCACCTATGATTTTATGGATATTCAAACAATAGAGCGGTTTTTTGCCGCATTTTACCCCAAGTGGAAAAGGGAGTATTTCTATGAGCTAGTCGATTTGATGGGCTTAAAATACACGCAAAAGCTCGGCACTCTTTCATTTGGGCAGAAGTCGCAAGTGGTTTTGGGGCTTGTTTTCGCCCAAGATGCGAGGCTTTTAATCCTTGATGACTACTCAATGGGGCTTGATGTGGGCTATAGGAGGCTTTTTGTGGATTATCTTAAGAATTATATTTGGGATTCGCAGAAAAATATTAGAAAGACTATTATCCTAACTTCCCACATTATGGGCGATTTGGTGGGGTTGATTGATAGAATGATTATCGTTCAAAAGGGCGGACTTGTGTATAAGGAGAGTATGGGCTATTTTTTGGAGCATTTTAAGTGCTACAAGATAGAAAAAACGCAGAATCTAGATTCCTATAAATTCGCCCAGTGCGAGAAATATAAGGATTTTAATTATATTTACACATTTGAGAATTATGAAGATTTGGAAGTGGTGGAATGCGATTTTGAGAGTAAATTTTTAGGATTCGTGGGGAAATATTAGGGCTAAACTTGGGCGTTAAAGCTAAAAAATAGATTTTAAAATTGCTTTAGCAATTTTAAATTAACTTCTTAGTCTCCGTGCGTCAGCAACGGACACCGCAAGAAGCGTCATCGGGGGTTTGGGGGGATTGCGAAGCAAAGGGGGGATAAG
>NZ_NHYM01000015.1 GCF_003288815.1 Helicobacter sp. 16-1353 | reverse complement strand
GTAGAAAATATGAAAGCAATGTTTCAAATGGCACGACTTTTTGACCAACCTTTGGATAAATGGGACACTTCGAGCGTTAAGGATATGAGTCATATGTTTGAATGGGCAAAATCTTTCAACCAGCCTTTGAATATGTGGAATACTTGGAATGTAGAGAGCATGGAGGCTATGTTTTTCGGTGCAGAATCTTTTAATCGCTCTTTGAATGCATATGCGAATGAATGGAATACTTCGAAAGTTAAAGACATGAGCTATATGTTTTGTGAAGCAATATCTTTTGACCAGCCTTTAGTTAAGTGGGATATTTCAAAAGTTGAGAATATAAGCCATATGTTTGACTCCGCAACATCTTTTAATCAACCTTTAGTTAATTGGGATACTTCAAATATTAAGGAAATGAGGGCAATGTTTCATGATGCATATGAATTCAGCTTTAAAGAATTATTAGAAGATTCTTGGGATATTTCAAGTGTTAGCGATATTAACAGCATTAATGATATTTTTAAGTGAATTTATTAGCAAAGCAAGATTCTAATCTTAAGGGGATTTTTAAGGATTCCCCTAAATTTTGATTAGAATCTTTAATTGCCAAAAATGTCGCCTCTAAGATTCTGTGTGAGATTCTGTGTCAAATTTGCTGTGAGATTCCGCGAAATTTGCCCTAAATTTCCTTGCAAGATTCTATTAAAACCAAACCGCCGTTTATAAAACTAGCAATGCCACGCGATAGCCTATAAATACGGCGATGTAGGCAACTAGGCTGGCAAAAAAGGAATAGATACAGCCCATAGATTTACTTTCCATCTTCTTTGGTGAATACGATTGTGGCAGCAAAGCTCGGCAAATAAAACATTATAAATAGCACAAATCCAACTGCCACTGGGAGGCTTATATCTTTTTTAATGATTTAGATATTTTCACGCATAGAAATTTATCCCAATTTTGCGGATAACTTGATAGATTTCCTTTTTATTTTCGATATATTTACTGCCTAAATAATCATCTTCCACTTTCCAAAGGCAATCTTGCATTTTACTAGCTATATCCTTTTCCACATCACTATTTTTATGCCACTCGGGCTTTTTGGTGGCATTTGCATAAATGTCGCTAAATTTAAAAGCAAGATTCCTGATAACCTCCTCAAACTCCGCTGTTTCTAGCTTATCTAGGCTTTTTTCTAAAAGCTCACTTAAATTATCGTAGAAATTACATAGAATTTTTTTATTACCAGATTCTATAAATTCATTTGGATATTTATCGTCATTTGGCTTTAATGCACCAGTAATAATATCTTTTAGCTTTTGTGCTTTGGCGAGTTTTTCCTCTTCGCTTAGTCGCTTTGCCCCATATTCCTCGATTATATCTTGGATTTGCTTGGAAATTTTCTTGTAAAATGCCGGATTGGAATCCATTTTTTCCACAACCACCGCATTAATTGCATTTAATATCGTATCAGCTTTTGCACTTTTGCCAGTTACCCTCTCCACCTCATCATCAAACTCAGATTCAAATATATTTACTAATTTTGTAAGCTCATTTACGCCATTTGCATTTACAAAAGTATCAAGCAATTTTTGCATTTGAATCTCATATTTGCCAAAGTTGCAAATCTCGTGGAATCTTATTTGTGCGGCTTGTCATAGCTCATTTGCTAAATTGTTATTCCTTTTATTTGTAATACTATATTTATCACATTAGGTGTTTATTGTATTTAAAAAATTAATCTACTCTCTTTGTTTGCAAAAAAATATTAACCAAACTTTTTATATCTTTAATAAAAATATAGAGACTATATAGAAACCTATATATTAATATTAGATATAAGTATATAAATATAGCAGTTACTACATCTTTAACAATATGATGCTCCTTAATATAATATACATTTTTAAAATCTATCAATACTTGCACACACATTATAAACACAAACAACATAAACATATTCACTAAGAATTTTACACATCTATTAAGCAACGGCTTTATATAGCAATTGAAATTATTGTTTTCATTCAATTTATTAATAAAATTATTATTTTGATTTACAAGTTGCATTATCAGTGGTATTACTGCAATCGTAAAGCCAAATAGTCCAGCTATTAAAGTGATTAGAGATGCAAATAGATATTTATTACACAAAACCAATTCCGAAAAATGTATAAACATATCTTTATCTATCACCATTAATATTATTAATATTACAATCAATACATTATAAACATTAATACATCTATTCGGTTTCATTGTATACCTCAATTAAAGCTCTATATACGCTTTTTGAATATTCTATACGCTTTTTCTCATCATCTTGTAGCTCAGATATATCACCATAGTAGTTTTCTATAGTAATTTTTAGAAATAATAAATTATTATATAATTCTATAATTTCTCGTCGGTCATTCTCATCTTTTAAATTGATTTTAATGTTTGATAAATCTATAGGATTATTAAAACAGGCAATAAAAAAATCTAAAATAGTATTTTTGAAAGATTGACTTTCGTCTGTTATTCTCAAAATGCCATTAATCTTACATTTAGGGTTAGTAATAATATTTAACAAGATGGAATTGCTTATATCGTCATCTGATTTTAAATAATTGTGCAAGTTTAAGTCTATCAATTCAATAGATTTAATTTTCTCTATTAACATACTTAATCTCTCAATTATATCATCTCTATTTTTTGGGGTAAATAATATATCTGGTTTTGTTTTACCTAATATGTTTCCAATACCACGTTGTATTGTGCTAATATTGGCGGACTTGTCAGATTCTTCAATAATTAAAATATTTTTATCAGATAAATATATACAATGACTTGGAATTTTTGGTCTAATATTACCACTTGTTTCAACACTATTTAACCGCCTACTTTCTCTATCTTCTACAAAGGAAATATCCATATCTTTTGCTAATAAAAAACATATAGCGTTTGTAAAAATATTATCTTCTAAAAAATCTTTATCATAATCAAAAGAATCAAACCAAATTGAAGTTTCCTTATTGCGACAAGAATCTAAAATACGAACATTGTTTCCCTCTTTGTCATCTAGTCTTGTATAAAGTTCTTTTAGTATATCATCAAAGGAAAGAATGAATAAATCCTTGCGATATTCGACTTTAAACACAGAAGCTTTTAAATTTTCTTTCATATTTTTACCCTCGTCTTTATTGTTACAGTAAATTATGCATACAAAATTTAATATTGAAATTTAGATTGCTAAATTCTATACAATTTATGAAACCCCAACTCTATTTTTTGAAAACTCAACTAAAAAACTTTAAACTATCGAGTTAAATTTAATATAGAATTTAAAATAAAATTAGTTCTAACATCTAATAACACATTCCCTCACACATTGAATCTAAAATGCGCTACATCTCCGTCTTTCATAATGTATTCTTTGCCCTCAATCCGCATTGCTCCAGCCTCTTTCGCCTTTGCCTCACCACCGTATTTTATGAAGTCATCATATGCGATAATCTCCGCTTTTATAAAGCCTTTTTCAAAGTCATTATGTATCACACCTGCGGCATTTGGGGCACTCGCACCATTTGGAATAGTCCATGAACGCACCTCTTTCACGCCAGCTGTGAAGTAGCTAATCAAATTTAGCTTCTTAAAGCTCGTCCTTATAATCTGCTCCAGCCCGCTCTCACTCGCCCCCAAGCTCTCCAAAAACTCCCGCTTCTCCGCCTCGCTCATATCAATCATATCTTCCTCTAGCTTCGCACTAATGGTAATTACCTCGCTATTTTGGGCGCTAGCGTATTCCCTAAGCTTAGTTAGATTCTGGTTATTTGCGTTGTTTATGTCCTCTTCGGCGACATTTGCACCATAGATTATTTCCTTATTTGTTAAAAATCGCAAATCTCGCTCCAGCTCCCTAAACTCCGCACTTTCCCTATCGCTAAAAATCCTAATTGGCAGGTTAGATTCCAAGTGCGATTTTAATTTCAGTGCCAATTCCAGCATTTTTGGGGAATCCTTGCTTGATTTACTCGCCTTTTGAAGTCGCAAGATTCGCTTCTCTAAAGTCGCCAAATCCGCAAAAAGTAGCTCTAGCTCGATAATTTTCACATCATCAATGGGGTCTATTCGCCCCTCGACATGCGTGATATTAGAATCCTCAAAACACCGCACGATATGAAGCAGTGCGTCTGCTTCCTTAATATTACTTAAAAACTGATTTCCCAGCCCCTCGCCTTTTGATGCTCCACGCACAAGCCCAGCGATATCGACAAATTCGATAGTGGAGTGCAGAATCTTTTGTGGATTTACGATTTTGGATAGCTCATTTAGCCTTGCATCCGGCACGGGGACAATCGCCTTATTTGGCTCAATCGTGCAGAATGGATAGTTCGCACTTTGGGCGTTTTGCGTTTTGGTGAGTGCGTTAAAAGTGGTCGATTTGCCTACATTTGGAAGCCCAATAATTCCTACGCTAAGCCCCATTTTAGGCTCTTTTGGCTGGTTTCTTGCCGGATTTTACAGCTTTAGCGGATTTTACAGCCCTGCTCGGATTCTTGGCGAATTTTACAGCCTTGCTCGGATTCTTAGCAGAATTTCCGGATTCCGCCACACCCATAGAATCTGCCATTTTTAAGATAAATTCCACCACACTGCGAATCCCAATCCCACTTGCCCCATATGGATTTATATCCCATTCTTTCGCCACGAACGCAGGTCCAGCAATATCAAGGTGAATCCAAGAATCCTTATTTTCCTCCCTTATAAATCGCCCCAAAAATAGCCCAGCACTCACCGCTCCGCCGTAACGCGTATTTGTGATATTGGCAATATCCGCATTTGGGGAATCTATGAGTTTCTCCAAATGGCGATTAAAAGGCAAGATTGCCACCAACTCGCCGCTTTTTAGCGCGACCTCCTCAAACTCCCTATTTAAGGCGGTGTTATAGCCCATAATGCCACTCGTATACTCGCCCAAGCCGACCACACACGCCCCAGTCAGCGTCGCCAAGTCAATCAAATAATCCGGCTTCAAGTCCTGTGCGTAAGACAAGCAGTCCGCCAAGACCAATCGCCCCTCAGCGTCGGTATTTAGCACCTCGACGCTAATGCCCTCTCTAGTTTTTAAGATATCATCTGGCTTGTAGGCATCGCCTCCAATCATATTTTCAGAAGCACCGATTATGCCCTCTACTTCGATATTTGGGGCGAGTTCGGCAATCGTTTTCATTATGCCAAGCACCGCACAGCCACCGCCTTTATCGGCTTTCATAGTCGTCATATAATCTGCTGGCTTCAAGCTAAGTCCCCCAGTGTCGTATGTAAGCCCCTTGCCGACTACTACGATTTTTGGAGATTTGCCCCTAGATTTAGCCCCGGATTCGGCTTTGGCTTTTCCGGACGGCTTGTAGCTTAGGTGGATAAGTCTTGGCTCATTCACACTAGCCCTTGAGACCGCAAGGAAGGCGTTCATATTCTCTTTTTCCAAAAATTTCTTATCGCCGATAGTGCATTTTAGATTGGAATCTTTTGCGATTTTTTGGGCGATTTTTGCCAAATCAATCGGCGTGCAGTCCTGCGGCGGTGTATTTACGATATTTCGTGCCATATTTATATTATTTGAGAGAATCTTTGCTTTTGCCAATAATTCCGCTGGGCTTACAGCGGAATCTACGCAAGAATCTTTGCAAGAATCTTTCGCCAAGTCCGCCTTAGAGCCTTTAGCAGAATCTACCTCCACATACACGCTTTTTAAACTACTCTTATTTTTCTTGCTTTTATAATCGCTAAATTCATAGTCCCCTAGCAAGATTCCAAGCATTAGGGCGTAGTTTAAGCACCCACATTCAAAGCCGCCAAAACTTGCACTTTTGATATTGTATTTTTTTAACGCCCGAATCGCCCTTGCTCCAGCCTCACGGATATAATCCTCACTCTTAGATTCCACGCCATAATATAGCTTTTTCTCGCCTTGGATAAAGATAGATTCGCCATCTTTTCCGCTAAATTTTGCCAAGCTAAAAACGCCATTTGCAAAATTCGCTGGGAGCTTTTTTATATCCTCTTTATCCACTAAAACGACCTTAATGTCGACCTTTTCGCCTTTGCTGATTTTTAAATCAAAACTCATTTATTTTCTCCTTTTGTATTAGCGTTTGCTGTAATTTTTCGATTTTTTTATCGACTTTTTTGGTTTGCGTGTTGAAATAATATAAAATACCACCCAAAAATACGACGATTAGGGCGACAAATATGTATGGGTGGGATTTAAACCACTTCAATAACTCTAAAATATACTCCCCAAAAAACCACGCCAAAACTATCGTTATCGCCGCCCAAATCCACGCACTAATGAGATTGATGAATGCGAATTTTATCGCGCTGTAGCGAGTTAGCCCGATACTCATAGGGATTATCGTCCGCATTCCATACATATATCGCTGGATAAAGATTATAGGCCACCCATATCGCTGTAAAAGCAAGTGTGCTAGGGCAAGTTTGCGTCGCTGGTTCTTAAACTTCCGCTGGATATAGGGCTTATTAAATCGCCCGATATAAAAATATATTTGGTCGCCTACAAAGCCCCCAAGTCCTGCTACAAAAATGGCTAAAAACACATTCATATGCCCCGTATGCGCGGCAATCCCGGCAAAAATAAGCCCCAATTCGCCCTCTAAAATGCTCCAGCAAAATAGTATCAAATATCCCCAGTCAGCGACATATGTGTCCCATAAATTAATAATAAATTCTTCTATTCCCATAATAAATCTTATATATCTAAAATGCTAAAAACTTTGCAGTATTTTTCTATCTTTTTCACGCTATTAAACTCGGCTAGATTGAGTAAAAAACACGCCTCAACGCAATTTCCACCAAGTGATTTTATGAGCTTAATGCCTGCTTCCGCCGTCCCGCCAGTGGCTATCAAATCATCGATTAAAAGCACTTTTGCACCCTTTTTATCAC
The DNA here is from genome assembly GCF_003288815.1 of Helicobacter sp. 16-1353. GTDB lineage: Bacteria > Campylobacterota > Campylobacteria > Campylobacterales > Helicobacteraceae > NHYM01. The sequence continues at coordinate 33,358 of NZ_NHYM01000015.1, read as the reverse complement.
GCAATGCGTCAATGTGGATTTCCACTTCATCAAAGCCATATTCTAGCGAGTATTTCTCTACAATGGTGGTAAATGGGAGCTTTCCCTTCTTTCGAATCGGCACAAAGCCCACTTGTAGGCGAGTAGCCAACGCCGCACCAAAGATAAAGCCCCTGCTCTCAATACCAGCGATGAAATCAAGCCCATAATTTTTATAGTGATTTTCCAAAAACTCCATAAGCGCGGAAAAAACCTCAGCATTATTTAAAAGCGTGGTAATGTCTTTGAACTGAATGCCGGGCTTTGGGAAGTCTGGGACATTTCGCAGGTTTTCATTTAGTGATTTTTTTAGAGTTTCTATATCCATTTTGGTCCTTTTTTTAAGTTTGGGTTAAGATTGGGCGGAATCTTTAGAATTTAAAAATGTAATTATCTTGCAGATTCCGTTTAAATTCTTGCCTTATATTTACAGATTCTGCGATTTAGATTCCACTAGATTCCACGCTTGAATTTCCACAAGATTCCGCACTACACCACATCACACGCCACGCCATTATAATAACGCCTCGATTTTCTGCTCCAAATCTTTTATTTTAGATTTATATTTATCGCTTTCGATTTTATATTGGGAATTTCGCTGTTTTAGGGCTTTTATCTCGTTTTTCATCGTATTCATTTCTTCGGTTAGTATATCGATATTGCCCAAAGCGCGTTGGAGCTGAAGCTGGTGTTTGCGGATTAATATCTCTGCCTCGTGCAAAGTGAGCTTAATGGAAGCGGAGGTTTTCTCCTCTTTTTGTGCGATACTTTTGTAGAAAAATGTCCTTGCAATCATAAAAAGCACGAATAGCACGAACGCACTCAGCAAAAACCATTGCGTAATCTCACCCATAACAAACCTCTGTTACTTTTAAGCTAATTAAAGGGCTTTTGTAGAATCTAATTCAAAGCAGAATCCAAATAGCATAAAAAATTTATAGAAATCCATAAAAGCCAAATATGCTTAAGATTCTAGCAAAAATATATTAAAGATTTGAAAATTTATTTTAATATTAATAGATTTTATGGAAATAAACTAATCATTTTTCCAAAATCCACAGATATTCGCTTATAAATCTTGTGCCATTATTTGCGTTACTTTTAAATCTAGGGTAGCAAGTCTGTGTAAAAGCCACATTGCCAGCGGATTTAAGAACTTCATCAATAGAATCTTTATTCATCAAGCCCTCGCTACTATAGCTTAAAATCAAGATTTTATAATTATTGATTTTCACAATCTTTTCTAGCTCGTTTAGTGCTAGTTTCTTATTACAAAAATTCGATTTCTGCTCCGCCCACTCTCTAATACCAGCCACGCCACGAATCTTTGGGCTATCATATCTTGCTATTGTTTCGATTAAGTGATAGTTTGGTGCATATTGGCGGTGATTATAAGGCGGGTCTATGTATAAAATATCAAAAATCTTATCCTTAAAACTCTCTAATAATTTAATAGAATCCCCACAAAAGCAACGATGTTCTTTATTGCTTTCTATCAAATTTATTTCTTTTAATCTAAAATCTTTTAACGCCCTTTTATCCCATTTTTTGCAAAATGCCGCATACACTCCCGCCACATTAGCAAAATATGAGACAGATTCTATCAGCGTAGCTAAAAGTATAAAATACTCTTGCTTGGTGATTTTATCTTGGATTTTCCACTCTTCTATTTGTAGTCTTATAGCATCTATTTTACTGGCATTTTCATCGCTAAAATACATTCTAGGTTTACTTAAATCTTTCGTGCCACTTGAGGAATAGTTCTCATATATAAAGCCTTTTTGGGGTTTTAGTGCGTTTAGAAATTCTAAAACTTGGGCATATGGAGAACTAAAAAGAGTGGAATCTGGCTTTTTAAAAATATCTTTTAGATTTTCAAATCTAGGCTTGGTGTTATTTGCCAAATATGCCATTTGCAAACAATAGGAAAAATAAAGCAAATCACAGCTATAAACCGAAAATCCATTTGATTTAAAAAATCGCCCCACACTCGCACTCCCAGCAAATAAATCAAAAAAGTTAGAATCTTGCGAAATAGCTTTATGCTGTTGCAAAACGCTATAAATTCTAGCGACTAGATTTTCCTTATTGCCAATAAATCGCATTAAAATAAACTCGCTTTATAGTTTGTTACTAGAATCTCTTGCGTTTGGGTGGCGTTTTTATGCTTTGCTTGATAGTTTGAGTTCGTGTAATTTGAGCTTAAATAATACACATTAAAATTATTTACTTCTATCCAATGTTTTAGGATTCTATTTTCATTATTTTTGTGAATAAGCACATTTGATAAGGCAAATTTAATATGTTTAGAATCTAATTTTTTAAGAGATTCTAAAAGCTTAGATTCTAAGATTTCATTCCAGCCACTAAAGCAGCGTTTGCCGTCATTATAAGTCCCTTTGGCGATAAAGTATGGCGGGTCAGCATATACAAAACTTTTATTTGTGAGATTTGAGAGAGTTAAGCTTTGCATAAAATCAAAAGAGCAGAATCTAATATTTTTCTCTTGTAAAAATACTATAAAATCAACTAGATTTTGCTTCATATTATTATTAAAACTAGAGCGATTTTCCCCAAATAGCGTATTAAAATGATGTGAGTTATTAAAGCGGATTTGATGATTAAAACCAAATGCGATTAAAGTAAAAAGCATAAGCGGGGATTTATCGGCGTTATAAGCGTCCCTTAGGGCAAGATAGCCTTGCTTATTGTGTAAATTTAGATTGTATTTTTTTATGATATTTTCTATGTCGTTAAGTGTGGAATCTAAACTATTATTTTGCAAAAATCTATAAAGCTCAATTAGATAGATTAGATTATCATTACAAATAATTTCCTTGCAATGTGCGATTTTATCGATATTTAACGCCACATTTAGCCCACCGCAAAATAAATCCAAGAAAATATCCATCTCTTTTGGAAAAAGTGGCAGAATCTGTGGCAGAAGCTTATATTTTCCACCAATGTAATTAAGTGGCGATTTACGATAGGATTTTTTTATGATATTTGTCATTTTCTCGCCCAAAAATCAAGTAGATTTTATCTCTATACTCTAATTTATTTTTGGCGATAAACTCAGCATTAGAGCTACTTATAATTTTAATAAAATCTTATTCATCACAATCTTCACACCAGCCCAATCAGCTCTTTTGCCCTATTATAGGTTGCTTCGGCTTTGGGCTTTACGCTCTCTAAGCCCTCGTTTAGGATTTTGCGGATATAATCCTCGTTGCTTTTTAGTCGCAAGTAAGATTCTCTAATGGGCTTTAGGCTCTCTATGACGACCTCAGAAAGGGCATTTTTAAAGACCCCATAGCCCTTGCCATTAAATTCAGCTTCAATGCTCCCCCTATCTTTTTTGCTTAAAATCTCATAGATACTTAGGAGATTATAAAGCCCCGCTCGGCTCTTATCAAAGACGATTTCGCTATTAGAATCCGTCGTAGCCTTTTTGATTTTTGAAGCAATAATATCCGGGGAATCTAGCAAGAAAATAGCGTGATTTTTCCCCGTGGCAGACTTACTCATCTTGGAATTTGGGTCATCAAGCCCCATAATCCTAGCTCCAGATTCTAAAATAAGTGGCTCGGGCACCTTAAAGCACTCCCCAAAATCGCGGTTAAATCGCATCGCCACATCACGCGTTAGCTCGATATGCTGCTTTTGGTCTTCGCCCACTGGGACAAAATCGACTTGATATAGCAAGATGTCCGCTGCCATAAGCGCGGGGTAGTTGAAAAGCCCCACATTGATATTTTTAGGATTTTTCTGCGATTTATCCTTGAACTGCGTCATTCTACTCATATCGCCCATAAAAATATTGCAATCTAAAATCCACGCTAGTGCGGGGTGAAAATCCACTTCGCTTTGGATAAAAAGGCTCGATTTCTCCGGGCTTATCCCACACGCCACCAGCATACAGGCTAAATCTAGCGTTTTTTCACGCAGCTCGGCTGGATTCTGGCGAATGGTAATAGCGTGGGAATTCACCACGCAAAAGATATTTTCATACAAATCTTGCATATTTACCCAGTTCCTAATCGCCCCCAAATAATTCCCAAGATGAATATTGCCAGTGGGCTGAATGCCCGAAAACACCGCTTTTTTACTCAATTTTCTACCTTTTTTATTAATTTTTTTGCTTCGCTTCCCCGATGAAAAATAAAACTTCATAGGAAAGCTCCAAAAATGGAATATCGAATTTTAGCTTTTTTTTCGCTCTAAAGGGGAGATTCCCACCGCCAAGCAAACCGCTATTTTTCAAATGTGCCAATAAGTCATTTTTATTATCAAAAGTTTTTGTTATCTTTTGGATTTCTATCTCGCCAATAAAATACTTTTTCAATAGGATTTCAATCTCAAAAGAGCTTCTTAGTGGCGATTTCGTGCCTAGGAAATTATGCAAAGTTTCCAAGCTTTTAGCAGTAAAAAAGCTAAAGGCAAGTTTTGGATTTGCCGGATTTTTGTGGTCATTTGGGGTGGAATCTAGCGTGGAATCTAATGTGGAATCTGCTTTAGATTCCACATTTTTAAGTATAGATTCCGCTTTAGAATCTCCCTTGTTTTGGAATGCAGAATCTGCGATTTTTTGAAAAATAGATTCTAGATTCTTCGCCCAGTGGAGCGAGGAGGAGGCGATTATTAAATCAAATTTTTCGCTAAATTCATAATCCTCAAAATCCATTTTCCTAAGCTCTAAAAGCTTGATATTTGATAGGTTTGTAGGATGCAATAAAAGCATAGATTCCGCACTATCGATTCCTAAGAAATAATCAATATTATATGTCAAATTTCTAGCTATATTGCCACTTCCTGCGCCTAAATCTAATATTCTTTTAATATCTTTATTCATAGATTTCGAAAGTAAATCTTTTGCAATCTTATTTTGGAGTTGAGAATAAACTAAATAATTTTTTGCTTCTTTGCTAAAAGAAAATTTTGTCATCTTGAAATTAATCTAATAAATTAATCTTATCTACTCGAATTTCGTGGCGACCGCCCTCAAACTCGGCATTTAAAAATGCCTCCACGATGTCTAGCCCCAGCCCAACGCCCACAATCCGCTCTCCTAAACATAGCACATTCGCATTATTATGCCGCCTAGCGTATTTTGCCATATATTCATTTACGCAGTTTGCCGCCCTAATTCCGCTACATTTATTTGCACTAATTTCCATTCCAATGCCACTTCCGCAAACCAAGATTCCAAATGCATTTAATTTGGGAGATTCTCCGCTCAAATCCGCAGAATCTAGATTCTTAGATTCTGTATTTTGCGATTGAATCTTGCTGGATTCTAGATTCCGTTTTTTTACTTCCTCGCATACGAGTTTTGCAAAATCCGGATAATCCACCTTAAGCCCAGATTCTGGGATAAATTTAATAATTTTAATCTTGTTTTGCAAGGAATCTATTTGCAAACTAGAATCTATTTTCAAATCCGCCTCTTTTGGTTCAAACTCCGCTAAAAACTCCACAATCTCATTTGCTAGATTCCGCCCAGCGTGGTCGCTACCGATAATACAAGTCATTTAAACCCCTTTTAAACAAATTTGAATGCATTATGCACCTAGTAAAATGTTGATTAAGCCCCTTATTGGCACGAATAAAAACTGCCCTAAAAATAGCAAAATCCCCATTAAAATCAAGATTCCAAATCGCTCAATTTTATTGAAAAAGCGCGGTATTGCCGAGCTATTTAGCTTTAGCGATAAATAGCCTAGTGCTTGGGAGCCATCGAGTGGCGGGATTGGTAAGAGATTAAAAACCGCCAAGATTACATTATAAATCACAAGGTTTATTAATAGCGTGTAGAAAACCGCGCCAAACAGCCCATTTGGTGGGACTATCGCCATTTTTATTAAAATTGCGGCGATTAATGCTAAGGTCAAATTATACGCAATTCCAGCCAGTGAAACCACGATTGCAGCGGTATATCCGCCATTGTTTATAACTTGGCGAATATTTACTGGGACTGGCTTCGCCCAGCCAAATAAAAATGGCGCATTTAGCAGAAAAAGTCCCAGTGGCAAGATGATTGAGCCGACTATATCGATGTGCCTAATTGGATTTATATTTAGTCGCCCCAAGAGTTTTGCGGTATTATCACCATAATAAAGCGCTAAATATCCATGCATAATCTCATGCCCGATAATTGCCACCAAAAGGGCGATAAACATCGCAATAATATTGATGATATTTATATCCATTTTTTTACTTTTACATTTTTTTAATTAGGATTAGAATCCATAAAATCTTGCATTTTGGATTCTTTAGAGTTTGGGTCTATAGATTTGCCGGAATCTCTAAGATTCGTAGATTCCGCAGATTTCCTAGATTCCCCAAGTTCGCCGAAATTCGCGGATTCTCCGGATTCTTTAAACTTGCCAGATTCCGCATTTTTTATAGCTAGTTTTTCTATGCCTTCAACCCCTTTAAACATTCGCTCCCAGCGGATTTTATAGAGATTTTTAGAATCTAGTTTAGATTCATCGCTATTTTGTAAATTTAGGCTAAAGTAGATAAACCACGGAGAGCCAATGATATTGCGATACGCCACACTCCCCCAAAAACGGGAATCTTCGCTCCCATCGCGATTATCCCCAACCATAAAAAAGTGGTCGTCCTCGACCTTATAATAGAAATAAACCTCGCCATTCTCGCTAAATGCACTCATCGCCCCGGCGTTATGAAGTGCGAATTTATTTAATAGCTCATAGGCTACAGGCTCGCTTCCGTAGTGGATTCCAGCATATTTATTCATATATGGATTGTGGATAAACTTTTTCCCCATAATTATCTTAGTCTCTGCCTCGCCAAATTGTGCCTCTATCTCGCTATCGCCCCCAGCTGGACGCAGATACAGCCCATCTTCTGCCATAATGACCTCATCGCCACCAGTGGCAAATGTGCGTTTGACAAAATAGGTTTTTTCCACATGTGGCGGGATAAATATCACTATCTCGCCCCTTTTTGGTCGCTCTCCCTCTATAATATGTCCGTTATCATTAATATCTGGGAAAACGGGGATTTCTACCCATGGGATTCTAGGGATTGGAATCCCGTATGAGAATTTTTTCACAAAGAGCATATCGCCCTCGTATAGGGTATTTACCATTGAGCGACTTGGGATTATGAAGGCTTGGGCGATGAAAAATATCACAAGCAAGACGATAATTATCGTGCCAACCCAAGTGGTCGAAAAGCGGTAGATTGAGCGTAAGAACTTCATTTATAGCCTTTGGTTTTGGATTTTGGCGGATTTGATGGTATTTTGGAGTAAGGCACTAATCGTCATAGGACCCACACCGCCGGGAACTGGCGTGATAAAAGAGCATTTTTTTGCGACATTTTCATAATCCACATCGCCCACGATTGCCCCGTTAGGAAGCTTATTAATACCAATATCAATGATAATCGCACCATTTTTTATCATATCGCTAGTTAGCAAATTGACCTTGCCGACGCCAACGCAGATGATATCTGCATTTATCGTGTGGGCTTTTAAGTCTTTAGTTAATATGTGGCAGATACTCACACTCGCCCCAGCATTTAGCATAAGGGAGCTTAGGGGCTTCCCTACGATATTACTAGCGCCGATTATGGTTACATCTTTGCTCCTAACATCGATATTGTAGTGCTTCAAAAGCAACATAACGCCAAGTGGCGTAGCTGGAGCAAAACACGCATTTAGAGAATCTGGGGCAAAATCACCGCCAATTAGCAACTGCCCCACATTATAAGGGTGGAATCCATCTACATCTTTCTCAACAGCGATTTTTTCTAAGATTAGATTCGTATCAATGTGGCTTGGGAGCGGGAGCTGGACTAAAATGCCATTCACGCTTTTATCGCTATTTAGGGAATCTAGCGTGGCTAAAAGCTCATCTTGGCTCGTATTTTCCCCAAAATGCAAAAGCTGGGATTCTATCCCCACACGCTTACAGGCATTTGCTTTCATCTTTACATAGCTTTGAGAGGCTGGATTATCGCCTACTAAAACCACGCATAGCTTGGGGAAAATGCCTTGACTTTTAATCTCATTTACTTCTAAAGTTAATCTCTCTTCTATAACTTTGCTTAATGCTCGTCCATCTAAAATTTTATTATCCAAAATCTAGCCTCTTACCTTGTATAAATTATTAATTCGTATTATAATGAATTTTTAAATAAAATTTAGATTCTGCTCAGTCCATATTTATAAAAATATTTTTGAATTATTTGCATTATTTTAAAAAAAATCAATTAGAATTGCACGAAATAAATTATTATAAGTTTTATTGATATATAAATCTACCAAAAGATTTCAAAGGGTTCAACATATGAAACAGATTTCATCAATATTTTGTTTGATAATTTTTTCATTTCCTATGCTCAATGCCGATGGAGAAAGAAAAGAGTTTTTAACGCAATATGAATATGGAAAAGCATTGTATAACAATCCACGAAATATCGGCTGTATAAAATGCCACGGACAAAATGGAGAAGGGGCAATTATAAGCTACATAAAACAAAATGGTAAATTAAAACCAATCATTGCACCAAAAATAACTGGATTAAAATTCGCAAGATTCGAGCAAGGACTAAAGTCTGGAAAGGGATTTATGCCGAGATATAATCTAACTGCATCTGAAATGGTGAGTTTATATATATTCCTAAATCCACCAAAAAATTGAAGCCTTAAATTAAAAGATTAAAAAGAGAAGTAGCTATAAAGAAAGCTAATCTTTCTTTATAGCGTTTATAATATCAAATTACCAAATTGCTTTAACAAATCCTGTAACATAATTTCTTCTATTATTCTCTATATTTGCTAAATCAACATACCCAGCACCAAAATCTAAATGTTTAAATAAAGTAATTGAAAGCAATGCTGAGAACTCTTTATAGCCTCCATTTGCATATAAAAGGTCGAATTTAAACATTTCGTGTCTAGCACCTGTAAATACATACCAAGTTGATTGGTCGTAGCCATAGTATCCGCCACTTGCTCTATTATTAACATTTGCTTCAACGATTCCACCATAGAATCGGCTATCATCACCAAAATCTGTCAATCTTCCAGCACCTGCATCTATTGTCTTATAGTAACCACCACCTATTCTAAACCAGCTATAGCCAAACTCTTGGTCAGCTAAAAGTAAATGTCCATCTGGAGCACCCACTTGGCTTACATGTGTATATTTTAATGTCGTATCAGAATATAAATCATTATGCCTTCCTAGTGTTAATTTGGCTGTTCCACCCGGAGCAGTAAGGTTATTTGTTACAAAATAAACATAAGGTGTTATTCTAAATACTTCACCAATTTTTACATCAACACCAGCTGCCGCAAAATGCTCTTTATTGCTTTTTAAACCACCGCCTTCATTTGTTTTATAATATCCATAATGACCTTTATAGTTCCACAAAGCATTAATTTGGCTAGATGTTTCTCTATTAAATCGTTGGAATTGGAATGCTTGTTGATGTGAATACAATCCCCAAATACTTAGAAAATTCCCTATATTGAAGCCTAAAGATACACCTTGATTGTGTCCGCTAAACCAATCATATCCCATATTATTTGTATCATATCTTCCAAGTGCTATATTGAATATATCGCCATTATAGGCAAAATAAGCATCGCTTAATACAAAAATATCTTTATAGATTTGGTCTGCATTATTTTTTACATTTTCATATATAGGAATTGCAGCCCAACCACCTAATCCAATTGAGATTCCATTGGTGAAAAATACATTAAACCCAATAGAAGCACTAGCTCCAGCATAATCGCTATCGTTGTAATTAGTATTTTTTTGTCCTGCTGCACCAAAATGCCCATATAAGTCAAATTCTGCTGCTTGAGCAAAAGTAAATAAACCAGCAAGAGCAAACGAGCCACATATTATTTTTTTGTTCATAGGGATTCCTCCATTTAAAAATTGAAATTTATTTTATTATATCGTCAAATTATAACATTATTTAAACAATAAACCAATCAAATTGTTTTCTAAAAGAACAATCTATACAAAAAGATTCTACTATAATTCCACTCTTAAACCCTTTAATCATTGATTTTGTGCGGTTAGAATTAAAAATTGTAGCAATAGAATCCTTAGCAATATTTCCTAAAATAATATTTCCCCCAACATCAATACAACAAGGAACTACATCGCCATTTGCCAAGATTCCAAAATGCGTTTGTAGTGCATAACAGAATCCTTTTGTATGTTTTATATGATGAGATTTAGCAGATTCTAGATTCCATAAAAATGGCTCTCTTACGACGATGATTGTTTTTTTGCCAATCCTAGTATTAGAATCTAAACTTATTGGCATTTTAAATTCTTCTTGTAATATATTTAATAATTCTTTATTTTGTGCTCTTTTTTGGATTCGTAGATTAATAAAAACCTCACTTTGAGATTCCATTCTAGTGCGACAAAAATCAAATATCTTTCTAAATATTTGCTTTCTTAAATGAGATGATTTTATCTCCATTACTGCATCAAGTGAGATATTCACTTGTCTTATAGGAGATTTTAATAAAAACTCAAATTCGTTTAAATAAACCCCGCTTGTAGTTATCTCAACATTTAGATTATAATTCGTCGCAATGGCTAAATACTCCCTAATATTTGGCATTTTTAGCGGGTCGCCTAATATATGCAAAGCAATTAATTTTGTATAAGAACTACAATCTTTTAATGCTTTTTGGAAAAGCCAAAGTGGCATTTTCCCGCGTGTATTTTTCATACTTGGACAAAATGAGCAGTCTAAACCACAAATATCACTTATTTCTATATAAATTTTTTGAAATTTCATCATTTACTTTAATAAAATAATTTTAAATACAACATAGATTCTAACCTAAAAATTTAAGTAGAATTTTATTTTACTTAAATTAAGGGATTTTATGAAAATATTAAAATATTCATTTATCAAATATTTAATAGTTGGTATTATAAATACATTATTTGGATTTGGAATAATTTTTATCCTAATGTATTATGGTTTATTGCCTGAAATAGCAAATTTTATTGGATATTTATGTGGCATTATCTTATCTTTTATATTAAATAAATATTTTACTTTTAAAAGCAATAATCACATTAGAAAAGAATTTTTTAGATTCTTAATATCGATGGGAATTGCTTATGCAATAAATCTAATTATTTTAATAATCTCATATCGATATTTCTTAATAAACGAGTATGTTTCACAGATTATAGCTGGGGTTTTCTATACGCTAAGTGGATATATATTAAGCAAACTTTACGCATTTAGAAATAAATCCTAGAATCTTTAAAGATTCTAGGAATAGCTATTTATGTTTATAAACATTTAATGCACTTGAAGCTTGTGTTGTAGGCATCATTTCTATTCTATTTATATTTACATGTTTTGGTTGTGTCGCAACCCAGAAAACAGCCTCCGCTATATCTTCTGGCATAATTGGATTAGCGTCTCTATAAAGCTCATCTACCATATTTTTATCACCTTTAAATCTCACAAAGGAAAATTCACTCCCGCCACAAAGACCCGGTTCAATATTAGTAACTCTTACGCTTTTATCATATAAATCAGCCCTAAGATTCAAGCTAAATTGCTTTACAAATGCTTTTGTAGCACCATAAATATTGCCTCCGGGATATGGATAAGTCCCAGCGATAGAGCCTATATTGATAATATGTCCGCTTTTATTTTCTACCATTTTAGGAAGTAGCATTCTAGTTAATCGAACCAATGATAAAATATTAACCTCAATCATTCTCTCCCAATCATTAATATCCGTTTCATACGCTCTAGATAAGCCAAGTGCAAGCCCAGCATTATTCACCAAAACATCAATATTTTTAAAATCATCTCTTAGATTATCTATCGCATTTTTAACAGCCTTTGTATCGCAAATATCTACTGCAATTATCTGGCATTTATCACTTCCTAACTCATTTTGTAATTCTTTTAATTTGTCCTCTCTCCTTGCTAGGGCTATTACCTTGTGATTTTCTTTTGCGAATTTCCTAGCAATCGCAGCTCCAAACCCAACAGATGCACCTGTAACTAAAATAACCATAATTTCTCCTTTTAAGTTTCTAAAATATTTTTTATTTTACGCCAATTTGGCATAAGAGATTCTAAAACATCATAAAATTTCCTACTATGATTTGCGTGAATAAGATGAACCAATTCATGCAATAGAACATATTCTAAGCAAATCTTTGGCTTACTAAAAAGTATCGAATTTAACGAGATAGTAGCTTTTCTAACATTGCAACTTCCCCAACGCGTAGTCATTCTACGAAATCTAATACCGCAAACATCTCTATTTATAGCATTGCCATACTTAGAAATAATAGAATCAATATAATCTTGTGATTGACTAATATACCACTTTAGCACCAATTTTTCAATCTTATTTATATCATCAATATTTGGCGTCCAAATCTCCAAATAGTTACCATTTTGCAGAATCCTGCTTTTAGAATATGGCATTAATTTCAATATATATCTATGCTCAAAATATGAAATCTCTATGCCATTTTCATATCTTTGGATATTGTTTATTAATTTTTTTTGTCTAGTTTCTATCCAATTCTTATTAGATTCTACAAAATTATTAATATCAATAATCTTTGCCCAATACGGAGCACTAACCTTGATATTACCATATTTATCAAGCCTAATTATGATGTTTTTTATACGCTTTCTTGTGATTTTATATTGCATTTTAGATTCTATCATAATAGCCTAGCGGAATCTAAGATAAACCCTAATTGATAAAATTAGATTTAGTAGCTGTAGCAAGGCACCAAGCGATAAAATCACCCCAGAAACCCAAAAAAATCCAAGATAAAGATTTAGCACAAATGAGGCGATAAAGACGCAATACAGGGCAAATTGAGCGAACATATATTTTTCCTTGATAATCTCCCTAATGCTTGGAATGCTGAAATTCCCCGTGGCACTTAGGTGAAACCAAGTTAGAAACGGCACGATTTTATATAGCATACCGCTAACCACACTCCCACCAAAGCCAAAAACAAGCAGAAAAAGGCTCATATAATGCAAGTTTAGGGTGTTATTTTGGTCGCTAGAGTGGCTAAAGTCCGCAAAAAGGGGCAAAAGATAATCTAAGATTCCAGCCACCGCCCCAAAAATAAGGCAAATCGCCCCAAAATACCAATATCGAATGGTCGTATCAATGCTGTTTTTGCGTTTGCGAGCCTTTAAAATGCGGATATTATAGATTCCATAAATAATCGCCAAAACTTGCAAAATAAGACTAAAAAAATCAAAAAATGCCGATAAAACTACGATAAAAGCTGTAAGAGGCACAAAAAATCGCCTAAAATTTTTATGATAATCCGGGGCGACATAAAACATAGGCAACACCTGATAAGAAACCGCCACAATAAGCAAGAAAATCCAGCCAAATATCGCACTTTTGACATGTAAATTTTGCAAAAAATCAAATGGGTTTAAGTCCGCTAAAAGCGTCCAAACTCCGCCAAAAAACTCCCCAAATGCGTAGAAATGAGCCAACAAAACGCCACAAAAAACCACAAGCGGGAGAAAAATAGTGGCAATTATCATGCCCTTTATCGTGTGGGTCGTAAAATTCGCCCTAAAAAGCTTAAAAACTACCACAGAGGCGAAAAAAATCGCAGAAAATAGCATAATAAGAGAGCCAAAAAATAGCAGATTTGTCATCGAAAAATTAAAGCCAAAAATCACGCTCATGCTCCCAAAAATAGCACTAAAATAGGCGAGATGGGAGAAACTTGTGGCATATTTGATATTCACCCCGCCAAGCACTGGTAGCATCTGCTGTAACGCCCCAAGCATCGAAAATAGCATAAATCCAAGCGTCATAGAGTGCATAAATGCGAGAGATTTAAAAGAATTATAAATCGCAAAATCGCTTGCATTTCCGCCCAAATCCCCATAGATAAGCAGAATCCCACAAAGTAGCAAAAATAATGGAGCGGTTATAAAAAACTTTATCGTTACAAAATACGGAGGCGACTGCTGGAGGGAAATGCCACTGAAATTCATTTGATTTCCTTTGTAAGATTTATAAATTTGGGAGCAATTGCAATAATTTTTCTTTATTGCTTTCTTTGGTGATGAAAATGTGGAATAATTCGCCATTTTCTAAACATATTGAGTTGGATTTGAGTGCAGATTCTACTGGTTTGCTGGATTTATATTCCGTAGATTCCGCTGAATCTAGTTCGAACTTTATGGATTTCGCAGATTCAACTAAATCCAATTTAGACTCCACAAAATCCGCGGATTTTATTTTAGATTCCACAGATTTCGCTCTAAAATCGCCACTAGATTCCGCACTTATCGTGTGGTAGAAAAAGCCATTTGCTTTCAATATTTCATATAGCGGAAGTGGCTCTTTTCTATGAATCATTTTTATATATTCATTATCTCTAAGATTTGCTATCGCTTTTGTCATAATCTCCAGCGGTTCGGGGTGCTCTAAATGTGCGACATTTTTGATTATTTCTCTCACTTTTTGCCCTAAATGTGGAATCTTAAATTTTGGAACTTCGCGGAATCTAGGCGGAATCTAAAGCAAGATTCGGCAAAATCTGTGGAATCTAAATCCATACGGGTTTCAACAAAATCCCGCCGAATCTTACGCCAAAAAACAAAATCTAGACTTAAAAATTGCCCCAAATTACGCCTTTTACAAACTTTAAAAAATCCCCAAAGATTCCTTAAACCTTAATCTCTTTCATTCTATTAATTATCTCGTCATTTTTATCACTTAAGTGCATTTGCACCATATTATAGAGCATTTGCTCCTCTTTCATATTGTGCTGCTGGAGGATTAGCATTACAGATTCTATTAAACCAAGCATTCTATCTTTATTGCTAGATTCTAGGGCGGTTTGCATTTCTTTTAGCGTCTCACGCACCATATTATGCTCCATTGTCATCACCTTTGTAGGACCATCAGCAATACCTATTTTTGCCTCAAACTCCACAAACATCACCTGCTCTTCTTCTAAAAAGTGTCGCTCACACTCATCTCTAAACTCATTAAATTTCGCCCCCACATTCCCCCAATCTCCGCTAATCACCGCATCTTCAAGCTGACTTAATATCTCATCGCATTCTCTATGCTCGTTTATCATGTATTCTCTAATTTGCATATTTTCTCCTTGTCAAAAATAATTGTATTATAGGATTTATTGCTAAAAAAATGGGAAAATGTGAGAGAAATATTATTAAGGAGGTAAAAAGGTAATTGATGATTTTTAAATGTCATTTGGCAATAGGCAATGCGTCGTAAAATGAAATAAATGCAAACCACAGAATTTCACTCCAACTCATTTGTATAATCTTACCTTAAATAGTTATTTGGCTTTAGATAAAACTCAAAATTTTATCCAGCGTATCTTTGAATGGAAGGCTTTGATAAAATAGCGGAATTACAAGTATATTTGCGATGATTAGCAAAACAAATCCTATAAGTGTCCATCTTAAAAATTCCGCCAATCGCTTGTTTTTAAGATTTGCAAACATCTTATCAGTAAATTTATGCCAACGGCTAAGTAGCCAATTCAACATAAAAAAGCCAAAAGCACAACCCCAAAAAACGACAACAGCGAGAAAATAATCCCAATATGTCATTATGACTATAGGTTCGGCTTCCATTTAATTTATTTTTTAATCTCTGCACTTTCTATGTTATCGTTTATATCGCGCACATTAAGAAATATCATAAATAATACAGCAATAAAACCAATGATTCCATATAGATATTTGCCGTCTTTATTAACATTGAATCTATTTAATGTTTCATTAACTAAATATTCCCCTATTTTTACTAAAATACCCGCAAATACTGCGAATTTTGCTAGTAGAAAATATGTTTCTAGCTTTGTGGATTCTAGATTCTCGCCCAGATTTTCGTTTGGCTTAATTTTTGTAACTTGCTTTGCCATATTTGGCTCCTTTTTATAAAAATATTATTAAAAATCTATCACTTATAGCAAAATACCACTTAAATAAAACTCAAAATTTTATCTAGCGTATCTTTGAATGGGAGGCTTTCGTAGAAAAATAGAATTGCAAATATATTTGCGAGAATTATCGTAATAAAAGTTATCACTGCAAATCTTAAAAACATCGCCAACTGCTTATTTTGAATATTTGCAAATATTTTCATAGTAAATCTAAAGAAAGTTTGCTCCGCCCAACACATAGCAAAAAGCGACCAGATACCAGCAAGAAAGGCACATACAAGAAGCGTATAATCCTCATAGGACATTATGGTAAGTTCGCCATCCATATGCCAACTTTATTGGTTAGATTCTGCGGTTTCTATATTATTTCCTATCTTAAACATATTGATAAGTAGTAATATCAGCGTAATGCTAAAGCCAATGAATCCTAATTTATACTTATTGTCTTTATTAACATTGAATCTATTTAATGTTTCATTAACTAAATATTCCCCTATTTTTACTAAAATACCCGCAAATACTGCGAATTTTGCTAGTAAAAAATATGTTTCTAGCTTTGTGGATTCTAGATTCTCGCCCAGATTTTCGTTTGGCTTAATTTTAGCAATTTTATTTGCCATTTTATTCTCCTTATGGAAAATTTAAGTTAGATTATTATTAATGAAATCAATAATAATCCGTTACTTGTAGCAAAATGCAACTTAAATAAAACTTAGGATTTTATCTAGCGTATCTTTAAATGGGAGGTGTTGGTAAAATAGTGGAATTACAAGTATATTTGCGATGATTAGCAGAATCCCATAACTGCAAATCTTAAATTTTGTTAATTTAAAATCCTACTTTTTGCAGTTTATAAAATCAACATTATAAATTCTGTATAAGAAAATCTACCAGCCAATGTTGATATTTAAAATCCGCTGTGTTACTCAGTATTTAGCACAAATGCCTTGAGATAAAAGCTATAAGCAAATCTCCAGCTTGTAATGCAACCCAAGCATAAGCTATAGAGCACCCACACTAAAATTCCTTAATTATATTCTCCACATTATCAATAATCCAATTAGGAGTGGAAGCCCCAGCGGTTATCCCACATAGTTTTTTGCCACTAAACCACTCTTTTTGCAATTCCTTTTCATCTTCGATACAATAGCTATCCTTGCAGTATTGAAGCGCGATATTTAGGAGTTGTTTGGTGTTTGAGCTTTGCTTTCCACCTACAACGATGATAATATCCGCCTCTTGGGCTAGAATCTTAACAGATTCCTGATTTTCAAAAGTAGCATTGCAAATAGTGTTAAAAATCCGCACTTCATAGCAGTTTTCAATCAAGTAATTTGCGATTTCTAAAAATTTACTAACATTCTTAGTGGTTTGAGAAATAAGCGTGATTTTGGAGTGCGTATGGATATTTTTAATCTGCTCTTTTTCTAAGACGACTTGGCAAGGACTCGTGCAGTAGCTAACTACGCCTTTTACCTCAGGGTGATTTTCATCGCCAAAAATGATGATTTCATAGCCCTCCTTACTCATCTCCTCGCATATTTTTTGCGGTTTTGTAACAAAAGGGCAGGTAGCATCGATAATATTTACATTGCGATTTTTTAGCTCTTTTAGGTCATTTTTGGGGATTCCGTGCGTTCTAATAATCACACTTGAATCTCCCTCAATTGCCCCGATATTCGTCTCTACATTCACACCAAAATCGACCTTTAATCTATCGATTTCCTTTTGGTTGTGGATAAGCGGACCGATTGTAGTGGCGTTTTTATTCTGCTCGGCAAGTTTAATCGCCCGTTTTACACCAAAGCAAAAGCCGTATTTATTCGCTCGTTTTGTCTGCATAGATTCTTTCCTAATTTATGGCATTTTCGATTTTAGCAAAGCGTGATAGGATATTTAAAAAGTTTGGGAACGACACATCGATACACGCAGAATCTAAAATCTCCACGCTATACAAAACGCCCATAATTGCAAAGCTCATAGCGATTCGGTGGTCGCCGTAGCTATTGATTTGAATGTGCTTCTTTTGAATATACTTTTTGGGTGCATTTACACCGCCCTCGATGATAAAACCGTCCTCTAGCTCCTCGCATTTGACGCCAAAAGATTTAAGCCCCTCAATGGTGGCTTTTATCCTATCACTCTCTTTAATTCGCAATTCCTTTGCGTTAATTACCTTGCTTTTTCCCTTTGCAAAGGCGAACGCCACGCCAAGTGCTGGAATCTCATCAATAAGCCACGCAATGTTAGAATCTACCTCAATCCCCATTAGATTCCCGCCACTTACGCAAATATCGCCAATATCCTCATAAGTGGAATTCGTCTTTTTAATATCGATATTCGCACCCATTTTTTGCAAGACATAAAACGCCTCGATTCGTGTTTCATTTAGCAAGATATTTTTTAAGCAAATTTTAGCATTTGGGATAATCGCCCCAAGCACGGCGAAGTAAAACGCACTCGATGGGTCGCTTGGGATTGCGATATCTAGCGGATTTAGGGGCTTAGAATCTGGGATTATGGTGATATTGTTATTTTCTATTTTTAGATTTGCCCCCATTCCAAGTAGCATTTTCTCACTATGGTCGCGACTTTTTGAAACCTCGCTAAAATGGCTCTCTCCCTCTAGCCCAAGTGCCGCTAAAATCATCGCACTTTTAACTTGGGCTGAGGAAATCTCGCTATGGTATTTAAAAGGCTTTAAATTCGCCCCTCTTACGCAAATAGGGGCTAGAGTATCATTGCACCTAGCACTGATATTTGCACCGATAGATTTAAGCGGATTTATAATGCGACCCATTGGGCGGGAGTTAAGGTATTTATCCCCACTTAGGATAAACTGCCCCTTAGACCTCGCTAAAAGCCCCATATATAGGCGTATGGCAGTCCCCGCATTGCCACAATATAATATGTCATTTGGCTCTTGGATTCCACTTTTTTCCGGCTCCAAGATAAGCTCAACGCCCTTTAATTCATCGTAATTATTCTTTGCAAGGGCGATTAAATCGCTCAGATTCCCCTTGTTAGATTCTAGTTTTAGCCCTAGTTTTAGAGCGATTTTAAGCGTGTCAAGCGTGTCCTCACCAAAAAGATAGTTTTTAATGCGAGTTTTTTTATCACTCAAAAGTGAAAAAATCACGCTCCTATGGGAAATAGACTTATCACTTGCAATGGAATCTATAATGATGAAATCGCTGGAATCTGCGGAATCTTTAAACCGCCTAGATTCCGCGGAATCTACAGAATCTTTAAGCGACGCGGAATCTGCAGAATCTCCAATACGCCCAGAATCTACAAAATCTCCAAACGGCGTTATTAGCGTATTTCTCATCGAAGCTCCGCCCCAAACTCCGTGCTTAAAAGATTAAGCAAATTATCGATTTTTAGCTCCTCCTCGCTTAGCGTCCCACTCATCGATTGCAGAGTAATCCTAAAGCTAAGGCTGTATTTATCCCAAAGGCTCTTATCTTTATAGCTATCTAGCGGGGTTATTTCCCTAATATGCGGGAGTTCGCCACTTTGAACTTTTGCTAAAATCGCCTCCTTAATCGCCCCAAAGCTAATCTTGCTATCAAGTAAAATCGTTATATCCCTCTGCGATGCCTGATATTTGGAAAACTCCCTAAATTGTGGCATTTTGTGGTTAGAAAAAAGTTTATCAAAAGATATTTCACACACAAAAGTTTCTTCGCTTATCTCAAGTTTATTTGAAATATATGGATTGATTTTCCCAATTAAACCAATATTTTGCCCATTTAGCATAATATTTGCACAGATATTTGTATGGTAGATTATATTTGCACTTGTAGATTCTAGATTAAAGCGTCCAATAACATTGCTAATGCTTGAAGCAAAGCTATAAAAATCCCAAGATTCCCCCTTTGGATTTGGATATTTTGGGCTCGTTTTATTGCCACTTGCGACAAATGCTAGGGATTTGGATTCTACTCTATTTTTAGTATAAATGCTACCGATTTCAAATAGTCTAATGCTATCATAGCCATAGTTTTTATTACGAGCTATGGAATCTAACATCGCAGGGATAAGCGAGCTTCGCAATGTATTTAACTCATTTGTTATTGGATTTGATAAATCAAGATTCTCCAATAATGTCTCATAGCCATAAGATTCCAAAATATCTTTTTTGTAAAACACATAATGCACACACTCAAAAAATTTATTTGCTATAGCCTTTTGTGCGATGGAGCGATTAAATCTATACATATAATAATTTATATCTATACTTTGATATTGTGTAAATTTCTGCGGAATAGAAGTAACAGAATCTATACTCTTAATTCGTAAAATTTCCTCTGCGACATCTTGAATAGTATTTATATCTTGTCGATAAAGTGGTGGATTTACCGCTATAAAACTATCATCGGATGTTGGATTTATTTTAAAATCCATCTTTTTTAAAATATCTGTAATTTCCTCACTTTTAATAACATTTCCTATAATGTCATTTATATCATCAAAATTAAAATCAATTCGTTTTAAAGGATAATTTTGAATAATATCTTGAGACGACGAATAGATAGTGCTTTTTGACATTCCACTTATCAAATAACACAAAAATGCTATACCATCTTCTAGTAATGGAGAGCTACCTCTTTTACTATAATAAGATATTTCATCAGTTACTTGGATTTGATTATTAAATATGATTTCTGATACATATTTAGCTGGGATAAAAATAGCCTCAAATACCACTAATGCCGAGTTTTCATTAGCATTATATTTATTATCAACATAAATGCCAATATCAGATAATTTATTATTTTCACAATAAACACTCTCGATACCTTTTTGGTCTTTTTTGATATGGAGATGAATCTTTGCATTATTATCTAAAAAATTACTATTATAAGAATCAAACTTATATGCATTTATCAAAACACCTGTCATATAAGTAGCGAATTCTACAATATTGCGTAAAGAATCTTTTTGCAATTTATCACATAATGCAAGTGCAAATTTTAATGTAACGAGAATCTCTAATTTTTCAAATTTTACTACTTTATAATAAAGCGAAGATTGCAGGTTATTATCAAATGATACATTTAGGATTCGCCCTATTCCGGGCGTTACATCATTATTTCTTTCTTTTTCTTTGAATATTTTTAATTTTAGATTAAATGCAACAGCTAAATCTTTAGCAATTCCTAATAAACTAAAGCAATCGCCTCTATTTGGCGTAACTCCAACCTCAAATAATGTATCATTAAAAATCTCATATTCGCATAGTTCACGCCCCAAAACAAGCTCACCAATACTAGAATCTAGCACAAAGATTCCATCTTCGATTTTTGGCAACCCTAGCTCCGTGCTAGAGCAAATCATACCATTACTCTCAATCCCGCGCAATGTGCTTTTTTTGATTTTTAGATTCCCAAGATTTGCCCCAACTAATGCAACTGGCACATATTGGTCTTTGGAGACATTTTTCGCACCACACACGATTTGCAAGATTTCATTCCCAATATCCACATCGCAAACGCTTAGTTTATCAGCATCTGGATGTTTGATTTTCCTTATAACCTTGCCAAGCACGACATTTTTGGGAATCCCGATTTTGGTGATATTCTCCACTTCCAAGCCAATATCATTTAGTGTTTTGGCAAGTTGTTCATCACTAATTTGTGAAATATCAATGAATCTTGATAATAAATTTCTACTAAATTTCATTAAAACTGCTCCAATAATCTTAAATCTGTTTCAAAAAATGACCTCAAATCATTCACACCATAAAGCAACATCGCAAACCGCTCAACTCCCATTCCAAAGGCATATCCGCTCACATTTTTTAATCCACTGGCTTCAAATACATTATCAGCTACAACACCACAGCCAAGAACTTCAAGCCAACCTGTATTTGAGCAAACCCTGCAACCACTACCTTTGCAAAATATACAACTAATATCAACTTCCGCACTTGGCTCTGTGAATGGGAAAAAACTCGAGCGGAATCTAATCTTAACATCACCAAACATATACTTTAAAAAATCCTCTAAGATAAATTTCAAATGTGCGAAATTGACATCTCTATCTTTATCCACCACAAGCCCCTCAACTTGGTGAAACATCGGGGAATGCGTCATATCATAATCTCTCCTAAAAACTGCACCGGGGCTAATTATGCGGATTGGCAAATTACCCTCCTCCATCGTGCGAATCTGCACAGGCGAAGTATGTGTGCGAAGTAGCTTTCCATCATTGAAATAAAATGTATCTTGCATATCCCTTGCTGGGTGGAATTTAGGGAGATTCAATGCCTCAAAATTATGAAAATCATCTTCAACCAAAGGTCCATAGCGAATTGCAAAATCCATTCCTACAAAATAATCTATGATTCTATCAAAAGTTATATTTATAGGATGTCCGTAATTCGGTGATAAATCAGGGCTAAATAAACTAACATCAATTTTTTGTGATTTTATTTTATTATCTAGCTCCATTTTTTCTAGCTTTTCCCTTGCTTCTAATAGGCTAGATTCTAACTTTTGCTTAATATCATTCAAATCTTTTGCGACCTTTTTTCTTGCTTCATCACTTATATTTTTTAGGTTGCTAAACTCCTTTGTTAAAAAGCCTTTTTTACCAAAAATACTTAATCTTAGATGCTCTAAATCCTTTAGATGCTCTAAATTTTTAATATCTTTTAATATTTTATCCACCCATTCCACAATAAAACCCTTTGTTTAAATTTTATATTATAAAAGATTGTTATTGTATTGAAAATTTTATTTAATTATTATGAAATTTGAGTTTCTATAGATATAATTTCAAATATGAATTTACAAATAGTATTAAGGAGTAGGTAGTGATTAAAAAGCTTTTAGTTGTTCTTGGTATAGCATTATTTATGTATGCAGATAGCATTAATTTTGATTTCGTTGATGCAAGAAAAAAGGGGTATACCGATAAAGAAATATTAGACTATGTATCGAAAAATATCAATGGATATGACATTGCAAGTGTAAGACAAGCTGGACTTAGCGATAAGGAAATTGTGGATTTTTTTATACAAAGAGATTCTGTAAATCTACAATTACAAGAGCTATCAAGAGAAAATTTTGGTGATATACAACCTAGTAAAATAAAAGTCTATCCTGAAGAAATATCCTCTAAATTGGCACTTGGTTGTTTAATTTATACAGGAAAAGTAAAACAGCAAAATGATGGGTGGAGCAATATTGCAAAATTGACAGATTTCGCTATAGCAACATACACAACGGCATATCTTACAGAAGCAAATTATTTTGATATAGAAAAAAGTGAGGGAGTGAGCTTAAAAAGCATTTGTGCCACTTGGCTTGATAGATTAACCACAAAAGAAGAAATAAATAAATTATATGCATTATCATTGGTTAATGAGATAAATAAATTAGTAAAACAAAAAAAATCTCTCATTCTTGATTAAAACAATTAAAAACAACATATAAAGGAATAAAATGAAGTTAAAACTACTATTTATTGGCACTATTGCTATGTTAAACGCACAAGATAATATTATAACGGAATATAATTCTCCGCCACCGGGAATGCAACTAGAGCAAGAAAGCCCATTAGATAATACAAATCAAACAAACCAAGAGAAAATCCAAACAGCACCGATGACTAATCACAATCATGACCATAGTCATGACCATGATTCCATACTCAATAGTTTTTATGGACATGTAGGGATTTTTGGTAAAACAAATATGCTAGGTAAAGAGAATGATAGCTATGGCGTTTTCAGTGCGTCTATGGGGCTTACATATAATGTGCAAGATATGTTATATTTTGGTCTTGGAATCTATGGAATGACCCCATTTATGGAATATCCAAGCCAAACTCACAATGCCAAAAACTATGTCCATTCTAAATTTATTACAAATAATGCATATGCGAAATACATCGCAGAGGGATTTTTCAGCATTACTGGTGGGCGATACCACGAAGACAGGGATTGGCTTAGGCACTATGTGCAGGGCATTGGCATAGATATTAATTATAATTGGATAAGTGTTTGGGGAAATTGGGTTGATGAACAAGCCCACGCAAATAGAGAGCATGTGCATGATTTTGATGTGTATAAAACTACTTATAACAAGCAATGGTTAGCCGCAGGTGGGATAAATGTAAATCTATTTGGAATTGAAATCGAACCGCAATATTATTATTTAAACAATATTTTTTGGAGTGTTGGCGGGAAAATCGCTCTTGATATTGATATAAGTGAGAATTGGAACTCAACAACAACCCTACATTATGTTTCACTTCACGCCAAAACCGACCATGTAATGCACGCTCATGGCGACCACGCACATGAAAAAGATCTTGGTAATAGCTCGATTTTCTGGGCTGAAGAAGCTTTAAAATATAGCCTTTATAATAGCTCGATTTTATTTGGAGCTGGATTTACTAAGGTGTGGAAATCATATTTTGAGCTTGCAAATATAGGCAACACTTCTCGTTTTGAAACACATAGCCACACAGGATATGATGTAATTGAGCCCGGCGGAATTGAAAATGGAAAAAATACAACAAATATGTTTGATGCAAATACTAGAACAATCTATGGCTTTGTGGGATTTGAAATCGATAAATTTTCATTGATGTTTTTAGGGCGAAATTCAAAAAGTAAAGAAGAAAGGCAAGACCAATATTCACTAGGAGCAAAATGGAATATCATAGAGGGCGTATATATTGGCGGTGTTGGTGTATATATGATGGAAAATAAAAGAAATATGAGTTTTGCAAAAGGCTATATAGAATTTGCAATATGATATTTTACGCTAGTAATAAAAGTTCTATATTTTGTAATAAAAATATAGATTTTTATCTAACTGATAGATTCGGCGGTGTTAGCAAACCGCCATTTTCTAGCTTCAATCTTGGAGAGAATACAAATGATTCTAATGTTTATAAAAATAAAGCTATACTAAAAAAATTCTTACAAACAGAAACAATTTTTTATCTAAATCAAGTGCATAGCGATAAAATAATCCCTCTTAACAATAATATCGATGAGCTTTTAGGTGATGGAGATGGCATAATATGTGATAAGAAAAATCAATTTGCTATGATTAGCGTAGCAGATTGCAATCCTATAATACTATATGATTGGGATAGATTTGCTATTTTACATGCTGGGCGTGTGGGATTGGAGCGAAATATAATCACAAAAGCGACAACATTACTAAATACTAAGAATATATATGCTTTCGTTGGAGTAGGTATCAAAAAATGTTGTTATGAAATAAATGGGAAATTACTAGAATCTTATAAAAAACATAATGCAAAATACCTACATTTACGGGATAATAAATATTATTTAGATATGGAAATGATAATAAAAGATGAGTTTCTACAAAATGGGATTAGAGATTTTGAGATAATGCCACAATGCTCGTGTTGCAATGATAGCTTTTATTCTTATAGGAGGCAAAAGGAATGTGGGAGATTTGCATTAATTGCAAGATTAAAATAAATTTAGCATTCCAAAAAGTCATCTCTAAAATAAATGTTAATAATAGAATAAATAATATTTTACATATATTTTGATTTTTGTTTTTGTGGTTGGATGTGGATAGTCTTTATACGCAATTTGTATCGTTTTTATAGTATTTTTATCAAGTATCATTGATTTGGAATCCAAAATGATTTTCAAATCGCTTATATCGCCATTTGGATATAAATAAAACTCCACAGCATTTTTACCTTGTTGCCCCAAATATCCTGCATCAGGTGGATAACCGCGTAAATTTAGATGATATTGCGTAATTCTCCCAATCTCTCGCAAATTATTAATAATAAAATCTCGCTCTGCTTCGCCATAATCGCCTAATTCATCGCCATATAAATCAATTATCTCTTCTCTGGTATCTTGCGGGAGATTCTGTAGCATTTGAGTGATATTACTTTGTGATGTTTGGTTTTGTGGCGGGATATTGGAATCTTGCACATCATTTTGACTATAGACTTGAAGTTTTGATAAATCTATTTGTTTATCTATATTGGTTGTATTTTTTGGTTGGGCTTTGTGTTGATTGGGTTCTTGTGCTTGTTGTTTTATTGTTTGCTGTTTGGGTTGGGCTGGCTGCTGTGGCGGACTTTTAGGTAAAGAAGTATTTTCTTTAAATTTACTATCTTCTTTTGCACTATCTCCACCGCGTTTAAAGGCAAGTTTTACCTTTTTTTCTTCTACATTTTCACTAGATTTATATTTATCCATTAATAGATAGATTAAGATTCCAAGTATTAGATGGATAATGAGTGAGATTATAAAAGAGATTCTAAAAACGATATTTTTATTCATTTATATTCTTTCAGTAAAGATGATAATTTTGCTTCTTTATGCTCTAAAAGTTTTGTAAAACTATCATAAACATCATTTTGCTTATGTTCTATTCTATCGATAATAAAACTATTATGTTGCCCGATAAATAACATATATTGAAAATTTCCAGAATCTAACACAATAATTTTATTGTTTAAGTCTATATTTACCACTCTATTAATGGAAATATTTGCATTACCTTTATATTTGCTTAAAGGTTTTTGAAAATATGAAAATTCCATATTTTGGCTTTTCATTTTTCGTTTAATAATAACCAATGCTATAAGCAACGCTACTAATATCGAAATAACTGCAGCATAACGCCAAGATTCCAATTGCGATGGATTATTACTAGGTAGATTCTGTATAGATGTTTGATTTTTAATGCCACTAATGGCACTTTCTAGTGAATTACTTGGATTAGATAAAAGACTAGAAGTAATGGTATCTTTTGGTGTGATTAGAATCTTTAAGATATTATCCGCACTCAAAACCTCAAATGAAAAATAAAGATTGAAATTTTCCACAGCAAAAATCACATAAACATCATTATTTTGCTGAAAAATCTCAATCTGCCTAATTAGCTTTGTTTGTGCTAGAATCTTGTTTTTATTATAATTTGTATCTTTTAATATGATAGTGCTAAAAGAAGTAGAATCTTGTTTTACCACCTTGCTATCGAATTTTCTATCTAATATAAATGAAATCTCGATTAACTCATCATTTGAAATAATATTAATATCTTGTATAGTTGTGGCATTTAGTGTTAAAAAAAATACAAAAATACAAAATAAGATTTTCATTATTTATAGTTTTTCTTTAGTTAGATAATAGATAATTGCATTAGAATCTAATATTTCATTTATTCTAATAGCAAGGCTTTTTTCATATACCATAACCTCGCCTTTGCCTATTATCCTATCATTTACAAAAACTTCCACACTCTCACCTGCGGGTTTTTGCAAGTCTATAACTGTGCCTTTTTCAAACTTTAATATTTCTGCAATAGTAAGTTTTGTGCTACCTAACTCGGATTTAAAAGTAATATCCATATCAAGAAGTCCGGAGTAGCTTTCCATCATCTCTTGTAAATAATTTGCTAATTCAATATCTTTTGGATTATGCACCAATCTATCATCTAAAATATCATCTTGTGCCATTTTATGCCTCCAAATTCACCTCATAAATACTACATCTTATATCTTTATATTTATAATGAATTGCTTTATTATAATTACTAATTGCTTTATTTCCAAGAAATTCTGGAATCCCGAGTTTTAAGGTTTTGCCATTATTGGCATATAAAACCTTTGCTTTTCCTATAATTAGATTGGTAATTTCTTTTGAAATATCAATTAATATTTCTTCATTTGGATTAGTTTCATGTAAAAAATCTTTTGCAAATAATCTTAATAATGGCTTATTTGCCACTATTACAAAAATCTTGGAATCTAAATTTATCCTAGAAGACATAGAGCGAGAAAGTGGCTTTTTCTCCTCTATCATAGAAATATTTAGTGTTTCTTTTAATGTATTTAAAAGTGCAAGTTGAAGTATTTCCATAATATTTTATTTCCATTTTACTTTTGCAATTTATTTTCATATTTACAAAAATCATAAACAAAGCAGGTGTAGCATTGCGGATTAATTGATTTACAAATATATCGCCCAAATAAAACAAAACCTTGATGTAGAATATTTCTATTTTTTTTAAAAATCTTATTCAAATCTTTTTCTGTTTCCTCAGCACTTTTTGCCTTACTTAGATTTAATCTATGAGAAACGCGAAATACATGCGTATCTACTGCCATAAGATTCTCTCCACAATATTCCAATAAAACGACATTTGCAGTTTTCTGCCCAACACCTGAAAGTGATTTTAAATCCTTGCTATTAAGCGGGATATTGCCGTTAAAATCATTCATAACTTGTTTTGCCATATTGATTATATTTTTTGCTTTGTTGTTAAAAAATGAGCAACTAGAAATTAGGCTTTTTACATCATCTAAGGACGCATTTGCCAAAGAGTTTATATCTGGATATTTTTCAAATAATGCAGGTGTTATCATATTTACGCGTTTATCGGTGCATTGTGCCGATAAAATCACACAAATAAGAATCTCGTATAGATTTTTATATCTTAATTCTGTTTGTGCATTTCTATATCTCTCTACAAAAATATCTTCTATTTGTTTATATATCGCTTTCTTAGAGGTTGGCATAGAATATTATGCAATCTCCTCAACACTAACTTCTCTTGCCTCTGTTGCTCTTAATGCAATGCGTGAATTATTTGCAAGAATGGCGATAGTGGCTTTATCTATCGACTTTTGAAGTAAATTTGCCTCTGTGCCTTCACAAATACCAAGTGCGACTAATCTCTCTCTTAATACATTATCATCTGTAAGTATTTTATGAATCTTATAGGTTTTATTTTGTTTCATATCTACTAAAGTCATCTTGCTCCCTTTATTGAAAATAATAATGATTATTTTACTAAAACAATAGATAAAATATAATATTATTCAACTTTTTTTATTTCATCTTCATCTAGTTTTACAAATATTCCATTGTGGATTCTATACAAGCTAATATTATAAATAGCCTGATTTTTGTCAAAAGATTCTACAAAATATTTTTCAATATCCTGCGACATATTACTTAGGAATAAATCCACTCCAAGTGCAGTAGAGTAATTCACCCAATCATATTTCATATCACTTGTAAGCAATAATCCATATTCGATTAGCTTTTGATTTGTATCACCAATGGAGCTTACAATCAAAATATTACTCGTATCATTTCCACGAATAAGGGACAATAAAGCTGGATTAAAATTAACTTGCGTTGATAGAATATTATTTGGTTTCTCACTAGAAATACCAATCTGCGATAATAGTAAACCAGATTTAACAACAGGCGTATTTAAAAATACATTGCTTCCAGCTAAAAACATTTCTTCTCTTTCTAGATTTTGAGAAAAATTTGCCGCTATTCTGTTTGTTATGGTGTCTTCTATAAATACAAACTTACTTAACGATTTCGTTATTTCTCCTAATTGCCTACCAAGCGAACTATCATCATTATAAATAATGGTTATTCCGCCATCTTCTTGATTGATTAGTGTTTGAACTTGCAATTCATAGTCAATTCCACCAAATACGATATTTGATTTAGCTTGAATATCTTTATTTGTCATTGTTGGGATATAAATAGGAATATCGATACTATCTAATGCTTCTAAACTTTCCTTTTTTGATAAAACTGCCACGACAAAATTAAAATGCTCATTATTGATTTTCTCTATTGTTGCATTTAGGGAATCTAGATTCTCATCTACGCTATCAAAAATCTTAAATCTAAAATCAATATCTCTTGATAGCAAATACGCAAGTATAGTGTCGATTGTGGTCGTGGAATATTTACCAATAATTTTCTTTGGAATTAAAAGTGCTATTTCAAGAGTTTTCCCTAATGGGTCAAATCGAAGTTTGTAGTAAATGCCAATTTCACTAGAATAAATCTCCATTAGATTCTGTAATTCTTTATTTTGGATACTTTTATCGAATCTCGCGACAAATGAAAATATTTTTTTATTATTGCTTAACTCAAATAAACAACTCTCATCGCAAAATTCTGGATTTATATTTATTACTTCTATTTTTGCAGGTGGGATATTTGAAAAAATATTACCTTGTGCAAAAACAAATAATGGCAATAACAATAATAATATTTTGCTTTTCATTCTAAACCTTTAATTTTTATTAATTTTTATTTAAAAACTCTTTTGCAATCTTAAAATCCTCAAATGAAAGCTTTTTTAATGATGGATTTTTTACTAAATCATTAATTGCGTATGTTACTATAAAATCCCTTTCTTTATTTAAAAGATTCTTACTCCTTAGGATTCTACCTCGTAAATCCTCTAATCTCTCATCACTATGTAAAAGATATTTAGCAATGTCCGCACCAAAAAGAATAATCAATGTTGGCTCTATGGAATCTAATTGTGTTTTTATATACTCTTTGCAAATAGAAATATGCGTATCTTTGATATTGGTATTTGCATTGCATTTAATAATAGATAATAAACTATAAGATTCCACTTCGAATACTCTATTTGCAATATTTTTAATCATCTCTTGGCTCATACTAAAGGGCAATATTGGTTTTAGTGTAACAAATGCGATTTTGCTTGTATTATCGCATAAACCTAATATTTTTTCTTTAGAGATTTTGGATAATTCGCATAAATTACAATTATTTATAACATCATTCAAATTATTTTTATTGAAAACAGAATCCTTACTTGCTCTAAATTGAATACTCTCACAATATCTCTCACCGATAAGCTTTCGCAAATAAAGCTGCTTTAGTAATAATGCTTTGGATAACATCTAATAAATATAATTATTATTTTTCAAGCAAGTAAAATAAATCTTGCTATTATTATCTAAATCTAATGTATCCAAATCCACCACCATTGCACGAGATTTCGTATCTAAGGTTTTTTGAACTATATGTTTTACGATGATAAAACAATTATTAGAATCTAATTTTTTAACACTTGCCATATATTTATTTCCTGATAATGTCAATTCTATTAAGTCCTCTTTAAAATTCATAAATCTATTTGTATGATAATAATATCTAAGATTCTTATCCATTACTAATTTGGAATCTTGCGTTTTTATGCTCTTATTTAATTGATTATTTGTTTTATCAAAGATGGTATTAACGCTTAAAAGCCCATTTTCTATGCTAAATTCATTTGACTTTAATTTATATATATTTGCCACAGCAAATTCAAAATCAAATCCAAAAATAAATATTGGGATAAATAGAAAAAAGATTCTCATATAATTTCCAAATAGAAATGTTTTGGTATGATTCTAAATCATTTTAAATAAAACTAAAGTAAATAAATGCAAAAAATAATCATATTAGGCAAACCAAATGTCGGTAAAAGCTCACTCTTTAATTGCTTTTTTAAAGAAAGAATTGCAATCACTTCTCCAACAGAGGGCACAACAAGAGATATAAATATAAAACCAATTAAAATAAATAATATAGATGCGATTTTATGCGACACAGCCGGTATTGTAGAAAAAAGCGATGGAATCTTTATTGATATAAAAAAGAAGATTCTATCATTTGTAGAGAATGATGATATTGTGCTTTATGTAATCGATGGTAAAGAGATAATAGATGATTATGATGTAAAGTTATTTAGAAAATTGCAAAATGCCATTCTAGTCGTAAATAAGATTGATTTATTAAAAAATAAATTAGATGATTGGGAATACGGCGTTTTTGGTGCAAAAAATATATTTTTTATCTCCACTACACATAATCGTGGATTGGCTGGTTTAAGGGATTTTGTCGCATTTAGACTTAGTCAAAAAAAATCACAAATGGATAATATGAGTTTAGATAATGCTCTTTTAAATGACTTGGAATCTCAATATAAAGAAATAATAAATATAGGCATCATTGGTCGCGTAAATGTCGGCAAAAGCTCTATACTAAATGCCTTATTAGATAAAGAACGTTCCATCGTAAGTGATATTGGCGGAACTACAATAGACCCAGTAGATGAAAAAATAGCCTATAAAGATAAGATTCTAAATTTTGTTGATACTGCTGGGATTAGACAGCATTCAAAAATAGAAGGCATTGAAAAATACGCTTTAGATAGAACAAAAAAGATTCTAGAGCTAAGTAGTATTGTTTTATTAATATTGGATGCTTCTAAACCATTTGTTGATTTAGACGAGAAAATTAGCGGTCTTAGCGATAAATATCATCTTGGAATAATCATCATTCTAAATAAATGGGATATACGATATGCTGAATTTCAACATATACGAAGCGAGATAAAGCGTAAATTTGCATATCTTAGCTATGCCCCGATAATAACTGCTAGTGCAATCTCAAAAAGACATATTAATGATATAAAAGGTATGATTTTAGAGGTTTATGAAAATTTTAATAAAAGGATTCCAACTTCTATTTTAAACGACACTATTAAAAATGCCACGAAAAAACACCCTATTCCTAGCGATAAAGGAAAAATGATAAAAATATATTATGCAACACAAATTGGAACTGCTCCGCCACAAATTGTGCTAATTATGAATAAACCAAAAGCATTACATTTTAGCTATAAACGATATTTAATAAACTATCTTAGAAAAAACTTTGAGTTCAAAGGAAGCCCTATTTTGATACTACCAAAGCCAAAAAATACAGATTCCACCAATAAAGAAAATGATAATTCTAGTGATGATAATTTAGAATAATGAAATTATTTATAAGCGGAACAAATACAGATGTGGGGAAAACATTCATAACAAATAACATCGCTAAAGCCTTAATGCAAAAAAACCTCATTATTAGCATAGCCAAACCAATAGAAACAGGAGTAGTTACGATTCCACAAGATTCTACATTACATATGCAAAATCAAAGTATAAAATACAATATAGAAGATATTTGTTTTTATCAATTTAAGATTCCAGCATCGCCATTTGTAGCAGATAAAAAAAATACCATAGACATAAACCACATAAAACAAAAGTTAGAGAATCTAGAAAAAAAATGTGATATTTTGATAATAGAAGGTGCTGGTGGGCTTTTCGTGCCTATTAAAAAAGATTATTTTATGATTGATTTAATAAAAGATTTAGATGCGTTTTGCTTTTTGGTTGCTAGTTCTAAACTAGGTTGCATTAATGATATTATCATCTCTAGAATGATGTTAGAAAAATACCATATCGATTTTATAAGTATTGTAAATATTTTTAATAAAAATGAATTTTTAGAAATAAGCTATCCATATATAAAATACTTAGATAGAAATTTTATGTATCAAATGGAAAAAGAAAAAGTAATTAATTTTATATGTGAAATATTCAAAAAAAATTAAGCATATTTATACAATAATCAAACCTTTTTTTAATATTTTGGGGGGGGGGGGGGAACAGGATTATGGGAAAAGATTCAAATATATATTTTAAGAACAAGCGTTACATTATGT
>NZ_NHYM01000014.1 GCF_003288815.1 Helicobacter sp. 16-1353 | reverse complement strand
AGCGTCATCGGGGGTTTGGGGGGATTGCGAAGCAAAGGGGGGATAAGGGGAGCGATTTCGCAATTCAAGCCCCCTTGTCCCCCCTTTACTAAACAATACGCTTAAAACGAAAAGTAAAGATTCTGTTGGAAAAGCGACTTTATAAAGGCGTTGCCTTAAAAATTAGGTTTATATAAAAATCTTTTTGTTTGGTGGAGGGCTTCGCCCTCGAATCTATCTTTTATCGCCCACCGCCCCTTTTTACGGGTGCTAAAGCACAGAATTAAAAATTAACTTAAAATCACCAAAGTGATTTTTAAAAGATTCGCATAAGGCGGGAGATTTGCATAAAACAGCGACAAATAGGACAAAATAAAAATATTTTTAAAGCAAACAAATTTTAAGGATTCCAAAAATGACAAAATCAATTTTTATAAAAGAATGGATAAAACTAAGGGGCTTTTTTATCGCCACGCTTGGGCTTTCCCTCGCACTTTTAGGCTATTTCGCATATGCCCTAAACTACGAGTTTAGTAATATTGAGCCAGAAACTATGATGTGGTATCGCTTCGTTTTTTTGGATTACAAGCCGTATTTTTATTTTCAATATTTTATTCTTGGATTTTCCTTGCTTGTGGCATTAGCCCAGTTTTTGGGCGAAAGGGGGAAACGTCTTAAAATCATTCTGCACTTGCCAATTAGGGAGAATCTCGCCCTTTCCTTGCATTTTGCTATCGGCATTGCATTTATTTTATGCATGATTTTAGTCCTATTTATCGCTCTTTTATTGATTCTAGGGCAGTTTTACCCAGCCCCAATTTTAGGCGTTTTTGCAAAAGATTTTGCAATTTTTATCCTTGCTGGAATCTTAAGCTATATCGCCACTACCGCAATTATCCTAGAAAGCTCCCCAAAAGCCCTAATCTACAAGCTAGTTTTAAGCCTAAGTGCCATTTTTATCTTTATAAATCTAGCGGATTGGACGGCGATTTTCGCCCTTATCTTGGCTATTTTTTGCTTTTTAATACTTTCATTTGATAGCCTAAAAAGTATCAAATCCCAAAGGCTAAAAAGCCCTATTTTATTCGTAAATATCGCAATTTTAGGCGTTATTATTATCTTTACTTCTGCCCAAATTTATAGCCAAAAGTTTCAAAAAGATTTGGAGAAATTCTATATTTTTTATTCGCCAATTTTAAAGGATTTTGTGTATCAAAAAAATCTTGGCGACCACAAGTTTATCTATGCTTCAAAAAGTGGGGGAAACTTCGATAGGGAGGCGTATGAAGGCTATTTGCCATTTTCATATTGGGCGGATTTGGACTTGCAAGGGAAATTGCCACTAAAAATTGATAATAAGATTTTTACCAAAGAAATTATTAAGGATTCTAGGCTTGGCTTTAGCTATGATTTTAGGGCAAAACCGCCTAAGATTCGCCTTTATCCGCTGTTTAATCCAGATTCTAAAATCGCTAAGATTCCATTTCCGGAAAAATTTATTTATGTGAAAAATGGCATAAAAATTTTTGATTTTGAAAGCGGAATTGATAAGAATCTAACAAATGAGATTCTCCAAAAAGCCCAAAATGCGGGGGCAGAAATGCCTTTTAAAAATATCTGGGGGAAAGCTACAAATATGAAAGTGGCGAATTTAGGCTATCTCTTGCAAGATAAAAATGGCGAGATTTTTAATCTTGTGATGAATGATAATGTGCTAAGTTTCAAGAAGATTCCAGCTCCTAAAAATATCGCATTTATCGCCCTTAGCGAAAATGCAAAAAAGGAATTTAGCGGCTTTGCGATAGATGAAAATAGCAAGTTTTATATGATGGGTTGGGATTTTAGATTTAGCGAAGTTCCGCTAAAAGGCTTTGATTATAAAACTATGAATTTGAGATTCTTTAGCGACCCAATGCACTATCAAATCCGCTACGATAACAGCAAAACATATTTTTCAAATGTCTTTAACAAGGATTTCAAATTGCTTGATAGTATAGAAATTGAGTAAGATTAGTTTATCAAATGTTTTGGAATCTTAAAGCCAAAGCTTGAGCCTTTGGCAATCTTGCTTTTTACCCTTAAATCGATATTGTGTAATTTTAATATATACTTTACGATAAATAGTCCCAGCCCTAGCGAATTTTCTTTATAGCTTTGATTTAAACGATAGAATTTTTTAAGTATATGATTTAGCTCTTTTTCGTCGATTCCACTGCCATCATCGATAATCTTTAATTCATTTTTTTTGAGTATTATTTTTACATTATTTTTAGAGTATTTAAGTGCATTTTCTATGAGATTTGATATAGCAGTTTCTAGCAATATCTTATCTGCGTTTATTTCCAAGCTATCGAGTTTTAGAGAGATTGTTCTATTGTATTTATTTTCTAGATTATTACAAATCTCTAAAATAATATCATTCAAATTAAACCTACTAATTTCTAGCTTGATTAGCTCGTTTTCTAATCGTATTGCTAGATATAGCCTATTTAAAATCATATCCATTTTCTTAGCTTGATTTTGTATTTTCTGCTTTGCCAAATCCTTTGTTTTAGCATCATCTAGTAAGTCGCAATATCCTAAAATAATAGAAATAGGATTCTTAAACTCGTGAGATAGTGATGAAATAAATTGTGAATTCTGTATATATTTTAATTTTAGCTTTTTATTATTCTTATTTCTTGCAATTTTACTAGCTTGTAATGTCAATCTTAGTGTTGTTATATGCTTGTTTAGGTTGCGATTATATGGAGAAATAAAACAATAATCCCTAGATTTACTATAATCTCCTCGTATTAGTTTGTTTAATTCTAATATGTTTTTTTTATATTCCCTATGTGATATATATATAAATATGGCAATAACAAGTATTATAATGATAAATATAATATAGATTCTAAACAAGCATATACCCTTCAGAGCGAATATTTTTTATGTATTTATTTTTATCATCATTTAGCTTTTGTCGTAACCTTTTGATTGCGACATTAATACTTTTTATTTGATTTTGATTATCCCAAATAGATTCTAATAAAAAATCCTTTGTCAAAACCTTTCTTGGATTTAGGAAAAATATATGTAGAATCTTTGCTTCTAATGGTGTTAGAAATATATTTTTATCATCGATATTTAGGATTCTAGTATTTATATCAAGATGTAGATTTTTATAAATATAATTTTTGTTTTCACTACCTTTTTGACGACGAAGAAGGGCGTTTATCTTTGCTAATAATAAATCAAAATCAAAAGGTTTTGTTATATAGTCATCTCCTCCGCGTTCAAAGCCTTTCATTTGGTCTTCTTTTGAGTTTAGGGCACTTAGGAAAATAATGGGGATATTTACGCCATTTTTACGAATCTTTTTGACAAATTTTGAGCCCTCTTCCCTTATCCCATTTTCATATTCTAAATTCCTATCTACAATCATTAATGATACAGATTCTTCTTCTAGAATCTTTTCTGCATTTTTTGTATTCAAACAACCAATTACATCAAAACCAGCATTAGAAAGCCTAATTTCTAATAAATCAAGTAAATCAATCTCATCATCAATAATTAATATTAAATCTTTCATTATTAATCTTTCTAGTAAATATATTTGAAATATAACCAAATTTGCAAAGATTATCTATAGCATATTACAACATATTAAAAATCTAATAAATATTATATAATTTTGTTTTACTAAAATTATCCTAAAGAGAAAAAATTGGCTAAAACATCACATAAAAAACAAATTAAAATAAAAGATTTTCTAAAACAATCATCTGCCCAATATAGCAAAGTTAGCGATTTTAATAAAATCCGCTATCTTATGACTAGGCGAGATAAAGTGATTTTACTAGCCTTGCTTTTTGCAACCTTTATTCTATCTATATTAGAAACATTTGCTATTAGCATTATTATGCCATTTATCACTTTTGCTTCCAATCCAGATATGATTTTTGCCAATCAAATCTCAAATAAAATATACAATTTTTTTGACTTTAAAAATACGCTTGATTTTATGATTGCATTTAGTGGAATCTTATTAGTATTTTATGTTTTTAGGGCTATTTACAATATAGCTTATTCATATTGTTTAAATAGATTTGCTTTTAGAAAATATCACTTTTTTGCTTATCGATTATTTTGTAAAGCAACAGAATTAAGCTATCTTGATTTTACTAACAAAAATGCCGACATAATACGAAGAAATATAGTAACTGAAGCAATGCAAGCATCACATTTTATACAACAACTTTTAATGATGGGTGCAGAAGTTGTTACCATTGTTTTGATGTATATTTTACTACTTATAATAAGCTGGAAAATGACGATAGTGCTAACCATTATTCTTGCAGTAAATGTTTTTCTTATAACCCAAACCATCTCAAAAGTAATCCAAAAACAAGGTATATTACAAGCTGAATTAGGTGAGCAATTTCTAAAAATCATCACCAAAACATTAGGAAATTTTAAAATCATAAAATTAAAAGGTGAGCAACAAAATGTCCTAAAAGCATTTGATGAAGCGAGTTCTAGAAGAGTAGGCACTCAAATCACAAGCCAAACTTTAGCTCCTTTACCAAAATTTATCCTTGAAACAATAGGATTCTGCATACTTATCGCCGCAGTGGCTTATATATTAATCAAATATAATAATGCTGCTGCTGTAATCCCCATCATCTCAATGTATGCTTTGGCACTTTATAGAATCCTACCTGCAGTAAATAGAATCTTGCAAAATTATAATATGTCGCGATATTATAAACGAAGCTTAGAGATTATTTATGAAGATTTGATATACCACACAGAATACGAGGATAATAAACCAATAGATTTTAAAAATAAAATTGAGCTTAAAAATATTGAGTTTGAATATATGGAAAATAAACCAATAATTAAAGACTTTAATCTCACTATCAATAAAGGTGATAAAATCGCATTTGTAGGCAAAAGTGGTGCTGGAAAAAGCACATTAATTGATTTAATTATCGGCATTTATAAGCCAAAAAGTGGGGTTATTGAGATTGATGGGGTAAAGCTGGATAACTCGAATCTCCGCTCGTGGCGAAAGAAAATCGGTTATATTCCACAAAGTGTATTTTTATTTGATGGGAATGTGGCGGAAAATATTGTTCTTGGGGATAAAATAGATAAACAAAAAATCATTGAGGTTTGCAAAAAAGCAAATATTTGGGATTTTTTAGAACAAAACGATGGTATAAATACAATTGTAGGCGATGGCGGAATCAAGCTTAGTGGCGGACAAAAGCAGCGAATAGCCATTGCAAGGGCATTATATAGTGAGCCTGAGATTCTAGTGCTAGATGAAGCCACAAGTGCCCTAGATAATGAAACAGAATCTAAAATAATGGACGAAATCTATGATGTAGCAGAGGGCAAAACATTATTAATAATCGCCCATAGATTAAGCACTATTGAGCGATGTGAGAAAATCATTGAAGTAAATAATTAGGTAGTATGAATGAATAATAATGGTCTTGTAATTTGGATTAATGGATTATCAGGTAGCGGTAAAAGCACGATTGGAAGCACATTATACAATATAATTAAAAATGATATATCAAATGTTGTTTATCTTGATGGAGATAGTTTTAGAGAAATATTTGGACAATCCAAATATGACAAAGATTCTAGGATACAAGCGGCATTTCTACGCGCAAAACTATGTGAATTATTATCCAAACAAGGCATTGTTGTAATAGCTTCAACTATATCATTATTCAACGAAGTATATGCATTTAATAAACAAATATTTAAACATTATATAGAAATTTATATTGAATGCAGTATGGAAGAACTTATAAAAAGAGACCAAAAAGGGCTATATACTAATGCATTAAGTGGAAAAATCAAAGATGTAGTTGGAATTGATATTGATTATGATATGCCAAATCCAGATTTGATAATAGATAATAATAAGCAAGATAATCTCATTGCCAAAGCAAGACAAATAATAGAATATATGAATCAAAATAATATTAAATATATAAAATAATAGCAGAAGGCAAAAATGAGATATATTGTTAGATTCGCATTAAAACCAATGAAAAAAATTATTGATAAATTCTTATACAAATTCATTATCCAAATAATGGATTTATTCAATATTAAATTTCCCAAAAAAGCATCATTTTTAATTATATCATCACACGGACTTGGTAGAAATGCGTTTTTCTTATTTTTACAATATTGTGGGGTGAGAGTGAATTGGGATTATGCTTTTGAGGGATATTATAGACGATGTTATGGATACCTTACATTATTACTTTTTAAACCAAAAGATAAGGTTTGTGCTATTTCTTTTGCTGAATTAGATGTTGAAAAACAAGACAAAATTATTAATAAAATCAATCAAAAACTTCCAGCAATAATTATGACTAGAGACCCTATTAGCATACTAAAAACTAATATTAATTTAAGAGTGATAAGCAATAATGTAAATAAAAATATACAAACAAAAATTATATATAAAAATAATAAATGGCAAATAGTAGATAATGCACTAGAAGCAATTAAAAATAGAATAGTTTATAATGGCTATGATTTAAAAACACAACAAATCATAGAATCCAAAAAGCCATCTTTAGATTATCTACATTATTTATTAAAACTTACAAGTCAAAATAAATCAACCCTAGAGGTAAAAGCATTTATATTATTTACATCTCTATACACATTATTAAAAGATAAGATTACAGATATAACATTTATCGATATGAGGGATTTAACAAGCGATAGAGCATTTAAAACTATTAGCGTTTTGGCTAGATTATTTCACTTTCAACCTCCTTGTAATGAAAGTTTTTTCTCACATAAATTATATGGTGATATTAATGCTCTAATCCCACTTGAAATCAACTATCAATGCGATAATGGGGGGGGGGAATCTAATATTTTCCAGCAATCAACAAATATTTTTAAAAACAGAAAAATATGTAGATGTTAGCAGATATTTTTTTGATAATATTTTACTTTATGATTTAGCTGTATTTGTGGATAATGAGAAAAGTATTTGCCATATGGATAAAGA
Organism: Helicobacter sp. 16-1353; assembly: GCF_003288815.1. Lineage (GTDB taxonomy): Bacteria > Campylobacterota > Campylobacteria > Campylobacterales > Helicobacteraceae > NHYM01. Next base: position 39,333 of record NZ_NHYM01000014.1, on the reverse strand, counting down.
CTTATTTATGATTATAAAATCTCATTTGAATAATTATTATATAGAAATCTTAACAATTATTGAATCATTAAATAAGAATCTTATAACAGAAAATAACATTATAGATTTTATAAACAAAGATGCAAATCTAAGAAAACAATATATGGCTGTATTTGACTATGAAATAGAAATAATAAAACAAAATGCTCCCCATATCGTAGAATCTTGGGAGTTTTATAATAAATTCAAGGAAAATAAACAATGATTAATATTCTAAAAAAGAAGTTTTCAACGCTACAAAAATGTTTAGAATATAAAGAATATGACAAAATAATAGCTGGTTTGCTTGGTAAAAAAATATCATTATTTACAAACACCATAAAACCACAACGATATAGATATATTATGCTAGGCTCACACGGAACGGGAAGAAATGCGTTTTGGCATTTCTTAAATGCTTCCAAAGCCTATCCAATGAGAAAATTTGATATAGCTTGTATAAGTAGAATCTGCTTTTTTAGTTGGAGAAAAATATATGGAATTGTTGTAGATAGAGATTTATCTCATTTACCTGATAGTATGCTTTTTATTAATAAACTACATAAAAAAGTTCCGGTATTTGTGCTTGTTAGAGACCCCATATCAATTATTAGAGGTGGAGTAAATATGACCTTAGCAAGTAATATTATAGATGGCGTAAATAATGTTTCTATAAAAGAAGTATTAGAATCTTATCTGCAATCTTATGATGAAATGCCACATCATTTTATATTCACTACTTCGCCAAAACAATTTGAGCATATAACTAAAGAATTAGTTTTTATAGATATGAATGATTTATCCAGCCAAAACGCCTATAACACAATGAAAAAATGTTGTGAAAAAATAGGAATCTACAATATTGCAGAATCTGCCGGCGGAGAAGAATTTTTTTCTAAAAAAATTGCAGATTCCCTTGCATTAAATATAGAAAAAAACTTTATATTTGAAAAAGATGAAGAAATGCCTATAGAAGTAAAAATAAAGATTTTACCATTTGAGAATGTTTTACATAAACATTTTATTATCTTAGAAACCCTACATTCAACATATCTCCCTAATAGAAAAATTAGTATTTGCCTTATTGGAAAAAATAGGAAAAAAGCATATAGATTATTAAAACAAAATGAAAAAGCTCTAAATATTATATTGAAAAAAGTAGAATCCCATACAAAAAATATAAAAGAAAAATTTGATATATATGAGGCATCAAAATTAGATGAAAATGACATTGTGGATTATTTTAAAAATGATAAGAATCTATATAATAAATTTCGAGCATTATTCGATTATGAAATGTCTAGCGTAAAGCGAAATGCCCCGCATATTGTAGAATCTTGGGAGTTTTATAAAAAATTCGAAGAAATCACATAAATCAAATATTTTATATTAGGGGATTAAATGCATTTAATAGCTAGAAAAATAAAAACACTTAGTAAATTAGTAATATATAAAAATTGGAATGTGCTATTGCATAAAATTCCTATATTAAGATTCGCATTAAATGCCACAAACTATATTCCACACCCAAATAAATATAAGATGATATTATTAGGAGGACATGGTTTGGGGGTAAATTCTTTTGTTTATTATTTGAATAAGATTAATATCAAAACAAGCTCCATTACCAATAAGCCATTTATATTTTGGGGTGATTTACAATGTATATTAGTGGATTCTATAAATACAAAATATACAAATAAGATATTATCAAAGTTGACATATAAGGTTATGGTATATCAACTAGTAAGATGTCCTATATCGACTATCAAAAGCGTAATAAATGTGCTTATATTGAATTATATTTCTATATTAAATAATAAAGATGATGTTTATAATCTTTTATTAAAAACACTAGAAAATAATCATTTTATGATATTCCATTTCACCAGCATAAATAAACTAATTAGCCACATAACACTACAAAAACAATATATAACAATGAATGATATTAATGATGACAATTTCCCTACAACATTAGAAAAAATAAGCAAAGAAATAAATGCGAATTGGGGGGGGCAGAACGAATTAAATGATAAAGAAAGTGTGGTTAAAGGCTCTACTTTTTTTAGATGTTTTCCACATATTTTCACTATCGATAATGTAAGATTCGCTCTAACCATAGAATCCAAAATATATGCATCTAGACCGCAAGAAATCGATTTATCAGTAATACAATTTAGAAAACCCTATCTAATAAAAGATTCTTTTCATATATTAAGAAATAATATAATCTATAAACATTACACAAACTATCCATTGGTTTTATTAAAACTAGGTAATAAGAAAATCCAAATAGAGAGATTTAATAATGCAATCAATGCGGAAATAGAAAAATATTTTACATATCTTGATAATATATTATATAAACATCAAATATTATCCTTGGATAAAGACGAGATTATAGAATTTTTGTATAATAATCCTTTTGGTATCACATTAGCAAAACAAATTCATAGAGAATTGCAGATATTAAGAGATGATAATATTGCGTTATTAGATGATTTTAATGATACTAGGGAATTTCTAAATAAATTTAATATTGATATATATTCAAATGTAATATAAGGCGATGTATGAAAATATACAATGTATATAAAAAATTAAAAAATAGAGAGTTTAAGCTACTTATTCGCGGAATAGCACTTAGAATCATACCTGCTTGGTTAGATAAAATGCTCCCAATCCCGCAAAACTACTCATTTTTTCTAATAAGCACACATGGCAGTGGTTTTCACTCATTATTATATTATATAGCATTATGCTCCACCCCCCCCCATCACAAATAGATAAAAAACAAAAGTATAATAATATTCTACCTTTAACAATGCTATCTTTGCACGGAGAATATTTTGATAATAAAACAACATTAAGAATATATTGGGAATTATTTAGAGGATATGGATATGCAAAATGGGGAATTACTATAGATGGATATGATGAAAATAAAAAAGATTATATAAAATCACATATTAAGAATAAAGCTCCCGCTATATGCCTAATAAGATGTCCAATTGAAACTATTATATCTGGAATAAACTATGGTATTGGTAGAAGTATAATAGAAAATAGATTTAATAGCACATTTGATTATATGGGATTATTAAATGATGAGCGATTTCTTAAAGATACAATCTATTTTACAAGTAATATCAATCAAATCAAACACCATATAGATAAAATCATATATATTGATACAACAATGCTAATGAAAAATAATGCTTATCAAACAATAAAGAAAATAGCAAAAGAATTAAATATAAATCCACCCAATAATGAAAAACTTTTAATAAATGTAAATGATACATTCACCAAATGCTTCCCATATAAAATCAATATAGATAATAATGAAATACTAATATCGCCATTTGAGGGGGAATTCTCACTAATAGACTATGACAAAACGCATTATAATATGAAAGATACAAGATTCTATATACAAAGAGATTATATACCATCTAGATTCCCAGATAGGATTCTACATATATCGAGTGATAAAGAAATCATTGTGTCAAATGAATTATTAAATAAAATACATAAGAATATTGAATTATATTTAGATAAGGTAGAATCTATGCAAAAATATTATGATAAATATAAGATTAATAAAAATATCTTATTTGAATATTTAGTTAAGAATCCAAAAGTCTTAGAAAAACTAAAGATTATATTAGCTAAAGAAACAAGTATGATAAAAAATGATGCTTTACATATATTTAACTCTTGGATATACTACCAAGAATTTTTGGAGTTATAAATTTATGCAATATATTAAAAAATGTAAAACAGTAATAAATCTAATACGGGGAAAGCGATGGGGTGCTTTTTGGGATAAGTTGCCTTTTATCAAGCAAATACTTAGTTCTACAAATCTTTTGCCACATAGAAGTAACTATAAATATATCCTAATAGGCGGACATGGACTAGGAATGACTGCATTTTTTTATTATTTAGAAAAATTAGGTGCAAAACCATTGGAGATTTGGAGTTATGAAATAGTTAGACCATTTGTATTTTATAGAAAATTTGATGGTATGGTTTTAGATAAAGCCCCGCTAAATTCACAAAGTGCCAAGATTCTTAAAACTTGCACTAAAAAAGTGCCATTATATCAACTCATTCGCGACCCAATATCTACAATAAAAAGTAATGTTAATGTAACAATGTTTCATAGTATTTCTAGGATTAATAACAAAAATGATGCAAATAATATGCTAGTAGATGTTATCAATAATATTTCACATTTGATGTTTTATTTTGCTTCTACGCGAGATTTGGTAAATCATATAGTTTGCGATGTAACCTATATAAAAATGAAAGATATAGATGATAAAAATATGCCTAATACATTAAAAGCTTTTGCAAATAGATTTGATTATAACTATTCTAGCCTAAATGGGGGGGGGGGGAATGAGAGTGTGATAAAAGGCTCTATTTTCCCTAGGTGCTTTCCACATATATTTAAAATTAATGATTTTATATTTATTATCTCAACATTATCAAGATTAAACGGAAGAAGCAGAAAAGAAATGGATATAAATAGCGATATAACAGAAATACGAACGAGAATAAACAAAAAGTTTTTTGTTATCGATGATAATATTATTATAAAAGGATATGAGGAATATCCATTAGTTTTAGCAACTTTTAATAATACTCTTATTCCAGAAAACATCTTAGAGCAAAGCAAAAATACAGCTACACAATATATAGATTTTGCACTAAAAAATATTAATAAGCATAAGGAATTATGTTTTGATGAAAATGGAATTATTGATTTTTTATTAACAAAAAAAGAATTTGCTAAAAAACTAGCGATAGAAATCCACAATCAACTACGATATATAAGACAAGAAAGCCCAGAATCTTTAGAGGAATTCGCTCATACAAAAAGATTTTTAGATGTATTTGGTATTGATATAAATTCAAATAAAGGAGTTTTATGAAACAAGGTGATTTTACAGAAGTTGCAAAATATTATATAAATAGACCAGCCTATAGCTCAATGCTTTTAGAAAAGCTTTATTTATGTGTGAATCCAAAACAAATTAGTAAAAATGATTTTAAGGTTGCAGAAGTTGGTGCAGGAACAGGAAAATTAACTAAAATGTTGGCTAATTTTGGTTTTAATGTAACAGCGATTGAGCCAAATGATGCTATGAGAGAAGAGGGACAAAAATACACTAAAAACACATCGATAGTATGGAAAAAAGGAGATGGTGAAAATACACAAATGCCGGCAAATAGCTTTAATTGGGTTATTATGGCTAGCTCTTTTCATTGGACTGATTATACAAAATCACTCCCAGAATTTAGAAGAATACTAAAAGATGATGGATATTTCACAGCGATATGGAATCCAAGAAATATAGTAGAGGATTCTATATTTTATGAAATAGAACAAGAAATAAAGAGAATTATTCCAGAGCTACAAAGAGTAAGCAGTGGAAAGCAAAATACCAAAAAATGGGAGGAGATTCTCATCTCAACAGGTGATTTTGAAGATTGCTTTTTTATGGAATGCGATTATATTGAAATGATGAGTAAAGAAAGATATATAGGAGCTTGGCAATCCGTCAATGACATACAGGCTCAAGCAGGAGAAAAGAGATGGAAAGAAATAATGAATATGATAGAATCTAAGATTAAACATCTTTCTATTATAGAGATTCCTTACAAGATTCGTAGCTGGAATGTCAAAAAAATAAATCAAAACAAAGGAAATGAAAAATGAAAAAAATAGTAGAACAACATTGGGATTACACAAAACACGCAAAATTTTATGAATTTAGACCAAATTATGCACTAGAGAGTATTGATATGCTAATATATTTGGTTAGTCGTAATGGGGGGGGGGGCGAAGCAAATTAGCGTAGCCGATATTGGTGCAGGAACAGGAAATTTAAGCATAATGTTATTAGAGCGAGGTTTGAGTGTTACATCAGTTGAGCCAAATGATGCTATGAGAGAAATAGGCATAGAGCGAACAAAAGGAAAAAATATAAAATGGGTTAGAGCTATTGGGGTTGAAAGCACATTAGAATCTAACAGCTTTGATTGGGTTACCTTTGGAAGTAGTTTTAATGTTATGGATAGACATAGTGCATTGAAAGAAACACATAGGATTTTAAAAAATGATAGATATTTTTCATGTATGTGGAATCATAGAGATTTAAGCGACCCTATTCAGGAAATCGCCGAAGAGATTATAATGGATTTAGTTCCTAAATATGAACGAGGCGTTAGGAGAGAAGACCAACGACCAATTATTGAAAGCCATAAAGAATTATTTGATAATATTATTTATTTGGAACAAGATTTTTATTTTCATCAAAGTATTGAAAATTATATAAATGCTTGGAAAAGTGTTAAAAATCCATATTGGGATTTAGAGACAAAAGAGGGATTAGAATTATTTAATAAAATATCCTATCAAATGAAACATAGACTACCAAGTGAATTTGATATTAAATACACTACTAGATGTTGGAGTGCTAAAAAGGTTAATTAATAAATCATTAAAAGGAGTGATTTGATTTGAAAAAAATATCATTTGCAAGCAAGGGCGAGAATCTAGCAAATCTAGCCCCTTTACTTACAAAAGCAAAAATTTTGCCATTATTAAATATTTATGATATTCATTCTCCTAATATTATAAAACAAATCAAATCATTAGGAAAAAAGGTTATTATTAGAAGCTCAGCAAAAAATGAAGATACGATAAATACTTCTAATGCTGGGGCATTTTTAAGCATTCCCAATATTAATACTAATGATGAAAATGCCATAAATAAAGCATTAAAACAAGTAAAAGAATCTATGGGGGGGGGCAGTAAGGATAATCTAATATTAGTGCAACCTATGCTAGAAAATATCTATATATGTGGTGTTGCATTTAGCGTAGATAAAGATAATAATGCTCCATATTTTTGTATAAGCTATGATAAAAGCGGTCAAACAGATTCCGTTACAAGTGGCAGGAAATCTAATTTAACTAATTTAGTTATTTATAGGACACATAAACCACAAGATAAGATACTATCAAATCTCATAGATGCGATATTTGAATTAGAAGAGATATTTGATAATCATACACTTGATGTAGAATTCGCTTTTGATAATAATAAAACCCTATATATCTTACAAGTTCGCCCTTTGGTTATGCAAAATAAAGAAAATCTTTTTTCTTGCGTTCCATATAAATCACTAAAAAGACTTGAAGATAGAATTGATGTATTATCACAAAAACACCCTCATATACTTGGGGATAAAACCATATTTGGTGTTATGCCTGATTGGAATCCTGCAGAAATAATAGGACTCAAGCCAAAGCGACTTGCGACTTCTCTATATAAAGAATTAATAACAGATAATATTTGGGCATATCAAAGGGATAATTACGGATATAGAAATTTACGCTCTCACCCGCTAATGTATTCATTTTTAGGAGTTCCTTATATCGATGTAAGATTATCTTTTAATTCATTTATACCTAAAACTTTAGATGAAAATATCGCAAATAAATTAGTAAATTATTATATAGATTCATTGGCTAACAAGCCTTATTTGCACGATAAAATTGAATTTGAGATAGTATTTTCTTGCTATGATTTGAATCTTCCTAAAAAATTATCCAAACTAAAAGATTTTTCATTTAATCAAAATGAATTAAAAAGAATAGAATTCTCCCTTCTTACCCTAACAAACAATATATTAGATGTCAAAAATGGACTTTATCTTAAAGACCTAAATAAGATTGGATATTTAGAAAATAGATTTAATGCCATTATGGAATCTAATCTAAGCTTAATAGATAAAATATATTGGTTGGTTGAGGATTGTAAGCGATTTGGAACATTGCCGTTTGCAGGGATTGCTAGGGCTGCATTTGTAGCAATGCAGATGTTAAATTCATTAGTAGATATTGGATTTTTTAGCATACGAGAAAAAAATAAATTTTTATTATCGCTAAAAACTATTAATAAAGAGCTGGGATATGATGTTTATAGAATGCAAGAAAATAAATTATCCAAAAAAGAATTTTTACGCAAATATGGGCATCTAAGAGCTGGTAGCTATAATATACTATCGCCTACTTATGAGAAAGCTTTTGATGAGTATTTTTCACATAATACACAAATGGTAGATAATTTAGAAGAAAAATTCAAGTTAGATTCTAGTGCAAAAAAAGAATTAAATATATTATTAACACAAAATGGATTGTATTTAGATGCTGATGAATTATTTGCATTTTTTAAGATTGTTATTGAGGGGAGGGAGTTGGCTAAATTTAGATTTACTAAATTTTTATCAAAAATTCTTGATTTAATAGTAATCTTAGGTAATGATTTAGGTATAGATAAATATGATTTAGCACATCTTGATATAAAAAATATCTTATCCTTACAATCTATTTTATATAAAAATGACGCAAAAGATAGATTTATAAATGAGATTACAAGACATAAAGAAGAGTATCTAACGACTCAAGCCATTAAATTACCTCCTGTGATATTAAAAGGAAGTGATATATTTTATTTTCAACATTTAAAGGTAGAGCCTAATTTTATAACACAAAAAACAATAACAGCTATGAGTGCAAATGAAAATGACAATATCTTAGAAAATAAAATAGTGCTTATAGATTCTGCTGACCCGGGATATGACTATCTATTTACTAAAAATATAGCTGGGCTTATTACTTGCTATGGCGGTGCAAATTCACATATGGCAATTAGATGCTCCGAACTTTCTTTGCCCGCAGTAATTGGCGTAGGCGAAGAAAAATTTGCCATCTATAAAAAAGCAAAAAAGTTAAAAATAGATGCACTAAATAATCAAGTATTTATATTATGAAAAATATTACTATAGGAATAACACAGCGATTAGAAAAAAACTCAAGTTATTATGAGATAAGAGAATGTTTAAGCTTGGAGTGGGGAAAATTTTTAAGAGATATTGATTTTATCCCTTTAAGCTATTCTATACCTTTTAAAAAATACCAACATAGGATTCAAGCAGTTATTTTTAGTGGGGGCAATGATTTATATAAATTAAATAATAATGAGCTAAGCCACATAAGAGATAATTATGAAAAAGAAATAATTAAATATTGTATTAATACTAATACGCCCTTATTGGGTATATGTAGAGGTGCACAAATACTTAGCGATTATTTTAATTCTACACTAAACCCGCTGCCAAATCATATAGCCATAAATCACGACATAGTATTAGAATCTAGGATTTATAGTGTAAATTCATACCATAATTTTTGTATTACTAGATTAGGAAGTGATTTATTACCACTAGCAATTGCAAAAGATGGCTCAATAGAGGCATTTAAGCACTCAAAATTACCAATATTTGGGATAATGTGGCATATTGAGAGAGAGAAAATACAAACATTACCAAGTAAGATTATATGGGAAAATTTTTTAAAGGAAATAAAAATATGAAAGCATTAATACTTGCTGCTGGAAGAGGAACTAGGCTTGCTCCATTGACAGATTCCATACCAAAATGTATGGTTTTATATAATAACAAACCAATAATAGATTATGAGCTAGAAGTATTAAAAAATAATGGCATTTCATCAATAGCTGTTGTTGGTGGATATTTAAACGATGTATTAAAAAAATATGTTAATACGAAAATAGAATATTTTTTTATAAATGATAATTTTCATAATACAAATATGGTATCCACAATGTTTTGTGCAAAAGATTTTATGAAATTATGCATAGAACAAAAAGAAGATTTAATCATCTCGTATGCTGATATTATCTATAATGATATAGTGGTTGAAAAACTAAAAAATTATAATGGTGAATTTGGCGTCATTATCGATAAAGATTGGCATAAACTTTGGTCAAATAGATTTGAAAATCCACTAATTGATGCAGAAACATTAAAATTAAAAGATAATAAAATTATAGAAATTGGCAAAAAACCAACACATATAGATGAAATACAAGGGCAATACATCGGTCTTTTTAAAATATCATATAGCTTTTTAGAAACAATGATTGCATTTTATGATAGCTTAGATAAAAATGCAGTATATGATGGTAAGGACTTTGATAATATGTATATGACAAGCTTCATACAAAAATTGATAGATAGATTTAATAATATTGAGCCTGTATTTATAAATAGAGGTTGGGTGGAAATTGATAGCCCCAAAGATTTAGAGATGAGATTATGAATGAGATTCTACTAAAAGTAATAAATACTATATTAAGAGCAGGAGAAGTTACTCTAAAACATTATGGAGAAATAGATTTTATACTAAAAGATGATAATTCTCCACTAACAAAAGCAGATATAGAATCTAATAATATAATTATTGGCGGATTAAAAGATATTAGCAGTTTTCAAATCAATTCTGAGGAATCTCCGCTAGATTATAGTATTAGAAAGAATCTAGAATATTTATGGTTAGTAGACCCACTAGATGGCACAAAAGATTTTCTAGCAAAAAATAATCAATGGACGATAAATATTGCACTTTTAAAAAATAATATCCCCATATTAGGCGTTGTATATGCACCTGCTATAAATGAAATGTATTTTGCATATAAAGATAATGGTGCTTATTTTATAGATTTATCCAAAACAAAGGATTTTAAAAAAGCCAAAAAATTAAATAAAGATTCTAAAAATTTAATCGCACTTGATAGTAATTTTCATAGCACTAAGGAAACACAGGAATTTTTTAATAAATATCATTTAAAAGTAGTAAAACTTGGCTCTTCTCTAAAATTATGTGCGATTGCTAATGCCAAAGCAAGTATTTATCCAAGGTTTAATGGCACTAAGGAGTGGGATACCGCTGCTGGTGATATTATCCTAAGGGAGAGTGGTGGAATCATAATCGATAAATTAACAAAAAAGCAATTGCTATACAATAAAGAAAATATTAAAAATAATCACTTTATCGCATTTGGCAAAACGCAGATTAATCAAAAAATATATAAAGATTTTATGGAAGCTAACACAGATTCTAGTGATAAATAGATTTATAAAGTTTATGTTCTATAAATATTTAGCGAGTTTTATAAAGTGGCCGGGAGAGAGGGATTCGAACCCCCGGAGGTGTTACCCTCAACGGTTTTCAAGACCGCCGCTTTCAACCACTCAGCCATCTCCCGAGACTTTGTAACAATATTAAAAATCGAAATTAAGAGTAAAATTTTGATTATGGAGGCGACACCCAGATTCGAACTGGGGAATCAAGGCTTTGCAGGCCCATGCCTTACCACTTGGCTATGTCGCCTAAATAGAATGGTGCCCGAAGCCGGACTTGAACCGGCACGGAAGCAATATCCGAGGGATTTTAAGTCCCTTGTGTCTACCAATTCCACCACCCGGGCAATAATCCAAATTTATAATATTTATAATGGAGCGGGAAACGAGGTTCGAACTCGCGACCCCAACCTTGGCAAGGTTGTGCTCTACCACTGAGCTATTCCCGCAAAAATCATTAAAATAAAATTAGAATTATAACTAAAAAAAACCAAATTACAATATATTCTAAAAATTTAAAGCTTATAAATATTTTATTCGCTTCGTAATGTGCTAAGTGGATTTATCTCTGATGCCCTAAGTGAGGGGTAATATGACGACGCCAGCACCACCAAAATCGCCCCAAAAATAGTAGAAATAATATCGATAAACGAGATATGAAGCGGGAGCTTCGAGCTACCATAGACATCAGCTGGAAGCGAGATAATAGGGAATGTGCCTAACGCCCAAAGTGCGATAGACGCCAAGATTAGCCCAAAGATTATCCCGCCAAAGCCGATTGCATTCCCCAGCCAAAAAAAGGTCTTTTTAATATCTCTCTTACTTGCCCCAAGCGAAAGCAATAGGGCAATCTCCCTCCGCCTCGTCATAATTACCATCATAAGAGAGCTTATGATATTTAGCGACGCCATAATAATTATTAGCATTAGCACGATGAAAAGTGCGCGTTTCTCTAACGCAATCGCACTAAAAAAGTTCCCATTCTGCTCCCACCAGCCCACTACGCCAACATCTCGTGCGAGATAGTTTTTAAGTGCCTCAATATCGCTCATTGGATTCTTAGAAAACACATGGATTCCATCATAAATATCGCTCTCAAAGCCTCGAATCTTCTGCAATGTGGCGATATCCACATACATATAGCTCGTATCATAGGAGCTAAGCCCGGAGTTAAAAATGCCCTCTAAATTAAATCGCTTCATCGTTGGGATTAGGCTCATGCCCCCTGCTTGGAGCTGGGTGAAAATCACGGTAACTTTAGAATCTAAATTTAGTGCGGAATCCCTAACTAGTCGTTCGCCTAGAATTATGGCGTTTGCGGTGGTTTCGCTTGAATTCTCGGTGTTTTGGCTTGATTTTTGGGCGATTTGGGCGGCTTGGGAATCTTCGCCATTTATCGCTGGACTCTCGCTTACATTCTTGCCATTTGTCGACTGACTTCCGCTATTTGCCCCTAGATTCTCGCTATTTTGGCTTAAATTCACAACATTTCCGCCATTTCCGCCCACAGCTTGGCTTAAATTTAGACTTTTCACGCTACTATTTAAAACACGATTTACACTCATCTCACGCCTAAAATCAATGCCATAAATCACCCCAGCATTGAGATTCCCGCCAACCTTAATCGCCCCTTGAGAGCGGACATATGGGCTGAACTTCAAATCGCTAAATTTAGATTCCAAATTGTGCAATAGCCTTGAATCTACCGCTCCATAGCCCTTTGCAAAGATAGTAATTGGGTAATTCATCACAGAGAGCCTATCTTCAAAATGCTTTATCATGCCCTCCATTATCGCCATTGCCACGATTAAAACCATAATCCCAACGCCCACACCGAGAAACGCCAAAATCGCAGTAATCGAAATAAACGGCTGCGTCCTATCAAATCGCAAATACCGATAAATTAGAAACTTAAATAACAAGTTACGCCTTTGTGTTTTTTACAAATTGGATTATATCTTTTTTTTGTGATTTTATAAGTGCTACTATATAGCCTCTTTTGATAATTTTTCAATGCAGTTTTTGGCGATATCGCAACACTTTTTTCTATCTCAAATCCTATAAATTTAATTTCGCCCTATTTTTTTTGTGGATTTTCATAGATTTCGCAGATTCTATGGGGTTATAAAACGCTTTCATAAACTCTTGCGCGATATAAAAGCTCATAAGCGGCGGGACTGCATTACCGATATGTGCGTAATTAGCCCCATTGCTACCATAAAAAATAAAATTATCTGGGAAGCTTTGCAATCTAGCACATTCCCTAACGCTCAATCTCCTATGTAAATTTGGGTGTGGGTGAATGACCGCTCCGCCACCTCTGCTACCTCGCCCAGTTATTGTGGGAGATGGCTTATCCCAGTCTAACGCCCTATTTCCTATGTATCCATTGATTTTTATTTTGTGATTAGAGCCTATATGATTTGGGATAGCAGAATCATAATCTAGCGGTAAATTGCCGATAGCATCTTTTAGTGTTTTTGGCGTTTTACTCTGTGGAGTGGGGAAATCTATATCGTTTGGAATATCGTTACGCACTCCAATAATAATAACCCTCTTGCGATTCTGTGGGACAAAATAATCGCTCGCATTTAAAATCTTATGTTTTACTCGGTATCCGCAAGATTCAAAGCTCGGCAATATCTTTTCGTAAAAATGTTCTCTAAATCCCTTGCCACTTTGAATCCCAGCTACATTTTCCACTAGAAAATACTTTGGCTGTTTTGCTTTTAAGATTCTTGCATATTCCAAATAAAGCTTGTTGTAGCTTGAATCTAGATTCCTATTTTTGCCATTTGCGATTGTAAAGCCAAGACAAGGGAATCCGCCTATTAAAACATCGGCATTTGGCACTTCGCTAGAATCTAGCGTATAAATATCTTTACAAACAATGTGATTGCCGATATTTTTAGTATAAGTTTCACACGCCTCTTTATCAATATCATTTGCAAAAACTACATCAAATCCAGCTTGCAAGAATCCCAAATCAAGCCCACCACAGCCTGAAAATAAACTTATTACGCTCGGTTTCAAATCAAACTCTCATAATTTTTGTCAAATTCGTTAAAAATATGGTTTAAATCTTTCAATATCAAATCTTTATATTTTTTATCTTTTGTGAGAAAATTGATATAACTTTGGTGTAGCTTATAATCAAACTCGTTAATTAGCCCAACAACGCTATCTTTTAAATACGAAAAATCTAAAAAGATTTTTTTAGTGCATTTTGAAATCAACGCATTTCTGTCGATTCTAATAGAATTGCCCTCATAGCGATTCACAATCTCCAAAAGGTCATTTTTATTTTTGCTATGTTCTTTAAAAATATCTACAATTTCATATCCATTAAAAAAATAAAGATTCATTTGATTATCTTTTTTAATCACAAGCAATAAATCATCACTATAAATAAACTCTACCATTTGATTAAATTTCTCGCGAAAATTCTCATAGCTAGAAAGCGTATCTACTAATTGCAAAAGCTTTAAAAACTGCGGTTTGCTACCTACACCAGCCCCATCTATTGACTTTCTTTCACTTAGATAATTATCCACTTTTAAAGAATCAAATAAGACTTTTTTCTCAAAACTGCCCATATTGATTTCTGTATTTTTATCAATAAGCGTTTTTACTGAAAAGCAATAGGAATTTTTAAAAATAATATCCGCCTTTTCTCTACGATTTGAAGCGATTTTGTCTTTAACATTAGTGAAATAATCGCTAACTTGATAGTTTAGATTCTTCCTTTGCTGTGTGTCTGCGACCACTCCATTAAAAATAATCGCCAAAAGGTCTTCAAAAACTCTAGCACTGGTTTTTCGCTTTGAAACTTCATCTGAGCTAATAAAATTATAGAGATAATTATAAATATACAATGTGTAAAATTTATTTTTGTGCTGTTCCAAATAGCTAAAAAAATCATAAATTTTATCAATGCTATTGATATTTTTAGATATTGCATTTTTTTCTATCAAAAATTCACTGATTAGCTTAATTGTATTTAATTCTTTAAACATTTACATTAATTCCTAGCATTAAAAAATATTTGTTAGATTCCGCTCCAATTTGGAGCAGAATCTACAGAATCTACAGATTCCGCACTTCTAGCCATTCGCTAAGACGCCTTTTTTGGGTCCGCTTTTGCCGTGGCATTGCTTATATTTCTTGCCACTTCCGCATGGACATGGGTCGTTTCTAGCGATTTTACTGCTTTTTGCACCGCCACCGGAAACACCGCCAGACACTCCATTTAAGGCAGAATCTTTATTGAACGAAATATCGCTATTTTCGCTCTCCAAATCCGCCAACATCGCCTTTGCCCTCTCCTCATCCTCCTTGCTCTGCTCTCTTAGGCGAATGATATGTATCATTTTGCTACTTTCAATTTTTAGATTATCTTTTAGCTCCAAGAATAGATTGTAGCTCTCCTTTTTATACTCGATTAGCGGGTCTTTTTGGTTATAGCCACGAAGTCCAATGCCCGTTTTCAAGTTATCCATAATATACAAATGCTCCCGCCAAGTGGAATCTAGCACTTGGAGATAAATGATTTTTTCTATCTCTTTCCTCTGCTCTGGGTTTAATCGCCCCATTTTGGCTTCGTAATCGCTTTCAATTTGACTAATTATAGATTCCCTTAGTTCGCCCACATTTGCGACACTCTCTATATTTACCTCGCTGCCAAAATCCTCTTTTATTTTTGCCCTCAAACCATCTTTATCCCAAGATTCGCCTTCCATAATATTTAGGAACGCAAAGGCATTATCCACGCCAAACTCCCTGTCCTCCTTGATTTTCACGCTCAAGTCGTATTCCTCATCAAGCAATTTATTTCTAAATTTATAGATGATTTTTCGCTGCTCGTTTGCGACATCATCATACTCTAGGATATGCTTTCGTGCCTCAAAATGCATTGTTTCGACCTTTTTTTGTGCGTTTTCAATCGAACGCGTTACAAAGCCGGAATCTATAGATTCCCCATCTTTCATACCAAGTTTCCCCATTAGGTTTTTTAGCTTATCACTGCCAAAGATTCTAAGCAAGGAATCTTCCAAGCTTAGGAAAAACTGCGACGCACCCGGGTCGCCCTGCCTACCGCTTCGCCCTCGAAGCTGATTATCAATCCGCCTAGATTCGTGGCGCTCAGTGCCGATTATAAATAAGCCTCCAAGATTCCGCACTTCCTCATCGATTTTTATATCCACGCCCCTACCAGCCATATTTGTAGCAATCGTTACTGCCCCAAGCTTCCCAGCGTCCTTGATAATCTCAGCTTCCTTTTCATGCTGCTTGGCATTTAGCACGGAGTGTGGAATCCTGCTCTTTTTAAGTAGCTCGTGGAGTTTCTCGCTTTTTTCAATACTCGCCGTGCCTATCAAAATCGGCACACCCTTTTTATGTAGCTCCACGATTTTATTACACACCGCATCGAACTTCTCAGCCTCGCTTTTGAAAATCAAGTCATTATGGTCTTTGCGGATATTTGGGACATTTGTGGGGATACTAACCACATCTAAATTATAGATTTGCAAGAACTCCGTCGCCTCCGTTTGTGCCGTGCCGGTCATGCCAGATAGCTTGTCATACATTCTAAAATAATTTTGGAATGTGATGTCTGCTAAAGTCTGGGATTCCTCTTTTATATCTACCATTTCCTTTGCCTCTAAGGCTTGGTGAAGCCCCTCGCTAAATCGTCTCCCCTCGCTAAGTCGCCCAGTAAATTCATCTACAATCACCACCTCGCCATCTTTTAGCACATAATCCTTATCTTTTTGGAATAAGAAATTCGCCTTTAAGGCTTGGTCTAGGTGGTGGGCTAATGCGGCATTTTCGATATTATAGAGATTATCAACTTTAAATAATTCCTCCGCCTTTTTTATCCCGCTTTCAGTAATCATAATCGCTCGATTTTTCTCATCTAAGCTAAAATCCGTGTCTTTTATCATCTTTTGAGCCACAGCGTTTGCCAAGCCGTAATTTTCTAGCTTTCGATTTGCTGGACCAGAGATGATTAGGGGCGTCCTAGCCTCATCGATTAGGATAGAATCCACCTCATCTACGATAGCAAAAAAGTGGTGCTTTTGAAACTGCGTGGAGTGCGAGAACTTCATATTATCACGCAAATAATCAAAGCCAAATTCATTATTCGTGCCATAAATCACATCGCAATTATATTGTGCGACCTTGCTCTCCTCGTCCCTCTCCTCGCCAGTTATAATGCCTACTTCATAGCCCAAGAAATTATACAGCGGACTCATCTCACTTGCGTCCCTTTTTGCTAGATAATCATTCACCGTTACGATATGCACGCTTTTTCCAAGCATTGCATTTAGGCTAACAGCTAGAGTTGCCACAAGCGTCTTTCCCTCGCCTGTTTTCATCTCGGCGATTTTGCCCTCGTGCAAGACCATACCGCCGATTATCTGCACATCAAAGTGCCGCATTCCAAGTGTGCGTTTCGACGCCTCGCGAGTTATCGCAAAAGATTCTACTAATGCGTTATCAAGGGCTTTTAAGCCGAGTGTTTCAAATTCGCTGTTGGTTTTTGCCTTTAAATCTAAAAAAGCTTGTTTTAGCTCATCGTCGCTTAAATTTTGCATTTTGGATTCTAGGGCGTTTATCTCGTAGAGTTTTTTTGTGTAGCCATTCAACATTCGCTGATTGCGAGTGCCTAGCACTTTACCTAATATTTTCTGTATCATTTAAAACCTTATAATTTTAAGT
Source organism: Helicobacter sp. 16-1353 (assembly GCF_003288815.1). Classification (GTDB taxonomy): domain Bacteria; phylum Campylobacterota; class Campylobacteria; order Campylobacterales; family Helicobacteraceae; genus NHYM01. The sequence goes on along the minus strand of NZ_NHYM01000014.1, from coordinate 21,564 downwards.
TTAAGAATTTAAGGGATTCTAGCATTTTTTAAGATAGAATCTTAATCTTAATTTCTTTAAAGGTAGATTATGAAATATATAATTACTATGTTATTGCTATTTAATGGCTTATTTGCACTAGATTTACAAAATATAAAAGCGGATTTTACGCAAACTATAAGCGGGGAAGATAGCAAAATAACTTATAGTGGGAATCTTATCGTAACGGCGGAATCTATGGCGTTGTGGAAATATAAAAAACCACTTGAAAAATACATATTAATTAATAAAAATCAAATTACCATTTTTGAGCCAAATCTAAATCAAGCGATAATTAGCAAACAAAATAATATCGATTTTATAAAAATTATAAACTCTATGAAAGAGAGCAAAGATGGGCTAATAAGCGAGGTTAATGGGCAAGTATTTCAAATATTTTTAAAAGATAATAAGCCTTATAAGATTAAATACAATGATGAGTTAGATAATAAAATCGAAATAATGCTTGAAAATGTAGAAATAAATCAAAATATTGATAAAAAGGTGTTTAATTTAAACATACCTGAAGATGCTGATGTGATATTTGAATAAAAAATATAAATTATAAATAAAATCTTGTATAATGTAATCTCTTACCATATTTTAGAATAAGGAGTATTTATGTTTAACTTAAGACAATTACCATATGATAAAAATGCCTTTAATGGCGAATTTATAAGCGATAGAACTATTGATTATCATTACTCAAAACATCACCAAACCTATGTGAATAATCTTAATAATCTAATAAAAGGTGGCGAATTTGAAAATAAATCATTATATGAAATAGTGATGAATGCAAAAGGTGGAATCTTTAATAATGCCGCACAAATATATAATCACGATTTTTATTGGGATTGCATTAGTCCTAAAAAAACTGATATATCAAATGAGCTAAAATCTGCTATAGATAGGGATTTTGGGAGCTTTGATAAGTTTAAAGAAGCATTTTTATCACAGGCGACTTCACTTTTTGGCTCTGGCTGGTGCTGGGTCGTCCTAAATGCGGATAACAAATTAGAGATAGTGCAAACAACAAATGCAGATACACCACCTACGAAAAACAATGTTCCAATACTTGTTGTAGATGTATGGGAGCACGCATATTATATTGATTATAAAAATTTAAGAGCGAAATATTTAGAAGAATTTTTTAATCATATCAATTGGCTATTTGTTTCAATTGCTTATGAATGGGCGATTAAAGAAGGTATGGGTTCTGTTAAATTTTATATGAATGACATACATAAAGAGCAAATCTAATCTTATAGAATCTAAATTCTGCATATTTTGGGCGATTTTGGATTCTAGATTCTGCGAATCTTGGGTGATTTGAGATTCTAGAGATTCCACGCTTGAAGTGGAATCTTTTAGTTTCTCTAGTAGTTCTTTTGAAAGCCCATCAAATGGGTCATTTACAATTTTTAAAACATTTTCATTAGATTCTTTTAGTTTGGAATCTAGATTTTTATTTAAAGAATCTAAATTTTATAGAATCTAAGGGGAAACCTCTTAGATTCTCCACTTTTATTTAAACTAATCCGCTTTTAATCTATATCAAGGCAAGTGGCGTTGCTTGTATTCTTGTCTTGTAATTTTTTATGTGGCATTTTATGCATCGCTTGTGTTTCCTTGTGTATATTTGTTCTATATTCATAAAATGCTTTCTCTAATGCCTCTTTTTCATCTTTTGATGCAGTATCTATACGATGTTTAAATTCATCGAAAAATAATTTTCTTTCTTTATGGTATGTTTCTCTTGCTTTTTTGAAATTTTCTTCTTCATTTTTTGCTATATTATCTTCTTGTAATGATTTTATCATATCTTCGTTACTCAATTTTGAATAATCAGTCGCTAATGCTATCCCACTTGCTAAGAGCATACTAGATAATCCTAACATTACTTTTTTCATATTAACTCCTATTTAATTAATAGCGAAATGGTAAATAATAATTATTTAGATTATGTTAAGTTATTAGTGGAATCCAATAAGTATTTTTACTATATAATGCCAACTTTAAGGACAAATTTAAGGAGACAAAATGCAATATCTAAAACAAATCATTAAAACAATGATTGCAAAAATACCAAGTAAAAAAGCCCAAAAGCTTATAAAAACTAGCCTAAAAAAATACCTATCATCTAGCAATTACGCCAATTGTATTTTTTAGATTTTTGGTATTAAAAACTAGCTTTAGAATTCGTTTAAATAAAATCATTCAATTTTCTAGGCTTTATAATTACGATTTAGGGGACGAATATTATGTAGTGCCGAATCTTAAAGTAGATTTATTGATGGCAAAAAATGGCTCAATGGGGGGGGGTAATAGCTAAAAATAAACTTGTAGCTAATTTCAACTTACAAAAACTTCAATTTATCGTAGAAAATATCCTAAATGATGAATACAGCAAGAATCTTTATCTAAGTGCGATATTAAACTGGGTTTCGCCTAATAAAGGACTTTTTATCACGCTTTATTACGACCATATTTGGAAATATTATAAGAGTGTAAATATCGCTAAATCTAGCGAAAAAATCATCGCAAATAATTATGAATTATATCTATATGATTTATCAAAACTTCCTATAATATATATGTTAGATTCAAAAAACCCGCATAATATAACGAATCTAGATTCCAAGAATCCGCTTAAAATCTACTATTCCCAATATGGAATCTTTATTAATTTTATCTTAGAACAATATGCTTATAGGGATTTGATTAGGGCAGAGAGTGGCGATTATGTAATCGATGGCGGGGCTTGCTATGGCGATACAGCACTTTATTTCTCGCATTTGGTGGGAGAAAAAGGCAGAGTTTTTGCATTTGAGTTTGTAGATGAGAATCTAGAAATTTTTAATAAAAATATGGCACTAAATCCGCATATTAAAAATATAGAGCTAGTTAAACGACCGCTTTATGTGGATTCCAAAACTATCGTTTCATATAGTGGCGTAGGTGGCGGAGCAAGAATGAATAAAGACGCAAAACAAGGCATTAAAACAATTAGCATTGATGATTTTGTGAGAGATTATGAGGTTGAAAAAATTGATTTTATTAAATTTGATATTGAGGGTAGTGAGCTAAGTGCATTAAAAGGTGCAAAAAATACTATTCAAAAATTCAAGCCAAAACTAGCCATTTGCCTATATCACAGCTTTAGCGACTATGTGGAAATACCATTATTTTTAAAAGATTTGCTCCCGGAATATGAGTTTTATTTCGACCATTTTACAATAGGATTATTAGAGAGTGTGCTATTTGCAAAAGTAAAACAATAATTTTGCTATAATGCCGAATTTACAAGCAAAAGGCATAATGTGAAAGGCATAATTTTAGCGGGTGGTAGCGGGACTAGGCTCTACCCCACAACACAAGTCATAACCAAACAGCTTTTACCAATCTATGATAAACCGATGATTATGTATCCTTTGTCGGTTTTGATGATTGCAGGGATTAGAGAGGTGCTACTAATCATCACTAAACGCGATATTGAGCGATTTAGATATTTGCTTGGGAATGGCGATTTTTTGGGAATGAAAATCGACTATAAGATTCAAGAAAAACCAAATGGCTTAGCAGAGGCATTTATACTAGGTGCGGATTTTATTGGGGGAGATTCTGCTAGTCTTATTTTAGGTGATAATATTTTTTATGGGCAGGGATTTAGACCTATATTAGAGGAATGTGTAAATTTAAACCCAAAAGATGGCGGGGCGATTACCTTTGCATATCCAGTGAAAGACCCAGATAGATTTGGCGTAGTGGAATTTGATAATGATTTCAATGTAATTAGCCTAGAGGAAAAGCCATCTACTCCAAAAAGTAATTATGCTCTAACGGGGCTTTATTTCTACGATAATAATGTCCTTGAAATCGCCAAAAATATCACCCCAAGCCAAAGAGGCGAGTTAGAGATAACAGATATAAATCTAGTGTATCTTAAAAATCATAAATTGAAAGCAAGAGCACTTGGGCGGGGATTTACTTGGCTTGATGCAGGCACACCAGAATCTATGATGGAGGCGTCAAATTTCGTTGCCACTATTGAAAATCGCCAAAAATACAAAATCGCTTGTTTGGAAGAAATCGCATATATAAACGGCTGGATTGATGAGAAAATATTATTAAAACGAATAGAAAGTCTTAAGAAAAGTGAATACGGACAATATCTAATGGATTTAATAAAGGGCTAATGTGAGAGAGCATATATTAATTACGGGTGGAGCTGGATTCATCGGCTCAAATTTTATAGAATATTTTTTGGAGAAATATAAAAATTATCATTTAATAAATTTAGATTTACTCACATATGCAGGAGATTTGGGGAATCTAAATGGAATCTTAGATAATAAAAGGCATAAATTTATCAAAGGTGATATTTGTAATAGGGAATTAGTGGAGTTTATATTTAAGGAATATAATATTATGGGTGTTATACATTTTGCAGCTCAAACACATGTAGATAACTCAATCAAATCGCCAAATATTTTTATCAAAACAAATATAAATGGCACTCAAAATCTACTAGAATGTGCGAAAAATCACTGGCTTAAAAGCCCATTTTACACAAAAGAAAAATATAAAAATGCTAGATTCCACCACATTTCAACTGATGAAGTTTATGGCTCACTAGGCAAAAAAGGTAGCTTTAGTGAAACCTCACCATATAAGCCAAACTCGCCATATTCCGCTAGTAAGGCTGGAAGCGATATGTTGGTTCGTGCATATAATAAAACATTTGGATTAAATACGATTATTACAAATTGCTCAAACAACTATGGTCCAAAACAGCACGATGAAAAGCTTATCCCAACTATCATAAAAAATGCGATAAATAAACAGCCCATTCCCATTTATGGCGATGGCAAAAATGTGCGAGATTGGCTATATGTAAAAGACCACTGCAAAGGAATTGACTTGGCATATCATAATGGAAAAATAGGACAAACATATAATATTGGCGGAGAGTGCGAGAAAAGAAATATAGATATTGCAAAAATGATTTGCAAAATGCTTGATAGATTACTACCTAAGAGCGATAAATCTAGCTATATAAATCAAATTAAATTCGTGCAAGATAGATATGGACACGACAAACGATATGCGATAGATTCAACTAAAATCGCTAGTGAAATGGGATTTAGAATAAATGGGAATCTAAAGGAAAATCTACATACAACAATAAATTATTTTTTAAATAAATATATGGGGGGGGGGAGTAGCAAAAATAGAATCCCTACTTTTAGATTCGCTTTATTTGCTTTATTTAAACCATTTGTGGCATTTCTCTCATCATTCGCGACATTCACACAAGATTCTAATCGCCTAGATTCTAAAAATCCACTTCTTTTATTTATAGATTACTTTCCATTCTTAAATCTCCGCTTAATAGGCGGTGGAAAATGAAAATCAATAATTTTAATTCAAATGAAAAGATTCTCCGCTATACAAATAAGATTGATTATTTTCTAAACTCCCATAAAACACTAATTGTAACTGAGCTTGATTTAACAAATAAATGCAATCACTTATGCCCGGGCTGTTGTGGTAATAATGAAAATAACGCAGAGCTAAGCAAAAATCAAGTTGAAATAGTTGTGGAAAATCTAAAAAATATGGATAATAAAGGCGTGATTTTATCCGGTGGTGGAGAGCCCACTATAAGCCCACATTTTGAATATGCTATTAGGCTTATCAAAAATGCTGGAATGAATATTGGGCTAAATTCGCACGGAATGAATCTTGATGATGCCAAATGTGAGCTAATCGCCACAAATTTAGAATATTTTAGAATCTCGCTTGATGCAGGAAGCCCAGAAATGTATCTAAAGATTCACGGAATGAAACCCCAGCATTTCCAAAAAACACTAGATAATATTGAGAAATTTGCCAAACTAAAACAAAAAATTGGAAGCAAGATTAGCTTTGGCGTGGGATTCCTAACAAGTAAATTAACAGAATGCGATATGGAAAACTTTGTAAAAATAGTTAAAGAAAGGGGAGCGGACTTCGCACAATTCCGCCCATTTACAGGCGATACTTTAGATATTAGCGATAAATTAGAATCCCTAAAATCAACATATGAAGATGAAAATTTTAAGATTGTAGCAAGCTATCAAAAATACAAAGAAATGCAAAATATAGAAAATCGTGGCTATACTAAATGCCACGGAATGTTTTTTAGCACTGTGATTAGTGCGGATTTTAAGGTGTGGGCGTGTTTGCACTTTAGACAGAGTGAGCGACATTTTCTAGGCGATTTGAGGGAACAGAGCTTGGAATCGATTTGGAGGGGAGCTAGGATTAGAGAAGTTTATAATAATATCAACTGCCACGAATGCCCTATCTTGTGTAGAAATGATAGCTTTAATAAAACCCTAGATAAACTAAGTTTGGATATTGTAAATAGCGAATTTTTATAGCTAGAATCTAAAATGGAGATAATCTCTCAAATATTAAATATGCTAAGATTCCACATCAAAAGTATAGAGAAATAATATGCAAAGAATTAATGTAAATAAGCCCTATTTGCCGGATAAAAACAAGTATTTTAAATATCTAGATAAAATCTGGGAAAATAATCATCTAACGAATTTTGGACCTTTGAGCCTTGAGCTAGAAAATCGGCTTTGTGAGTTTTTGGGCGTGGATAATATTTTGTTTCTAGCTAATGGCACTTTAGCATTGCAAGTGGCATACAAACTAGCTGGATTAAAAGCAAAAGATAAGATTCTAACGACGCCTTTTTCATTTGTGGCGACCACAGATACGGTAATGTGGGAGAATATTGAGCCGATATTTTGTGATATAAATGCTAAAAGCCTTTGCATAGATGAGATTCTACTAGATTCTATGCTTACTAAATCTAGTGTAGAATCCAAAATAGAATCAAATATAGATTCCCAAATCACTCATAATATCAAAGCTATTCTGCCTGTTCACACATTTGGCAATACTTGTGATTTAGAAAAGCTAGAGCAAATCGCAAAAAAACATCATCTAAAAATCATTTATGACGCTGCCCATGCATTTGGCGTGAAATATAAAAATAAAAGTGTTTTTAGCTATGGCGATATTTCTACGATTAGCTTTCACGCTACAAAGATTTTTCATAGCATTGAGGGCGGAGCGATAATCTTTAGGGATAAAAGCCTAAAAGATGAGGCAAAGTCGATTATTAATTTTGGACTTAAAAATAATATGCCAGAAGTTTTGGGAATCAATGCTAAAAATAGCGAATTCCACGCAGCTATGGGACTATGTGTGCTTGATGATATGCATTATATTTTAGAGGATAGGAAAAGAGTTTGGGAGTATTACTTTAAACACTTAAAAGATATTTTTGAGTTTCAAATCCTAAATCCAAATATAAATAACAACTACCATTATTTCCCTATTTTATGCGAGAGCGAGGAATCTTTATTGGAAAAAATTAGGATTCTAAATAGTAATAATATTTTCCCACGCAGATATTTTTACCCTAGTTTGGATACACTAAGCTTTTACAATAAATCCAATGCAAAATCTTGTAAAATAAGCCAAGATATAGCAAGTAGAATCCTTTGTTTACCGATATATGTGGGCTTGGAGCAAGAATCTCAAGATAAAATTATCAAATGTTTAATATCTTAAAAAATGAGTTTTTAAAAAGGGGAATTTATGAAATGCATTATATGCGATAGAGAGACAAAATATTATTTTACTACTGATTTTACAACCCATCATCAAGGCAAATTCAAAGACCAACTTGATAAAAGCGAGTTTTATAAATGTATAAATTGTGGATTTACATTCTCAAAGACATTGTATGAAATGCCATATGAAAAGTGGTGTGAGCTAAATCTCAAAGCCCATACGCTATTTGAAAGTCAGCATTTAGATTCTAGGCTTAGCAATCAACCGCCATATTTAGCCCAAGCGAGTATGATAAATATATTAGCAACTAATAATATCATTCAAAATAATTTAGTGGAATCTTCGCAAAATGGGGGGGGGGGAGCAGTAAAATAAAAAATCCCTCCAAACCCAACATTAACTCCAAACATATAAAAACTTTTGATATGCTAGATTATGCTGGTGGTATCGGCTCACTTGCTAGAATCTTGTATAAATATTATGCTATAGAATTATTGGTTTATGAAGATTATATGGATTCATATAAAAATGATAATGAAGTAAAATATATCGCCAAAAATGATTTAGATAAATATTCTATCGTGCTTAATAGTGCGATGTTTGAGCATATCACAAAAAGAGAACATTTAGAGCATATAAACTCCCTTGTGAAAGATGATGGAATCCTAATAATCCACACGCTAATTCGTGAAAATATCCCAAAAGACCCAAATTGGTTCTACATACTGCCTATTCATTGTAGTTTTCATACTAATAAATCTATGGAGATTCTAATGCAAGATTGGGGATATACACAATCAATCTATAGCCCTATTTCAAAATGCTGGATTCTATTTAAGGAAAATAACATAAATTGCATAAATGGGAATCTAAAGGATTTCGCAGATTCTATAAATATGGAATTACAACAAAAATATTTTTTCTATAAGAATGGATTTATGGATTATTGGCGAGATTAATAAATCTTAGATTCTAGTTTATAAATGGGATAATTATTATAGAATGATTTCTCTACATAACATAGAGATTATATCATAACCATCCCATTTAACGCTTATATCTAGAGCATTTCCAATAGGGACTATCCTATCTATGCCACGAATATTATTTGTAATAACGCCTTTCAAAATCTCCTTAGAATCTAAACCAAAATATGTAATTGTTTGACATTTTTCAGTAATCGACAAAAACAATTCATCAATATCATTTAGCACACATTCATAGAATAATCCACCAATTCCCCTCATCGTTTGGTTTATGGCATTGGCATTATTTATTTCTATTCTATAGAGTATATTTTCATCTCTTTTAAAGGATTTTATTGCCTCATAAGAATCTATTGCATTAATGCAAACAGAAGTAAATTTATCTATCGCAACAATATCACTTAAAATATATTTATTAGCATTTTTAGCAATAAATCGCCAAAATCTTTCCCTAGATTCTATATCATCATTTATCCAATACACAATCTGTGGCGATGAACATGCATTTTGGTCCATAGAATATGTATCATTATAGAAATTATTTGCAAGATATGTTAATGCAGTATCATCTAGCTTTTTTATGGAATCCCCATTGATAATACAAATAGAATATCTATCACAAAAACACACATCTACACATCTAGGCTTTGTTGTATATGATTTTAATAATTTTATTGTTTCATCTCCGCCCCATATCATTCTACAATCTGCTATAGTGGAAAATTCTTGACTCCATTGACTTTCTCTTGGATATTCTACAAATGTTGTTGCTTTTTTTACATTAGGATATTTATCAATTATATTAGAGATTATCTCGCATAATATAATATTTTGTTCATATCTCTTACTAGGCAATCTAACGATATTGGAATTACCAGCTAAAAGACCAAAAAAATACGAAAAAGCAAAGTTGATTGGAATATTAGCGGGTGCTATGTGGAAACAAAGTCCTCTGCCTAATTTTGCTTGAATATTTAAAATATTAGATTTTATGGTATGAATATTTGCACTCCTACACCAAAACCCAAGAGATGCTAAATCTTTATAAATTCTAGTATAAGGACTTTTGAAAATCAATGTAGAAATCTCACTCAAATAAGAGCAAACCTCATCACTACATACAGCCATAGGAGTATTATAAATCTCTTCATTTCCTAATATATAATTAATTTTCATAGGTATCCCCACAACCTCTAATCTCTGCATTTTGTATTCTTCCTAAGATACTAAAATACTTCCCTTTTCTCTTGCATAAACAATCATCTTCTCCTAAAATCACACCACAATCTTCGCTTAATATAGAATGTCCCGGATATGATGTAGGCAATAAAGATAGTAATTGAATAATGCCCTTTTCTCCAAAATCACATAACGACCAATCCTTAGCTTTCCTTACAATAATATCCGAAAATATGCTTGTGTGTAGATTCCCATATTCACATTCCATAAAAATACTACCAATTTGTTCTACCATTCCATAATAATCATAAATATGTCTTAATCCACATACATTTCTCAAACAATTATTAAATTCTTTTTTTGATACTGCTTGGGTTATAAGCTTTTTCCAGCCACCGCCGTGTATGAGATTGGCATTTGATAAATCAATATCATAATTATGCTTTAGTAGATTTTGATAAAAATATTGCCATATGATAAAAGTAAATCCAAATAATAGAATCTTTTCATTTCTATGCTTATCTAAAAAATTTTTTATCTCATTAATATTAATATTCATATCATCATCTAATGCATATATCTTATCTGTGCCAAATATAGAAAATCCTAAGATTCCAGCACCACGAGCTGAGAATAATGCCCTATTTGTGATAACTTTCTTACTATCTATGATAATCATAGGCATTCTAGTATCACCTATAAAATTGCTAACAATCTTACTTAAAAGTTTCTGTTGATTTAGACTTGATTGCCTATCTAAAACAATCTTAGATACTACTTGTGAGCTAGTGCCAGATGAAGTTAATATTTTATATTGCTTCTCTTTATCTATGCTAGATAAAACATATTCTTTAAATAATCTCACAGGAATAAATGGAATATGCTCTATGGATTTTATGCGATTTAAGTCTAGCCTTAAGATATTAATGATTTTTCTATATTCTTTGCAATGTTGATAATGAAATGTTGTAAGATGTAATTGATGCTTTAGTAAAAAAGCCATTTTTTGCTCTCTATCTAAGCAAAAAGGTTCTATGTTAAATATATCATCAAACATTTTCTTTGCCTAAATTAGCATATAGAATCTTTCCAGATTCATTTTTTGGCAAAATATCAATTTCCAATATGCGAAATGCTATTGCATTTAACCCTGTCTTTTTGGTAATAAAATCAATTAGCTTTTGTTTAATTTTATTTGATGTGATATAAATATCCATTTTATCATCTACCCCGACACAGGCACATTCACAAGCAAATTTATCTTTAATCAATCTTTCCATCTCATCAAGATTCACTCTATTGCCAAATATTTTTAAAAATCTATTCTTTCGTCCAACAATATAATAAAAACCATCTTCATCTCTCTTTGCTAAATCTTTAGTATGTAATACACCGCAAAATTCATCACTCTTACTCAAATCATTTCCATTCACTGCATATCCCAAAGCTACATTTTTCCCATAATACACCAATTCGCCTATGGTATTTGCATCTTTTATAATATCACCATTTTCATTTATAATCTCAAATCTTCCATTAGGGATGGCAATACCCATTGCACCTATTTTATTTATAGAATCTTTTGCGGGTAAATAGCCCATTCTAGGACTTGCTTCTGTTTGTCCATACATCACAATAAAATCCTTATTATTTTCTAACGCCCATTTAGCAAATTTTTTATGTAGTTTTTCTGTAATCTTTCCACCAGCTTGTGTAATCGTTTTTAAACTTGGTAGTTGAAAATTAAAAAAATTTAATTTATCTAATATCTCAAAAGTATATGGAATACCAGAAAAAGAAGTAATATGATATTTTTTCATAATCTCCCAAAACTCTTTTTGCATTATAGAATATTGGGTTAAAACTATACTTGCACCAGCTTGTAAGTGAGAATTGATAATAGATAATCCAAAAGTATAATTCATAGGCAATGTGCTAATTGCACATTCTTTAGAATCTATTTTTAGATATTCTATAATTTGATTAGTGTTTATGGCTATATTTTCATAGCTTTGTCTAACAAGTTTAGAGCTACCTGTAGAGCCAGAAGTGGTGAGTAAAAGGCTTAGGTTATTATATAATTGATATGCATTATTAAATGGGGTTTTTACTAGATTGTAATTTAGGGCATTAAAACAGATTTGATAATTATCTTTGATAAAGCTATATGCTAAATTATCTGGCAAATATATATAATCAGGCTTATATAGCGATATATAGCTTTCCAAACTCTCTTGGTCTATATCAGCTCTAAGCATTAGTGGCACAATATTGGCATTTAAAAATCCAACATACCCAACAAGTGAGCCTAATGTATTAGTGCTTAAACAAAATACTAAACATCTTTTATTGATATTATTAGTTAGGTTATTACACATTATATGTAACATATAGTAAGTGATATGATAATCATTTTCTATAATAGCGATTTTATCTCCGTATTTATCTAATAGCCACATTGATTTTCTCCCCAAGAAATACATCTATTAATCTAAAAGATTCTTTATGTCCGGACAATACAATAAGATTCCTATCTAGGGATTCTAAAAATGGAATAGTAATATTTTTATAATCTTTAGTATTTCCTCCCGGGAATCTAGTAATAATAGGAATATCCTTAAACAAAGAATCCCCGCTAAAGATTATCTTATCATCAAATACAATACAACAACTACCAAAAGAGTGTCCCGGAGTGGCATAAAAAGCTAAATGATGATTTTGCCATTTATAAAAAAATTTATCATCAAAAATAATATCTGCGTTATATGAAAATGCCTTATATTCTTTATTAAAATGCTCTAGATTATTTGTTCCATTTAATCTATCTCTTTCCTCTAAAATAAAGCTTATTAATAATGGTCTAGTGTTTTTTAAGATGGATTTAGCACAAGCTTTTTGACATATAAGAGTAATATTAAAATGCTTAGATAGCCAGTCAATGCCACAAATATGGTCATAATGCTCGTGGGTCAATAAAACCAAGATATTTTTGATTTGATTTTCATATAATAATTTTTGCATAGATTTCGAAAAATGTGGGTCTATAATCAATGCTTCATTATTCTCTATAATCACATACATATTGGAATCTATATAGCGAAAAACAAAGCGATATATAGATAAATTTTCAATATTATATATGCTTATCAATATCTATATCCTTTTTATTTATAAGATAACCCGCTTTTATATTAGACTTTATTCTAAATCCTACAATCTCATCTATTTTATCAGGCGATATACCTTCTGCGGGTCGCTTAAAATCCAAATCACACAACGATAGAATCTCGCCTCTTTTCAAATCTCTTTTTGCCACTATGCTTCTACGCATTTTTAATCTAGATGCATATTCTTCCTTAGTTATTATTCGATGTTTATCTCCCATAGCTTGATAGACTTCATTACAACCATTAATAAGTCTTAAAAAATCTTTTGGCTCTGTCGCCATATTATTATCCATACCCATTTTTTTATTATCAAGTGTAAAATGTTTTTCTATCAATCCACAGCCCAAAGCCACTGAAGCAATGGCAATATCAACCCCAATAGTGTGATCTGAAAAACCAATAGGATATTTAGGAAATAATTCCCTCAAACCTACAATATTATTTAGATTCACATTTTCTATCTTAGTTGGATAAATCGATACACAATGCAATATAATAATTTTATAATTCCTAGTGGATTCTATGAGATTTACTGCTTGTTTTATTTCTTCTATTGATGACATTCCAGTAGATAAAACAATGGGTTTATTCTTTGTTGCTATATATTCCAAAAAAGGGAGAGTATTTATATCTTGCGAAGCAACCTTGATATATGGCACTTTGCATTCATCTACTAGAAAATCAACCTCATCATTAGAATAAGGCGTTGAAGAAAAATCTATGCCTATGGATTTAGCATATTTGGCTAATTGCAGTAACTCATTTTCCCTAAGGGCAAATTTATCTACAATACGCTTTTGTATAGGATTCTTATCGTAATAATCATTTGAATAAAGGCTATTTGCACTCCAAGATTGAAACTTTACGCAAGAGATATTTATCTCCTTTGCTTTGTCTATCATTTCCTTTGCTTTATCTACACTACCATTATGACTAGAATTAATCTCTGCTACTATATAAGGCTTAGCATAATCCCCTATTAATATATTATTATCTAACATTACTTCTGCCATTTTTTCTCCTATTGGTCTATTGGTTTTATTATCATTTCTTTTAGAAATAATTCTCTATCTAAAAATGGGGATTGGTCTTCTAATCCCCTTTGGACTATTTTTCCATTCAAATCTTTAGTAAAAGAATTATGAATATAGTGTTGATTCTCTAATGTATCAATCTCGCAAATCACAGCTTCATTTGACAATATAAGCTTTTTTAAATCTTCTTTTAATGTCGTAGAATCTAAGATATGCATATATTTTATTCCAAAACATTCTGCGACCTTAGCAAAATCTGGACAAGAGATTCCATCGCTTGGGTCATTTCCTATTGTGCGATTACGAAATAATTCTTTTTGTCGCTTCCTTATAACAGCATAACAATTATTATTAGAAATAATGATTTTAATGGGAAAATTATGATATTTTATTGTTTGTAATTCTTGTAAATTCATCATTATAGAACCATCACCAATAATCGCCACTACAGGTCTATTACTAGCTACATATGCTCCATAAGCAAGGCTTAGTGCTGCACCCATACAACCTTGTGAAAAAGGCTCTAAACATATTTGGTTTTTTCCAAATTCAATACTTGTTGGGATAATTAGCTCTTCTAATCCCGCATCACAAACTACAATAGCATTACTTGGCAAAATACCACTAATACAATTAGCTAATTCATATAAATCAATTCTTGGAGATTTATCATTTTCTTTATTATGCTTATGAAAATTTTCATATAATGGAAAGATATTCTTATAATGCAAACATTTATCAATCCATTCTTGCGGAGCTTTATAGATATTTTTTATCAAAATAGTATCTATAATATGTCCAATATCTCCTATAATCTTACAAGAAATATCAAAAGATAGCTTTGCTAATTCATTGCAATCAATATCTATAATAACTTTTTTTGCTTCTCTTGCAAATTTCTTTGAATCACCAATACTAAAACTATCAAGCCTAGCTCCTATAGCAATAACTAAATCTGCATTTTGTATTGCCATATTAGCGGCTCTATTGGCTGCTAATGTTCCTATCGCTCCTATAGATAGGATTTCTTTTCTACCATAAATATCCACACTTGATTTTTCATATACTATTGGGATTTTTAGATTCTCTACTAGTTTATAAATACTATCCAAACCCCTACAACTATTTCCTATAAGCAATATAGGGCGAGAAGAATTTTCTAAAAGTTGAAATAAAATATTAATATTAGATTCTATAGATTCTATAGATTTGACTTGATTTGGAATAAATCTTCTTAATTCACTAGAATCTATCATTGCACTTTGAATATCAAGCGGAATATCTATCCACACAGGACCTTTTCTCCCACTTAAGCTTTCAAAAATAGCTCTATCTAAATGATAGGCAATATCTTGTGGATTTTCTACCATAATGGCATATTTTGTAATGGACGATACTATGCTTATAATATCAGATTCTTGTTGCCCAAATGTCCTTATTGGTATCTTAGAAAAACGAATTGTTTCTCTCAAGTGATTTTGCCCTGAGATAAATATCATTGGCACTTCATCTTGATAAGCACATAATAATGGGGTTATGGCATTCGTGCTAGCACAACCACTAGATACCATACAAACGCCTATATTCTTATTTGCAACTGCATATCCAAACGCTCCGAATCCTGCAGCTTGCTCGTGATGAGTGCAAACATAATCTAGATTCTTATTTCTAGCTAAGGCATCGCATAAGAAAAGATTCCCCCTACCATTTACTAAAAATATAGTAGATATATCAATATCAACTAATCTTTGCATAATATAGTCAGCCACACGCATAAAACTACCTATATTTTTGGTCTAAATTGATTCATAATAGATGGGACACTTACCATAAATTCACATTTTATAGCAACTTTATCTTTTATATATCCTATACTACTACCCTTAGCAAGTCCCCTTTTATAAGAATCCAGCTTCGCTTTAATATCCAATCTATCGCCCGGCTTAATTTCTATAATAAATTTATTATTACTACTAATTAGATTCGTGCTAATTGAGCCTTTATTTTCTAATGTTAAAAATGTCATTATAAACATTTGCACTAGCGATTCTGTAAGGATAAAGCCCGGCACTATAGGATTATCTTCAAAATGTGGCGGGAAAAACCATTCATTATAAGTAAAATTTTTATAGCCATTGGCATATTTGCCGGGCATTACTTCTTCTACAATATCCAAAAAGAACCAAGGATAGCGATTTGCCTGATATTTTTGTATCTCTAAAGGATATAAATTTCTTAATATCATTATCTTACCTAACATTGATATTATATTTTGCAAGAATCTCCTTGCCTTTTTCAAACGAGCTAAAATCTATAATATCATCTGTTTCAAACATAATGCCAAACTCATCTTCTAATGCCGCTATTAATCCCATATGCCCTACACTATCCCAAGATTCTACACTTTGGTATTTAAGTGTTTTTAAATCTTCTTGTTTAACACCTAAGGTTTCACAAAATACTTTTTGATATTTCTTAATCATTATTTTCTCCTTTTATAAAATCAACCCATTCTTTTATCATTTGCTCTCTACTTTGAACATCGCTAGGAGTTTCATAGTAGAAAAGCCCTAGATTCTCACTTGATTTAATCTCTAAAATACAACTGCCAACCGAAAGCCCAACACCAAAAGATGAGAATAGAATCCGCTCAAATTCCTTACCTTTCATTTCATCACAAAAGTTTATTAACACAGATGTGCCACCACAATTGCCATATTTACTAAAAGTTTGACTAGATGCTTTTTCTGGTGGAATACCTGCGTGTTTTATGATTGTTTTTACTATTTGTGCATTTGCTTGATGTATTGCAAAAAAATCAATATGAGAAAAATCCATATTTGCATACTCTAAAATCTTTGCAATAGAAGCGGGAGCTGAGGAAATAGCAAACTTAAAAACTTCTATGCCATTCATTATAGAATCCCATAAATGTATGGGATTGTCGTTATTATCTTTAATCTCCATATCAATAATATCTTTTCTAATAGGAAACCTAAATCCACCAGCAGGAGTTACGATATGCTTCCAACCACAACCATAGCTTTGCAAATGAAAAAATGATTTGGTTTCTTTTGGTGAGTATTCTAATAATATTGCTGCAGCTCCATCACCAAACAACATAGAAGAATTTCTATTTTCAACATTAGATATTGCACTACTTAGTGAGCCTTCTAATAATAAACATTTTTTAGAAGCCCCTGATTGGATAATAGAGTGAGCAACCCAAAGTGCATAAGTCAAATCTGTGCAACCCAATCCACTCATATCAAAACACGCACATTCATTAGATAGATTCAAATGTCCTTGGATAATACAAGCAGAACAACTTCCATTATAATCGTGATTAATAGAAGCCACTATAAGCGTATCTATACTACTAATATCAATATTTTTTTCTTGGATTAAGATTCTAGCTGCCCTTTCACAAAGGTCTAATGTGCTAACACCTAAAGGAGCTATATGTCGTTTTTTTAATCCTAGTATTTTTTTATTTCTTTCAAAATGTTTTTGACTATAATAATATTCTTTCTCATCATCAATATCTATAAAATTCTCAGGAACAACGCCTACAATGGCTTTAATTTTTACATTTGTAAAATAAGATAATGACATTACTTCACCTCGCCAATTTTTATTGCAGGATTGCCAAACATATATAGATTATTTCCACAGCCTTTATATATCACAGATAGTGGGCATATAATATTGTGATTCCCAATTTTTGCCTTTGGTAAGATAATGGCATTAGTGCCGATTGAGTTATAGTCCCCTACTCTAACATTACCCAAAATACAAGATGAAGGCAGAAATGTATTAAAATTGCCAATCTTGCAATCATGCCCTATACTCACATTTCCATTACATAAATTTCCATCTCCAATATCTATATTTACAGTAGAATAAAAAGGTGGGATAAATATATTTGCTTCGCCATATATAAAGCTATCAGCAAGATATATCCCTTTAGCAATCAATGTCCAAAACTTCCCACCTAATGATTTAATATCATCATAAATCTTTTTTCTTAAGATGGAATCTCCTGCTCCAATAATGCAATAATCATTATCCCTAAATGTATATTCACTTACCTCACCTATGTATAAATGTTGGACATCTTTATAATCCACCTTGCAACCATATCCATTATGTCCCAAAAATCCACCAAATCTAATTTCTTTATTACATTCAGCTAAATTTTGTAAATGAAAATACACTTCCCTAGCAAAACCATCTCCACCAACAATAAATATATTTTTCAACTCATTTCTCCAGAATCTACAATATAGTTCTGCCCTGAAATAAATGCTGATTTATTAGATAATAAAAATATTGCCATATGTGCCACATCATTTGGATTACCAAAGCCAAATGGATATAAATGTGTGCGATTTTTTACAAAAAATGCCATATTCTCGCTCATTGGAGTGTTTATATCCGATGGTAATATGGTATTAATCCTTACTCCAACATTAGAGTATTCCTTACTAATAGCTTTACAAGATGCATTTAAAGCCGCTTTTGCTCCACTATAAGCAAGCATTCCATTTAATGGCATAATGCTAGATAATGCCGAGATTATAACTATAGAAGTATCTTTATTTGCATTATTTGCTCTCTTAGCAATCTCTTTTATCATTAATATAGGGATAAAATAATTAATATCAAAATCCGCTCTCATAGATTTATAATCTAGTGATTTTGTAGGCATAATATTTGCAACTCCCGCACAATACACCATTCCAAAGAATTTTCCATATTTTTCCTTAAGGGTTTGAATGTAATTTTTCATATTCCCCCCCCCCATACAGAGTGCATAAATCCATAATTTCAATATATATATTATTTGGATTCTTGCAATCTGCTTTTAAGGATTCTAATCGTTGTTTATTTCTAGCTATAGCAATAACACTAGCTCCAAGATTATTTAAAAGTAAAGCTGTGGCTCTACCTATCCCAGAACTAGCACCCGTAACTATATAAATCTGCTCTTTATTAAAAGCTATCATCTCACACCCCCACTATCTAGTATATAGTTCTGCCCTGAAATAAATGCTGATTTATTAGATAATAAAAATATTGCCATATGTGCCACATCATTTGGATTACCAAAGCCAAATGGATATAAATGTAATTGAGAGCGTAAATACTCCTCCTCACTAGCATTTGTCATTGGTGTATCTATAATAGAGGGTAGAATGCAATTTACGCGTATTTTATTTTTTACGCTTTCATTTGCAATAACCTTCATAGAAGCACATAAAGCTGCTTTTGCTCCACTATAAATACTATGTCCTTTATCCGAACAAATAGCAGCAATAGATGAAATCGCAACAATAGATGTCCCATACCCTACATTATTTCGCTTATCAATCAAACCTTTTGTCATAAAGATAGGAGCATAATAATTAATATTAAAATCGCGTTCCATATCTTCATATTCAGTAATAGCAATTGGCTTGAGTTCGCTAACTCCCGCACAATATACCATTCCAAAGAATTTTCCATATTTTTCTTTTAATGATTTGACATAGTTAGGCAAATCATTAATATTCTCGCATAAGTCTTTTATCTCAATATATATATTATTTGGATTCTTGCAATCTGTTTTTAAGGATTCTAATCGTTGTTTATTTCTAGCTATAGCAATAACACTAGCTCCAAGATTATTTAAAAGTAAAGCTGTGGCTCTACCTATCCCAGAACTAGCACCCGTAACTATATAAATCTGCTCTTTATTAAAAGCTATCATTTCCCTATTTTCCTATTTAATATTTCCACTAGCCAATGCGATTAAATCTAATATGCTTTTTGCTTCATTAAGCTGTTTTAATGTCAATTGAATAGAAAAATGTTTAGCAAAAAACGCCATTAAAGACATTTTGGATAGTGAATCCCACTCTTCATAAGATTCTAAAATATCATTTTCATTACAAGGCTCTTCCCTTTGTAGCAACTCACTTAATTCATTTAAAAATTCTTTCTTTGTCATCATTACTCCTTATTAAATTTATTTAGCCAATATTTCATATAAACCTCTTTACTCATAAAATGTGATGGTCGCTCATAATATCTATCCCGCATTTCTTCATAGCAATAAAGAGATGGGGGGGGGGGAATCACTCATATCTAAAATTGAGCTTGCACACACTAATCCATTTCCAAAACCACAGCAAAGCAATGTATCTTTTTTACTTTCTATGGGGAGTGTTGCGATTGTAGTGGGGATAGAGCACATTGTATTATTGCCAAAATGTTCAAAGGCATAATATGGGACTTTGCTATCATCAAAACCACATAACGCCCCTATTTCTTTTACAATCTGTTTATTTGCTTGATGTAGGCAGAGATAATCTATAGAATCTACTTGTTTTTTAGCATACTTTAAAAGGGATTCTATATTTTTTGGGATAATATCAATAGCAAAATTAAACACTCCCATACTATCCATATAAGATGTTCCTATATCAAAAGGGATAGATTCTCCATTTTCTTGTTTATAGGAATGTTGATATAGGGATTCTATTAGGCTTTTATCCTTACTTAAAAACCTAGTTCCGCTAAATGGAAGTATTAAATCTTCAAAATTATCACTTATCGTATCTATATTAAAATACGATTTTCTGCTCCCCTGCTCTATAAATGTAGCCACTCCGCCATCGCCAAATAATGGGGCTTGTGCTCTATCATTTATATTTTTTAAAATAGATGGAGTATCCGCACATAATAATAAAACATTTCTACTCGCTCCACCTTCAATCATTCCAAAAGCTATGTATAATCCAAAAACCCACCCAGCACAACCTTGATTAATATCTGTGGCGATACATTTTTTAGATAATCCAAGTTTATGATGAACATAATATGCACTAGATGGACTTTTATAATCTGCTTCTTGTGTAACATTAATCAAACAATCAATATTTGCTCGATTAATATTATTATCTCTTATTAAGCACTCCGCAGCCACAATAGCCAAATCACTTGCTGTAGTATTACTATCTGCTACTTTTCTTTTGTGGAATCCTACGATTTTTCTCATTCTATCGATTTTTTTAATAGAATTCCCATAATATTCCATCTCATCATATATATTAATTTCCTTTTGTGGTAAAACTATAGACATACAAGAGATGTTACTTTTTTCAAAACTAGCAAACATAATAAACCCTATATATTCTTATCCATTTATTTAAAATTCCCATCTTAAGCCTTAAATCTACTAATGAAAAATATTTATATTGTCCCATAATCAATCTATCTTTTATAAAAGTTTGAAAATAGATAATTTTCAAATTTTTTACAAAATAGGCAAATTCGTAAAAATAACGCAAAATAGAAATATCTATGAATATTTAATAAGGTATAAAAATAATTTAAAAATTATATTTTTTAAGTATAATACGCTAAAAAATATCGAGTTTATAAGAAAATAGAAGTTTTGAAAATTATCTATTTTCATAATTAAATTTAGGAATATGATGAAAATCTTTGTTTTTAGCGATAATATAAATATATTCAAAGCTATATATAAGATTC
>NZ_NHYM01000013.1 GCF_003288815.1 Helicobacter sp. 16-1353 | reverse complement strand
TTTAATGTTAAGGTTGGGTGGTAAATGGAAATAGGAAATTCATAATATTTAATGCGTGATATGGAATCTGTGAGAATCTAAGGATTTAGATTCCGCTAGAATGTGAGATATTTAATTTGTAATTAGAAAATGTGGAATCTGTGGAATCTAGAATCTATAAAACTTACACTCTTAGGTTTAAGATTCTAGATTTAGATTCTAGTTTTAGAATCTATGTGGTTTATGGGATTTTAGGAATGTTTAATTAGGAGTTATGGAATCTATAAACTTTAGATTCTAATCCTAGATTCCAAAGCACGAGTAAGGGAGAGTTTATCGATATTATCTAGTCCTACGCCTGTTGGCACACCTTGTGCGATTTTAGAAAACCTTAGATTTAAGTCTTTTAGTTTATCCTCGATATATAAAATCATCGCATCACTCGCAAGTGTCGGGGTAAAAGCAAATATTATCTCTTTTATATTATATAGATTAATATTTGCAATAATATCCTTAAAATCAATATTTTGTGTTCCATCAACGACCAAATACACACCCTCAAAAATATGGGCATCTTCAATCGTTAAAATATCTTTTGGGCTTCCTACAATACAAAGCATTCCGCTAAAAAGCCTACTTTCATCTTCACATATATTGCAGATTCTACTCTCACTGATACCGCCACAAATCTCGCACTTTTGGACACAATTTACCGCATCTTCTATGCAATGTGCGATATTTAGGGCTAAAACTTTATTTTCTATGGCTAAAGAATATGCGATTTTAAGGGCTGATTTTTTACCTATGCTTGGGATTTGCTCTAATTGCTCAATTAACAATTCAAATTTACTATTTTTCATCGCAAAAATATAGCATAAAATCACCCTTTTAGCTACAATTTATAGCAATAATGGCAAGTTTAATAAATAATTTTAAGGAGCAAATATGCAAATCAAGCAATTTATAAAGAAGTTTATCCCACAATTTATGCTAGATAAAAAGATACATATCTCCAAGCAAATAGCAAATTTCCGCACACTTAGCACACAATACGCCCAATATCAAAGCATAGTCAAATGGAGCTGTGTCGATAAAAATGGGAATCCAATCCCGTGGTATACATATCCTGCAATTGAGTTTTTGGGGAATCTAGATTTTAGCAAAAAGAATATTTTGGAATATGGCAGTGGAAATTCATCGCTATTTTGGGCGAAAAGGGCGAAAATGGTAGTTTCTATTGAAAATGATAGAGAGTGGTTTAAAGAAGTAGCTTCTAAAAAATTACCAAATCAAGAGATTTATTTAATAGAAAATAACTCTAAAGGCAATATGGGGGGGGGTAGCAGGTAAAATCCAAGATTTAAACGCTAAAGATTCCATAGATTCTAATATCTCACAAAAACAAGCAGATTCTGCGTCTTCTATAAACTCCGCACAATATAAAAATCTCCCATTATACGCCACATTCCCACTTACGCTAAATACAAAATTTGACATCATTATTATCGATGGGCTTTATCGATTTGAATGTGCAAAGGTGGCTTCAAGTCTGCTAAATCTAAGCTCAAATGATGGATATATGGTAATTTTGGATAATGCCGATTGGCATAAAAATACGGCGAAGTTTTTACGCGAAGAGTTAGATTTAATCGAAGTAGATTTTCATGGATTTGCCCCGATAAACGCCTATACGCACACCACAAGCATATTTTTATCGCGCAAATTTAGATTCCAACCAAATGGGGGAATCCAGCCCCACTACTCTATCGCTGCACTTCATCACATCGCAGATTAATCTATTTGAAAGTTCGATATAAGGCGATTAAATAGCAAGATTCTAAAAAATTTTAAGAATCTTGCAATAGCAAATATCTTTATAATGGGAGATTATATTGCCTTATTATCTTTTCGGCTTCATACATTTCTTCACTTGTTGGGATTGGAGTAGATTCTAGCTTATATGGAATCTTTAATTCTTTATATTTATAGCTACCGAGCTGATGAAATGGTATTAACTGCACTTTTTGCACACAAGAATATTGCTGTAATAATTGTGCTAATTTGTGAATCTTTTCATTTTTTAGCGTATAGCCCGGAATGCAAACATATCGTATCCAAACACATTTATTGATTTCTTGACAATAATTAAGCGTTTTTAGTGTATTTTCATTGCTCTGCTCGGTTAGCTCAATGCAATCATCTTCATCAACTTCTTTTATATCCAAAAGTAGCATATCAGCCTTATCAATGCACTTTTTAGAAAATTTCAAATCCACAAAGCCATTTGTATCAATCGCACTATGGAATCCAAGAATTTGTAAAGCATCTAACAAATGATATAAAAATTCATGTTGTAAAAGTGGCTCTCCACCAGATATGGTAACACCGCCTTTTTTGTAAAATTTCTTATAAGCTAGGATATTTTTTAGGATATTTTTTAGATTTATTTCTTGACCGCCATTCAAATCCCAAGAATCTGGATTATGGCAATAAAGACAACGCAAATAGCAACCCTGTAAAAATAACACAAAGCGAATCCCCGGACCATCTACAGCTCCAAATGTTTCAATTGAATGGATTCTGCCTTTTATTTTTTTGTAATTATCAAGAAATTGCTCTTTATTCATTTTTTGCTTTACTGCCATTTATACAACCTTTATTGATTTAGATTTTATAGCCACTTTATCCCTCCTTAAAAAGAAGGGATAGGATTTATAATTTTTGATGGAATGTTCGAGAAATTACATCCCTTTGTTGCTCTTTTGTGAGTTTGATAAAATTAACAGCATAGCCACTCACACGAATTGTTAATTGTGGATACTTTTCTGGATGTTCCATAGCATCTTCTAAAACTTCTTTTTTCAATACATTAACATTTAGATGATAACCTTCATCGCTAAAATATCCGTCCATTAGTTGAACTAGATTTTGCTTTTGTGTTTTATCATCACTTCCTATTGCTCCCGGAACGATAGAAAATGTATTTGAGATTCCATCTTTTGAATATTTGAATGGAATCTTAGCCACAGAGCAGAAGCTCGCCACACAACCACTTGTATCTCGTCCGTGCATTGGATTTGCACCCGGAGCAAATGGCTCACCTGCTTTTCTACCATCTGGAGTTGTTCCTGTTTTCTTACCATAAACTACATTTGAAGTAATAGTAAGAACGCTCATTGTAGGAATAGATTCTCTATATGTATCGTGCAAAGATAATCGTTGAGAGAAGCCTTTTACAAGACTTACGGCGATTTCATCTACTCTATCATCATTATTTCCATATTTTGGATAATCGCCCTCAATTTCAAAATCAACTATTAAATCTTGCTCATTTCTAATTGGCTTAACTTTCGCATATTTTATTGCTGAGAGTGAATCTGTAATAACAGACAAACCAGCGATTCCACCTGCCATAGTTCGCATTACATTATCATCGTGGAGTGCCATTTGTATTCTCTCATAGCAATATTTATCGTGCATATAGTGAATTACATTCAATGTATTAATATACAATCTTGCAAGCCAATCTAGTATAATATCAAGTTTTTCTCTAACCTCATCATAATTCAAATACTCACCTTCGACAGGAGCGATATTTGGTCCTACTTGCAATCCGCTTGTTTCATCTTTACCTTCATTTATCGCATATAATAATGCTTTTGCTAGATTACATCTTGCACCAAAAAACTGCATTTGTTTTCCAAGCTTCATCGGTGATACACAACAAGCAATACCATAATCATCGCCAAATTCTTCTAGCATAATCTCATCGGATTCATATTGAATGGATGATGTTTTAATGCTAACTTCCGCACAATATTCCTTAAAATTCTTAGGCAATCTAGTATTCCAAAGAACAGTCATATTCGGCTCTGGAGCTGGTCCAAGATTTGTCAATGTATGTAAGAATCTAAAGGACATTTTTGTAACCAAATGTCGCCCATCAATACACATTCCGCCAATACATTCAGTTACCCAAGTTGGGTCGCCGGAGAATAGCTCATCATATTCTGGTGTTCGCAAGAATCTAATCATTCTTAATTTCATAACAAAATGGTCTACCATCTCTTGAATTTCTTCTTCGGTATATTTGCCACTATCTAGGTCTTTTTGTGCATAAATATCAAGGAAAGTTGAGATTCTACCAATACTCATTGCCGCACCATTTTGCTCTTTTGTCGCTGCAAGATATGCAAAATATAGCCATTGAATCGCTTCTTTTACATCAGTAGCTGGTTTTGAAATGTCGAATCCATAAGATAGAGCCATTTCTTTTAATTCATTTAATGCTTTAATTTGCTCTGATAATTCCTCTCTAGCTCGTATTACATGAGAATCTACAACATCTGGGACCATTTTCTTTTTGGCTTTTACTTTTTCTTCGATTAATTTATCTACGCCATATAAAGGCACTCTTCTATAGTCCCCGATAATTCTTCCTCTACCATAAGCATCTGGTAATCCTGTAATAATGCCTACTTTTCTAGCTAAAATCATCTCATCAGTATATGCATCAAATACACCATCATTATGGGTTTTTCGGTATTTGAATACATTTGCCACATTTGGGTCTTCCTCTTTTCCATATGCATGTAATGAAGTAACCACCATTCTATAACCACCAAATGGCATAATAGACCTTTTTAATGGCTCATCTGTTTGGATTCCTACGATTTTCTCTAAATCCTTATTGATATATCCCGGTTTATGAGATGTTATAGTAGAAATAATATCGGTGCTAACATCATAAACACCATTTCTGCTACGCTCTACTTTCATTAGTTCGCAAACTCTTTCCCATAATTTCAAGGTATTATTTGTAGGGTTAGCTAAAAAATTACTATCTCCATCATATGGAGTATAATTTTTCACTATAAAATCTCTAACATTGATTTCACTTTCCCATAAACCTCCTTCAAAATTAAGATTAACTTGAGGTTTTTCTATATTACTCATGATTTAGCTCCTTTAATAATTTAATTTATAGTTAAATTGCAATGTTTAAATGATTATTTATAAACAATCTAACCATAAATATATTATAAAACAACTATGATTGTATATAGTTTTTAAAATAGTAAAATCTTTTAAATTACAGAAAAATTACAAAAATCTTTTAACTTTAGCTTAAGAAATTACGAATTATGGAAAAATATCAAAAAAAATCAATAAATTTATTATTTTTTATTGACTTTTAAGATTTATTTAGAAAGCAAAAATATTGTTATAGATATTATGCAAATCTTTATTTAATTATATGCGAGACGAATTTCGCAAAATTATCCATTATATTCCCACCTTTACGGAATCCAAGCCCACAGCTCTCATAGGCAAAAAACACATTTGGCTGATAAAAGCTCCCATTGTGCGAGTTTAGCGGATAAAATTCTTGGTAAATGCTCTTATAATTCCCATATTCGCCGCCTTTACTTTCCAAGATTCCACTAGAATCTAGAATCTCGATATTCGCCCCCTCTCTGCCAAATGAGACCTTTTTGACCTGCTTTTTATTTTTTAGCGGTTCGTATGAAGATTCCAGCAAAAGTGGGTGATTTGGAAATAAATCCCAAAGAATCTTTAAGATTCTCTTGCTTTGAAAAAGTGCGGTGTATGGGGGATTTAGAAAAATAGTATTTTTATTTTCAATCATTTTATTAATGATTAGGGCGAGTTCCGGCTCATCAATGCTGATAATCTCCCACGGCAGGAGCTTAAACAAAAACTCATATTGATTATTTTGGTAGAATACGCCCTCACTCTCGCTAAACTCCACCTCATCGATATAGCAAAATTCACTTACAAGCCCCGCATTTTTCGCACATTCCATTAGAAATTTCGTGGTTCGCTCCTCCTCGCTATTCCCACGAATGCTTGAAAATAGCACACCCCAGCCCTCATACATCTCGCCAAATCGCCCAATGTCCTCGCCTAACGTAATCATTCGCTTAAAATTATCGCTAATCGCCTCAAAGATATTGTTAAATTGAGCGTTTTCATTCATCTTGTTATGCTTTAAAATCGCCCATTGAATGAGTGCGGATTCGTAAAGCAAAGTGGGCGTATCGGCGTTAAATTCAAGCAATTTTATCGGCACTCCATCAAGCCCACCAGCAAAGTCAAATCGCCCATAAATATGCCAATGCACCTCATTTTCCCAGCTACTCTTTATGCTCTCAACTAGGCTTGTTGGGATATCTAGCTCGAAAAATAGATTGTTTTTGATGACATATTCCCCAGCCTCTACAAACATATCATAGAGCGTATTTCCCGCCTCATAAAAGGCGTCCGCCTCGCTTTGGCTCACTTCTATAACCTCATTTGAAATATAGCTCGTATTGTCGCTATCTGTGTGCCACTCCAAGCCAATCGCCTCCAACGCCCCCTTATCCAACGGCGTAACCTCAAATATTTTCATTTTTGTCCTTTTTTAAATTTTTATTTTACACCCCAGCAAAACAAGGGCTTTTAAGCTACTAAAGTGAATTTTTTGCAAAATAAGCAAAGTTTCATCGCCAAAGATTCTAGAACTTTGCCTTAGGGATTTAAAACAATCTTTCTAGCTCAACTTGCGGTTTTACAATGAGTAGAAAATCGCTTGTTCTCCTTAAGTGAGAATTTCTTTGGCTTTCTCATAATCCTCTAGCGTGTCGATTCCAATGGATTTGCTCTCTACTTTCACCATTAAAATTTTTTTATTATGCCACAGGGTGCGGAGCTGCTCTAGCTTCTCAATCTCTTCTAGGGGCGATTTTGAAAGCCCACAAAACTCCCTTAAACTTTTGGCACTAAAAGCATAAATCCCCAAATGTCCTAAATGCTCCATTGCGATATTTTCGCGATTATATGGAATCTTACTTCGTGAGAAATATAGGGCGAGATTCCTAGAATTTACCACGACTTTTACTAAATTTGGGTCATCTGCCTCCGTGTCGCTTATAGTTTTATAACAACTTGCCATAAAAATAGAATCGCTAGAATCTGTGGAATTTGACGCGGAATCTGTAGAATCCAACGCTAAATTTGCAGAATCTAGCACAAAATCCAACGCAGAATCTCCCCAATTTATCGCATTTTGCATTGCATTTTTTAGCTTTTCTATAACGCCAGGCTCGATAAATGGCTCATCGCCTTGCAAGTTTATCACCACTTCATTTTCGCCTAAGCCTAGATTTGAAACTGCCTCCGCACATCTATCCGTCCCGCTTGTGTGAGTTTTGGCAGTCATTACGCACTCGATTTTATGCTTTTTACAAACTTCCAAAATCGCCTCATCATCACACGCCACGACGCAGGAATCTAGCTCTTTCGCGATATTTGCTACACGCACGATTATCGGCACTCCATCAAGTGGCAAAAGTAGCTTATTTGGCAATCTTGTGGATTGCAATCTCGCTGGTATTATTATCATTTTTCAACCTTTTTTATTTTTTTAGATTCTAGTATATCTACACAAAGTAATATTAATATAATAAAAAAAATCACCATAGCATTTATATATACCACCTTGCTTGAAAATAGATAGTGCAAACTCCCAAGCAAACTAAAAGGCAGAATGAGAGAAGCACATTTGAAAAATAATGATTTATTGCAAAAGCTAAAAATAAACATACACAACATTAGAGCAAAAAGCAAGAATCCAAGCAAAATATATCTCCGCTTGAAAATCTCCAAAAGCACCTCACTTGGGCTAATGCCAACTATATAAAGCAAAATATGCAAAAACGCAAATAAAAATGAGCTAATGCCAATTTCTTTTTTATAGTTTTGTATAAATGATAGAAATGGAATCCTTGATAGATATTTGGATAATAGCATTAATGTTAAAAGAAATATAGATAATCTTCCAAGATAATGCAAAACTTCTGTGCTAAACTCAACACCAAAAAAGCCACTAAACACACCATAAAAAATAAAAAGTAGTGGCAAAACAAATAATACTATATATGCTATTATTTTTCTAACTAACATAATCCAATCCATTTGTATTTTAAAATATTAGATTCTATTATATTGAAAATTTTTGTGGAATCTCGTGGAATCATTGGTAGATTCTATAAATTTTTACAATCTTTGTTGTGGGTTTTTAAAAAGTAAAATATTAAATTTAATATTTCTATAATCTATTAAGGATATAATTTAACCGATATTTTAGAATCTTATAAAACGCTATTAAAGTAGCTAAAGGAATTTATATCTTGGAGAGTTCGACGAGTCAGTTGTTAATGATTATATTAGCAATAGTTTTTGTTGGGTTAAATGGATTTTTTGTATTATCAGAATTTGCGATTGTTAAGGTTAGACGCTCTAAGCTAGAAGAGTTAGCAAAGAAAAATAAGGGCAATGCGAAATTAGCATTAAAAATAACCAAAACGCTCGATACATATTTGAGTGCTACACAGCTAGGAATTACGCTTTCATCACTTGCTTTGGGTTGGATTGGTGAGCCAGCGATTGCAAGAGTTTTAGAAAAATTATTTCATTCTTTCTTTGTTGATAATCCTATCTTACTTCATACAATTAGCTTTATTATTGCTTTTACTATTATTACCGTATTGCATGTCGTTTGTGGCGAATTAATCCCTAAATCAATAGCTATAGCAAGAGCCGAACAAGCAACATTGATTGTAGCTAGACCACTTCATTTATTTAGGATTCTATTTTTTCCATTGATTAAGGTATTTGACACATTGGCTGGATTCTTTTTAAAGCGAATAGGCATAGAACCAGCCAAAGAAAACGATAGTGCCCATTCTGATGAAGAGATTAAGATAATCATAGGGGAAAGTTTAAAGGGCGGATATTTAGATTCTATCGAAAGTGAGATTCTAAAAAATGCTGTGGATTTCAGTGATACAACCGCAAAAGAAATAATGACACCTAGAAAAGATATTATATGCTTATTTGAGAATAATTCCTATGATGAAAATATAGAGATTGTAAAACAAACAAATCACACAAGATACCCATACTGCAAAGAGGGCAAAGATAATGTGTTGGGAATGATTCATATCCGTGATTTACTACAAAGCACATTGCAAAATAAAAAAGATAATAATCTATCAAGTATCGTTCGTGAGCTTATAATCGTGCCTGAAACGACATCAATTTCTAGCATTTTAATGAAAATGAATAAAAAGCAGATTCACACTGCACTTGTTGTAGATGAATATGGCGGAACGGCTGGATTGCTAACTATGGAGGATATTATTGAAGAGATTATGGGTGATATTTCCGATGAGCACGACAAGAAAAACGATGATATAATAAAAATCGATGATAACACCTATGAAATTGATGGAATGCTAGACATTGATAGTGTTGCAGAAACACTTGACTTTGAGATTCCAGAAGATGTTGAGCAAGTTACAATTGGTGGATATGTATTTAATCTTCTTGAAAAAGAACCAATTGTTGGCGATAATGTGGTAGATGGAAACTTTGTATTTGAGGTTTTAGAAGTCGATGGAATGCGTATAAAAAAGATTAGAGCTAAACGATTGCAAGATAAACTACAAGAAGATGAAAACGAAAAGGAAGCAATGTTTAGCGACTTAGTTTAATTATTTTATAATAGCTACAACATTGCGAATTAAAGAATTATTTTCTTAATTCTTTAATTCTTGCAGATTTACCTTTTTTCTCTCTTAGGTAATATAATTTAGCGCGTCTAACTCTACCTATTCTTAAAACCTCGATACTCGCCAAACTCTCGCTATAAATTGGGAAGTTTTTCTCTACGCCGATGTTATTTGCACCTATTTTGCGAATGGTAAAGCTTCGATTTACGCCATGTCCTCGAAGCGATATACATACGCCCTCAAAATATTGGATTCTAGTTTTATCACCCTCTTTGATTGTTATACCAATCTTAATAGTATCCCCTGCTTTAAATTGCGGAATTTGCTTATCTTGTATTTGAGTTTTCTCAAACATTTCTATATATCTATTTTGCATTTTTCACCTCGTCAATTTACCTATTTATGGTAGTTTTGATACATATCGGGACGAAAATATTTGGTTTTTCGTAGCGATAATTCATTTTTAAAAGCTTTAATTTTGCCATGATTTCCCTTTGAATATTCTAAAGGGACGCTTAAATTTGCATTTTTTTGCAATTTTTTATCATTTTTTGTGTGATTTTTAGTAAAAACGGGCGCTTCCAATAGATTATTTTCAAAGCTCTCGCCAAATAAAGACTCCTCATTCCCCAAAACTTGTGGGATATTCCTAGCCACACTATCGCAACCCACGAGACTTGCCAACTCACCGCCAGTCAAAATATAATCACCAATCGAAAAAACCTCATCGACAAAAGCCTCCACCACACGCTCATCAATGCCCTCGTAGCGCCCACAGATAAAAATGATGTGGCGATGGGACTTCGCCAATCGTTTTGCGTCGTTTTGATTGAATTGCTTTGCAACTGGCGTTAGATAGATGATGTGGGAATCTTGCATTTTAATCGCCTCTATCGCACTATTTAGCACATCAGAGCAAATCACAAGCCCAGCTCCACCGCTAACTTGGAAATTATCCACTTTTTTATAGCGATTCGTCGCAAAGTCCCTAAAGTCGATAAACTCGACCTCGATTAGATTCCGCTCAATCGCTCTTTTTAATATGGAATCCTCGAAATATCCGCGAAGCAAGTGCGGGAAAAGGCTTAGGAATGTGAATCTAATCTTAGATTCGGCGTTAGATTCTGCTTGGGATTCTGCGACGAATTCTATTTGCACTTTAGATTTCGCTTGGGATTCTATGTTAGATTCCACTTTAGATTCTATGTTAGATTCTGCTTTTATGGTTTTCACGGCGATTTTTATACTTTTTTAAGATTCTTCTAGGATTCCAAGCGTATCTTGCGTTAAAATGCGTTTGTTTTTCAAATCTGTTTTGATGATATAACGCTCGATATAGGGGATTAGAAAGATTTTTTGCTTAGGCTTTTTCTTGGAATTTTTACTCGACACACCGACGGAAGAATTGCCAAAATCGCCAAAATTGCTAGAAGCACCAGAATCTAGCAAATCTCTATCCACATTCACCACCAAATAATCCACGCCTACAATCCGCTCAATCTCCGCCACTTCGCCCAACAGCAAATCGCCATCATAGATTTTCAAGCCGATAATATCAAACCAAAAAAATTCATTTTCGCCTAAATTGCAGTATTTTTCTGTGAGGGTTTTGGAGCTGTAGAGATTGTGAGAATTAAGCATTTTGGCAGATTCTATGTCATTTATCTCGCTAAATTTCGCACTATTTTTGTGGACGTTAAAAGATTCCAAAGTTAGCATCAAATCCCCACAGCGGAAAATATTGCCACGAGTGAAAATATCCAAAAAATCGCTATAAATATTTAGGTGGATTTCGCCCTTTAGCCCAATGCTTTTGCCACATTTGGCGACTAAAATATCAAATTTTTCTTGCATTAGAAATTAGATTCCGCCCCAGAATCCACAAAAAAACCACGAGATTCCACCTTTTTAAAGAATCTAGATTCCGCCCCAGAATCCACAAAAAAACCCGCAAGATTCACGCCTAAACACACCCAAGATTCCCCAACACAAAGCCAAAAATCACATTGATTTAACCACGATTTTATAGCTAATGCCATCTTTTGCCTTGCAACCGGAAATCACCGTTTTAATCGAGCTTATCATCTTGCCATTCTTGCCGATTATCCTCCCTGCGTCTGCGTCACTTGCGTATATGGTGATATTTGCGGTATTTGTAGATTTGTCAAACTCTCGTTTCACATCGATTAAACTAGGCTCAATGGCTATCATTTTCACATATTCTTTTATGAAGTTTTCTACCATTTCGCCTGCCTTTTAGGATATTTGAAAGCCTATTTTACGATACTTTTCACTCTATCGCTCATCTTAGCACCGACGCTAAGCCAGTAATCCACTCGCTCTTTATCGACATTTTTGAAGTCTGGTCGAAGCGGATTGTAATAGCCAATAGATTCTATCCAGCCCCCGTCTCGCCTCTTTCTGCTGTCTGTAACTACGATTCGATAAAATGGCTTTTTCTTGCGTCCTACTCGTGTTAGTCTTATAACTGTTGCCATAATGCTCCTTTTAAAATTTTAAAATTGTAATATTACCAAAAATCTCGTATTTTTATCGCATTTTGTTAAGATTTGCACCCTTAACCATATTCATTATATTTTTCACGCCATTTGGGGAGCTCATCTGCTTCGCCATTTTGGCAGCCGTTTCAAACTGCTTTAAAGAGCGGTTTATATCACTCACATCAAGCCCACAGCCCTTGGCAATCCGCTTTTTACGACTGCCATTTAGAATGCTTGGATTCTCCCGCTCTTTTTTAGTCATCGATGAAACCATAGCCTTTAAATTCTTAATCTCAACAGAATTGTCAATATCCACATTTTTTAGTGCATCGCCCATAGCCCCAAGCCCGGGCATCATCGATATTAGGGATTTCATCGAACCCATTTTTTTAATAGATTCAAGCTGGTTTAGGAAATCTGTGAATGTAAAATTGCCTTTTTTGATTTTCTGCGTGATTTGCTTTGCTTGTTTTTCATCAACTACAATGGTGGTCTTTTCGATGAATCCAGCGATATCCCCAGCCCCCATTAGTCGCCCTACAATCCGCTCTGGCAAAAATATATCCAAATCAGCGACCTTCTCGCCACTACCGATAAAGCGAATTGGAACATTGATTTGCTTAGTAACTGATAGGGCAATTCCGCCTTTTGAATCGCTATCAAACTTACTTAAAACTACGCCACTTAAACCAATCTCTTTATTAAATGTATCGGCACTCCGCACAGCATCTTGCCCGCTTAGGCTATCTAGCACATAAAATGTCTCATTTGCCTTCACTTCGCTTTTTAGATTTTTTAGCTCACTCATTAGCTCGGTATTTATGGCAAGTCGCCCAGCGGTGTCTACTATAACCACATCATAGCTAGAATCTTGGGCGAATCTTATAGATTCTCTAGCGAGTTTTATAGAATCTAGATTCTCTTTAAAGTAAAAATCCACTTCAATTTCACTGGCTAATTGCCGTAACTGCTCGACTGCGGCTAATCGCTGCAAGTCGCAGCCCACAAGCAAGACTTTCTTGCCACGAAGTTTTAGGTAATTTGCAAGTTTCGCACTGCTGGTTGTTTTCCCGCTTCCTTGTAAGCCTACCATAAGCACGATTGTAGGGGGCTTTGGAGCGTATGTGAAGCCATAAGTGCCACTAAAAATGGCATTTAGCGAATCTTTCAGGGCATTTGCAAAAGAATCCTTGCCAATGCCATTTTTCTTGCACTCGATTTCGACTTGAGCGATGATTTCTTTTACGACTTTGTGATAAACATCATTTTTAAGCAGCACCTTTTTTAGCTCATCTAGCGAGCGATTGAGTGCCTTTTCATCATCTAAGAATCTAATTTTATTGACAATGCCTTTAAACGAGCTAGTTAATGTATCAAACAAAAAACACTCCTTAAAAACTATGTAATTGAATCCTAGATTCTACAATTATTTTAGAAAATAAACAATATACTAGTATAAATTTGATATATTTAAGGTTTTTTATCATATAATAAATTTTATTGTTTAATGCTACAATTTATTGACTATTAATCAACAAATTATAAAAAATTTAAGGAGAAATGTTTTGAGTGATACTAATTTTACAGAAATATTGAAAGAAAAAAAGTTAAAGATTACTCCACAAAGGATTGCTATTTTAGAGGAATTAGATAAAAATGGTCATTCAACTGTAGATGATATATTTAATAGAATCAAAATCAAGATTCCCTCCGTTTCCCTTGCAACTGTGTATAAAAATATATTAGCATTACAAAGTATGGATATATTAAAAAGTGTAAAAACTCCCACGCAAAAGCAAAAATACGAGATAAACAAAAAGCCACATATTCATCTATTTTGTAAAATCTGCGAGAAATTAGAAGATTTTGAGATAGATATAAGCGACTTTCAAGATTACTGCAAGAATGCAAGCGGATATGAAAACATTGAAGAAGCTTCGATACTACTAACTGGAATCTGCAAGGAATGTTCTGCTAAAAAAATATAATTCAATATTTTATAATCTATAAGGAATCTTTAATGTCCCTTGAGATTATAGAGATGTCTAGCTTGTGGAATGATTTTTATATAATATAGAATCTCTCCACTTAAATATATAATCCTCCAAAACAAAGATTCTAGCAATTCTAACGCTAGTAGAGCCTCCTTTTCAAAAAAAGTTTTAAGCTTGATAGTAGCAAGTTATATTTTATATAAGATTTAATTAAATCCCTTAAAAACCTGCTTGAATCCTATTTTTCCATAGCCATTCTATTAGCGATTTAAAGAAACTTGCTATTCTCCCGCTAAATCGTATGCCAAATAGCTCACCTATGGCATATCCATCCCCAAGTGAGCAGAAACTCGCCACCATTTTATAGCTAAAATTATCCGTGATTTTCTCGCCATTCAAAATAGCTGGAAAATGCTTTGCCAAAAATCGCCCTTGCTGGATTGTAACTTGTGCTGTAGCTGGGTAAAAAGTCCCTGTATGTGTATCTTTTAACGCACAATTATCACCGATAAAAAAGTGCTTCCTAGTGCTATTATCAAGCGGGAGAAACTCCGAATTTACCTCGATTTTTGATTTTATGCTTTTTGGGAAACTCTTTTGTATGACCTCATTGCCCTTTACACCAGCCGTCCAAATAATCGTATTTGCGGTGATTTTCACCTCATTTCCATTATTATCAATCCTAATGCCATCTTTAAAACACTCTAGGATTTTAGAATTATCCCTAACCTCCACTCCAAGAGATTCTAATCGCTTATAAGCCTTTGCAATTAGGCTTTTGGCAAACATAGGGATAATGCTGGGCATAGCCTCAATGATGAAAATCTTAATTTTTGAGCTAGGAATCCCAAGTCGTTCACTTTGCTTTTTTATGCTTAGTGCCATTTCACTTGCGAGTTCTACGCCTGTTAGCCCACCGCCACAAACGATAAATCTAAGATTATTTTCATCTCTATCTTGCAGATACTGCTCGATTTTGGATTTTATGTGCTGATGGATTCTTAAGCCGGATTCATAATCTGTAAGATTTAGAGCATATTCGCCAACGCCCTTAATACCAAAAGATTCGCTACTAAATCCTAATCCGCTAATAATATAATCAAATCCACTAAATGTGGCATTCTTAGTTATTACGCCATCACTAGTGATTTCTAGCACTTTATCTTGAATGACTTTTATTTCCTTTGGCAGAATCTCGCTAAACTTAAAACGGACATCTTCACCAAAAGCCGCCACTTTATGCAATAAAACTGTGTGATAATGGTAATCATATGGATTTATAAGCGTAAATTCCGCCTTTTTAAAATACGCATTATCGATACTTTTTATAAAGCTCATAGTGGCATATCCAGCACCTAAAAGTAAGATTTTTTTCACAAATAATTCCTTTAAAATTTATTTCGCAGCGGAGCAAAGCCCCGCTTTACGATAAGGGGCGTTGCCCCTTTAAACCCCCAAAACGAGCGAAGCGAAGTTTCCTCGTAAAAGCTACAAGTATTTTTTATTTCATAAAAAAACTTGAGAAAGCTAAGGTATTTGACTTCGCAGACAAGTAAAACTCGTCTTTGCGATAAGGGGCGTTGCCCCTTTAAACGAAACTTCGCTACCGCTCGTTTTAACCCCCCCCCTAAAGCTACAAAATGAGCAAAGCGAAATTTCGTGTAAAACAAGGCTTTAGCCGAAGTTTCCTTGAAAACCTAAATCTAATAGAATCCTTAAAAATCCCTTAGAATCTCCCTTAGAATCCATCTTGGAATCTCAAATAAGCCAAAACATTACTAAAGAATCCAAGAATCCTTTAATAATTATTTCGCCCCAAAATCTAAATGGAATCTAGTGGAATCTAAATATAATCTACCACATAGATAACGCCCCAAATCGCCAACCAACAATATAGCGGTGCATAACGCACCGCTACAATATCATCACAATACCCGCATAAAAATGCAAGTATCAATTAACTAGCTATTTAGCTAATATCATTAGTTACGATAACCTTTAATGCGTCGTGTTTTGCGGCATTGCTAAAGACATCCCAAGCATTATCTTTATCGCAAATCTTGCTTAGCTTAAAGCTTCTATGCTCCTTATTTGAGAGACTATCAGCTTTGATTTTGCCGTCCACCACACCTTGAAGTAATTCAGGGATAGTAAATGTGCAAACTAATCCAGTTGATAAAGTGATATTTTTAATCCAAAGTTCATTTAGATTAAACTGCACTGGCTTTCCATGCACACCTAAAACAGAGACATGTCCGCCCGGATTGATAATCCTTTGGCATAAATCAAAAGTAGCTGGGAATCCAACTGCCTCCAACGCCACATCTACGCCCTTGCCGTCAGTGATTTCAAAGATTTTTTTGATTGCTTCTTCTTGGTTTTTGCTATTTACCTTATGAGTTGCCCCAAAGATTTTCACCGCTTTATCGAGCCTTTTATCATCTAAATCCACCATAATAATCTTACTTGGGCTATAGAATTGTGCTGTCATAAGAGCGGCGATTCCTATCGGTCCAGAGCCCACTATCGCCACAGTTTGCGATGGAGAGATTTTCCCGTATTTTACGCCGATTTCATATCCAGTTGGTAAAATATCGCTAAGCATTACAGCTTTTTCCTCCGGCAAACCTTTTGGCAAGGCATATAGGCTATTATCTGCGTGTGGGATTCTCACATATTCGGCTTGTGTGCCATTTATCTTATGTCCTAGAATCCACCCTCCATCTTTGCAGTGTGCATAAAGTCCTCTTTTGCAATACTCGCATTTTCCACACGAAGTAACGCAAGAGATAATCACTCTATCGCCTTTTTTAAAGTTGCTAACGCCACTTCCCACTTCCTCTACGATTCCTACACCCTCATGTCCTAGCACAATATCTTCTGTCATATAATCCACATGCCCGTGGCTTATGTGTAGGTCTGTGCCACAAATGGTCGTAGTTGTGATTTTAACTATCGCATCTGTGTCTTTCAAAATCTTTGGTTTGTCTATAGTATCTAATGTATAATCATTTGCTTTCCCGTGATAAACTACCGCTTTCATTTTTGCCATATTAATCTCCTTAAAATTAATTATTTCGTAGCCTTAGCTACTTAAAATATTTTAGCCAAAGACTGCGAGAGATTCTAAAAAGATTCTCCGCAATCCTTACTCCAAACGCCAAACCTTTACCTTACTACACTAATCCAGTTAGATAGAATACAGCTATAACTACAAATACAGTTAATGTTTTAATCACCGTAATTGCAAATATATCTTTATATGATTGACGATGGGTCAATCCCGTAACTGCTAAAAGTGTAATAACCGCACCATTATGTGGTAATGTATCCATACCGCCAGATGCCATAGATGCCACTCTGTGTAGAACATCCATAGGGATTCCAGCGGCATTTGCATTAGCTATAAAAGTATCTGCCATCGCTGCTAGTGCGATACTCATACCACCAGATG
This sequence comes from Helicobacter sp. 16-1353, assembly GCF_003288815.1. Taxonomy (GTDB): domain Bacteria; phylum Campylobacterota; class Campylobacteria; order Campylobacterales; family Helicobacteraceae; genus NHYM01. Next base: position 36,041 of record NZ_NHYM01000013.1, on the reverse strand, counting down.
CAGAGCCTGTAATACCTGCTAGTGCCGTAACTGTGATGGCTTCATTTATTAGCGGATTTGGGATACTTCCAAGTGCACTTGCAACTACCAAGAATCCCGGTAATGCCGCAATAACCGCACCAAATCCATATTCACTAGCAGTGTTTAATACCGCTAAAAGTGAGCCAGCAATCGCAGATTTAGTCCCTTCGGCAAATTTCACCAATACTGTTTTCCAAGCAAATACAATAACAGTTAAAATCCCCATTAAAAGGGCTATTTCCACCGCCCAAGTAGCTGCCACAGCACTTACTTTTTGAACGACATCAGGCGGATTCCCTATTACTGCTGGTGAGAATGATACACTCTCTCCATATATCTTAGGAATAAGCCTAGTCAATACTATATTCACAACGCCAACAACTATCAAAGGAGATATGGCAATCACTGGATTTGCTAATTTGCTGCTATCCACTGACTCTGGCTCATTAATATGCCCAGTTCCATATCCCTCTCCTGCTCTAAAAGCGCGTCGTCTCATCCATTCTAAATATGACATACCTGCTACCATAATCACTATTGAACCTATGATTCCAAGTATTGGAGCTGCATAGATATTTGTATGAAAAAATGTAGTAGGGATAATATTTTGAATCTGTGGCGTTCCCGGTAATGCGTCCATAGTGATAGTAAAAGCACCTAGTGCAATAGTTCCGGGAATTAATCGCTTAGGTATATTTCCTTGTCTAAACATTTCTGCTGCAAATGGATACACCGCAAACACAACCACAAATAGAGAGATTCCGCCATAAGTTAGCAAACAGCACACAATAACAATCGACAACATCGCTCTTTGTGCTCCAATTATCCTAATGGTCGCTGCAACTATCGACTTTGCGAATCCACTTAGCTCAATAACCTTGCCAAATACTGCACCTAGCAAGAAAATCGGGAAGTAGCTTTTCACAAATCCCGCTAATTTATCCATAAATAGCCCAGAAAACATAGGCAATACTAATGATGGTTCTATTAGTAACACAGCTCCCATAGCAGCAATAGGGGCAAACAAAATAACGCTATACCCCCGATAAGCCACAAACATTAAAAAACATAATGAAGTTAAAACAACTATAAAATCCATATTTTATCCTTGTAACGAGTTTTTAAAGCCTATTGCTATTGAACTGTATAACCACCATCAATAACCATCGCCGCTCCTGTGATATGCTTAGCAACATCACTAGCTAAATAACAAGCAAGCTCTGCTACATCATTAACATCTATAAGCTGTTTTTGCGGAATAAGTGGATATAAAACTTGCTCCAATGCCTCCTCAGTGCTACAACCTCGAGTTTTACCTAAATCCGCCATTTGCCCTAGCACAAGCGGAGTTGCAATATATCCCGGGCATATTGCATTAACAGTGATTCCATCTCTAGCACATTCTAATGCAGCAACCTTTGTAACACCAATAATCCCGTGCTTACAAGCATTGTATGCGACTTTTCCAGCGAATCCTATAAGTCCATTAATGGAGCTTATATTGATGATTCGCCCGAATTTCTGCTTTTTCATAATTGGAAATAAATATTTCGTGCTTATAAAACACGCTCTAAGCATAATTGCAACCATTTGGTCGAATTTCGCCACTGGGAAATCCTCAATCATAGCTACATGTTGAAGTCCAGCATTATTGACAAAAACATCAACTCTGCCAAATTTGTCTTTTGTAGTATTGATTAAGTTTTTAATCTCTTCTTCTTGGCTCACATCGCATTTAATCCCTAAAACATTGCTACTATTAAATTCGCTAACTTTTTTATTCAATGCCTCTGTGTTAATATCGCTAAGAACGACTTTTGCACCTTTTTCAAAGAATTTTTCAGCCATAGATAAGCCAATTCCACTTGCACTTCCCGTTACAATTACTACTTTATCTTTCATTTTTCTCTCCTTACAATGCTAATTCAAACTTAGCTTCAGTTTTTGCTTGAATTTCCTCTAGGCTAGAATCTGGCTGAATCTCAATTAGCTTCATCTTGCCATTTTCAAACTCAAATACACCCAATTCAGTTACCACCATATCTACACATTTTGCTCCAGTAAGTGGCAGGGAACAGGCTTTTTTAAGCTTGGAATTGCCATTTTTATCAGTGTGTTCCATGGCAATAATTACCTTTTTGACACCATTTACTAAGTCCATTGCTCCACCCATGCCGGGGACTAATTTACCCGGGATTATCCAATTTGCTAGATTCCCATTTTCATCTACTTCTAAAGCCCCAAGAACAGTTATATCCACATGTCCGCCACGAATTAGGCTAAAGCTAAATGCAGAGTCAAAGAACATTCCGCCCTCTTTTATGCTACTTGCTTTTCCTCCAGCTGTGGTAATGCGTGGATTCTTATTTTCTTCAGTTGGCATTCCGCCCATTCCTAGCATTCCATTTTCACTTTGTAAGATAATGTGAACACCCTCTGGGATATAGTTACTTGCCAATTCTGGCATACCGATTCCCAAATTTACTAGATTCCCGTCTTTGAATTCTTTTGCAACTCTTTTTATAATAGTTGTTGTAACTTGCTCTTTTGTTCGTTCCATTTTATTGCTCCTTTCTGCTATCTACTACATAGTCTACAGCCACACCCGGCACTACCACACTATTAGGATTTAGTGCTTTATCCAATACCTCTTCTACTTCAACTATTACCAAATCAGCAGCCATTGCCATAAGTGTATTGAAGTTACGAGTTGTGCCATCATATGAGAGATTTCCATACTTGTCCGCATAAGTGGCGTAAATCAAAGCTACATTTGCATGAAGTGGCTTCTCTAATAAATAATCCTTGCCATCTACATTTATAACTTCTTTGCCCTCTGCAACTAAAGTCCCAATCCCTGTGCTAACAAGCACTCCGCCTAGTCCGCTACGAGATGCACGAATACGCTCAGCTAATGTTCCTTGTGGGATTAGCGTAACATCTAGTTCCCCAGCACTCATTTGCCTACCAGTTTCTTTATTTGTTCCAATGTGAGTAGCCATTAATTTTGAAATCTGCTTATTTGCGATTAGCTTCCCATAGGAATAATCCGCCATAGCAGTATCATTGCTAATTTGCGTTAGGTTTTTTGTGCCTAACTTTACTAATTGCTCGATTGTTTTATGAGCAGTCCCGCAACCCAAGAATCCTCCAATAAATACAGAATCCCCATCTTTTATAAGTTTTGCTGCATCAAGTGCAGAAATGATTTTCATATTATGTCCTTTCTTTTTAAATTTACTTCTTTAGGCGAATAAAATCCGCCCTACAACAGGGAGTTTCGCTCCCTTGACCCACCTAAAGCGTAGCTTCTCGTAAAGCGTAGCTTACTTGCCAAAGTATTAACTTCGTGTAAAGCTACAAAACGAAGTTTTCTAACCATTATTTTTACTTCGTAAAAAATCGAGAAGTTAAGGTTTTTATCGTATAATAGAACCAATATCTATTTTGCAATAAAAGGCATTGCCCTTTTAAAATCTCTAAAGCTACGAATATTTGGTAAAAAACTCGGCTTTTAGCCTCGTTTTGCTAACGCAAAAATTAGAGAGGCTAAGGTTTTTAGGCGAACAAACTGCAGTTTCCTGCTAAGTCCGCCCTATTGCAAGGGGCATTGCCCGTTTGCTATAAATTTTATTAAAAACCCAGCCTTACTTTCGCTTTACTCTCGCTCGAATATCCCCGCTATACCTTGTCCGCCACCTATACACAATGTCGCTAAGCCAAGCTTAGAATCTCGCTTAATCATCTCATATAAAAGTGTAACTACCACTCTAGCCCCACTAGCACCTATTGGGTGTCCTAAAGCGATTGCTCCACCATTTACATTTAATCTATCAAGTGGTGGATTAAATTCTTTAATACAAGCTAAGCTTTGGGCTGCAAATGCTTCATTTGCTTCGATTAAATCTATATTGTCTACTTTTAGATTTGTGTCTTTAAGCACTTTTTTTGCAGCCATTGCCGCACCAATCCCCATAATGCTAGGGTCAACGCCCACGCTTCTAATAGCCTTAATTTTGGCAAGTATTGGCAATCCAAGCTTTTTTGCTTTGTCTTTACTCATAAGTAAAATCATAGCTGCTCCATCATTTACACCACTTGCATTTCCAGCTGTAACTGTGCCCTCCTTGTCAAATGCAGGGCGGAGCTTCGCTAAGCTCTCCAAGCTTATATCATCTTTGATAAATTCATCAGTATCAAATGCAGTTTCACCTTTTTTACTCTTTAACATAACAGGCACAATCTCATCTTTGAATTTCCCTGCTTTTCTTGCCTTTGAAGCTTTTTGTTGTGAGTCTAGGGCAAATGCATCTTGCTCCTCTCTTGAAACATTATATTTCTTAGCAAGATTCTCCGCAGTAATCCCCATATGCACCCCACTAAATGCGTCAGTGAGCCCATCTTTTATCATAGTGTCTACTACTTTTTGGTCTCCCATCTTATATCCACCTCGAATATTTTCTAAGGTAAATGGAGATAGAGACATATTTTCAACACCTCCAGCAAATATTACATCACTATTACCAAGTGCTATTTCATTAAATGCTAATTGCACGGATTTAAGCCCCGAACCACATAGCTTATTAATTGTATAAGCACCCTTTTCTTGTGGAATCCCACTATAGATGGCGACTTGTCTTGCGACATTTTGCCCTTGAGAACTTTGTAAGATTTGTCCTAAAATAAGCTCATCTACTAGATTTACATCTAGATTTGTGTCCTTGATAATCGCCTTTGCAACACTAGAAGCCAAATCTCGTGGGCTTGTGCTTTTCAAACTACCAAGAAAAGAGCCTATCGCTGTTCGTTTCGCTGCAACAACTACTACTTCTCTACACATTGCGTATCCTTTCAAATAAATTTAAGATGTCTTTAAATAAATATAACTCTAAACACATCTTAAGTTTATTCTACCCCCCCCTATTAAGCGAAACTTAAAATAACTTAAATCAAACTTAAATATTAAAGTTTTATTGCTTATTAAATGTTATGTAAATAAAAAGTAAAAAAAAGTAAATCAAAAGTAAAGAAAGCTAAAAAAAATAAAAAATTTATTGTATATTAAGTAAATTTATGAAAATACAATTAACATTAACTATCAAAGATTCTATTTCTATATTGCAGAATCTAAGCTATTAAACCACTAGATTTTTACAATATCTCAAAATATAAAGATATATTTAAGCACTTTTGGACTAACATTCGGCATTCAAGCTAGGAAATAGCAACAATCTAAATCAATCTTAATAAATATAAATGAAATCACAACTAAAAGAATTAATCGCATTAAACAAAACCGAGCGAGTGTGGCAAATGCCATTTTTCGCGGGGCTAAATGTCGCTATCGTGCTATTTATAGGAGCACTCTTTAATCGCCCTGATTTGGGGCTGGTGGCGATGATTGGCACGACGATATTTCTATATATTCCAAGCACCTCGATTTATCATCGAATGCTAGTTTTAATGGCGGCTGGATTTGGCATTAGCTTTACTTTCGCTCTTGGGTTAATTGGGCAGTTTTTTCCACTTCTAATTCCGCTAATTGTGTGCGTTGTAACGATAATTAGCTCGATGATTGTGAGATACTACGACTTGGGGGCTCCGGGATATTTTTTCTTCGTTTTGGCGTGTATTTTAGGGGCGAATCTCCCATTTAATCAAAGTGATTTTATTATGCTAATTGGGCTAGTCTCGCTTGGTGCGATGAGTGCGAATATCACTGGCTTTATTTACTGCCTCCTTGTGATTTATGTTTTTAAAAATAATATTCCCCAAGAAGTCCCTAAGCGAGGGAAACTCGGCTTTGATGTCATTATAATCGACCCCATAATTATTGGGCTTTTCGTGGGCTTTGCGGTGTTTATCGGCGAGGTTTTGGGGTTGGAGCGGAGCTATTGGGTTGGAGTGAGTTGTGCTGTGATTATGCAAGGGCTTACGATTAAGGCAGTTTGGATTAAGCAGTTACAACGGATTATTGGCACTTTTATTGGGGCTGGATTTGCGTGGTATTTACTTGGGTTTAAGTTTGGGAATGTGGAATTTGCCCTTTTGATGTTTACATTAGTCTTTATGACAGAGTTTTTGGTGGTTAGGAATTACGCTCTAGCGATTGTTTTCATCACACCTTATACGACTTATTTGGCTGAGGCGGGGAACTTTATGCAATATGACCCAAATCTTATTGTGAGTGCAAGGGTGGTTGATATTGTGCTTGGAAGCCTCATTGGAGCTATTGGAGGCTGGGTGCTACACAAAAAGAGACTTCGAAGAAGAGTTGGGATTTTTGCAAGATTGTTTTTTAAGAAAAAGTTTTTGAAATAATGGGATTCTAGATTTTATTTAATGGTTTAGAATATATATTAGCCCCAAGATTCCAACTAGCATTAAAACTATATCGCTAATTACACTAATGGCTTTATTGAATCGTAAAAATATAGATTTTTGCATAAGTAGCGAATATGAAATAAGTATGCCAAAATCTAGTAGAATCCAAACTACTACCAACATCGCTAAGCTAAGATAAATCGAACTAGAAATGTGAATAAACTGCGGGAAAAACGCCACAAAGAATACAATATCTTTGGGATTGCTAATAGCTATACCAAAGCCCTCAAAAAAGCTTGATTTTAGGGATTTTTTATGTATTGTTTGCGATGGGATAGATTCTTGAATGTGGTTGTTATGTTTTAAATTTAGCAAGGATTTAAACCCAAGATAAAATATAAAAATACAACCAAATATGCTAATAGCAGACAAAAAAGCTGGTGATATGCTAAATGCCCCTAAAATTATTGCGATAGATAGTGAGATTAAAATCAATGAAGCAAGATTCGTCCCTATGCTCGTAGCAAGAGCGAATCTAAAGCCATATTTACTAGCATTTCTAATGACTAATGCCACAACTGGTCCGGGCGTGATAATCAACAAAACTACAGCAAAAATATATGCAAATAAGATTTCTAGGTTCAAAAAACTTCCTACAAAAACATAGTTTTATAAGAAGTGTTGTTTATCTAAGAAAACTTTCACTTTATCAACCGCCACCTTTTGCAGCTGCTCCCAAGCCCCACATAGGCAAGAAGATTCCAAGTGCGAGTAAAAGCACCAAACAAGCGATAAAGAAAGTCATAATCGGCTCAATATAAGCAGATAAGTTATCGATAATATAATCATATTTGATTTTATAGTATTCCGCCACGGAGGCAAGCATCTTATCTAGCTCACCAGATTGCTCACCTGTATTTACCATTTGGATGGTCATAGGCTCAAAATATCCAGTCTCCGCAAAAGCCTCTGTAAGAGTAACTCCTCTTTTAATAGACATATCAACAACTAAAAATTTATTTTTTATATAGTCATTGTTAAGCAATATTGCTGAAGATTCTAAGCCCTCTTCTAGTGAAATACCCGCTTTTAATAATAATGATAAAGTCGTTACATACTGATTCATAGTGGATAAAAATATAATATTACCTATTAATTTTACTTTTAGTATATATTCATCAAATTTTAATTTGAATGTTGGACTATGTTTATATCTATTCTTAATAAACATTACAAAAACAAATATTCCTAAAGCTACGACTAATCCATAATTAGTCATAACCTCTTCTATTCCTATTAAGATTCTAGTAGGAAGAGGTAAATTAGCACCAAGCTCGGCAAATATACTCTTAAACTGCGGTATAACAAGCAATATCAACGCAACAAATGCGATAACCATAGCAGAAATAACGATTATAGGATAACGCATAGCTTTTTTGAATTTCGCTCTATTATCTCGTAATTCCTCTAAACTTCGAACGAGCATTTCGAGAGATTCAGCTAAATTACCTGTTTTTTCACCAAGTGAAATCATAGAGATAGTAAGCCCACCAATGAGATTCTTATGGTCCATAAAAGATTCTGTTAGCGTCCTACCACTATTAACACCATTTAAAACAGAATCAAATATAACAACCAATCTCTCATTATCTGTATATTTTATTAAATCTTCTAGTGTAGATTGTATAGAAATACCAGCATTCAACATAAAAGACATTTGCTTAAATGCTGCAATCATATCATCATATTTAATTTTTTTATCTTTGGTTAGGTTATTATAAAACCTTAGATAAAACGGAGGTTCAGATTCCACTGCAGATACAGGCTTAGCCTTATATTTAGTTTTAGCAACATTAAACGCCATTTCTGGTGTTGTCGCCCTAACAAGAATATCAATCTTTCTGCCATTTTTTCTTGAAGAAACTTTATAAAATTTCATAATTTTGCCACCCTATATACTTCATCTAAGCTTGTTCTACCTTCTAATGCTTTTAATAAAGCATCTTCAAACATAGTAACAAAGCCATCTTTTCTAGCTTCTGCTAATAATTCATCTTTCGTTGCGTTTGCAGAAACTAAACGTCTTATACTTTCTGTTCCAAGCACAACTTCTGATATTACTTCCCTACCAGAATACCCCTGCATTCCACATTGACTACAGCCATGTGATTTATAGAAATGATAATCATCTGGGATTAGATTCCTAATTTGAGCTAACATATTATCAGGAGGCTCTACCTCGTATCTACAATGTGGACAAAGCTTTCTAACCAATCTTTGTGCTTGTAATCCGCATAATGTAGAGCCAATAAAAAAGCTCTCAACCCCCATATCCAAAAGCCTAGCAACCCCGCTTATGGCATCATTGGTGTGGAGTGTGGCTAACACTAAGTGCCCAGTTAATGCAGCTTGTAATGCAATCTGCAAAGTTTCTCTATCACGAATCTCACCAATCATTATAATATCTGGGTCTTGCCGCAAGATAGAGCGTAAGCCCGCTGCAAATGTCATTCCAGCTCGTTCATTAACCATAACTTGCTGAATCATTTCCATTTGATATTCCACAGGGTCTTCCACTGTGATTATCTTACGAGTTACATTTTTAATAGCATTTAATGCTGCATATAATGTAGTAGTTTTACCACTTCCCGTTGGTCCTGTAACTAGAACGATTCCATTTGGCTGCTTTATCGCTTCATTAAATCTATCAAAATTTAACTCTGAGATTCCCAAATCTTCTAATTTTACTAAAACCTTACTTTTATCCAGAATCCTAATAACGATACTCTCACCTGTAATAATTGGCAGAGTTGAGATACGAAAATCAAATGGATTCCCCATAATTATATCACTATATCGCCCATCTTGTGGCTTTCTACGCTCGGCAATATCAAGATTCGCCATTAATTTCATTCTAGAACTAAGTGGAGCAAACATATCCTTATCAAACTTAAATGCCTCTCTCATAACTCCATCTACACGAATCCTAACGACTGTCGCATTTTCAAAAGCTTCAATATGAATATCACTTGCTTTTTGTTTAACTGCTGTTTCAAGAATAACATAAATAAGTTTTGTAATAGCAGACTTATTATCACCCTCATCTCCTGCAAATGTAACAAGTCCATTTGTTCCACTCATCTCTTCGCGAATAGCTTGAACTAAAAGTTTTACACTATCATTTAAAGACAAACGAATTACGATGGATACAATTTGTTCTTTTTTTGCGATACAAAATAATACTTTTTTTCCACGAATAGAACGAGTAATAGCCTCTTTTGCTCGAATATCAAATGGGTCTGCTAAAACAACCTTGACAATATCTTTTTCTTCATCTTCTGCAAATGGAAATGATGTATATCGCTCAATTATACTAAATGGAACATAATCCGATACCGATGGATTAAATTCATAAGTATCCAAATCCACATATTCCATATTTATCATTCTTGATAATAACTTTAGAATATTTTCTTCACTATTTGGAAAATCTTCTAATATCGATAGTAGATTTAACTCACCTCTTTTACAAAGCTCAACGAAGAATCCAAGCAATTTGGATTCTTCAAGATAACCCAAATCAACAAGCACACGAACAATTTTTTTGCGTCTAACCTGATTTCTTTGCTCTTCAAGGGCTTTTTCTAATTGGGCATTAGTAATTAGTCCCGCAGAAATTAATCTATCACCAATTCTAACTTTAGCCACTAAATTATGCCTTGTTTTATATTGTTTAATGCATCTATAGCATCTCTGGAATTAGTATTTGCAATATATCTATTTAAAACCTCGATGGCTTGCTCTTTTTTACCTGTGGCATAAAGAGATTTTGCATAGATTATCCAACTTTGCGTTTTTAGCTTAGTCCCAGAATCTGCACTTGAAGCATTTAATGCCCATTTAATGGAATTTTTATAATCCTTATTTTCATAATAATATTCAGCAATATCTATTGCAATATCATAATTATTACTTCGTTTAAAATCAGCTTGTTTTAATTCTATCTCTTTTTCTTTGGTAATTTTTTCAGAACTAATATTTATAATAGGCTTTCTTGCTTTTTCTATAGGAGCGGAATTAATAGTTTGCGTTGTATTTTGTGTATTACCACTAGATGCATTTGCATACCGAGTAGGAGTATTTTCAAATACCTTGACTTCTTCAACTGGTGCTTTTGCTATAACCTGCTGATTTCTACTTGGACTCTTATGGAATCCAGAATCTACAAACATATTAACCTCTACAATTTGACTAAAAGAATCATTTGCACTAACCCAGCCATTATTTGTTTTTAATAAACCATTAGTATTTATATTTTCAGCACAAAAAATAGCATTATTTGAATAATATCCTACAGGTTTTGATTTAAAACTAGCTTCTTTACGAACTGTAAGCTTATCAACTATAACCTTTCTACAAACAAAATCGATAGCTGGAATCTGCTCTGTTTGTGATACTGCATTGGCACTACTAGAATGATTTTGCGTTGTATTTGAATCTACAACAATAGGAGTATTATTTGTAGATTCTTTTGCTTTTGCAATTTGTTTGGCATATTTTACTGCATTACTTTTAGCAGTATATCTATCATATTGGAATTTTATAAAAACCCCTACAAAAATGATAAAAGTAATAAATACAACTATAAATATATAAAATATTATTTTTTTATATCTATAGGCTTTCCACCTATCTTCTAGCTCAATTATTTTTTTCATACTAATTTACTTATCTTAGCTTTTAAATTTTAGATAAAACTATAAATTTTGTTCCTTATCTTCATCTTTAGGCTTTTCTTCTTCAGGGTCATCTAATCCTATACTAATATCATTAGTTTTTACAACTGCATCTACTGTTTCGGAATATCCTAAATCTTGTAAGCTTGGATTATCGCCTGTTCTTTTTATTATATGTGGTGTGATAATTATAACCATTTCAGTTACTTGCTCTGATGTTCCATCATAAGAAAATAAATATTTCAATAAAGGAATATATCCTAAAATTGGAACTCTACTTGTGTTATTCGACACACTTTTACTAATCAATCCACCTAAAACAACCTTATCACCATCTCTAGCTCTAACCAATGATGAAAGCTGATTTGCAGATAAGTTTGGAGGCTCAGGTAACGCTGTAGCTTCATTTTCTGTATTTAAGTCCTTAGTTCTAGTAACTGACGGATTTATTTTTAACATTATATACTCACCTTGAACAGACGGGGTTACATCAAGCAAAACCCCAGAAAACACCGTAGGATAGCTTGTAGCAGTGTTTGTGGTGCTTCCGCCTGTAGTTGTATTTTGAAATACCGAGCTTTGTGAATATCGTAAAATACTTCCAACGCTAATCAAAGCAGGTTGATTGCTAAGAGTTAGCACTTTTGGATTAGAAACCGACCTAACTTTACCATATGAGTTTAGAAATTCTATGATTCTAGTTAATTGAACTCCAGAAGAAAATAGATTAATTTGAGTTCCGCCACCACCAGCAAGAGCGATTCTTGTGGTATCTTGTGTTTCATTATCTGTGCTGTATGCAGGTATTATAAGATTCCCTATATTCCAAAACTGATTCCAATCAACCCCAACTGTGTTAGAATTGCTATGTGTAACTGTTAATATATTTACATCTATCATAACTTGATTTTGAATCTGGTCTTCTAAGCTCTTAATATATTTTCTAACGCGTTCAATCTGCTTTATAGTTCCAGTAACCGTAACAAGCCCTGCAATCTTATTAACAATAACGCTTTGTCCATCGCCTATATCCTCTTGTGCTCCTGTTCCAGTTTGGGTAGATTGTCCTGTTGTGGTGTTATTGGAGGTAGAAAAGATTCTCTTTGGCTGATGTGCATCACCCGGTCTAAATGCAATTTCAAATAGTTCTTTTTCTAATTTACCCCAAAAGTCAAATTGGTCCATTGATAGGATTTTTGTCCCAGACATACTATCCACAGTTCCTTGTTGTAGCCCATTAGAGGCTAATGACTGATAAACACTATGCTGTAAATCCGAACCAGAGCCAGTAGTAGAACCCTGTAGCCCACTGCTACCGCCACCGCCACTAGTAGATGAAGTTCCTGTGGTGCCATCTGTTGTCATAGCATTTTGTGATAATACTATATCTGTGTTACTTGCACCTACTCTAGAAGTTCCAATATAATTGATTTGAAATGTCTCTGTCATCAAAAAAGATACTTTGAGTAAATTGCCATCAAATTCATAATTCAATTCATTTTCAGTCAATATCAAATCAAAAATCTTCTCTATAGGCAATTGTCTAACATTTACAGATGCTATGCTTTTCGACAATTTTTCTTTTGCCGCCCTATCTTTGATAAGCATACTATAGCCACATTCTGATGCCAACTGACTTAATAAATCACCGACAGCTACTCCATCTTGACTAGAAGTAGATATGGTAAATAATCTATCTTCACATAAATTATTCGCATTTAAAATATAGCAACCTGCTACTAAATTTAAAAGTATTAAAACAACAAATTTTTTTCTCATCTCTCATTACCTAACTATTTAATTTTGACTTTATTGTCATTTGAATAGACATATAAAACTTTTGTATTAGTCCTAAATTTTAACTCAACCCTATCTTGCTTTATATCCGACACTGTCCAACCTTCTACAATATCATTTTTACTCACCCAAGTATTATTAATACTCGCTTTATCCTCAAAAATACCATTAAGAGTAAGCACGGCTTGTTCCGTTTTTAAAATACTAGCCAAATCTTCCTCCGATTGTGGATAAACATATATAAAAGGGTCTTCAATATTCGTATTATTCTTTATATAATCAACTCTATCAAATGTGATAATCTCATTTTTAAGCTTTTCATCTGCACTTAATGCTGGCTCTTCTGCCGCATTAGATACTTGCACTTGATTAGCTTTAGGGCTACTTGCATTATTATCTACATTTTTTACTGCCTTATTGACATTTTGACTTGCTGTTGCATTATTATCAGTAGCCATATTTATATTATTAGTATTAGATATATTCGTATTATTAGAATCTTGATTTATTGTTTTATTATCATTAGCGATAACAAACCCAATAATAGCTAAATACAATAAAAGAATTTTCATTGTTACACCCCTCCTCTAAAGTTTCTTATAGAAACACTAAAGTTTAATCTATTATCTTTACTTTCTACGATAATGCTATCTATTGATATAAATTTACCATAAGTTTCCAGCCAATCTATATATTTTAATATTGATGAATATCTACCATATCCAAATAACACAAATGATGAATATTTCATTCCCCCTAGAGTGGCTTTATCACTCATCTTGACATCTGTCCCATTAACAGTAAGTCCCATTGAAATTGCGGCTTTTGAAGCATCATCAAAGGTTAAAAACCAATCCTTGCTATAAACAAAAATCTCATCTCTCAAACCCTGCAATATTTTCAAATCGCCTTGAGCTTGGGTTATTTCATTTTGAACTGCCCTTATTCGTTGCTCTAATGCCAAAAAACCGCCATTTTCCATAGAATCTATATATGCTTGTTCTTGTGTAACCTTGCTTTCTATCTCATTATACATATCTTGTTTATTTAATTTAAAATTATTACTCAAATCAAATAATAGAAAATATACAATTGCGGCTAATACTATGCCTACAATAAGTCCAAATAAAATTCTTTCTGATTGATTCTTACTAGATAAATAATCATCTAATTTATCTAATTGTTCATAAACCTGTGTTTGAAAATTATTCATCTAACAACCACCTTAACTATGGAATTTAAGTATCCGCTTACGGAACGTCCTAATTCTTCATTATTTTCTAAATTAACTTTAGCTGATATTGATTGCAATTGTGTAGCATTATTATTCAAATTAGATAATGCATTACTAGCAGCATCAACAGCAGTATTTGCAACATTGGCGACATTACCTGAAACCGCACTAGCAAATGTTTGTGCTCTAGATGTTAAGTCATCATTACTCTCTTTGCTTAAGCTAATCTTTTCAATTTTATCTGTAAATACACTTTTATAATCATTTTTTTGATTTAAAACTTTTATAAAATCTGTAATATCTTCTTGTGATTTAGCAAATAGATTTAGCTCTACTACTAAATCTTGATTATTATTTGAAGCAGCTGTGGCTTTTATAACTCTTACTTTACTATTATTTGCAACTTGCAATATATCATTTAGAATCTTAGATTTTTGTATATAAGCAACTTGCCAAGTATGTATATCGTCCATATCGCCTCTCATTGCTATTATCTCTTTATCCACTGCTTGTTTTTGTTGCTGTAGGTTTTCTATCTGCTTTTTAAGGTTTTCTTCATCTGCTCTAAATTGCTCTGCTTTAGGAAAAATCTCTGTATCATAAGATTTTTGCAACATATCGCCTCTAACAGAGAAAAAACTTGTCATACCAAAATTATAAATAGGATAAAGAAGCGATAATACAAACAAACCTGATGCTATCATCACAAATTGTGCCGATTCTCTCTGGCTTAAAGGCTTTGGTCGTTTTAAGTGAGAGAAGTTAGGAAGGCTACCCGGATTTGATATTAAATAACTAGCATAGGTTATTGCAATATCTGCTGTGGCAAACAAGCCTTTTTGCGTTGTAATAGAAGCTAATAAATTTAAAGGTTTAGTTTCTATTAAAAATGCATCTCTAAAGAAAGATAAAAACTCATTATCATATTCTATACTCATACCATAATAAATCATAGTTGGGTCTAAATCCTGATAAACGCGTTTTATATACATAATATTTTCTTCAATATCTCTACTAATTTTATTTAGCATAGAATCTATATATGATTTATAATTAGCAATGTCTGGTGATTTCCCAGCAATAAAATTTTCAAATTCTATACTATTTAGCTCTAATGAAGATTCTTGATTAAATTCAACTCGAAGTTTATGTATATTTGAACTAAGAGTTTTCATATACACTGGCTCACCCTTACTATAAAATGAAAATGTGCTACTATTTTCGCCAATAAATACAAAAATATGATTTGAAATAGTGTCTAATTTATCAGTTTTATATAAAACTAAAGGTAAGAATGAAGCAGAAGTTACAACATCTATGAATTGCGTTCTATCTTTTAACTCACCATATGTTTTTTCTAGATATTTATCATCTACCAAATATACATCATAAGTCCAATTATCGGCATCAAAACCAAAATCCATTTTAAAGTAACATAACTCATAATCCACTTCTGGAGATATATTTAATTGTTTATAAACATTTTCTGTTAAAAATGCCTCAATATCCATCTCATCAATGTTTTTTGGAACTTCTATAGTTGCTTTCATCAAAGCATCAAATGGAAACGCACTTACAATTCTTAATTTATTATCTAGCTTTTTAACATAAGGAACTATATTATTTCCAGTTTTATTATAAACAATTCTTGTATTAGAATCATAATAAATTATATTGCTTACATTTTTAGTATTCTTTACTTTAAGCTTCATAAATATCCCTAGATTTAGAAAATTTTAAGCCCTTATCAATGGCTTACAAAACATTAAATTTATTAAAAACTCCAAAAATAAATCGGTATTTATATTAATAACTTTAAACATTCTTAAATATTTTCATTAGTTTATTAAGTTATTAAAACTACCTTTAATGTGATACAAATTTATTAAATTTAATGATTTTCGCAAAATTATAACACAAAAATAAAAAATATTAAACAATAAGTTAATATATCACAATAAAATATATTTACATACAACATAACTAATCCAAACAAATACAAAAAATAAACACATTATAAATTGCATTGCACTGCCCATATCTTTTGCTTTTTTTGCTAGTGGATTTATCTCTAAACTTATCAAATCAACTATATTTTCTATTGCTGAATTGATGAGTTCTACAACAAGACATAAAACACAGGGCAAAACTAATAATATTTTCTCAATCCAACTTTCTCCCAAAAATATCCCTATGGGAATGAAAATAACAGCCATCACTGCAATCTGGCGAAATGCCACCTCATCAACCCACGCAGCTTTTATGCCATCGAGAGAATAAAACAATGCATTATAGATTCTACTTAAGCCTTTTTTGCCTTTTTTACTATTTCTATTTACTTTATGTTGCTTTTTATTATTATTTTTCACAAAAATCCTTTATATATTTTCCAAAATCAACTTAGGCAAATATTGCTTTTAGTCATTTTCTATAAATCTTAGAATCTAATTCCTTAAAAATATTCTTTGTGGAGAGCAATTAATATCAAAAATACACAAATCTATTAAGATTCTCGTAAAACTATCCCATAAATTCGATTTTGTAAGATATATGTGGATATTAAAATCGCACGATTTTTGCACCAAATCCACCACTTTTACTTGGGGCATCGCTAAAACTTTTTACTTTTGGGTGAGTGGATAAAAACTCTTTAACCACACGCGAGAGGATTCCACTTCCTATCCCGTGATAAATAATAACCTCATCATATCCTGCCACAAGACAATTAGAAATATATTTATCAAGCAATTCTATCGCCTCCTCTGCCCTTTTTCCATGTAAATCAAGGCTTACATTACAAGTTATGCTATTTTTAGTAATATTTATTTTTTGATTATCTTTAATCTTAGCGGATGGTCGCAATAATGATGTATTAATTTTTAATTTTATCCCGCAATCAAGCTCAACTAAAGCTATATTATCTTTTAAACTAAGTATAACGCCACTATTTTTTCCACTTTGCACCCTGCCTCCAACCTCAAATTTAATATTTTTATCAATCTTTGGTTTTGGAATAGATGAAAAAAATCTATCTTGTTTATTTAAAAATCGATGGATTTCCCTCGTATCACTTCGTTTTAATACCTCTTTTAACTCCCTTAACGCTTTGGAATATGTGGATTCTAAATCTAGTGTTTTTTTTCGTAATTCTTCATTTTGTTTTGCTATTAAGCTACTTAATTCCTCATTTTTATTTTGATTGGATTTAATTAAGGATTCTAGTTCCTGCTCTTTTTTGTTTAATTTTGTTTGCAATATAGATGTTTTTTCAATCAATTCATTTAGATTCTCCAAATTATCACCATAAACCTCTTTTGCCTTATTTATGATATTTACAGGAATCCCATAACGCAAAGCACTCTCAAATGCGTAGCTTTTACCAATGCAACCTTGCAAAAAAGAATAAGTTGGCATTCTTGATTTTTCATCATAAAGTGCTGCGATTAATTCAACTTTTGGATTATTTGCCATCATTGAGGCTAATTGCTTGTGATGTGTGGTTATAACAATTTTTGTGTGTTTGTTTTGCAAGTATTCTAATATTGCAAAATAAAGTGCACTTGCTTCATTTGAATCTGTCCCAAGCTCTATTTCATCGATACCTAGCAAAAAATTATCCATTGGGAGTAGATTCCTAAATTCGAGCATTCTCCCTGCAAATGTGGAGATGTCATTATTGGAGTTTTGCGGGTCATTAATAATGCTATAGATAAATTTAAAATATGAGATTCTAGATTTATGTGGATTTATCTTAAAAGGGATTAAATATTTTGCTAAGAATGCGGCACTTAGAATAGATTTTAAAAGCATTGTTTTTCCGCCGGCATTTACACCTGTTATTATTAATATTTGTTTTGTAAAATTAATATTGCTAGGTATTGGATTATGTAGTGCTGGATGTAAAAAATCGCTCAAAATTATCTCATTTTTTTTATTTGGTAAAATAAAATTATAATTATTTTCTTTGGCGAAAACCACCCTAGCTTGCATACAATCAAACTTATCAAATTCTCTATTTATAAACTTTAAGAATAATAAATGTTTTAAAAAAATACTAGAAATCTCTTGCTCGATTGCATATATTAAAATCTCCATTTCATTTTGCAATTTATCTAATCGCTCATAAATATTTTGCAACGCTAAAGGAAATACATAAAAATACCCTGAAGCGGAACGTTCTAAGATTCTACCTTCTAGAATCTTATCAAATCCAGCTTTTAGCAAAAAACACTCTTTAGTATCCACTAAATGAATTTGTTTATCAACAAAATATGAAAATAATTTTTCTTTTTGAAGGATTCTGTTAATTACCTTTTTAGATTCTATCTTTTGTAAAGAAATACTTGCATTTATAGAATCTAGCTTTGGATAGATTCCACTTATTAGCTTACCTTGAGTATCAAAGCTATTTGCAATCTCAACTAAATCTTGCGGAATCTCTATTTTAGAAAGCCAATTTGGAATATGTTTAAAATTATCTAAATTGAGATTTTTTAGATATAAAAAATATTTTATAATTTTTACAAACTCAAATATAGAATCTAGCTTCAAAACACCTCGTTTTGAAATGTGGATTAGCTCAGTATCAAGATTTGAAATATTTTGCGGGGGAGTAAAATTGATATTATCAAGCTCATCTATAAAAACCTTAAAAACATTAATATCTCCTTGCAAGAAAAATGGCTCTTGTCTGGAAAAATAAGAATGAAAGTTTTCAATAAATGCTGTTAAATCGAGTTTTTGTGAAATGGAATGTAGATTTTTTAATAACATTGCTCAATTGGGATTGTTTTTCCAAAAAATTTTGTATCTTTCTTGCCTACAAAACTAAGAGTGCCATTTATAAAAGTAAAATTTTGTTGATTAATGGTTAAATCGCCACATTCTACGCTCTCTCCGCGTAAGAAAGAGGCTATTATATCTGCATCTTTTTTATTATTACCATCTTGCATAAAAGTATAGATTCCAATGATTATTAAAATAACAATAAAAAGAATACTCAAAATAATCCTATTTCTTTTATTGAATTTATTTTTAAAAAGAAAATATAGTGTGCTACCGACTAAAATTGCGATTAATATTATGATAAAAAGTTTCATATACTTCCTCGCATTTGATAGGTAATATCCCCCGCCCCAAATCCTACAATAATACCAGTATCCAATACATCTAATATTTGTTTATTTTTTAATATCTCAATGCTAGAACCATTTCGTTTAATTTCATCTGCAAAAATTGGCAAGTATTTTCCAAAATATCCATTAAAATCTATATCAATTGGCTCTTCATAAGCACGCCAAACAGGTAGAATCACAAGTTTATCAACACCTGTAAAACAATTTGCAAATCCATCAATGTTATTTATCGTTCTTGAGTATTTATGTGGCTGCCAAATAACACTAATTTTATTAATATTTTTTAGTTTTGTATATTGCTTGATGGAATCTAATGTGCTTTTTATCTCTGTTGGGTGATGTCCATAATCATCGATAATAACACATTTATCATTGCAAATTATGTCAAATCGTTTTTTTACACCTTTATAATTTTTAAGATTTTTTTGTATTGTTTGAATACTAACTTCACCTAAAGAAGCCAAAATAGCCAATGAAGCATTTATAGCTACATGATTTCCAAATCCCCAAACCTCAAAATCGCCAATAAATTTATTATCATTATATAAGCTAAAAGCACTAAATGGCTCATTATCAAGTAGAAAATATCGTAAATTAACAATATCTTTGCTAGGATATAATCTAATTGCATCAAAATCTAATTTTGACAAGAAATCATCTTCAGCATTTATAATACGAATCTTAGCCTTTTGTAGAAAGCTTATATAGGCATTATGAAATAAATCTAAATCATAATTATAATGCTCCATATGCTCTGGCTCTGCATTTGTAACAATAGCACAATATGGATTCGAATTTAAGAAACTTCCATCACTTTCATCAGCCTCAAAAACCACGCTATCACTTTTATTTGCACGAACATTTGAGTCAAACTCTTTTGATTGTGCCCCAATAATCGCACCATAATTATTTAAAATCGCACTTAGCATCGCTGTTGTGCTACTTTTCCCGTGAGCACCACAAACAGAAAAAACTCTTTTTTGCTGTAGAATTATTTTCAACGCTTCACATCTTGATAAAACCTTAATTCCCTTATCGTTAGCTACTTTAAGTTCGATATTATCAGGTTTAATTATCGCAGAATGTATGACAAAAGATGGGTCTGTTATGGCATCTTTACTATGTGGAATATTGATTTTAACGCCTAGCGATTCTAGATATTTTGTAGAGCAACTTACTGCTATATCTGAGCCACTAATCTCCACACCTTGTGCTTGCATATATCTTGCAAGTCCAGAGATTCCAATACCCCCTATACCTACAAAATGTATTTTTTTTATATCCAAAGTTTTAACCTCTTTAATACTTCTTGAGTAGTATGTTCATCATAAACAAGAGCGATTCTAATATATCCTTTTCCCGCATCATTTCGTCCTAAATATCTTCCGGGTAACACTAGAATCCCTTCCTCTTCATAAAGTTTTTTTGTAAATACTAAATCATCGTCAATTTTAAGCCAAATATAAAATGTATATGGACTAATAGTTATATTTAAAATATCTCTTGCTATACGCAAATTTGTTGCATATTTATCTCTAAACATTTTTGGAGATTCTTCATCATTCCACGCTAAAGTAGCCGCTTTTTGCAATGGAAGTGGGATAGAACAACCAATATAAGTTCGATATAGCATATATTTTTTTAAAATATTTTTATCACCAGCAATAAACCCACTTCTTAAACCCGGAGCAGACGACCTTTTGGATATGGAATTTACACATAAAATATTTTTAAAACTAGGATTATTCACACTCTTTGAAGCTTCTAAAATAGAAGCTGGGGCGGTGGATTCATATATTTCGCTATAACATTCATCATTTATTAATATAAAATTATATTCCAATGCCAATTCCACCCAATATTCTAACTCTTGTTTGGTTAGGATTGCCCCTGTAGGATTATTTGGCGAATTTAAAATAACCAAATCAACTTTTTTAAGAGAATCTTCATCTAAATAAGGTTTAAAATTATTAGAAGATTCTAGATTCATATAAATAATATCTGCTCCACTTGCAATAGCACTTCCTTCATAAATCTGGTAAAAGGGATTAGGAAACGCCATTGTTTTATGTGTTTTATTCTCAAGAAGAAATCTAAATACAAAACAAGGAAAATTAAATAAAACCTCCCTTGTGCCAAATGTAGATATAATCTCATCTCTCTCTAAATGGATTCCAAAACGACGATTAAAAAAGCTAATTTGAGAATCTTTAAGATATGTTTCACCAGCACTTGAAGGATATTTATTTAAAAGATTGACATTTTTAGATAATTCATCTTGGATATTTTTCGGTGTTTCAAATTGTGGCTCACCTATAGTAAGTTTAAAAATATCTTTTTTAGGACAAATATCTTTTATCAATTCATTTAATCGCTCAAAAGGATAAGGGGCAAAATCCATAATATTTACCTTAATCTAATGATTTTTATCGCTTTTAAATCGTTTGCTAGAATTATCTCTATTGGCTCTATTATTTTTACTTTTATCAACTCTATTATTTCTTCTAGTATTTCTATCTCCAGATTGATTTGCTCTCTTATTTGTATCTTTTCTACTATCATTTCTTGTATTTTTAGAAGCTACGCTTTTGGAATCTAAAGTAGAATCTAAACTATTTTGAAGTCTTTTAATCTCACTTTGTGAAACTCCGCTATCTTTTGCTAATATATCAGATAAATATGATAAAAGCTTACAAACTAGCTGTGTATTGTCTATCTTAGAACTTAATATAGGATATAAATCAAGAGAATTAGATGATATTTTATATTCTAGAATCTTAGAAACAAAATCATCTTTTGTTTGCGTATCCGACAATTCAAATAATTCTAAAGATGTTTTTATTTGGTCTTTTATTCTCTTTAAATCACGAAATTCAAGTGGAGTTACTAATGTGATTGCCACACCTTTTTTCCCTGCTCTGCCTGTCCTGCCTATTCTGTGGACATAGCTCTCTGGATTTAATGGCATATGATAATTGAAAACATGACTTACATCTGTTATATCAAGTCCGCGACTTGCCACATCTGTAGCAACTAGAATCTCTACCCTATTTTCTTTAAATGCTCTAATTGCACTTTGTCTCTCTCGTTGCTCCATATCTCCGTGAAGCGGAGTTGCCTTATATCCTTTTGAGATTAAAAATGTAGCAAGTTTATCTGCCTCTTTTTTCATTCTCGTAAAAATAATACTTTTCTGTGGCGAAGTAGCATCAATAAGTCTCATTATCGCACTATCTCTTTCATTTTCATTGATAATATAATATTTTTGTTCAATATCAGTATTTGTTACATTCGCCGCTGTGATTTTTACATTTTTAGGATTATTTAGAATCTTATTTGCAAGATTTTTTATTGGGGTTGGCATTGTGGCAGAAAATAAAAGGGTTTGCCTCTCCTTTGGAATAAATCTAAAAATATCTTCAATGCTTTCTAAGAATCCCATATCAAGCATTTCATCACTTTCATCAAGAACGATTATCTTAGGATTAAAATTTTTTATTCTATCGTTTCGTAAATGGTCTAGCAATCTACCGGGAGTTGCCACCATAACTTGTGGCTTTTTATTTAAAAGCTCGATTTGTCTTTTTATCGACTGACCGCCATAAATGCAGATTGTTTTAGTTCTCAAAAATCGCCCAAGTTTAAAAATCTCATCACTAATTTGCATTGCAAGCTCCCTTGTAGGAGTAACAACTAATGCTTCAATATCATTATTATTTTTTAGCATATTTAGAAGTGGAATTGCAAATGCAGCCGTTTTGCCTGTGCCTGTTTGTGCTTGTGCTATTAAATCATGTCCTTCCAAAATAAATGGAATTGCATCTTTTTGCACTGGACTAGGAGTAGTAAATCCTAATTCAAAAATACCTTTTAGAACCTTTTCTTTTAAGTGAAATTCTAAAAAGCCATTTGTATCGTTATTTTTCATATATTTATATACCTTATTATTTATATATTACACTATTCAATTTAATTAGTATTTGTGTAATTATTCGCCTTATGTTGGATTGATATTAATTCGCCGATGATAATCTATGATGATATATTCACCATAATTTTGAATTAATGTATTTAAGGCTAGGGATTATAACCAAATGTTGATTAGTTTTAGCTATAATTTGATGCTCTTAAGAAAAATATTATCTTTAAAAAAATTATTGTATTAAAAAATAAAAGGAATGTTTTGGAATTAGCATTAATAAATCTATTTAAAGAATTACCATATATCGTATCATTTATCGCTGGAATCTTAACATTTCTAAGCCCTTGTATTTTACCTTTAATCCCACCCTATATGTCTTATATAGGTGGAATATCACTAGAAGAATTAAAAACAAATTCACTGAAAGCTAGAATATATATATTCCAAAGAGCCGCTCTTTTTGTATCTGGATTTTCATTAATTTTTATCCTAATAGGAATCTCTTTTAACACAATACTTAGCACAATATTAAGCAATCCAATCACAAATTATATCGCTGGGGGGATTATTATAATATTTGGAATCCACTTTTTAGGCATAGTTAGATTTAATATTTTATATAAAACAAAAAGATTAGAATTAAAACATAACAAAACTAGAAAAGAAGGAAAGATTGGATTCTTAATCCACACTATATCACCATTTATATTAGGTATTGGATTTGCACTTGGTTGGAGTCCTTGTGTGGGTCCTATTTTAAGCAGTATTATGGTTTTAAGCAGCACTGATAAAGCAAGTGGATTATCTTTAATGATAATTTATGCTATCGGTTTAAGTGTTCCATTTTTACTAACAGCTCTTGCGATTGAGCGATTTTTCACTCTATTTAATAAGATTAAAAAATATGCAAGAATAATTGAAATAATAAGTGGGATTCTGCTTATTATAATAGGCATCACAATAGCATTCGGCGGATTGGACAGATTAAATGAAATTTTAATATAGGATTATATTATGATACTAAAAAATGCATTCATCTACGACACATCAATAAAACAAAAATGCGATATACAAATAAAAAATGGGATTATTGTAAAGATAGATTCTAATATTAGTGATAATGATGATATATTAGATTGCACAAATAAAACAATAATGCCACAATTTATCGACTTAAATGTGCTTCCAAAAAATAAAACACTATCAAGAAAATCTTTGTTATCTTTAGCAGAGAAATCTATGAAAGGTGGCGTTGGAAGCATTGTATTAAACAGCGACACAAATCCAAAAATTGACAATGAAATGGCAATTGAGTTTATTAAAGGTATTAATAATGATTTACAAGTGGATATTTATCCTAGCATATCATCTGTAAATAATGAAAATAAAATTTGTGATATTTCTATAATGCACTCACTTGGTGGCATTGGAATCTCACTGCAAAGCAATCAATCCCCAAATACCATTGATAAAATAGCAAAATATGCAAAAATGCTTGATATTCCTATATTTGTAAATGCTGATGATAATTTAGGCGGTGTTATAAACTATGGCGTTATGAGTGCAAAACTTGGACTTCCACCAAAGAATCCACTTAGTGAAATAAAAGAAGTTGCAAAGATTCTAGAAGTAGCAATATTTTATAATATAAAGATTGTTTTTAGATGTATAGTAGAGCCTAGAAGTATAAAACTAATAAATGAAGCAAAAAAGCTAAATAAAAATATCTTTTGTGAGACTTCTATCCACCACTTAATATTAAATGATGAAAGTTGTGATAACTACAATACAAGTGCAAAGATTAATCCGCCATTAAAAGATAAAAAAACACAGGAAATATTAATAGAGAATCTCAAAGAAAATAATATTGATTTGCTTACTTCCTTGCAATGTGCTTGTTATAACTCCCTAAAAGAAAAAGTTTTTAGTGAAGCTGAATTTGGAATCGATGGGATTGCTTATTATTTTTCACTTATTTTTACCAATTTAGTGAAAAATGATATTATCGATTTGCAAAAAATCTCAACTATTTGCTCTAAAAATCCTGCTAAAATTCTAAACTTAAATTACGGAGAAATAAAGGTTGGTAAATTGGCTAAACTTATGGTGTTAAATCTAAAATCCTCTTATAAAATAGAAGATTTTTTCCTACCATATAATAATCAAATTTGCGATGGTGTAATTGAAAAATTTATATAGATTATTAGGAATAGGTATTGAAAGATAGAATATTTGAAATCTTAGGATTAATGCTTGATGAAATAATCAACGCTACCATAGTCGGCTCAAAAGCGATTTTTATATTAATATTTGGAATCTGGTTTGCCTACTTTGTGGGTGGGAAAGTTAAAAAAATACTGCTAAAAACGCTCAAAGATGAAATGCTAGCTGGATTCCTATCCAAAGTCGCATATGTGGCGATTATGGTGCTTGTGGTGGTTGCTACATTAGGCACGATGGGCGTTCAAACGACTTCTATAATCGCTGCACTTGGAGCAGCTGGACTTGCAATTGCATTAGCACTTAAAGATTCTCTATCAAATCTTGCAAGTGGTATTATGCTAGTGGTGCTTCGTCCATTTACCAAAGATGACACGGTGGAGATTGAAAACAATATCGGCATAATTGAAGATATATCGCTTTTCCACACTTATATGCGAACACCCGATGGAAAAGTGATAATTATGCCAAATGCAATTGTCGCCACCACTGAGATTATAAACTACACTGCAAAGCATAAAAAAGGCATTAAAAAACTTGATGAAGATGATAGTGATGATAAGACAATTCGGCGGATTGATTGGCTAGTGGGAGTGGGCTATAATAGCGATATTGACAAAGTAAAAGAAATCATTCTCCAAGCAGCTCTTAGCACGAACAATATCAATGATGGAAAAGAAGATTCTAGTAAAAAAGTATTTGTTGGCGTAAATGAGCTTAAACCAAGTGCGATAGAATTCGCCGTTCGTGCGTGGGTAATTGACAATGATGCCTTTTTTAGCACAAAATGCAATATGATAGAAAATGTCAAAAAAGCACTAGATTCTAATAAAATCGAGATTCCTTATAATAAAATG
Source organism: Helicobacter sp. 16-1353 (assembly GCF_003288815.1). Lineage (GTDB taxonomy): Bacteria > Campylobacterota > Campylobacteria > Campylobacterales > Helicobacteraceae > NHYM01. The sequence continues at coordinate 9,795 of NZ_NHYM01000013.1, read as the reverse complement.
GATATTAATATAAAAAAATGAAGTTAATTGGAGCGAGTGCAGTTATAACCTGTGATGATAATTTTAGTGTTATCAAAGATGGTGGAATCTTATTTGATGAAAATAAAATAATAAAAATTGGCAAATTTAATGAATTAAAAAAAATGCAATATATCGATGTAAGATTCTATGAATCTTGCGTTATAACACCATCTCTTATTAACACACATATCCATTTTGAATTTAGCCAAAATACCTCATCGCTAAATTATGGTAACTTTGGAGAGTGGCTAGATTCAGTGATATTAAAAAGAGAATCTTTAATGAAAGATTCTAGTGATGCTATAAAAACAGCACTAAAAGAAACACTATCTTGCGGGGTTGGCTCTGTAGGTGCTATAAGTAGCAATGGGTTGGATTTAGAAATCTTAAATCAATCTCCTTTAAAAGTGCTATTTTTTAATGAAATCATAGGAACAAATAAAGAATATAATGAAAAAATAATGAATGATTTTAACGAGAGATTAGAAAAATCTCTACTTTTAACTAGTCCTAATTTTAAATCAGGGATAGCTCTACACTCTCCATATTCTCTTAATTTTGAATTAGCTAGTTATGCGATAAAAAAAGCGATGGAGCATAAACTATTAGTATCAACGCATTTCTTGGAATCTAAAGAAGAATTGATGTGGTTGGAGTATAAAAAAGGGTATTTTAAAAAATTTTTCAAAAGATTTTTTAATGACGAAAACGCCCTGCCATATTATTCAAAAGAAAGTTTTTTAAGATTATTTAAAAATTGCGAAAGTCTATTTGTGCATTGCTTATTTTTAAACAATGATGATTGGGCTACAATATCAAAACTAAATGTAGATATTGTAAGCTGTCCTCGCTCCAATCGATTATTAAATAATAGATATTTTGATTTCTTAAAGGCAAAAGATTATAGATTACCTTTGATTATTGCCACAGATGGCAAAAGCTCAAATAACAACCTAAATATTTTAGATGAAGCAAGAGTTGCATTATTTGCATATGAACAATTTAATATAAATAATCTAGCAAAAGAGATTCTACTATCAATAACCAGAAGACCAGCAAAGAGATTAAGATTCAATAATGGATTTTTAGAAAAAGGGAGAGCAAGTGATTTTGCTATATTCTATATAAAAGATATAGAAAATTGTTCGCAAGTAATTCTAAACTTCTTATTACACGCAAAAAAGGTGGAGGACTTGTATATTAATGGAAAAAGGATAGATATTGAAAACTATTAAAAAAATCTTTGGAATATTCATTGTAAAGCCATTAGAATTTATACAAAAATATTTTAAAACTTTTGTTTTTTTATTTATTGTTGTGCTTATCATATCATCAGGAACACCAAAAAAAGATTTTAATGCAAATCTTGCAAAAATCTATCTAAAAGGTCCTATTTTTGAAAGTGAAACATTTATGGCTCAAATAGAGAATCTAAAAAATTTTCCAAATCTAAAAGGAATCTTACTCATTATAGATTCTCCGGGTGGTGCTCTAGCTTCTTCTGTTGAAATAGCAGATATGGTAAAAGAATTAAATGAATCCATTCCCATCGTTACATATGTGCAGGGTGCTATGGCAAGCGGAAGCTACTATGCTGGAATGTATGCTCATACTATTGTAGCAAATCGAGGTGCGATGATTGGCTCAATAGGCGTTATAATGAATGGATATAATATAAAAGATTTGATGGATAAAATCGGCATTCAATCTCAAAGTCTAAAAGCAGGTGAATACAAGGAAGCAGGAACGATAACAAGACAATGGAGTGATACAGAAAGAATATATTTGCAAAATATGCTAGATAAACAATATAAAATGTTTATAAACGATGTAGCAAATGCAAGGAATCTAGATGTGAAAAATTATAAAAACTTTGCAGAGGGCAAGATTTTCAACTCCTATGATGCACTCAATCTTGGATTAATAGATTTAGTGGGAACACAAATCAATGCGATAAATATATTAAAAGAATTGAGTAATGTAAAAGATATAGTATGGGTAAAACAAGGAATAATAGATTCTTATCTAAAAAAAATGACAACCCAAGCAATAAATCAAGTATTTTATAACCTAACCAAAATACAATGACTTTTACAATACTAATAGATACGCCTGATAAAGAGGGTTTGGTATATGAAATATCTTCTATTATTCTAAAAACAGGTTTTAATATTGAAAAAAATGATGAATTTGTAGATAAAGAACATAATCATTTTTTTATGAGAACAATAATAAAAAAAGAGCATAATATTTCAAAAAACAATTTATATCAAAGTTTATCACAAAAACTACCAAAAGAAAGCAATATAAGAATCTTTGAAGACACTAAAAAATCAATAGTAATTCTCTGCACAAAAGAGCCACATTGCTTGGGTGATATTCTAATAAAAAATAATATTGGGGAATTAAATGTGGATATTAAAGCTGTGATTTCAAATCACGAGAATCTAAGGGAATTAGTGGAGAAATTCAATATCCCATACTTTCATATTTCACATAAGATAAATGGGGCTGAGCATTTGATAATCCAAAAATGTAAAGAATTAAATCCATCATTTATAATACTTGCAAAATATATGCAGATACTTTCACCAACATTTGTAGAAGCCTTTCATCAAAAAATTATTAATATTCATCACTCGTTTTTACCCGCATTCATCGGGGCAAATCCCTATAAACAAGCATATGATAGAGGTGTGAAAATCATCGGTGCAACCTCACATTTTGTAACAAATGAGTTAGATTGTGGTCCTATAATCTGCCAAGATATTATGCAGGTAAATCACACTTATTCGTGGAAAGATATGCAAAAAGCTGGAAAAACCATAGAAAGAGTGGTTTTAGCAAAAGCTATTGATTTAGCGATAGAAAACCGCATTTTTATACACAAAAACAAAACAATTATTTTCTAAATTCTTAAAATAAAATATAAAAATACTTAAAGTAATATAAAAATATGCTATAATCCTAAAATTATCTTTAAGTTATGTTTTAAGGTAAGTAAAGTTTCTTTATACAAAGGACAATAAATGCGCGTTTTAATCATAGAGAACGATGAGAAATTGAATAGGGCGTTAAGTGAAATACTTAATATGAAAAAATATCAAACTGATATTGCCGAGAATCTAAAAGATGGTAAATATTATGTAAGTATTAGAAATTATGATTTAGTGGTTGCAAATTGGACGCTAAGTGATACTAGTGGGGCGGATATTATTAATGCAATAAAAGAGAAATCTCCAAAAGTTCCTATTATTATCATTTCTTCACAAGATTCCGCTGATATTGAAATCAAGGCATTAAATAGTGGGGCTGATGACTACATAAAACAACCTTGTTTGCCTGAGATTTTTATTGCGAGAGTGGAAGCGAGACTTCGCTCTTGGGGTTCAAATCTAATTGAAATAGGCGATTTAATAATCAACCCAGATGAAGAGAAAATCATCTATAAAGGGCAAGAAATCGAGGTAAAAGGTAAGCCATTTGAGGTGCTAACCCACCTTGCAAAGCACCGAGACCAAATCGTATCAAAAGAGCAATTATTAGATGCAATATGGGAAGAGCCAGAGCTTGTTACACCAAATGTAATCGAAGTAGCGATAAATCAAATCCGCCAAAAGATGGATAAACCACTTGGCATTGCCACTATCGAAACAGTGCGACGAAGAGGATATAGATTCTGCTATCCTAAAGAATAAATCTTATTAGCCTTTTTCTTTTAAATATAGATTTTTGCTAGAATCTTAGAGATTCGCCAAAAATCTTACAAAAGAAAAGGTCTTCTCAAATCAATCCTTAAGGAATCTTAATGATACTAAATCGCCCTATTGTGTATTTATTTTCTTTGATATTTGCGTTTTTACTATGTTTAAATCTACTTTTACCTCCTATTAGCGATGATTTCGATGCTTATTTTGCCGCACAAAAAGGCTTTGAATCTGCAAAATATTTTTATTTTCATTGGAATGCAAGAATTGGCGAGTTGCTACATAAAGGTTTTATAGGAGGATTCAATCCATTTTTATTTGATTTTATTAATGCTATTGTGGGAAGTGGCTTTATATTTGCATTTTTTATACTACTATTTGGCAGAATCCCAAAAGATAGAAATGACATAACAACTATTATGTTTATCTGCCTTTTAATCTTAGTGGCTTCTCCATTTGGTGCTGTGTTTTTATGGGGAAGTGGAGCGTTGAACTATCTTTGGGGATTATTTTTTATTATTATTTTTTTACTACCCTATAGAATATTCAGTGAAAAAGCCCTAAATAGGGGGGGGGGAACTACCAGAATCCTAATTTAATAATTCTAATATTATTTAACATATTATGCTTCGTTGCTGGAATGGCAAGTGAGCAAATTGGCATAATAACGATAATTGCTCTTCTTTTTCTCTATATATTTCTAAGATTCTATAAAAAAATAAAAATCCCTTCTTGGTTTGTTATTGGAATTATCTTTTTTATCATTGGATATTTATGTTTATATCTATCGCCGGGTCATCACGCAAGAAGCCAATTAAAGGTATTTGAGGGCGTATATCTAAGTATTCCACAACTCATAGATTTAGGTTTTTATGAGAAATTAAAGCGAGTATTTATAACATTAAATAATTTTAAATCAAGAATGTATATTATTTTTGTATTGTTGATTTTTACCATTTATTATATGAAATCTATAAATCTCAATTCTATTAAAAGAAAGATTCTATATGGATTTTTATATATATTATCAATTACAATTATTTTGATTATTAATAATAATTTCTTCGTTGTTTTATATGGAATCTGCTTTATTTTATTATTGATATTGATGAAAAAAGATAGGATTTTTATACCAATTTTTATTATCCATTTATTGTTTTTATTAACAGCTATGGTAACTATACAATTTCCATCACTTCCAGCAAGAGCGAGATTGGGAGATTCCCTAATGTTGATTGGAGGACTTGGACTATTTATCAATGCCTTTTTAAGCAATAGCCCATATAGAGATAGAATCTATAAGTTAATAAGTGTTTTAATTTGCGTATATGGCATATATGTCGCTAGTGCATATGTAACATTTAGATTGGATTGGAATAATATGGTTAAGCTTATAGAATCCCAAAAAAATCTTGGGAATCTCGACATTGAGGTAGATGATATTTTTCATTCATATTATAGTAATTTTAGTAATTGGGGAAATATAGGAAAAAACGCAAAAGATTGGCCAAATCCAAGTTATGCAAAAATGTTTGGCATAAATAGTATTAAGATAAAAGATTAGATTGATATTCGCTTAAAAGTTTATCTAAGCATTTTGCAATAATATCAACATAGAATCTTGCAATATCTGCAATATCATTCGTCTTTGCATACAAAATGCAAATCATCATATTTTGCAATAAATGTAATATCGTGCCCTCAAATAAGATTCCGCAATGTGGGCGAGTAGAAGAGGATTTAGCTAAAAATGCTGTAATATTATCGATAAATGTGAATAATTCCTGTTTTGTTGCAATATCTACGCAAATATTTCTTTTTAATTCATCTACAAACACCATAATATCGCTATTCAAATTATCCTTAAATACTACATCATTACTAAAACATTTTAGAAATTCATTCTTTATAGAATCCTTATTAATATCTTTTTCAAATATAATATTTTTACTTACTTTTGTGCCTTGTATATACGCACCATCGCCTATATTATAGATTATTTTAGGTTTATAATGCTTAATAGCAATCTCAATACTTTCACGACTTAATGAAAAAATAGAAGAGCTATAAACATCTACATTACTATTTCCTTTAACCTTAAAGCTATAAGGCGGAATCTCGCTATTTTCATCACCATAAAATGAACCTTTGGAATGCTTTGGTTTATCTTTAATATATCCACAATCAATCCCACAAAGAATAATAGTATCACTAAAATTACAAGCCAAGCTAAATCCCGCATTTCCTACAAATGGGGCACAAAATTCAATAATATTAGCATCTTTAAACATATATGAACTTGTAGTGCCACCGCGTATAAAAATATATCTATTAGGCGATAGATTAAGAACCTTATTATTTACCACATTTGCACATAAAAGCGAGGTATCGCCAATAGAAGAATCTTCTAAAACGCTAGAAAGATAATCGATTCGCTCAATTTCTATTTGAAAATCTATGTTGATATTATGCTGTTTAAGTATTTTTAGAGCTGTTCCGCAACTAAAAATAAGCATTTTATTTTGATTATTTCGCAAAAAATCTATATTGGATTCCAAGCTTGGACCACTTCCAATAACACAAATAGGAATATTTAACTTTGTAGTTTTATGCAGAATCTTATTGCTATGTATATTTTGTAATGTGTTTTTAACCCCAATCATTTCATCTTCAAAACTTCCCCAACCGCGAGAATTTACCTTGTAGGCTTCATTTACCATATCTTTAATAGCCGAAATCTTAGGAGAGATAAAGGCATTTAATTCAAGTCGTAAGAAATTATTTGTTACTTTTTTGCTATAAAAATAATGGTTTAAAAATGCTTTGGATACGATATTTTCAATAAAAATATAACAAGATTTATTACTAACTTGACTAAAAAGTCGTTTAAAATCCACAAAATAACAAGAAAGGCTAAAAAGTGCCAAATCCTCTTCAAAAATAAGAAGTGAATGAAAGGTAAAGTCATTTTCTAGTAGAATCTGCAGGAAAACGCCACCACAAAGACCAAAAATATTTGTTTGTGGTAAAAACAATGATGGCAAATGATATAGATTAGATAGTTTAGAATCTAAGATATTATCATATGTAAAATCAACCATTTCATTTATTGCATTTGATGTAATATATAGATTTTTTGTATCTATTTTTGCTAGAGATAGATTATTTGCATAAACTTTCCAAATCTTATTATTTAGCGGATTTAATGCGATAGAATAGGCTATGTTTATAAAAGAATCTTTTGGATATAAATATTTATTATTTACTAAATCAATAATATTTATTTCATCTTTGTTAAAAAGTAATTGATATTGCTTATTTTTCCCTTCTAATGTATCTTTTAGGGCTTTTGCTATGTGTTTATTATGAACCTCAAAAAATGCTAAATTATCCAGCATTCTTTGAAGTAAAGCTTTTTCATCTCTATTTTGTAGAGATTCTAAGATACTTGGCATAAAATTATTGTTTAAGTCCAAGCAATGTATTTAGTATTTGGTCAGATGTTGTAACTGCTTTAGAATTCGCTTGGAATCCTCGTTGAACCACGATTAATTGGGTTAAAGCTCGACTTAAATCCACATTACTCATTTCTAATTTTGAGCCACTTACGCCACCTCTTCGCCCTGTATTTGGTGCTCCAATGATTGGCTCTCCAGAGTTTCCTGATTGACTAAATATATTTCCACCTTCTGCTTGAAGTCCCGCATTATTCGCAAAATTTGCTAATGCGACTTGTGCTAAAGCTAATGATTTACCATTGCTAAATGCCCCAAGAAGTGTTCCATTTGCATCAAATCGAATATCTACCAAATCTCCTGCTTGATAGCCATTTTGCGAGATTGTATAGGTTTCGGAGATTCTATCCACACTTGTTAGTCCCCCAAATGTTCCATTATCTCCAAATGCTAGTTCTAATCGCTGTGGAGCAGTTGAGCCATTTTTCGGGTCAAACTGCAAAACGGGTGGATTCATTCCAGCTAAACTCCCATCGGAATTAAAAGAAACTCTTCCGCCCTCAAATATATTTGGTCTTGTTGGAGAGCCATCAAGAAATTGTGCTGGTTCTGGAAGTAACGCCCTAAAACTCCATTCGCTATCACCTGTTTTGAAAAACTCAAATCTAACAGTATGTTTTGAGCCAAGACTATCTACAATATCTACACTTGTGGCGTGGGTTGCTACGCCAAAAACACCTGTGCTAGTAGTATTTCCTCCCTCCACAAGTGAAGTTGTAGCAAGCCCCGCCATAGCTTCTTTAAAAATCACATTATTAGTGATATTATCCGAATAAAAACTGCTTATATTTATATTTAGATTATTTTGAATATCATCGCCATCATCGGTATTTTGTATCTCAAACATACCAAAATCATTCACTCTAACAAACACACTTGCGGTGCTATCGGCATATGGAATCTGTGGATTTTTTATCATATTTGCATCTTGTTGCATTAATGCCCTTAAATCTTCTGTTGTTCTAAACTGCCCACTTGTGGAATCTGCATTTTCGGCTTTCGTATATTGGTAAGAAAATGCAGTTACAACGCTATCTCCCTCTGCAAAATTTGAAAATGCCCCACTACCATCTTGCGTAATTAGAATATTCTTGTTTGTTCCATCGCCATCTTTATTATTTTGATTTTCTAATCTCAAAAGTCCATTATCCACAAATGCCTCTACACCTGTTTTACTGCTTTGTGCATTAATAGCATTTTGTGCCGCTACAAGAGAGCTAATACCGCTTACAGCAGAATCATTAGTAAAAGAAATAGTCTCACCATTTATTCCAATAGTGCTATTTTCAGCCGTAGGATTGATTGATTGCCTCATTTGTGCCACTTGATAACTAATCCAGATTCCTTGATTTTCTTTTAGTGCTAGAGCATCTCCATCAGCGTTGAATAACGCACCAACATCATAAGAAACTTGTTTTAATTTATTTGCAGAATCATATAATCTTATTTGTGGGTCAGCCTCTGTTCTAGTGCTTGAATCAAGTGAAGAGAGTGAAATCATTTGGTCTGCTTTTCTTCCTGCATTTAAGTTAGCCCTAAGTGAGATAGATGATGATGATTTTGCTGGCATAACCATCGCAGGGTCAATTTGGATGCTCTTAATAGGTCCAGTATGGTCTACCTTAAAAAAATCATCTTCAGTCATATATTCAACATTTTGTAATTCGCCCCTAGTCCAACCTTGCACCACATAACCACCAGTATTTACGAGATTCCCATTTGCATCAAACAAAAACTCGCCATTTCTAGTGTAATTATAGGTTATCCCCCTATCAGGGCTAACGATAAAAAAACCTTCCCCCTCTATTGCAAGGTCAGTTTTAACATCTGTATTTTGTGTATTGCCTTGAGAAAAAACCTTTGTTGTAGCCTCTACACCAACACCAAGCCCTATTGAATAATCATTTTGCCCACCAAGTCCATTTTTATAGGGTGAAGCGGCGATTTGTTTGATTTGAGAAAGCATATCCACAAAAGAAGCCCTTGAGTATTTAAAACCAACAGTATTTACATTTGAAATATTATTACTTTCCACATCTAATGCAATTTGATGTGCCTGCATACCACTTACACCTGACCACAAAGACCTTAACATACATTATCCTTTTAGAATGATTTAATGAATAATTCAAGCAAAAAATATTCCAAATATTTGCAGTTTTGCAGAATCTAAAATGGGTTTATAGATGGGTAGTTTTATATTGTATTTTGGAATCTTGTAATTATCAATTTTTTAGAATCTGGCTTTTTACTTTGATTTGACTTAGATTCTCTAAATTTGTAGAATTTTTAGTTTTTTAGCTTAGAATCTTAGATTCTCACTTTGATTTAGATTCTGGATAGCTTATAGATTCTATGAATCTTGTGTAGTTGTAGAATCTACTAGATTCTGCGAATCTTTAGGATTAGATTTAATAGATTCTATGAATTTTTAAAAATATAGAATCTAAATTGATAGATTTACTCTGCTACCATATTTAGCTATTTTATACCACTTTTAAGATTCTTACTATTTGGTGATTTTTTATTAAGATTTTAGTTTTAATATTCTT
>NZ_NHYM01000012.1 GCF_003288815.1 Helicobacter sp. 16-1353 | reverse complement strand
ATTTCTAAGCGAATCTATTTCCTTAGCTTATATCCTAATCCTACTTTTTATATAAACAAGGTGTAAAAGAAAGATTAAATTAAGATTATCTTAAAAACTACTTTAGTAATTTTAAAAGATTGTGTTAGTTTTATATAAATAAGAGTGGGTGTATCATCTAGATTATCTATAAAATCATAATATCAGCATTATATAAATAATAGTGGGATTAGATTAAAAAAATCACTTAAATATAAACAAATAAATATAAATAAAATATAGATTCTGGAATCTAAACTAAATTTATACACTATACGATTGAGCAGATTCTGCAATCATTATTTTTTAATCCACAATTATTTTTTTGATATAGAATCTCACTTAAAATATTTGGTAAAATCTAGTAGTTTAAAATAAAGGTGAAATATGCAATCCCAAAATAACATAAAAGAAATTTTATCTATAAGCAAAAATATCGCTATAATCGGGCTTAGCCCAGATGAGACAAAAGACAGCCATATCGTCGCCAAATATCTACAAAATGCAGGATATAAGGTCATTCCAATCTATCCAAAAGGCGATTTAATACTAAATCAAAAGGTTTATCACAATCTAGATTCTGCAATGAATGCGGAGAAAATCGATATTATTGTGGTATTTAGAAAAAGCGAATCTGTGCCTGAAATCGCTGATAATCTACTAAAAATTTTACAAAATAAATCTATTTTGCCACCAAAGATTTTCTGGCTACAATTAGATGTAAAAAGCCCATATGCAAAAGAGATTCTAGAAAAAAATAATATACAAGTTATAGAAAATAAATGTATAAAAATTGAGCATAGAAAACTATTTTCATAAACTAGTAGATTATCTATCCTATGGGATTCCAGCGAGGATTCTAAAGCAATCCCAATATTTAAAATAAAGGAAAAATATGTGGCTTAGCAAATATAGTGCTTCTGGGAATGACTTTTTGATTTTCCATACCTTTAAAAAAGATGATTACTCAAAACTAGCAAAAAAGCTATGTAATAGACATAATGGAATAGGAGCTGATGGACTCGTAGCTCTCCTGCCACACACAAAATACGCCTATGAATGGGACTTTTACAATAGCGATGGAAGTAATGCAGAGATGTGTGGGAATGCAAGTAGATGCGTAGCTCACTATGCCTATAAAAATCAATTAGCTCCCAAAAAACATAGCTTTTTAGCCAAAGCAGGAGAGATAAAAGTCGAGGTTAATGGGCTTGTGGTGGAGGTGAATTTTGGCAAAATCAAAATGCTAGATAAAAATATAATAGAAAATAACTTGCATTTTTATTTATTAGATTCAGGTGTGCCGCATTTGGTGGCATTTATAAACGAAAAGTCGAATCTACCAAAAAATAAAAATGATTTTTTACAAAATCTAAGACAAAAATACAATGCAAATGTGAATCTTGCCTATATCAAAAATAAGAATAAAATCCATCTAGCCACCTATGAGCGGGGCGTAGAGGAGATAACACTTGCCTGTGGGAGCGGAATGGCAGCGACATTTTATCTTGCCCTAAGCAATAAAAAAATTAAAAATGATTGCATTCTAATCCCGCCAAGTGGGGATAAACTTCATTTTAGAACTGAAAAAAATGATGTGTATTTCAAAGGTGCTGTGCAAAAAATAGGCGATGTAATAATTTAGATTTTATTAACCTAAAAGTAGAATCTCAATGTTGCCATTCCGCCGATAAGTAGGGATTTTTTAGTAGAAGCCCTAAAAATTCCGCTTAATCCAATGGAGCTAAAGCTATTCATCTGCCCCTCGCCACCGATGATAAGTGAGCCGAAAATCTCACCTTTTTCCACGCCGTAGGTTAGTGGCGTATTTAGGAAAATGATAGTTGTGTCTTTTGCATTGCTAAAAAGTGGGATTATGACCTCCGGGCGAATGAAAAAATAGCCCCCAACCCCAAAAAACGACCTCCACTCCAAGCCCACAACGCCATCTAATCTTTGCAAATCATTTATAAAATATGTCGCATTCAATGCTCCATTTTGGGCTATTTCGCCATTATTATTTTGCGAATACTCCGCCCCAGCAAAGAGTTTCAGCGTATTTGAATTAAAATGCAATAATCCACCCAAGCTTAGTGCCACATTTAGGGCGTTATTTTTATACTTGCCATTGCCACTAAAGCCCCCAAGCGTATTAAGGGCGTTAAAGTTAAATTTATTATTCGCTAGATTATAACTCGCTAAAAAATCCAGCTCAAAAGCAGAATTGCTATATCGCAAATATCCCCCAAACTGCATATTGTTCGTGTTAAATTTCAATCCATCATCGCTTAAGTTTTCGCCCACATATGAGCCATAAATCCCTAAGAGAAAATCGCCCACATACACATCATAGCCCACATTTAGCCCATAGTTATACCCGCCGCTTAGGGAGTTTTTCACATATCCGCCTAGCAGTGAGGCATAAAGACTTTGGGAGAGCGAATTGGGATTTGCGTTGGGATTTGTGGAGTTTGCTGGGATTCCTGTGGTTCGTGCGTTATTGCCAACATTGCCTAGATTCCTAGCACTTGGAGCTTTTAGGTTATTTTGCCTATAAATATTACCCACGCCCCTTTGCCTAGCATTTGAAGCATAGAGATTATCGCTAATTCCGCTAGATTCGGCAGATTCGCTAATTCCGGAAAATTCATTAGATTCGCCGGATTCGCCAATTTTAGCAGATTTATCAATTGCAGAATCCGCATTAGATTCGGCAGATTCGCCGGATTCATCATAGATTCCGCTATTTCCCGCATCGCTATAGATTCGCTCATAGTTTGCCGGATATGTGAAATTACTGGAATTTGCGTAGTTTCCATAAGCTCCGCAATTTGCATAGCTATTACTCGCAAGGCGGATATATTCCACTCGTTCAAACTCGCTCTCCGCCACTCGCCCACGACTAAATCCACGCTTTACAAGCCTATTTACAATGTTGGAGCGATTTAGCATATTTATTTGATTTGCGTTATTTGTGAAGTTTTGCATAAAGTTATTGATATTATTTCCAAGCGTTTTTATATCATTTGCACCCATATTTTTAAGCCTATCGCTTAGATTCACATCATTATAAATACCCTCAACTATTTTTTGCGAATTTCCGCTTAAGCCCACGCTTCCGCCGATATTTTGGATAGTTTTTTCACTAATGTTTAGTAAAATCTCATTTGCATTTTGGCTTAGGATTCCGCTGTAAAATAGGCTTAAAGAACCATCACTTGCATAGATATTAATATTTCCTAAAGTTAGATTATGGGAAAGCAAAGAAGTCGCACTAAAAAGCACACTCTCCCCCACGCTCCCCACGCTATTTATACTAAGAGTGGTATTTTGTATGTCAATTTCATTTGCCTTAATTTGGCTTTTTTCATTCATAAATATATTTGTATTTGCCCCAGAAGCAAATCGCCCTGCCACTTCGATTGTGCTATTATTTAGGCTAATATCGCTATATGCCCTATTTGTAAGATTCCCAGTTATATTAATGCGACTATTTTTTGCATTTATTTTTGAGCGATAAATCGCACCTGTATCATCTCGCATAAATCCGCTACTAACAAGATTTGTCGCATTAAGATTGCTGGAATCTAGATTTAGGATTCCAGTGCCATAGATTCTAGTAGTTGTTGTGCCTAGATTTTCAGTGCTATATCCGCCATTTTCCAAAGTGCCATTTACGCTTAAGAGACTATTTGTGATATTTATTTGCGAAGATTGCGTATTTTTACTACGATGAGTTTCCATATGTGTCGTGCCACTAGCGTATTTTCTACGCAAGAAAATCGCCGAATTATTACTTAGATTCCCATTTATCGTGGTGGTGGAATTATTTACTAGATTGATAATACCTGCTATGCCGTAATAATCACTCATCTGCCCATTAAAAACATTTTTAGTGGTGATAGTGGCAGTTCCGCCGTTATTCTCCAGCCCAAGCCCCGAGTAAAACAGCACATAATCGCTGATATTTAAAGTAAGATTCCCATAATTTGCGATATATCCATACGCCCCACCAGTGGCATTTGTGGTTCGAAAAGTTGTGCCATTTTCGGTATATGAGGCATTTTGAGCGATTTGGATTCTACTGCCGTTATAATGTGTAGCAGATACGGCAGAGCCGAAATTAAGCGTCAAATTTGAGTTTGCATTAATAGAAATATTTCCACAAGTAGAAGATTCATAGCAATCATAAAATTGAATTTCCTTGCTTAAATCCGCTGGAATTATAGTGAGATATGAAGCTAAAGTGCCATTTGTGGAGTATGTAAAGCCATTATTTGCGTCAATTTCCCATTTGTTTGGGTCGGTATTAAATGGAGTGCCTACGACTTCACGAGTGTTATTATCGCCACTATTTAGCGTAATTTGTGCTGGAAGTGTATTACCAAATGCAATATTTGGCAAACTAATAATAATTGCAACGATAAAAATTGCGAATATCCTTTGCATAACCCCCACCTTATTAGTGAATTATACATAAAAATGGATAATAAACGAATCTATCAAGATTCCAATGTATAGAATCTCAATGCTCTAATTTTATTGATATGTTTAAAAACCAATACAATAAACCAAGTGCATAAAAAAATGAACTTGCATAAAATAAATTACATTGTTCTAATAGATTTCTAGATAATATAAATATAATAAATCCACAACAAAGTAGAAAAAGATTAACTACACTATACAATGTTATAGCATATCTAGAACTAATGGCAATTCGTAAAAATAACGCAATACTAAATATAGATAATATAATGTCTATTATTGAATAAATATTGCTAAAATCATATTCTTGTATTACATATCCAAATAAAAATATAATACTAACATTAAGACTCGGGGCAATCTCACGGATATAAGTCTGGTAAAAATAGCTATCATAAACCCTACGCTTATAAAAAAAGCTAAGGGCTGGAATCATCACAAAATAAATAAATACAACGCTATCGAAAAATAACTTTTTAGTGCTATTGATAATCGTATGACTTTCCTTGTATGAGTAGATTTCTAGCATATTTTGTAAATCATCACCTTTTGGATTAAAAAATATATTTGTCAAAAGTAGGATTATAAATAAAAACATACCAAATATAATGAAATTATTATATTTTCTATCTTTTTTAATATACCTAGTTTTATAGAGATACAATGAGAAACAAAACCCACAAAATAAAACTATTCTTGTTATTTGGACAAAAAATCCATCAGGTTTTAACATAATTAAAAGTAGATTATCAAAATTAACAATGAGTAGCGAGGAAATAATAGACAAAAATAAAAATAATGAAAAGAAAAAAAATAGCAAGGAGAAAATCATTTCAATTTTTTGTTTTGTCATACTTACCCTTAGAAATTTTTCACAAAATAGCTCTCAATGCCATTTGCAATTCCAAGTGCGATTTTATCCTGATAGGCTTTTGTTTGGAGCTTTTTTAGGTCGCCCTCATTTGTCATATAGCCCACTTCGACTAGCACAGAGGGCATAAGCGCCCCAGCTAACACCCAAAATGGTCCCTCTCTAACGCCCCCATCAGTAGTATTTCTATAGATTTCCCTAGCACTGCTTAGCATTCCACTTTGAACATCGATTGCAAGTTTGTTGGAGGCTAAGAGTCGTTGGGAATTTATGGAGTTTAAAAATGATAATTTGGAGAAATAATTCATTACCTCAATATCATCTTTATTCTCTAGCTCTGCGACTTTTCGTGCCCGCTCGCTCCTTGCAGTGGATAGGAAATAGGTCTCAATGCCATTCATCGTTTTATAATTTTTGGATTTTTTATCTAGGGCGTTGGCGTGGATTGACACGAAAACATCGGCATTTTTGTCATTGGCAAATTTCGTTCTAGCTGTAAGGCTAATATATTTGTCGTTTGAGCGCGTTAGGAAAACCTTATAGCCACGCTCTTTTAGAATATCCCTAGCTTTTTTGGTGATATTTAGGACGATTCCTTTTTCACAGATTCTATTCACTTGTGCTCCGCAGTCTTTCCCGCCATGTCCGGGGTCTAAAACGATTATTTTATCCTTTAACTTAGAATCTATCGTTGTGGCTTTTGGAGATTCTGTTTGTTTTGGAGTGGGCTTTTGGGCGGGTTTTGTAGCTGGTTTTGCAGCTTTAGCGGAATCTTTAGAATCTGCTTGAATGGCTTTTGGGTCTATATTTTCAAATAGATTTGCGATAGGCGAACTTGCGGAATCTTTGGAATCTATTTTGGATTTTGCCGTATCTTTAGCAGTTTTAGCGGAGCTTTTCGCAGAATCTGCAGAATCCCCAAAGCTAAGAGTTAGCACATTTTTATTGATATTAAAATTTAGATTCTTTGGACTTTTGGTTTCTATTACAATTCGCGAGATATTTTTATTAAATTGTGCGATTGTAACGACATTATTTCCAAGCTTAAAACTCCGCCTTTTTAGCGTAAGTTCGGCTTTTATATCATAATAGATTCCAGCTTTTATGGTGTATTTTTTAAAATCACTTTGCTTGATATTTTGATTAAAGGTTATGCGAACAGCGTAGTTTGCCTTGCTCCCCGTGGCATTTAGAGCAGTTATTTTCAATTGGGCTGAAAATAGCAAAAATGGCATAAGTAGTATTAAAAAAATTCTCAAATCTTTTTCCTATTTTCATCAATTGATTTTAAAAGCTCAAAACTCGTATAAAAGTCGTAGCCCTCGTAAGAGTAGCTAATATCGACATTTCTTGCAAATAGTGAGAATTCGCCTATATCTTGGTTTAATGCATTTTTAAGCAACGCTTTAATTTCGGTGTCCTTTATAGGGCTTCGCTCCATAGCTAACATATAATCCGCTTTGGAGATTCGGCTCCACTCGATAGTGAGTTTTAGGGCGTCTCGCATCATAAAATCAAGCCAGATTCGCATACTCCTGCCATTCCCCTCTCTAAAGGGGTGGATTATATTCATCTCTACATATTTTTCGACTATCTCATCAAATGAGCCATTTGGCATATTTTCGACCTTTTTTATCGCCTCATTTATGTAGAGAACTGGGGCAAAGCGAAAGCCACCTTTTGAGATATTCTGCGTCCTTATCTGCCCTGCAAAATGATAGATTTCCTCAAATAGAAATTTATGAATTTTTGCCAAAAAATCAAATTTATAAATATCGCAAGAAATGAAATTTTTATTATCAAATAACCTCAAAGCCCGTTTTTTGCTAATAAGCTCCTCTTGCTTATCTAGCTCAAATTGGCTTTTGATATTTAGCTTATTTTCTAAAACCTCGTTCATTTGTTCGCTTTTGGCTTTGGCTTAGTCTCGCACTAACTCGCCGATTAGCTCTTTTACGCGGATTATTTTATCAATCCTATAGCCATTTGAGCCACTGAAATAAAGCCCTGTTTCTAGGTTCCCATTACTCGCATCGCCTAGTCTATCAGCTATGCAATATCCCACCTTTTTCGCCTCAACTCCTCTGTGGCAGGGCTGGACGCAGTTGCTAACACAAGCGATTTTTGGGGCGGTGCCATTTTCCAACGCCCTTAAGATTCCCACATTTAACGCCCTTGCTGGGTAGCCCACTGGGGATTTTATAAGCTTTATGTCGTCTTTTTTGATTTGTGGCATAATATCCAAATACGCCTTTGCGTCGCACTCATAAGTCCCTAGGAATCTAGTCGCCATTTGCACCCCGGAGGCTCCCAAAGCCATAAATCTATCAATATCACCTCTATCCCAGATTCCCCCAGCGGCAATTACTGGGATATCGCCTTGATTTTTCGCCTCTATCAACACATCTGCAAGGATATTTTCTAGCTGAAATTCCTCCTTGAAGCAGTCCTCATATTTACACCCTTGATGTCCGCCACTCAAAGGTCCCTCCACAATCACGGCGTCCGGAATGCGATTATATCGCTCCTTCCAGCGTTTACACAAGATTCGCAACGCTTTTGCGGACGATACTATCGGCACGAGTGCGACATCTGGGAAGTTCTTGGTAAATTCCGGCATATTTGTAGGGAGACCAGCTCCAGTGATTATGATATTTGCCCCCGCTTCACACGCATCTTTTACCACTCTGCCATATTCGTTTATGGCGTATAAAATATTTGCGGCAAGTGGGGAATCTCCGCAGATTTTCCTAGCGTTTTTAAATATTTCAAAAAGGGCATTTTTGGAGTAGAAGTTTATCGCTTCAAATGGCTTTGAGCGGACGATTTTCTCTGCAAAATGCATTTTTTTATAGTATCCAGTCCCCACACAGCTAATAGTCCCCAACGCCCCATTTAGCGAGACATTCCCAGCTAACTCGTCCCAGCTTATACCCACGCCCATTCCGCCTTGTATGATTGGGTATTTTATAGTGTATTTGCCTATTTTAAGTGATTTTAGAGTAGTTTTTGTCATTTTATTTTTGCTCTCACAAATTTTCTTTTGCCAATCTGCATTACATATATACCAGATTTAAGCTTAAAATTTTCATCAAATAACTTTTCGCCCTCAATCCTAAACGCCCCTGCCTTAATGTCTCGCCTTGCCTCTGAAGTGGATTTCGCCATACCAGAATCTACTAGAAATTTGCAAATCCAAGTGTTAGATTCCCCCTCGAATTCCTCTAAATCCTCCGGAATCAAATCTTTTGAAAAAATCGCATCGAAGTTTTCTTTCGCCTTTTTTGCGGCTTTTTCATCGTGGTATTTTGCCACAATTTCTAGTGCTAAATCCTCTTTTGCCTTTTTTGGGTGAATCTTAGCAGATTCCACGCCCTCTCTTAACGCCTTTAATTCCTTTAGACTAATGCCACTTAAAAGCTCATAATACCGCCACATCATAGAATCCGAAATGCTTAGAATCTTAGCATACATCTCATTTGGCTCATCAGTAATGCCGATGTAATTCCCAAGCGACTTACTCATCTTAGCCACGCCATCAAGCCCCTCTAAAAGTGGCATCATAAGCACGGATTGCTCCTTAGAAAGCCCATAAGAGCGTTGCATACTTCGCCCAACTAGCAAATTAAACTTTTGGTCGTTTCCGCCACACTCGATGTCGCACTCCATAGCCACACTATCATAGCCTTGCAAAAGCGGATACATAAACTCCACAATGCTTATTGGGAGATTTTCCTTATGCCTTTTGGCGAAGTCATCTCGCTCTAGCATTCGTGCAACGGAGAATTTTGAAGTTAATTGTAGCATTCCCTCGCTACCTAATTTGCTAAGCCAAGTGGAGTTAAAGCAAATCTCAAACTTGCTACTCCCAAGAATCTTGCCAACCTGCTCTTTATAAGTTTGGGCGTTTTTTAGCACCTCTTCGCGGCTTAGGATTTTCCTTGTTTCACTTTTGCCACTTGGGTCGCCAATCATCGCCGTAAAGTCGCCAATTAAAAACTTTATCTCCCCGCCATATCGCTCTAAAGTCGCAAGTTTGGATAAAAGCACACTATGCCCCAAATGCAAATCCGGCGCAGTCGGGTCGAATCCAGCCTTTACTATAAATCTCTGCCCAGTTTTAAAGAATCTTTCAACCAAGCTTTTAATATAATCTAGTCCAATTATCTCGCTAGAGCCTCGTTCTATCTCGCTCATTGCTTCAATTATCTTAGATTCCACGCTTTCCCCTTTCTTAAAATTTATTGTGTATATGCGTCTTTTAGGCTAAAAAAATCAATTATTTTATATTTTTTTGAGAGCAGATTCCGCAATGTTTTTATATCATTTGTGGTGCTTTCAAATACAATCTCACAAGTCGTCATAAACTGATTTTTATACCCACTATAGGAGATTCCAGTTACATTGCAATCATATTTTGCAAGAGTGGATAGGAAAGTAGCCAAAGTTCCCTTTCTATCCTCCAATCCCACTATTACTTTATATGAGTTTGCACTATCCTCTTTCCAATCCACATACACCATTCTAGCCCCATTATTTACCTCTAGTCCCGCTCGCTCGCAAAGCTTGTGGTGGATAAAGACCTTAGAGCCATTCTTAATCGCCAAAACCTCATCATTATGCTTTGGGTGGCAACAATAATCAAAAAGCGTCTCAGAAATCGTGTGATTGGAATAAATAATTAGATTATTAAACTCCTGCTTTTTTAGCTTTAATCTATCTAGGCGAATTTTGGATAGGAAATTTACATTATTTTTAAGATTATTTTTAATGCGATTTTTCACATCGATTAGAAAATCCAAATCTTTCGTGCATTTTGAGATAGAAGAAAGGAGATTATTTTCTTTTACAAAGCCCTCAACTACATTTAGATTATGGTCGAAAAATATCGTAGAAAGGATATTTATGGCAGATTTCTGCTCGATTTCCCTTAGCTTTTGGGCACATTGAAGTTTTAGATTACTTTTTGCCCTCGAGGTTTTTACCGCATCAATCCAAGTGCATTTTGGCTCTAAATGATTACCACGAATAATCCGCACAATATCGCCACTTTTTAAAGTCGTAAGAAGCGAGGATTTTTGATTATTGATATATGCCTCTTTGGCGTAGCTCCCTAATTCCGTATGCACCGCATATGCGAAGTCTAGTGCCACCGCACCCACCGGAAGCGTATAGGTATCACCTGCTGGGGAAAATACAACAATATCCTCTCTATACAAATCATTTTTAGCGAGTTCATAAAACTCCTCAATATTATTATCTTGGTATTGGAGATTGCTAAGCCAATCCATTGATGGGACAATTCCAGTATTTTTATATTTCCAATGTGCTGCTACGCCAAACTCCGCGGAATTATGCATCTTAATGGTGCGAATCTGCACTTCAAAAATAGAGGATTCATCAAAAACGGTGGTGTGAATCGTTTGATAGCCATTTTCCTTTGGGAGTGCAATATAGTCCTTGAATCTTGAAATTATCGGCTTTAGATTTAGATGGATTATCCCTAAAGCCTTATAGCAGTCAATATCCTTATTTACGATAATTCTAATAGCTAGTAAGTCCAGAATCTCATCAATGCTAACGCCCTTTTTTTGCATTTTTAGAAATATGGAATAAGGTCGCTTTATACGACTTTCAATCCTAAAATCAGATTCCATAAAGCCATTTTGCATAAGTATTGATGAAACCTTAGCGATGAAATTATTTAGCTTTAAAACCAAATCTTGGCGATGAGAATCTAAATAAGAATTAATCCTATTGTAATCATCGCGAAAAATATAATAAAAGCTCTTGTCTTCAAGCTCGTTTTTTATCGATGAGATTCCAAGTCTATGAGCAATTGGGGCGTAAACTACGAGCGTTTCTTCGGAGATTCTCCGTTGTTTATGCTCTGGGAGAACATCTAGAGTTAGCATATTATGCATTCTATCGCTGATTTTTATCACAAGTGCACGAATATCTTTAATCGAGGCAATTAGCATTTTACGAAACGATAGGGCGGAGGCTACGAGCTTTTCATTCGTATCGCTGGAGGAGGGAATCTCCTCTTTTCGTATATCAACGATTTTAGTTAGGGAATCCACCAAACTTGCTACATCATCGCCAAACTCGCTCTCAATCCAATCAATATCATAATCCGTATCTTCAACCACATCGTGTAAAAGAGCCGCACAAATCATAGATTCTTCCCCACCATAATACGCCACAATGCACGAAACTAAAATGGGGTGTATGGCATATGGAATCCCACTTTTTCGAACCTGTCCTTCGTGTGCGGCAATGCAGGCATTTAGGGCATTCCTAACCTTTGGACTCATCGAATAGAATAGTATATTTTCTAATCTATCGGTGGCTTTGTCAATGGTGTCAATATCATTTAATGAAGAAAATAGATTCATAACCCAATCTCTATCCTAACTTTTAGGATTAATCTATAGTATCAATTCTATCTATAAAAATCTTGCCTTCAGCTATCTCTTTTAATGCAATATCTGTCAATTTATATTGTGTTACATCCATATTTACAAGAGGAGTTGCACCTTCGCCTAACTCTTTTACTCTACTAAAAACAAAGCAAGATAGTTTATATCTATCATTATCAACTTTTTCTAAAGCTTTTTCTAAAACTTCTTCAATTCTTTCCATAAATAAATCTCCTAATCTTGGTTATTAACTATTGAATAAATACCTTTTTGATACTTAATAATTTCTAAAAGATTGCTTGGCTTAAACATATTGCAAACAATTATCGGCAGATTATTATCTTTTGCTAATGCAATTGCCGTATCGTCCATAACCTTAATATTATCCTTTAGGGCTTGGTCGTATGAAAGGCTATCAAGGCGGGTAGCATCTTCGAATTTATTTGGGTCTTTGTCATAAACGCCATCGACTTTCGTTGCCTTTACAATCACATCTGCGGCAATCTCAATCGCCCTAAGTGTGGCTGCTGTATCTGTAGTAAAGAATGGATTCCCAGTCCCAGCTGCAAAAATCACAACGCGACCTTTTTGAATATGTCGTATAGCCCTACGATAGATATAAGTCTCGCAGATTTCTTGAATCTCAATGGCACTTTGCACCCGCACATCAACGCCAAAATGCTCTAATGCCTCTTGCATAGCCACTGCATTAATAACAGTTGCTAACATTCCCATATAATCGCCACTTGTTCGGCGGATAATCCCGCCCTCACTTGCACTCACACCGCGTATAATATTCCCTCCGCCAATAACAATACAAACCTCAATATCATTATCAACTAAGAGCTTAATTTCCTTTGCGATATATCGCAAGATGTCAATTTCTATACCAAATCCATTTTTACCAGCTAGTGCTTCACCGGAAAATTTAACTAAAATTCTATTTTTTCTAATATTATGTGGCTGAATATCCTGCATTTTATACCTTAAGCTTAAATTTATAATTATTTTACATTCACAATAGAGCAATAAAAACAAACAATAAAGATTCGAAATCTTATAAAAAATATACTTAAAATTTGATATAAAATTTTAGTCGCAAATCTATTTGCCTAAAGTTTTGATGATATTTTTAAGTGCATTAATAACAAAAATAACCTCTTCTTTTGTAATCACATATGGTGGCATAAAATAAACTACATTACCCAATGGACGGATAATTAGCCCCTCTTTTAGTGCTAGATTCGCAAATCTTAAGCTAAAACTTCTATCATATTTTACATCTAAATCAAAGGCGAAAATCATACCTTTTCTACGAATATTTGAAACTATGCTAAACTCACTTAATTCACAAAATTTATCAAAAATAAAATCACTTAGCATTCTATTATTTTCTATAATATTATTGTTTTCAAAAATATCAAATGTAGCATTTGCACAAGCAACGGCAAGTGGATTGCCATTATAACTATGAGAATGCAAAAAAGATTTATTATAATCCCCATAAAAAGCATCATAAGTATCATCGCTAACAACAACGACAGATAAAGGCAAATATCCACCTGTAATACCTTTTGATAAGCATAAAAAATCGGGTGTAGATTCACATTCTTCTAATGCAAACATCTCTCCACTTCGCCCAAAACCAACTGCAATTTCATCAAAAATAACATAGATTCCAGCCTCTTTGCACATTTTAGAAGCCTCTTTTACAAACTCTTTTGGGTATATATTCATTCCCCCTGCACACTGAACTAATGGTTCTAATATAAACGCACAAATACTATTGCTATGTTTTTGTAATATAGAATCTAGCTCATTTAAAGCAATATTAATAGAATCCCTAGTGGAATCTTTTGGAATAGGAGTTTGCATATTTGATATTAAAATATTTTTATAAGTTTGCTTGTAGATTCCAATATCACAAACACTCAAAGCCCCTATAGTCTCGCCGTGATAAGAATTTTGAAGTGATAAAAAAATACTTTTATTTTTACCTTGCAAAAGATTTAGATGATGACTCATTTTTAATGCTATCTCCACAGCAGAGCTTCCATTATCGGCGTAAAAACATTTATCAAGTTTATTTGGTAATGCTGAAATTAATCGTTTTGATAATCGAACTATCCCCTCGTGCGTGTATCCAGCGAAAATAATATGCTCTAATATGTCAATTTGCTCTTTTAATCTTGCATTGATGTAGGAATTATTATGCCCGAAAATATTTACCCACCACGAGCTAATACAATCAATATATTTATTATCATCAAAATCATAGAGATACACTCCTTTTCCAGATTTTATCGGTAAAATAGGAAAATTATCCATATCTTTCATTTGAGTGCAAGGATGCCAAATATATCTTAAATCATCTTGCAATAAAGTTTTAGCATTCATAAATAAAACCTTATATTTTTATTAAAAATAATTTTGTGCTATAATCGCAAAATTATACTCTTTTTGCTAGAATTTAGCTTAATTTATATAGGAACAGCACATATTATGATTACTTGGATGCAAAAACACAAAAAATACTTAATTATCACAATCTGGATAAGCACTATAGCATTTATTGCCGCTGGTATGGTTGGCTGGGGTGCATATAATTTTTCTTCATCATCTTCTAGCGTTGCGAAAGTTGGTGATATTTCAATAAGTGTTGATGATTTTAATAGAGAATATCAAATCTTATACAGACAATACAATGAACAATACACTGCCTTGATGGGAAAACCACTTGATAATGAGCAAGCAAAACTACTTGGTTTAGAAGATATTACGATAAAAAGACTCATAGATAAGGCATTATTAGAAAATTTTGCACTAGATTCTGGAATACGAATAAGTGATGAGGATATTGCCAAAGAGATACAAGACATTGCAGATTTTAAAAAAGATGGCGTTTTTGATGCTAGTTTATATAAAGAGATTTTAAAGCAAAATAGACTAAAGCCTGCTGTTTTTGAGGAAAGCATTAAAAAAGATTTAATGATACAAAAAATACTAGAAATATTTCCTAGCATTGTAACACCATTTGAAAAAGAGATTCTATCATTGCCTATAAATCTACAAGATAGGCTTTTTATACAGATAGTAACAGATAATCAAATCAAAGTTAATATAACAGATAAAGAATTAGAAGAATTTTACGAAAATCACAAGGATTCATATAAAACGCAAAAAGAATTTGAGGTTGAGATTATAGAAGCAAAACTAGATGATATACAACCAAACCAAGAAGAATTAAAAAACTATTATGATGAAAATAAGGCAAATTATGCAACAGATGGAGTTATAGCTGAATTTGATACTATAAAAGACACATTAATAAAAGATTTCCAAAAAAGAGAAGCCCAAAAAGTTGCACTTAAATCATATGTTGATTTTAAAGATAGCAAGATAGAGGGAAATAAAAAAACTATAAATGAAAATGATATAAATGATGATATATTACAAGCATTGAATTCTGCGAAAGATGGGGATATAATAAAGCCTATTTTAGATGATGATGTATTTATTACAATAAAGGTTATAAAAAAGATTCCACAAACGATACAAAGCTTTAAAGACGCAAAAAGTAAGATTATGGAAGATTATTATCCTATAGCAAAACAAGAAGCATTTAAAAAATATGTAGAATCTAGAATCAATCTATTTAAAGGCGTTGATATTGGATATTTTTCTATAGATGATACAAAGCCGATTCCGGGGCTTGCTGATTTTGAAAAACAGCAATTATTAACGAAAGTTTTTAACACAGATAAACAAAATGATTATTTGATTGTAGGTAATAAGGCGATTTTATATAAGATTATGGAACAAAAAATGCTAAAAGATTCTTTAACTTCAGGAGTGTTGAATAATATAAAATCTGTATTTTTAGAGCAAACTATTCTTGATTTTTTAGCTAATACATATAAAATAACAAATAATCTAAGAAAGGATTCATAAGTTGGAACAAGTAATCCTAGGCATTGACATAGGTTCTTCAAAAATATGTTCTTTGATTGCAGAAATAAAATCCGGGAATCCACACATCATAGGTATGGGGGTTCAACCTGCAAAGGGAGTTAGAAAAGGTGCAATAGTAAATATAGAACAAGCTAGTAGGTCGATAAAAGAATCTGTAAATGATGCAAAAAGAATCGCTGGAACAAATATATCTCAAGCGATAATATCAATATCCGGAGCTTATACAAAAAGCATAAATAGCACAGGAATAATAAATAATCCGCATAATGACATAGGAATCCAAGAAATAAATAGGGTTATGCAAACAGCCCTATATAATGCAAATATTCCCAATAATCACGAAGTATTACATGTTTTACCATATTTATTTAAGGTAGATGGCAGGGAATATATAGATGACCCATTTGGTATGAGCGGAACAAGGCTTGAAGTATCTGTCCATATAGTAACAGCACAAAAAAGCGGATTGGAGAATCTTAAAAAAGCAGTTAGAAATGCAGGGATTGAAGTAAGTGAAATAGTTTTAAGTGCTTATGCTTCATCGATTGCTGTTTTAACAAATGATGAAAAAGAATTAGGTGTTGCCTGTATTGATATGGGTGCTAGTAGTTGCGATATTATGATACATTCTGGAAACTCTATGAGATATAATTATTTTTTAGGAGTGGGCTCTGGGCATGTTACTCAAGATATTGTTATGGTTCTTAGCACCACTCCAGCAGCAGCAGAAAAGATAAAAATTGACTTTGGCACTTTATTTGACTTAACCCCAGAAGAGATAACATACACACTTGATATACCGACAATAGGCACTGACGAAAGAAGAGAAGTATCATTGGAAATTTTACACGGAGTGGTGGTTTCTCGTGTTTTAGAGACATTACAAATGATTGAAAATGCAATCGAAGTGAGTGAGCTAAGAAATAATCTAGGAGCTGGTATTGTTATCACTGGTGGAATGGCATATATGAAAGGCTTAAGAGAATTAACTTCCAATGTATTTAAAAATCTCCCCGTAAGAATAGCAAATCCAAAGGAGATAAACGGCTCATTTGATTCTCTAAAAGACCCAGCATATGCAACGGTAATAGGTCTAATACTTTATGGTTCTGGAAAATATACAAATTATGAGCTAGATTCTAATAAAAAATTAAAATACAATCAAAATAAATCTCCTGAAAACTCAAATTTATCCGATTTGAATGATAAGGAAAGTGATTTGACAGATTTGGTAATGTCAAAAAACGAAGAGAATAAAAATGAAAAAAATAATATAGAAATCAAGCTAGATAAAGGAAAAAATAAAACTGGAGATAAATTTATGAAATGGCTAAAAGAGCTATTCTAAAGGAGTAAGGAAAGGTTATGGAAATAAATATCGAAGAATTGCAACAAACAAACGAAATAAAAATTACCGTTGCTGGTGTTGGAGGCGGTGGAAGTAATACGATAAATCATCTAAGCACACACGGTGTTCATAAAAGCATTAATTTAATAGCACTAAATACAGATGCCCAACACCTAAATACTATAGAATCTCATAGTAAGATTCAGCTTGGTGAAAAAACAACAAAAGGTCTTGGTGCAGGAATGATGCCTGAAATCGGGAGAAAAAGTGCTGAAGAAAGCTATGAAATAATAAAAGAGTCATTTAAAGATTCTAATATCGTTTTCGTTGCAACTGGACTTGGTGGTGGCACAGGGACAGGAGCAACACCTATAATAGCAAGAGCCGCTAAAGAAATAGGAGCTCTCACGATAGCCGTAGTAACCAAACCTTTTAAATTTGAGGGCAAACAAAGAGAAAGAGTCGCTGAAGATGGCTTAAGGGAGCTTAAAGAGGAAGTTGATTCTATAATAGTAATACCAAATGAAAAGCTACTTGCAACAGTTAGTAAAGCCTTAGGAATGAAAGATAGCTTAAAATTAGTCGATAATGTCCTATCTCAAGCCGTAAATGGAATCTCATCAATAATATTAAATGATAGTAATGGTGGTTTAAATGCGGATTATGCGGATTTGGCTAAGGTTATGGAGTTTAAAGGTTTAGCATTAATTGGTATTGGTGATAAAGATGGAGAGGATTCTGCTATGGAGGCTGTTAGAGAAGCGATAGAATCTCCACTTTTAGATAATATAAGCATAAAAGGTGCTAAAGGTGCTATTGTATATTTTGAAGTAAACGACCAATATCCAATTAGTATGCTTAATGACGCAGGAGAAGTAGTAGAGCAACAAATAGACCCTAATGCTTGGTTTAAAACAGCATGGGCGTTTAATAATGAAATGGCACCTAATCAAGTAAAAGTAACATTAGTTGTAACAGGATTTGAAAAAGAAATATTAAATAAAGATATAAATCCAGAATCCAATAATGCAAATATAACAATGAAACCAATGAAAAACAGCTCATCTGTCGCATTAAAAAAAGTTAGTGGATTACCTGAGAGCTTATTTGACAATCAAGATGTGCAAGACTTGGATTATCCAGCATTTTTACGCAATCAAAGGGATTAACTCCTATTGAAATACCTGCTCTTAGCTGTCCTTATTATAGTGGGGGGATTGATTTACCTTAAAACCCCTACTTCTAAAAATCAACATATCTGCAAATTAAATAATAGAAATATAATCACCATAGGCGATAGCTTGGCAAATGGCTTTGGTGTGAGCGAGGAAAATAGCTTTGCTGTAAAAACAGCTCTATTATTAGGTAAAAATCCTATCAAAAAAGGTATTGATGGGGAGATAACAAGCCAACTTATGGGGCGAATCGACAATGAGCTAAAAACTACCCCAAGTATTTCTGCAGTTATAATATCAATCGGTGGAAATGATTTTTTAAGAAATGGAGATAAGGATTCCATAAAAAGAAATCTTGACATAATAGTCAAAACAACAAAAAAATATACAGATTGCATCGTCTTACTTGGTGTGCCAAGCGGTGTTTTGGGTAGTGTAGTTGGCGGAATCTCAAATATATACACAGATATTGCTAGTAAATATAATATATTAGTAGAAGATAAAGCAATGCCAAGAATCCTAAAAGATATTAATCTAAAAATAGACCAAATTCACCCAAATGTCGAGGGACACGAAATAATCGCAAATAATATCGCAAATCTCATAAGAAGCAATAAATAATATATTCATTGATATTTTGTTTACGCCTTAAAAATATCTTAAACAATATCGCAAATCTACTAAAATTTATTGGTTAATAAAACATTAATAAATAAATTTGAAAAATAAATCTAAAATAAACAATCTATTTTCTAACTTTTAAGTAAAAATTAAAAAAAAAAATGTTTATAATCTATTAACTTTAATAGATTTCGAGCATAATATAATCTAAATAGTTCCATTTACTATTTATTTACTTATTTGTTTAGAATCTACTAAAGAATTCAATATTAAGGATTAAACATGCAGAATATAAAAAGAAATGGTTTCTCAATGATTGAGTTAGTATTTGTTATCGTTATCTTAGGAGTTTTAGCCGCAGTTGCCGTTCCTAGATTCGTAACTACAAGGACAGATGCGCAAGTAGCAATGTTTAGAAGCGACATCGCCTCCACATTGAAAGCAATTCCAGCTAGAGTATTTGCTGAAAACCTAGACCCAACAGCATCCGCTCCAACAGGGTTTTCAAATTGGGGAGAATGGATGATAGATACAGGTGGACTAGATAGAGGTAGATGGCAAGCAAATGATAATGAATTGCAAGTTATAGCTCAAACAGATTCTAGTGGGAATAAAAAACCTTGCACCGGCACTTATATCCAACTCCAAACAACAAATGGAGACTTAATATTTGACCCATCTAAGATTGCTGCTCCTGCTGATGGAACAGGCAAAGTGCTATGTGATAATCTAAAAAATTCTTATCCAAGCAACTCAAATAGAATCATACCTCTTGCTACAACAGGTGCGGTTAAATTCTAAGATTCTCTAATATCTACATATTAACGGGATTAATCCCGTTAATATTTTAAACAATATTCTTACAAATATCTTATAATTACTAAAATATTTTTAGCTCTTTTCTTTTCTATGCTTCTCTGCCACAAAAATATAGTAAAATATAAGGAAAAATATATGGGAGTTCTAGGTGTTAATAGTATTGCAAATATACTAGCTCCCTGCCACTGGTAATTTGATACTCCTTTTATTAAATTTATCGAGGCTGGGGAAACCCAGCCGGTTTACACTGCATTTTCATAATTTTAAGAATAATAACGATTAAATTTTTATATTACATTTTCTTAATTGGATTCTAGATTTTCAAGGATTTTTCTTGGATTCTAATAAATATATTAAGGCTGGGGAAACCCAACCGGTTTACATTGCATTTTCATAATTTGGGAAGAATAACTTTTAATGAATAATTGTAGATTCTAGAAAATCTATTTTTATATTACATTTTCTTAATTGGATTCTAGATTTTCAAGGATTTTTCTTGGATTCTAATAAATATATTAAGACTGGGGAAACCCAGCTGGTTTACACTACTAGCAATTAATTTTTAATATTAAATTTATTGAGAAGTTTATTAAGGCTGGGAAATCCAGCTAGTTTTATACCACTACATTTTTATAATTTGGGAATAATAATCAATTTTTTATATTAATTTTTTTAATTAGATTCTAATATGAAATATATCAAAAACGGGGAATCCCAGCTAGTTTTACACTACTAGCAATTAAATTTTAATATTTTCTTATATTTAACAATATAAAAGCTAATTAAAATAAATTTTATGAGATTAAATAAAGTAGAAAAGATTAGGATTTATAGAGAAAACTCTATAAAATCCCTAAAAATTAATATGATAATTTTGCAAATAACAGAAAATGTCCGCCTTTATATTGCGAGATACCGCCTTCTTTAAACTCATTATGCACATATCCAGCTCCAATATCGGCTTTCATTGAGCTTTGTTGCCAAACTCGATATTTTACCACTGCTGAAAACTCCGTAAAATCCCCACCAGCAAATAATGCATCTATGGATAATTTATTATCTATCAATTCAAATGAGCCAAATGCATATGCTGAGAACATATCTTGTCCAAAGTAATTATACCCAAAGGCATTTACCCATGAGCCGTAGAATCTTGAATTATCATTGATGTGGTAGATTCCCTGTCCGCCGACGAAATATAGCCCAACGCCAAATTTAACCCAATTTTGATATTTAAACTCTTGGTCAGCCCAAATTAAAAATCCAACATCATCTGGATTCCTTACATCGCCTGTTAAAAACATAGTATTTATTTTTGCTGGTTGCGTAGTTGTGGCGACTTGCTGATTTGCATATTGGAACATCGCTCTAACTAAAGTAGTAGATAGCCAATCTTTTGCAATCGGTGTTGCAAAGCCAAACTTAAGCCCAACTTGAAATAACATATCATCTGTCCCAGCTAAGCTAGTATTGATTAGCAAAAATGGGTCGATTGTAAACTTACCAAGTTGTAGATTCACACCACCAGCGATAATATTCCCGCCGTGTTGTCCTATGATAGCATTTCTACCACCCGGATGATAGGAGTAAAATGTCCCTAGTTCAGAAGCGATTCGCCCCGGTTGATAACCTGTAATCATTACAGAATTGAAATATGTAAGCCAAAGGTCAAGATTTTTAAGCCCTAAATCATTATATTTAAAACCAATTCCTTGTGTATGCCCCGCCAACCAATCAAAATCCAAGAAATCCGCTACATATCGCCCAACTGCAAGTTCCCATTGTTGGCTTGTGTATTTGATAAATGCCTCAGAAACATCACCTGTATTTGGATATTGAGAGCTTAGAAAGGCATTATTTACACCAGAATTTACACCAGCGAGATTGCCACTATTTTTATCATAAGCCGCCCACGCACCAGCTGCTCCAAGCCCAAATGCCAAGCCATTCTCAAAGCTAAATGTAGCTCCAGCTCTAGCTGTTAATCCTATTGTAGAATCTTTATTGCCTTGAAACTCGTGATTATACATCGCACCCAAATACCCATAACTATCTATCGTTATATCTGCCGCACTCAAATTAACCAAACTTGAAGCAGCAAAAATACTAACACATAGAGTAGAACCTAATTTTATTTTTTTCACAAACACTCCTTTATTATATTAATGCATTATTTTAAAAGCATTTAAGCTCGTATTTTATAATAATTTTAATTTATAGTTAATAAAATATTCATAGTTTATACATAATTTTTATTTTAAGCTTTTAATTATATAATTTCAAATATTTCGCATTTTGAAATATTGATTCTAAAATCTTAAATGAAAGGAAAGTAAATGAAAAAAAGTGTAGCAGTTTTATTGCTTTTGGCTTTATTTGTGAATCTAAAGGCAGAAGATATTATGGTTTTAGCAGCAGCTAGTTTAAAATATGTGCTTGAAGATATAAAAACAGAGTTTCTAAAAACTCGCCCGGGAGATAAAATCGACACAAGCTATATTGCCTCTGGTAAGGCTTATAATCAAATTATAAATGGTGCTCCAGCACAGCTATTTATCGCAGCAGATACAAGCTATCCAGAGCGACTTTATAAGGATAATGGAGCCGCAGAAGCCCCAGTAAACTATGTAAAAGGAAAGCTTGTGCTATTTAGCATTGATAAGAATCTAAAAATAGATTCTCTAAATATTCTAAAAGATTCTAAAATCAAGCATATCGCATTACCAAATCCAAAACTCGCTCCTTATGGCGTAGCCGCACAGCAGTCGCTGGAGAGTGCCAAGCTATGGGATTCCGTGCAGCCTAAAATCGTGCTAGGGGAATCTATCGGTCAAGCCACACAATATGTCAAATCTGGCGGAAGTGAAGTGGGATTTAGCGCGCTTTCTATGGTTATCAAGGACAAAGAGGCGAATTATTTGGTAGTTGATGAGGCGACTTATAAGCCGATTCTACAAGCAATGGTAATCACAAAATACGGCAAGGATTCCAAACTTGCAAAAGATTTCAAGGACTTTATCCTAAGCCCAAAAGCCCAAGAAATTTTTGCAACTTATGGGTATAGTAAGCCGTAAGGGGTTTACTAAAACTTATCCAAATTCAATACAGAATCTTAAAAATTTAATTTTTAAGATTCCAAACAAACTTCTCAAATCTCCGTGCATTAGCACGGACGCCGAAAGAAGCGTCGTCATGGGGTTGGCAGGAAACGAGGCTAAAGCTTCGTTTTGTGGGTCAAAAATAGGTATGGAGAGCGAACTTCGCTTTTACAGGAAACTTCGCTCCGCTCGTTTTACTAGAAACCGTGTTTTGCCTTTGGCAAATTCATCATTTAAGCCCCCCCTTGTCCCCCTTGAACTGAAATGTTGGAATATACGAAATCTTTGGAAATTTTAGATTCACCAAAATGCTCAAGTTGGCGGAATCTAAAGCGTAATGATGAAATAGATTTGTCTAAAAAAAGATTTTTTAGATTCTCAAAGTATTTTATTTGTGGTGGGCTTCGCCTTTGATTTTATCTATGACAGGAAACTTCCTTTTCCCGCCCACCGCCCCTATTTTGGTGCTAATGCACGGAATTTATTTTTTAAGGCAGAATTTATGAATAGCATTCGTGGCGTAATAGAAAGCGTAAAAATAAGCAACAATGTCGCGTTATTAAAAGTCGCAAATACTGAAAATAAGGCTCAAATCTTTAGCGTTTTAATGCTTGATTTTGATGAGCGGTTTAAAATAGGAATGAGTGTGAATCTGCTGTTTAAAGAAAGTGAGGTTATGGTGTGTGCGAGAGAATGTGAGAAAATAAGTGCTAGAAATCGCTTTATTTCCACAATCCAAAATATCGAATTTGATGAGATTTTTGCACGAATCTATTTTGAATTTGGGAAATACACCATAACTTCGCTAATCACAAAAGAGGCAAGTGAGTATTTGGGACTTGAAGTTGGGGAGGAATTTGCGTGGTTTGTGAAATCAAATGAGGTAATGCTAGAAATTACGAAATAGATTCTTAAAAAATCTTAGATTCTAGGGCAGAATCTTAGGAGATTCTAAAAATTTAGATTTTTAAAAATGTTTATTTTGCCTCCGCCCTTTGGTGCTGGGCTTTACAACTCATAGAATCTTTATAAAATTCCATATGCATTTTTTATAAAGATTCTTAATGGGGTGTTATCGCACCAAAAGCCATCTTTTTGGCTATCATTTTTTACAAACTTTAAGGACTTCAGTTTTGGAAGCAGATTTTTTACAAACAATGGCTTTGACTTTCAAAGTCGCCATTATAACGACCATAGTTCTCTTACCTATCGGCATTTTACTTGGCTACTTCCTAGCCTACTACAAAAAAGCATTTATGATAATTATCGAAGTGTTGGTGTGGATGCCACTAGTCCTACCACCCTCCGTGCTTGGATTCTACCTCCTTGTAACCTTCTCGCCGACAAACTTCATCGGGAAGTGGCTAATGGACAACTTCAATCTAAAACTAGTTTTTAGCTTCGAGGGGATAATCGTCGCAAGTATCATTTTCTCACTCCCCTTTATGGTAAACCCCATAAAAGACGGCTTTTTATTACTTCCAAAGTCCCTAAAAGAGGCGAGTTACACGCTTGGCAAAAGCAAAATCTATACATTATTTTTCGTGCTGTTGCCAAATATCAAGTCAAATCTCTTGCTTGGGGCAATCACAAGCTTCGTTCACACAATCGGCGAATTTGGCGTGGTGATGATGATTGGCGGGAATATTCCGGGGGTTACTCGCGTGGCAAGTATCGCTATTTATGACGAGGTTGAGACGCTAAATACGAGCCTAGCTCATCAATATTCCTTTAGCCTGTTTATGGTTACTTTCGTGCTGTTATTAGCGATTTTCTACATTAATAAAAAATATTTTAAAGTTGCCTAAAATGATAAAACTAGATATTAAAAAGCCCCTAAATGGGGCAAATGGCGAGATGCTCTTAGAGGTAAATACCGAAATTCAAAAAGGCGAGTTTATAAGCATTTTTGGGAAAAGTGGAGCTGGGAAAACTACGATTTTACGAATCTTAAGTGGACTAGATTCCCCAAAAGAGGGCGAAATAATCGTAAATGGCGAAGTGTGGTTTAGCAAAAATAAAAGGATAAATCTCCCACCACAAAAGCGAAAAATCGGCTTTGTATTCCAAGATTACGCACTTTTCCCGCATTTAAATGTCTATAAAAATCTCTGCTTTGGGCTAAAGGATAAAAGCGAACTTCACAAGGTCGATGAGATTTTAGAGATTATGGAGCTAAATTTTTTAAAGTTTAGGAATCCAAGTGAACTTTCCGGCGGGCAGAAACAGCGTGTGGCACTCGCTCGTGCCTTAGTGTATGAGAGTAGAATCCTGCTCCTTGATGAGCCATTGAGTGCGTTGGATAATGATATGCGATTTGTCTTGCAAGAGGAGATTATCAAGCTCCACAGGCACTTTGGGCTTACTACGATTCTAGTTAGCCACGATATTAGCGAGATTTTCAAGCTCTCAAATCGAATCTTGCATATCGAAAATGGCAAAATCACCAATGACGGCGATATAAATAGCATTTTTGGGCGTGAGAACTTAAGCTCGAAGTTTAGCTTTAGTGCCAAAATCATCGACATTCAGCAAAGCGGGATAATTTTCATCGTGCGAATTTTGATAAATAACACTATCGCCACGATTACAATGGATAATGAGGCGAAAAACTACAAAATCGGCGATGAGATTCTAGTCGCCTCCAAAGCATTTAACCCAATAGTTTTTAAAAAATAGATTCTGCTTAATATTATAGATTTCACTTTACTAACTAATAAAAAGTCTATAAAATCATAGCTTTATTGCTTTGCTATGCAAAAATGGAAAGCTTAAAGATAGGAGAATCTTGGATTTGAATCGTTTCTAAAATAATACTTTTATTGCTCTATAATCGCACTTTTTAAATACATAAATCCAAATATTATAGTTTTAATTGGTTAATCAACACCCTTTGCTCTTGTGCTAGAATCTATATTTTTATTTCACTTTATATATAATAAAATCGATTTTAGAAAATTAAAAGAATCTTAAAGGTAGTTTTATGCGTTATAGCATTGATTTTAAAAACACATTTGATGAAAGTTTATTATTTTGGATAGAAAGATTTATACATAGCAAGGTAGCGACGCTATCATCAAGAAATGTAAATAATAAAGAAGTCTTAAACCAAACAATGAAAAAGCTAAGAAGTGGCATAAAAGATATAGAAAGCTTAAAATGCTTACTAAAAGAAGTTAGAAATAATGGATTAATCGGGATTAACACCTATGCAAATCCACTAATTAAGCTATTTACATATCTACAAAGTTTTGGTTTTGCTAGTATGAAAGAAATTGATGAAGAAATATTGCGGGATTTTATTGCTATTTCCTGTAGCAGTTTAAGTAATGCTAGTAAGAAGAATCATAGAATTGTTATTATAGGTTTTTTTGGTTTTATTGATAAACAAAATGAAGATGAGAATGGGAAATCCTATATTTTTAATATAGAATTGAAAAATATAGGAGATATTCGTGGCAAAAGCGGAGAAAAACTACCATCATTTATGAATGAAAATGAGCTTGTAAGATTTTTTGATGCAATAGAATCTTACCCATTTTCAAATAAAGTTAAATTTCGTAATAAGCTAATAATAAAAACGATAATATATACAGGAATCCGCGTATCTGAGGCATTAAACATAAAATATAAAGATATTAGCGAAGATGACAATAACTATATTATCCAAGTGCGGGGCAAGGGCAATAAACCTAGAGTTGTAATGATAATGCGAAAACATATCGAGGAATTACTACAAAATTGGCTAATACAAAAAGAAATGATGAATCTAAGCAGTGAATATCTATTTTGTAATTTTAAAAACAAAGTATTAACCCAAGCATATGTTAGTCGCAATGTAGAGAGTATCTTAAGCTTTGCTGGAATTAGAAAAGAAAAAAATGGTGCTCATATGCTTCGCCACTCATTTGCTACGCTTTTGTATCAAAAAAGCCTTGATTTGGTGCTAGTCCAAGAGGCTTTGGGGCATTCTAGCATTGCCACTTCTAGAATCTACACACATTTTGATAAAAGTAGGTTATCAAAAACAATTTCTATTATGGATAATATTGAAAAAAAATAACTAATTTTGACCAACTGATATTTTATTTTACTCCTTTTAATGATAGAATCTAAAGCTTATCTTTAATCAAAAACAAAACAAATAGGGAGGAAATTATGCAGCAAAATGGTTTAGAAGAAAAAATCATTGAAAGCTATACTGGAATAGCTGAGGGAAATAAGGCTAGTAGAATGCCTGCTGTGCTTGATTGGCTACAAAGTGCAACGGGGCTTTTTCTAGCATTATTTATGATATTTCATATGTTTTTCGTAGCTACAATATTAATTAGCGAAGAGGCTATGTATAGGGTTACAAAATTCTTTGAGCTTAGTTTTTTAAGTAGCACAGGAGAGGGCTGTCCATTAGTGGTATCAGTAATTGCATTTGTGGTATTTTGTATATTTATCTTACACGCATTTCTTGCAACAAGGAAATTCCCAATAAATTATAGACAATTTTTACGCTTTAGAACGCATAAAAATATGATAAATCATAGTGATACAAAGCTATGGGGGATTCAGGTTTGCACAGGATTTGCGATGTTTTTCTTAGGAAGCATTCACTTATATATTATGATGACTCAGCCACAGACCATTGGACCAGTGGGTTCATCTTTTAGATTCGTGCATCAGCATTTTTGGATTCTATATATTTTCTTATTATTTGCAGTGGAACTTCACGGCTCAATTGGATTATATCGCCTTGCGGTGAAATGGGGCTGGTTTGAGGCAAAAACGCCACAAATCACATTAAGCCGACTTCGAAAATTCAAAGTGGCATTAAGCGTATTTTTCATCGTGCTTGGGTTATTAACCTATGCGGCGTATGTGAAAAAGGGATTGAGTTTGGATGCGAACACAGATTATATAAACTATCCATATTTAGAATACAAAAATTAGAGGGAGGAATTTTATGAATATAGTATATTGTGATGCACTAATAATTGGCGGTGGATTAGCCGGGCTTAGGTCATCTATCGAGTGTAAAAAGCGAGGGCTAAATACCATCGTTCTAAGCTTAATCCCAGTCAAGCGAAGCCACTCTGCAGCCGCACAAGGCGGAATGCAAGCAAGTCTTGGGAATTCCAAAATGAGCGATGGCGATAATGAGGACTTACACTTTATGGACACAGTTAAAGGAAGCGATTGGGGTTGCGACCAAAATGTAGCTAGAATGTTTGTAACCACCGCACCAAAGGCGATTAGGGAATTAGCCCAATGGGGCGTTTCGTGGAGCAGAATCCAAAAAGGAAAAAGGGAAGCGATAATAAATGCCAAAAAAACCATAATCGAAGAAGAGGATTTTAGACACGGATATATCCATTCAAGGGATTTTGGAGGCACTAAAAAATGGCGAACTTGCTACACCTCCGATGCTACAGGGCATTCAATGCTTTATGCCGTCGCAAATGAGGCTATAAAATATAATGTAGATATACACGATAGAAAAGAGGCTGTTTCTATTATATATGAAGATGGCGTTTGTTTTGGGGCGATTGTGCGAGATTTAGTTACAGGAAAATTGAGTGCGTATATCGCAAAAGGCACGATGATAGCAACTGGAGGCTATGGCAGAATCTACAGAAACACTACAAACGCTGTGATTTGCACAGGGGTTGGAGCGGCAGTCGCACTAGAAACAGGAATTGCCAAATTAGGAAATATGGAAGCCGTGCAATTCCACCCTACTCCATTAGTTCCAAGTGGAATCTTACTAACTGAGGGTTGCAGGGGCGATGGAGGCGTTTTAAGAGATGTTGATGGATATAGATTTATGCCAGATTATGAGCCAGAGAAAAAGGACTTGGCGAGTAGAGATGTCGTAAGTAGGCGTATGTTAGAACATATTCGCAAAGGTAAGGGCGTAAAATCCCCATATGGCGACCATTTATGGCTTGATATATCGATATTAGGCGAGGCACATATCCATAAAAATCTTCGCGATGTTTGGGATATTTGCAAGGTTTTTGCGGGTATTGATGTAACGAAAAAATGGGCTCCTGTTCGACCAATGCAACATTATTCAATGGGTGGCATTAGGACGAATTATAAAGGAGAAACTCATCTTAAAGGTTTATTTGCCGCAGGTGAAGCATCTTGCTGGGATTTACATGGATTTAATCGACTTGGTGGGAATTCCGTTAGCGAAGCGGTTGTATCGGGTATGATTATTGGGGATTATTTTAGTGATTATTGTGAAAAGAAAAAAACAACCATAAAAACAAGCACAATAGAAAAATTCATCGAAGCAGAGCAAAAATACCTAGCAAAAATCATTAATTCAAATGGTAAGGAAAATGTATTTGAAATCAAATCTAGAATGCAAGATATTATGGATAATGATGTAGGTGTTTTTAGAGAGGGCAAGATATTACAAGAAGCATATAACGAGCTTTTAGAACTATATAAAAGAAGTAAAAATATAGGCATAACCAATAAACACACACATTGTAATCCTGAGCTAGAGGAAGCCTATAGAGTGCCTAAAATGTTAAAACTTGCTTTATGTGTAGCAAAAGGTGCATTAAATAGGACTGAAAGCAGGGGAGCACACACTAGGGAGGATTATCCAAAAAGAGATGATAAAGATTGGTTAAAACGAACGCTAGCTAGCTGGAAAAATCCAGATGATAACTCACCTACGATTGAATACGAGGATTTAGATGTAGAATCTATGGAACTCCCACCGGGGTATAGAGGATATGGAGCTAAAGGAAATATAATAGAAAATCCAAAAAGTGCCATTCGTCAAGCCGAAGTGGATAAAATCACCGCTGAAATGCAAGCAAATGGTAAGGATAGGTATCAAATCCAAGAAGCATTAATGAACTTTGATTTACAACCATATTATAAAGCTAAAAACCAACGATTAGGAGATAATAAATGAGTGAGAGAGTAATAACAATAAAAGCATTGAAATACGACCCACAAAGTGCTGTTTATAAGCCGCATTTTAAGGAATATAAAATCAAAGAAACAGATTCTATGACTATTTTTATCGCATTAAATCTCATAAGAGAGACCCAAGACCCGAATCTTAACTTTGATTTCGTGTGTAGAGCGGGAATCTGCGGAAGCTGTGCGATGATGATAAACGGGCAACCTAAACTTGCTTGTAGAACATTAACAAAAGATTTCCCCGATGGCGTTATCACTTTAGCACCGCTTCCAGCTTTTAAGCTGATTAAGGATTTATCCGTGAATACGGGCGTTTGGTTTGAGGGAATGACAAGGCGAGTTGAGGGCTGGATACACTCTAAAAAAGAAAAAAGCATAGCTAGTCTAGAAGACCCTATTGAGCCAAGTGTTGCTGATGAGGTATTTGAGCTAGATAGATGTATTGAGTGTGGATGTTGTGTGGCTGGGTGTGCTACTAAGGTTATGAGAGATGACTTTATCGGTGCAGCAGGGCTAAATCGTGTAGCTAGATTTATGCTTGACCCACACGATAAACGAGAAGATGCAGACTTTTACGAGCTAATAGGAAATGATGATGGAATCTTTGGCTGTATGTCGCTAATGGCTTGTCAAGATTTCTGCCCAAAAGAGCTACCATTGCAGACTAAAATCGCATATTTAAGGCGAAAAATGGTAGCCCAATCATTCAAATAAATTTTATCCTTTAGGATTCCCTAAAGGATAAAATTCCTACATAATACTTTATATCCATATTCCTACTTACCATTAAGTGAAAATTAAAAAAAAAAAGTTTATAATTTGTTTACTTTAAGATTTTATACAGAATCATAAAGAATTAAATATTAAGGATTAAGATGGAAAATAAAAGAAATGGCTTTTCTATGATTGAATTAGTTTTCGTTATCGTTATCTTAGGGGTTTTGGCGGCTGTTGCTGTGCCTAGATTTGTAACAACTAGGACAGATGCACAAGTGGCAATGGCTAGAAGTGATATAGCAAGTGTTTTAAAAGCAATTCCAGCTAGGGTTTTCGCGGAGAATCTAGACCCAACAGCAGCTCGACCAGATGGATTCTCAAGCTGGGCTGATTGGATGATAGATACAGGTGGATTGGATAGAGGTAGATGGGAAGCTAGAACGAATCAATTAGGACCTTTGGGGAATGTAAATAGAAGTGGTTCAGCTGTAACTAATTTTTGTGGTCCAATTATCCAGCTTGACACAAATACAGGAGATTTGACATTCGACCCAAATCAAATAGCAAATGCTAGTGGTAATACTTCTACATTCTGCACTAATCTAAAAAATTCTTATCCTAGTAATTCAAATAGGGTAATACCACTTGCTACAACAGGTGCAGTTAAATTCTAAATCTTATTATATTAAGGGATTAATCCCTTAATATACACTTCAAATAATTCTTAAATATCTTAAAAAATTCTAGTTTTTCTTTAAAATGATAGTTTATTGAAATATATTATAGATTCTAGATAACGATGACTAGAATCTTAGAATCTTATAGGGAAATCTTATAAGATTATTAGCTTTATAGATTAATCTAATATTTAGGATAGGATTCCATTATCAACTCTTTTATTTCAAATAAAATAATCTCTCGTGCCACAATAGATAAAGTTAAATTCTAAATCTTATTATATTAAGGGATTAATCCCTTAATATACACTTCAAATAATTTTTAAATAAATATTTATAAAGATTCAAACTTTTCTTTAAAATGATAATTTATTGAAATACATTTATAGATTCTAGATAAAGATGACTAGAATCTTAGAATCTTATAGGGAAATCTTATAAGATTATTAGCTTTATAGATTAATCTAATATTTAGGATTCTATTAACAATTCTTTTGCTTCAAATAAAATAATCCCTTGTGCCACAATAGATAAAGTTAAATTCTAATATTTCTAATATTAAGATTCTAGATTAAAGATAGCTAGAATCTTAAATAATTTTGATTATTGGAATCTTAGCTTATGGGGAAATCTTTAGCTTTATATATTAATATAATATATTAATTAAATAGAATCTAAAAATCATAAATCTCTCTTTCTCGCTTTTTAAACGATACAACCTTATTAAAACCAATCTTTTTTGCAAGATTCAATGCACTATCTTTCATAAAACCAACTTGAGTGGGATTATGTGCATCACTACTAAAAGTAATGGGAATCTCCATCTTATGAACTAATTGTAAAATATCATAACTTGGATATATTTCCTTTATCATTTTACGCAAACCAGCAGTATTTATCTCTATAACCATATTATTATCTTTTATCGATTCTAGTGCGTTTATGATGTATTTTTGTAATTCCTTATGTGGTTTATTATTAAAAATCTTTAATAAATCAAAATGCCCCACAATGTCAAAATATCCGCTTTGTGCCATATTCGCTATAGAATCTAGATATTCAATCCATATTTTATTAATATCAACATTTTTATAAACACCTAAAAACTCCTCATTATCAAAACCCCAATTATTTAGAAAATGCACTGAGCCGATTAAATAATCAACATCGCTATTTAGCACTTTTGGCTCTATTAAATATTCTTTTTTGTGTATATAATCCACCTCAAAACCAACTCTTATATCTATCTTGTCCTTGTAAATTTCCCTTAAATGTGATACTTCATCTATATAAGATTCCACCTCATCTATATCCATTCTATATCTTTCATCAAATTTCATTGGAGCGTGGTCAGCAAAACCAAATATATCGATACCGCAAACAATAGCAGCTTGGATATACTCTTCACACTCGCCATCTGCGTGCTTACATCGCTTTGTGTGATTATGTAAATCAATATTCATTATAATCCTTATTTAACTTTTCTTAGCAAATGATTAGTATTTTTTAAAAAATACACAATGCCAAATTCTTTAAAAAAATCCAATGCTATACTAGAATCTATAATCCTATCTAATTCTCCTAAAAATGTTATTATTAATATGCCTTTATCTTGGAGTTTTCTTAAAC
The DNA here is from genome assembly GCF_003288815.1 of Helicobacter sp. 16-1353. GTDB lineage: Bacteria > Campylobacterota > Campylobacteria > Campylobacterales > Helicobacteraceae > NHYM01. Next base: position 21,707 of record NZ_NHYM01000012.1, on the reverse strand, counting down.
TTTCTTTATTAAAATGATAATATAATAAACTCTCCAAATCATCAAAACTAGGCTCTTTTAAAAACTCATTCATACTTTTATCAAATCCTATATTTTGTAGGAAATATTTCATATAAATATTCTTATTTTTCTTAAAATGTAGTAGTTGAGATTCTCGAAAAGTATCATTTTTATTATTAAAAAATGCGGGGGAAAGCAATATAATATCATTTATGCGATTTTTAGAATCTAATGCATAATCAATGGCTTTTTGAGCTCCAAAACTAAATCCATAAATTCTATAATCACTAGAATCTAAAAAATTATATGCTTCTAAAATATCGCTAAAAAGACGATAATCATCATTAAAGCCAAAACCGCCAAAAAATATCAAATAAACATCTCCCTTTTGAAAATATCGCGTAATTCCTCTTTTGTGATTTTTTCATTTTTTAGCAATATTTCCTGCACCTCTCTTAATGCACCTTTGGCACTTGTAAAAAACACCTTTAGCTCATCTCGCACTTGCTCTAAAATCTTTTCAATATCGTTAAAATCTGTAATTATTCGCTCACTCATAGCATAGTTTTCGCTCATTTCTCTTGCTATTTCTTTGGCAGTTTTAATGTCCTCAATACAATTTGTATAAGTCTCTCCAATATTCATCTCTAAGACAACATTTCCGCTAAGAGAGACTTTTATTCTATTTATTAAATCTGTTTTTGAAAATATATTTTTATCACTTTGCTTTATGCCATCGCCAATAAGTGAGATTTTATCAAAGTCAATATCGCACCAATACGCACTAATAGCTTTTGCGGCTTGATAAAGAGCAAGGATATTTTTTTCCTCTTCGCTAAAACTAAGTTGCTTTTTAACGCCTCCTGCGACCCTATCGCGAGATAAATAAAAATCATCATCTGTAATAATATTAGCATTTTTACGCAAAGCATTTAGCGAAGCCTCATTTACCAAAGAAGCTATTGCCGCACCACTAAAACCAACAGTTTGTTTAGCAATCTCGCTTATATTAACAGAGTGATTTTTATCTTTTAGATAAAGTTCTATTATCTTTACTCGCTCCTCGAAATCTGGCAAATCAATATAGATTCTCCTATCAAATCGCCCTGCCCTAAGCAATGCAGAATCTAGAATCTCTATTCTATTTGTCGCCCCAACCACTATAACGCCCTTGCTATCCTCAAAACCATCCATTTCCGTTAAAAGCTGATTTAGTGTGGTTTCGCGCTCATCATTCCTATTACCACCTCTAGCTCTACCTACTGCATCAATCTCATCTATAAAGATAATACTAGGAGCACTTGCCTTTGCTTTATAAAAAAGTTCTCGCACTCTTTTTGCACCAACTCCTACATAAATTTGTGCAAAGCTACTTCCACTTTGATAGAAAAATGGCACATTCGCTTCACCTGCAATCGCCTTTGCTATCATCGTTTTACCAACTCCCGGAGGTCCTACTAAAAGCACACCTTTTGGGAGGTGAATACCCATCGCTTGATATTTACTTGGATTTTTAAGATAATCAATAATCTCCAATAAATCATCTTTTACTTCCTTGATACCAGCAATATCATTAAACTTAATATTTGATTGTATATTAGCAACATCAAAACTTACATCATCAATAACATTTTTTGAATGTGATTTTACTTGCGTTTGTGGGGAATTCACTTTGATAGAATCTCGTCTAAAAATACGATAAAAGGCATTTATTAATACCGCTATACCAAGCAAAAGAAGAACGATAATCCCAATATTACCTAGAATCTTATCTAATGAAGAATGCTTAACTACCTCAATGGCGATATTGTTAATATTTTTTAAATCAACTAAATCTCTTGCGATTTTATATCGTTCATTATTTGCATTGATATAGATATATCCATCATCAACAACAATACGACGAATATTATCACTTGTGATAATCTTATCAAATTCATCTTTATCGATTAAAATCGTATCATCGCGTATTATTAATGCCAAACTAAGCAAAACTATTATAATAATCCCAAAAATAATAATAAAAATATTTTTAGATTTCCGCATAATTAACACCTTCTCCTACCTTGTAATTATCTATTTGCAACCATTTTAAGGATAAATCATAATCACTTTTAATCTGGATTCTATTAAAAAATTGGTCTAATCCATAGAAAAAACTACCTTTTTTATTCTCAACTAATACATTTAATTGCTTTTTGGATTCCCTAAATATCTTATTTTTACTAGCAATTAGCGATTTTATTAAATGCAATCTCTCTTTAGCTTTTGCTTTTGGTATGTTTAAGGGCATATTTGCGGATTTTGTATTAGCTCTTGGGGAGTATATAAAAGTATGGATATGCGTTAAAGGCAAAGCTTTAAGGTGTAAAAAAGCATTATTAAAAATCTCATCGCTTTCAAATGGATGCCCCACAATAAAATCACTTCCAAGTGCGAATCCCTTTTTTGCGATTTTCTCAAATAGTATTAAATCTTTTTCAAATCGATTTATTCTATTCATAATGCGAAGCATTTTATTATCTGTGTGTTGAATGGCAATATGCAAATGTTTTTCTAAAAAACTAGAATCCAAAATCTCCAAAAAATCATCGTTGATTTGCGAAGGCTCTAAGCTACCTAATCGAATTCGTTTTATCCCGGATATTTTTGAAATATCTATTAGGAGTTTTGGCAAAGTGTCATTTGTATCTTTCCCATAACTACCTAGATTCGTCCCACTTAGCACGATTTCACTAATTCCATTATCTGCTAATATTTTTATTTGTGAAAGAATGTAGTTTTTTTGATAACTTCTTGATTTACCCCGCACTTGCGGTATCACACAATAGGAACATTTAAAATTACAACCTTCTTGAATCTTAATAAACGCCCTACTTTTGCCTATAAATCTATGGATAATTGTAGAATCTAGATGTGATAAATCATTATCAAAATAGAATCTTGTTTTATTTTGCAATAATGTAGAGATTTCTTCTTTTTTGCTATGCCCAAAAGCACCAAATATACTACCTTTTGCAAACATATCTTTACCTACGCTATCTAATGCACAGCCTGTAAATAAAATCTTTTTATTAAGTTTTCTAATCTTAGATATATAATCTTTGACATCTTTATCAGCACCATTTGTAACAGTGCAGGAATTTACCACGACAATATCTGCTTCATTCTCATTTTTTACAATCTCATAGGATTCTAAGGAAGCAATCATAATCTGCGTATCAAAGATATTTGTTCTACAACCAAAAGTCTTAAAGAACACCTTCACTACCATCTCCTAATGATTTATCTTTTGAAATAACGGTTGTTGTAGGATATGATATTTCAATATCATCGGCACTTGTGAATGCTTCTATTATTGCCCCAGAAATAATACTATTTAACATCAATGTGGCATAGGAATTTGTTTGAAACCAAACAGATATTTTTATACCATTTGGAACGATAAAGCTAAAAACTCTTGGCTCTACATTTATACCTCTTAAGGAATAATTTACTTTTAGTTTATTTAGCTGTCGTTTTGTGGTTTCCGTGTAGCCAAGCGAATATTTTTTGGCGATTTCACTAGCAAGAAAAAGGGCTTTTTTGTAATTACTATGGAATGTAATAGTAATATCTACGCCGTCCCAAACTGTTTTCATATTTGAGTGAGAATAATTTGCAATCATAGTTGTAAAAATAAGATTATTAGGGATAAATATGATTCTTCCAGCTCGGCGATTTTCCGCATAAGTGGTATAAGTAACATCTTCATAAAGTGTAATTCTAAGCATCGATATATCTATAACATCGCCAACATAAGTGGTATTATCTTTTACAACACGGATTCTATCTCCAGACTTTATGCTTCCGCCACCAACAATAACCATATATCCAAAAAAGGACATAAACCAATCTTTCATAGCTATCGCTAAACCAGCAGAAACAAAACCGATAATCGCCACGATATAAGTTACATTTTCGATATATGCAAAGATTAAAATAAATATTATTATGCTTACATTTAGCACATTTACAAGTTTATTAATCGTATAACTCTTAGTTGTATCACCTCTTTGCGTATATATCTTTAAAAGTAGCTTTATAATAAAAGAAATAATAGAAATAATCGCTATGGATAGAATAATATAAAATAGCTTTACAATCTCATCTTTTATCTCTTGTTGGACTTTTTGTATATTATTATCAGCATCTTTTTTGAAAATATCCACATAAACATTTAGGATTTTACTCGTAGATTCCAGCTCTTTAATGGCATTTTGTGTTTCTTGTAATTCTTTTGTTTTACTTGTGTCATCTTGTAATATTTCTGCTTTTCTATATAGCATAGTAAGCAATTTTTCCAAGCTACTAAGATTCTCCTCAATAACAGAGATTTGTGCCCTTAGATTCTTAATATATGAGAAGCCACTAGTTATTAAAAATGGATTTGTAATATTTGGAATCTCGCTAAGATTTTGCGGTGTTATAAGCTCTTTATATGGCTCATTTTTGTAATTATGTAGTAATTCCTCTTGTCGTTTTATAGTGTAGTATTTCTGCTCTAATACATTGATTTTGCTAATTACTTTTGTAGTTTTGGGCTGTTTTTTGAGATATTCTAATTCTGCTTCAATCTCAATCATCTCATTATATGCTATATTGTATTCATTATAATTTTTATATTTAAGAATCCAAGGATTATCCTTTATATATTTATCAATTTCTGCTAATTCATTTTCTGTAGAATAATTTTTCTGTTGGGAATTAAACACCTTATTTTGAATAAGATTATCCGCAAAAACTATATTAAACGATAGAAAAAGCAATATAAAATGTAGTATCAAATTATCCTTCTTTTAGTAGCTAGAATCTACCACATCACAAAGTGCATTAAATAATATTTCTTTTGGCGGATTCTCTATAATCTCCATCTTACCAATGCCATTTGGGATAATGAATCTTAGATTATCATTTTGGCTTTTTTTATCTAAGAAAAATTTACTATAAAATTCTTGTGGATTTTCCACCTTATAATCTATCGGGAGATGGAATTTTGATAATAGCTTTTTAATTCTTTGTGCGTCATTTAAGCTTAATTTACCTAGATTTATAGCTAGATTATTTGCTTTACATATCCCCAAACTCACCGCCTCACCGTGCAAATAAAGTGAGTAATCCCCAAATAACTCAATAATATGTCCAAAGGTATGACCATAATTTAACCCCGCTCGAATGCCATTTTCCCTTTCATCTTGGCTTACGATATTAGCCTTTATCTTAATACTTTGATAAATGGCATATTCTAAATCATTTTTATTAGCGATTAAATCTACATTTTCTAACCAATTAAAAAAATCGCCATCAAAGCACACTGCCATTTTGATAATCTCACTAATACCAGCATTGAATTCTCGCTTTGGCAAAGTGGATAAAAAATCAATATCAATATAAACAGCTTTTGGTTGGTGAAATAAGCCAATTAGATTCTTACCAAAAGCATTATTAATGCCTGTTTTACCGCCGACACTTGCATCAACTTGCGATAAAACCGTAGTTGGAATCACGATAAAATCAATGCCTCTTTGATAGATTCCAGCTGCAAATCCGCTCATATCGCCGATAACGCCACCGCCAAATGCGATAATTAATGATTTTCTATCTAATTTATGATTAAAGGCATTATTTAAAATCTCTTCAATACTTTGAAGATTCTTGTATTGCTCACCATCTTTAACTGTGCAAATATAAATACTATTTGCTTTAATATTAGATAGTAATTTTTCTATATGAAGCCCACAAACCTTTGGATTAGTTACGATAAGAACTTTTCCCTCAAAGCTAATCTCTGGCATATGCCCGATATGGACTTTATAATCTCTATCTTTTGTATTTACTTGTATTGTTTTAGTCATTTTATATCTTTATGTATTTTTAAACAAATATTTTACGACTTTTTATTTAATAAAATCCTTATAAAGGCATTAGAATCTGTGGATTTTTATCTATATTAAGTGATAGGCAATCTGTATTTTTATTTAAAAGCCAAAAGATTCTAGGTTTTAACAAATCAATCTCAAGCGGGATAAATTGTATTAATTTATCATCATTTTGGTGTAGCCAAAATATAGGGTTTTTTGTATTTGTCTGCTCGATGATGATTTTTTTATTAAAGATTCTGCCTATATTTTGATAATAAGTCGCAAGATTCGTATTATATTCTCCATCAATCTCAAATTCATAAAGTTTTACACTCAAATCAAGTTGTGAAGCAAAATCAACTATCGCATAGGATATATTTTGTATATGAAGTGCATTTGACGAGCATAATACCAAAGTGCTTTTAATGTCTTTTAGACGCGTTGCTTTTCCTATTTTTAAGATTGGGGTATTGGTTTTATATAGGATTCTGCGATTTTTACTTGAAATAAGCATATTTGAATCTATGATAATAAGTCCAATTTTTTGACTAGAATCCTCTTCTATTTTTTGCGATGCTGTTTTTCTACTATAATCAATATTAATGATAATATCTTTCCTAGCAATTTTCTTAATCTCATTTAGCTTTTCTATATTATTTGGATTTAAGATATTTATTACAAGTTTTTCATTTTTGATTTTTTTATGCAGCCAAAGTGCGTCATTAATAATATTATTAATCTCCCTATCATTAGAATACCTAAAATCAATATAAACATAAATATCAATACCAAATGGTGCTGGGAAATTGCCTTTATTTGAATTAATCTTTTTATAAATATTATTTAAGATTCTGGGCTCTCCAACAACCAAAATACTATCATTTGGTTGGATAATCATCGATACTTTTGCAACTAAAAAGGTATTTTTGCGATAGATTCCAACAATCTTCCAACCTTTTTGCTGTATTGAGCCAATGCTAATATACGAATATGCACTCCCAAATGAGATATTAATCTGCATAATCTCGCCTTTATTTAGTCCAAATCCTCGTGCTATAAGTGGGATATTTGGCACTTGGTTTATTAGCACTCTTGCTGTAATAAAACTTGTTGAAATAGTGTTTAGATTTGGGTCGTGTAATAGGCTTTCTTTAACTTCTGCTTTAGATTCGCAAGATATGGTTATTGGTATATCTTTAGCAAATTTACGAATGATGGAGCAAACCTCATCTCTTTGCCTAGAATCTGGCATAATAACAAAAATATCATGTAGATTATGTGTAAGCAAGGAAGAAAGGCGAAATTCTGCAAGTGGGTCAAATGTATAAATCTTAAATGATGTAGGGTATCTAAGCTCTACAATATCTTTATCATTAGACACGATGATGTAATAATTATTACTAAAATACTTCTCAAGCAAAGCTTCTATAAATATCCTAGCTATTTTACCCTCTGCTACAATCAAAACTTGTTTCATTTGCTAACCTTAAAATCTATTTTTAAAATTATTATTTTATCTAAAATTAAAATCGTTATAATTCCGCTTATGATTTGGAAATTAGAAGCAAAAGATAATAAAGCAAGAGCTGGTGTATTAAGCTTAAGAAATAATACGATTCTAACACCTATTTTTATGCCTGTAGGAACACAAGCTTGTGTAAAGGGATTAGATTTTAATGATTTAGAACAAATTAAAACAAAGCTAATCCTAGCAAATACCTATCATCTATATTTGCGACCCAATGATTCTGTGATAAAAAAATTAGGCGGTTTGCATAAATTTAGCGGTTTTAATGGTAGTTTTTTAACCGATAGCGGTGGCTTCCAAGCTTTTAGTTTAAATGGAAAGCCAAATGAAAATGGCATTGCATTTAAAAGCCATATTGATGGGAGTAGTCATTTCTTTACTCCGCAAATGGTGCTTGACATTCAATACAATCTTAATAGCGATATTATGATGATTTTAGATGATTTAGTGGCACTTCCAAACACAAAAGAGAGAATCCTAGAATCCATTAAAAGAACGAGTCAATGGGCAAAACAATCCATAATTCATCATCATAATAATAAAGATTCCAATCCACATAATAACATCTTTGCAATCATTCAAGGCGGAACAGATAAATGGGCAAGAGAAATTTCCGCTAATGAGCTAATTAATATGAATTATTGCGATAGTGAATTTGATGGATTTGCCATCGGCGGATTGGCTGTGGGCGAGGAAAAAAATATAATGTATGATACTATCGAGCTAACTACTGATTTTATGCCACAACATAAGCCTAGATATTTAATGGGCGTTGGAACGCCTGAGGATTTAGTGGAGGGAATCTATCGTGGGGTAGATATGTTTGATTGCGTTATGCCAACAAGAAATGCGAGAAATGGAACTATATTTACCCAATTTGGGCGACTTAGTATAAAAAATGCAAGATTTAAAGAGGATTCCACTCCTATTGATGATAAATGCGGGTGCTACACTTGTAAAAATTTCTCAAAGGCATATCTAAATCATCTCTTTAAAGCAAATGAAATACTCTATGCAAGATTATCAAGCATACATAATTTATATTATTATTTAGAACTTACAAGAAACGCTAGAGAGGCGATTTTACAAGGCAGGTTTGAGAATTGGAGAAAGGAATTCTATCTAAAAATCAATGCTAGATTCTAGATAAATCTTTGATATTAATATTTATTTTATGATTATATTCATTGATTTAATCCTATCAAGCAAGGTTGGCGGGGCATCACCATTTTCATTTTTTTCTATTCCCGGTGTTAGTGTTGTGATAGAAATGCCACCTAGGATTTCTACTCCTTGTGTAGTTTTTGCTCCCCAAACATCGTGGATTACCATTATTTGATTATCCACTTCACCGATATAAAGCATTATATGCCCTTTTAGCCAAAGAATCGTTCTAAATGGCTTTGCATACTTTTTAATCATTTCTATTTTTTCATTATTATCATCGGGCAAAGCCATATATTGGCTATATGGGGAGATTTTAGCGTGATTTACTTGTGCTAGAGAATTTCTTGGAAGCCAGATTCCAACACCCATAAACACATCTCTAACAAAACTAGAACAATCCCTATTGCCATACATTCCACCCCAGCCGTAATTTTCAAGATTTAGAGAATCTGCGATATTTGCAATATTTATTTGATTTAGATTGAGTGGGAAAATATCAAAATCATTGCTATCAAATACTAGTGGAATCTTAACTGCAAAACCATTTTCATTTCTATAGTAGCCATAAATATAGTTTTCTTTTGACTCAAAAAGCATTCCAATTCTTGCATTTTCTATAAATTGATTATTAAAATAAAGCGGAATCTTATCTCTATTTGGCATTAAAAAATCACTATTTTGCATAAAAGATTCCACATCATCTTTGTTTATTAACGCCACTTCGTCATATTTTACCCAGCCAGAAACAAAAGAGCTTTGGATTAAAACCCATTCTTTGGTTTTATCGTGGTGTAGGATAATAACAGGCGTAAATGCAAATATTAGGGAATTTTGCCATCTATCAAATGGATAGCCATCAATAGTGGAAAATCTCGGCTTCTCTGTGGGTAAAACTCTCACATTAGCACTTTTTACCATAATGGCTTTATCTTTCCTACTTGGATAGAAATCTACTTGCATATTAGATTCTAACTCATCTAGGAATCCGTTATTTATGGGCTTTTTAGATTCTCCAAAGCCATTTTTAGCTACCAATCCCCAAAACATATCATTTTTATCTGGCGGAATAAAATCATCCCTCCAAACACTGAAATATTTCTCTAAATATTCCCTTTTTAATTCTCCGCTAAAAGCAGAATCGCCAAAATCATTATTATCACTAATATACATAATAGCTCTTTGCGAGAGATTCAAATCGGCGATTTGCGTATTAGGCTTTAAATCAAAACTTATGGGCTGTTTTGTGGAACAACCTATAAATAATATTATAAGAACTAAAAATTTTAATATTTTAGGATACAAAAAATACTCCCGTTTCTTAATTTTTATATTATACTTGCAAAAAAATTATATTTTGGAAGTATATGAGCACATTTCTAATCGTCTCTCTATGCGTTTTTTTAATATTTCACATTATAAGCTACCACTTTTTAATAAAACCAATGCTACGAAATCTATCTCTAAGATATAGGATTCTAGGGATATTATTGCTAATCCTAAATTTTATTTTAATTATTATTTTTATGGTTACTCGTAGATTTGATGTGCCAGATTCTATTATCTTACTTTTATCAATCTCTATTTTAACTACACTTTTATTATTTAGTGCGGCTTTGGTGAATATTATTTTCTTAATTCTAGCAAAATTCATAAAAGGTTTTCCAGCGATTCTAATAAGTCGCATATTATTTGCTGTAGCGATTATTGGCGTAGGTTTTGGAATCTATGGTGCAAGTAAAATGCCAAATATCACAACCCAAACCATAGAAATAAAAAATCTAAAAAAAGATATGAGTATTTTAGTAATCTCTGATTTACATTTATCAAAACTAATAACTTCTAAGAAAGTAGAGAAAATTATCTCTCTAGCAAACTCCACGAATCCAGATATTATCGTTTTACTTGGTGATATTATTGATGATAGGGAAGAAAATATAAGAGATTCGCTAGATTTACTAAAAAATCTTAAGGCAAAATATGGCGTCTATTTCGTGCTTGGAAATCACGAGTTCATCTCTAATGCTTATAGAAGTCTTGAGATTATTGATAATCTTGGTATTACAACACTTGTAAATAATAGTGTGGTTATTGATGATGATATAAATCTAATTGGATTAAGTGATATGAGTGGATTTAGATTTGGATATTTAGAGCCTGATGTAACTAAAGCTATGCAAAATACTATTCCATCGCTTCCAAATATTATGCTTTCACATCAACCAAATACAATTGATATATTGGATTCTAATATTGATTTATTGCTTAGCGGACACACGCATGGAGGGCAAATTTTTCCATTTAGTTTTATTGTATATTTGGCAAATCCATTTTTATCTGGATTAAAAACGATAAATGATATTCAAATCTATATTACTAAAGGTGCTAGTGTGGCTGTAACCTATGGTAGAGTGGGAGCAGAATCTGAGATAAATCTAATCACATTAAAAGGAGTAAGATAATGAAAAAAATGATTTTAATATGTTGTGTTGCGGGCTTAACTTTCGGTCAAAATATAAGCAATGATAGCTTGGCTATCGAAAAAAATTTTGTGTTAAATAAAAAAATCGAGCCTAGTTATTTATTCGCTGATATTAGGATTGAAAGCTCATCATTACTAAGAAATATAGGGGAATTAAACGATAATGATAGAAAGAGTATCACAAGCACATTAAATACTATCATAGTAGAAGCAAAAAAAGATGATATTTGCAAAGGTGGGAGCTACTCGATAAATCCAATAGTTAATTATGATAAAAACGATAGAAAAACTATCGGGCAGAATGTGGATTTTACGCTTAATTGTAAATTTTTAGAAAAAGATGGATTGGCGAAATATAATGACTTTCTCTCTAAGATTAATAAAATATTATCATCAAATAGATTGCTTACACTGCCACAACCAAGCATTGCCTATCGTATAACAGATGATGAGATAAATGCCGCAAAAGAGACATTATTTGGCGAGTTTTTGAGTCATATTAATAGCATAGAAACTAAATATTCCACATTAGCAGGTAAAAAATGTGTGGTAAATAGCATAAGCACAAGCGATGATTATATCCCAAGTCCAATGCCAAGAGCACTTGCAAACGCAAAAATGGAATCATCAAATGCAGATTCCACCACAGCAGAAGCACCGATAGCCAACGAAGCAAATATTACAATCAATATAAATCTAAGATTTATTTGCAAGTAGAGCATTTTCTAATACTAAAATTGTATGTTTGGGAGCTACGATGGAATCCGCTTTTATACGAAATATCAAAATAACTCCCAAAGCTCAAAATCACAGAATCTAACAAGAATCTAGCAAATAAAATAGTGGGCTTAGTGGATAGAATCTTAAGGATAAAATCAAAATCTTTATTATTTCCTGCAGATTCTAGAATCTCAGGAGTTTTAAGCGATTGAAAAGATTCTACAACTCTTAATAATTTCGTAGATTCTGCCAACTCCATTAACGCAAATGACTTGAGAGATTCCGCAGAATCTATAGAATCCACAAAAGCCTAGAATCTAAAATAGATTCCCCAATGTGCCAACTCCGTAGCTTTATCGAAAGCGAGATAGAAATCATTCAACCTTAACCACATAAATAAAGATTCTATATAATATAATTAAGACTAAAAAGCAATCTAAGGAATATTAAATGGGGGAAATCCGCCTATCGAAATATATACAAAGCAAAGCCGTTATTGCCCATGAAAATACAATAGATATTGATGGTAAAGCACTATTTAAGCATATTGTGCACAATATCGAACCTAAAGATTTTAATGGTCAAGTTTTAATAATAGACAATATGCCAAATAATAATAGCGATATGCCAGCTAAGATTAATATTATTTTTCGTGGCGAAGAAACAAATAAATTTATTTTTGATGAAATTCGCTTTGAAAACGCAACAAACGAAGATGTCTCTATTTCGTTTATATATTGCATAATCAAGCAAAAAATAGAATGCATTGGCAAAACTATCGCCTACTCGATAAGCTTTAGTAATGTAGAATTTCAAGGCTGGATTAGTTGGAAAGGTTCCACCTTTTACTCTTTAGAATTTTTGCAATCAACATTTAACGATGTTAGTATATATAATTCGACATTCAATAAAGAAGTAAAATTTTCAAATTCAAAATTTAATGAAATAGTAACTATTTGTATGAATGAGTTCAATGAAGTATTTAATATTTCTAGCGAAAAAAGCGAAACATACTTTAACGATTATGCACATATAGAATTTAACCAATTTAATGCTGAAGTGAGAATGAATAACATTGTGTTTAATGGCATTGCAACCATAGAACACAATACTTTTAACGACAAAGCGACATTTAATGACACTATGTTTGGTAAGGCTACATGTTGTGCTCAACATAATACTTTTAGTGCTGAAGTGCAATTTATAGGCACAATTTTTAAGGGCGACACTTCTTTTAATAACTCAACATTCCACAAAAAAAACAACTTTTGAAAATGCCAAATTTGGAAAATATATAACATTCAACAATAGCAATTTTACCGATTCTCTAATCTTAGATTTTATAAAAGTTGATGGAATTTTTATACTAAAGAATGTCGGTGTCGATAAACTAGATAAAGTTTCAATGTTGGGTTTAAACACACATACGACATTTGAAGACATAGAAAAACACTTAAATGAGACTGAAACTAAAGAGACAAATAAAAAGGTTACCCCATACGAAGAATCTTACAAGATTCGTGAGAGTTTTACAAATATGAAAACGATTTTTACAGCTAAAAATGATGTAATAGAAGCTAGTAAATATCGTGTTTTGGAGCTTTATGCAGAAGAGCTAAGAATAAAACACGAGAACAAATCTCTAAAATTGACATCCGACACTTTGCGTAAAAAAGCAAAATTGAGTGTTGATTACTTGCAACTACTATTTTATCGCCACACTTCCAACCATCATAGTGATTTATTAAGGGCGTTTCACTCTTTGCTATTGCTTATCGCTACTTTTGGGATTTTTAGCTTTTGTGTTATGCTATTAGTTAATTACTTTTATGCAGATTTGCTAACTCTTAATCCTATCCAAGCTATAGATTCTTATGACAAAAATATTCAATCTTTCATCAACTATACAGATTTACTAAATCCTTATCTCTTCCAAGCTATAAATTGTTATGACGCACATATTCAATTCTTTATCAATGATGCCGATAAAATTTGCCTATTTTGTGGGAATCTAATGCTCGTAATAGCATTTTTTATAGTATTCATTGCTCTAATATTGCTTAAAAGCTATAAAATTTTCAACGCTTTTATAACCATATTTAGCTATATTGTTAGCCTTTGTATTTTATTAATTTCACCAAAATATCTCATTCCAGCAATAGAGCTATTTGGCGATAAAAGGGGGCTTTTCGACCCATTGCAAGTAATCGGCGGAATCTACACAATCTTATTTATTTTGCTTATTTTCTCACTCCAAAAAACTGCTCGTAAAAACTCGATAATATAAATTTTAGGTGATAATGTTTGGATTTGGTTTATATCAAAATCATAGAAATTAAAGAATCTTAAAAAATTAAGATAGAAAATTATAGAATCTCATCTTAATAGGCAATAAGGGATAATATGAAACATAAGTTAAATACCATTGAGCAAGTAGATTATCTACAATCATTGGGTGTAATATTTAACATATACGATAAAGAAAAAGCGATTGCATTCCTTAAAAATAACAATTATTTTTTTAAGATTAAATCTTATCTTAAGAATTATGAAAAATATCCACAGGGTTATAAAAATATTGATTTTGCACATTTAGTTGAGTTTTCATTGCTGGATATGTATCTAAGAAGAATTATTTTGGAAATAAGCCTTGATATAGAGCATTTACTTAAGGCGAATCTAAATGCACACATAAGCGAAAATAATGAAGAAAATGGATATGACATTGTTGAATTATTTTTCAATACTCATAAATCAATAAAAGAAAATATCAATAAGAGGGCTATAACAAATTCATTTGTTAGAAATTTGGTAGAAAAATATCAAAATAATTTTGCTTCGTGGAATCTTATGGAGATTCTAAGTTTTGGTGATTTTTTACGCTTTTATAAATTCTATATTGATACATATCAAGTTAAAAATTATCAAGAATTTTATTCATTAGCATATTCCGTTAGAATGCTACGAAATGGAGCAGCACATAATAATTGTATGCTTAACACTATAAGAATCCCATACAATAAAAACTTTAAGCCAGATAAAAAGATACAAAGATTAGTGGCAAATATCCCTAGTATTTCAAAAAATACGAGAGTAAAGATTCTCAATAATCCATTTTTCCACGATTGCATAGCTTTAATATGGCTTTTTAATCGACTCTGTAGAAGTGAAAAAATGATAAATATGAAAAGAAGTAATATTAAATGGTTTTTTAAGCAATGCATTCGACATAAGGAATATTTTGCTAATAATAATTTTTTATATTCAAGATTTTTAGCGATTCATAAGATTATATTTTATCTTTTTAAGCATAATATAATAAAACAACAGATAGCATTTCATATTGACCAAAAATGCCATTGAGGCATTTAGCGGGGAGATAAATTAAATTTTAGTTTATCTCCCTTTTTTTATGCACTTTTTTCTTAAAAATCCTAATTTTTATCCCATAAAACCTAAGCTATAAATAAAATTAGTAGATTGCTTAATCTTTCATTTAGATTTCCTTAAAAGAAACTCTTTTAAGGAAAATCCTAGTTGTTAAATATCTAAGCATTGCTAGTTTTTGCGATAATCTCACCATCTTTTGCGTCAAATATAACACTTGTATTATCCTTTACCTCATCTTTTAGAATCATCACTGATAATAAATCCTCAACCTTTTCTTGCAATGCTCGTTTTAGCGGTCTAGCCCCAAATATCGGGTCAAATCCTATCTCTGCGATTAGCTCCTTTGCTGGTGGAGTGATGGAGATTTTTATGTTTTTAGTTATTGCTTTTTTTGCTATTTCATCAAACATAATATCCACGATTTTTACAATCTCATCTTTGCTTAATGGATTAAATATCACAATATCATCAAGGCGATTTAGAAACTCTGGTTTGAAATAATGTTTCAATTCATCTGTAACGGCATTTTTCCTATCCTCTTTAGATTCTAGCTCCATAATCTTATCACTTGCGATATTTGAAGTTAGGATTATAATCGTATTTTTAAAATCCACTACAACGCCCTTATTATCGGTCAATCGCCCATCATCTAGCACTTGCAAAAGGACATTGAACACATCTGGATGAGCTTTCTCAATCTCATCGAAAAGCACGACGCTATAAGGCTTTCTACGAACTGCCTCTGTTAGCTGTCCACCCTCTTCATAGCCCACATAGCCCGGAGGGGCACCTACAAGACGACTTACGGCGTGTTTCTCCATATATTCGCTCATATCGATTCGAATTAGATTTTTTTGGCTATCAAATAAGAAATTTGCCAAACTTTTCGCACTCTGTGTTTTTCCCACGCCTGTTGGGCCAAGAAATAGAAAGCTTCCTATTGGGCGATTTAATGCTCCTAAACCCGCTTTATTTCGCTTTATAGCTTTAGAAATCGCATTAATTGCCTCATCTTGCCCGATTACGGATTTTTGCAATTCGGCCTCTATGTTTAGGATTTTTTCCTTGTCGCTGGAGAGCATTTTTTTAACAGGAATCTTTGTCCATTTACTTATAACTTCAGCGATACTTTCTTCTGTTACAGCATTTTTTAGTAAAGTTCCCTCTTTTGTCATATTTTCCCATTTTAAATCTAATTCTTTATTTTTAGATTCTAAATCTGGAATCTTGCCATAGTCAATCTCTGCAGCCTTGTTATAATCGCCATTTCGCTTTGCTAGTTCGGATTCTGTTTTATAGGAATCTATTTGGCTTTTTATCTTTGCGATTTCCTCAAAAATGGCTTTTTCATTTTTAAATCTAGCTTCTAATTTGGTTTGCTCTTCTTTAGCATTTTCTAACTCTCTTATTATTTCATCTATTCTATCTTTATTGCTTGTTTTTTCCATATTTAAGGCTTCTTTTTCAACCTCTAAATTCTCTATTTTTCGCCTAATATTTAGTAATTCGGTTGGTAAAGATTCTATTTGCATACGAATCTCACTTGCCGCTTCATCGATTAAATCAATCGCCTTATCAGGTAAAAATCTATCCACAATATAGCGAGATGATAACCGCACAGCAGCCACTAAAGCAGAATCTAATATGCTTACATTATGATGAGATTCTAACTTTTCTTTTATGCCTCGAAGCATATGGAGTGCTTCCGCTTCGCTTGGCTCATCTAAGCTAATTGGCTGGAATCGCCTCTGCAACGCCATATCTTTTTCAAAATACTTGCGATATTCTTTCAAAGTCGTTGCCCCAATAGTATGCATTTCACCTCGTGCTAAAGCGGGTTTTAGGATATTTGCTGCATCCATCGAGCCCTCACTCGCCCCAGCACCTACAATTGTGTGAATCTCATCGATAAATAAAATCACATTTCCACTTTTTTTGACCTCATTTACGACATTTTTGAGCCTATCCTCAAACTCACCCCGATATTTCGCCCCAGCGATTAATGAACTCATATCAAGGGCAATAATGCGTTTATTTTGCAAGGAAAGTGGCACATCTTTTTTAACAATTCTTTGTGCTAAACCCTCCACAACTGCCGTTTTCCCAACACCGGGTTCACCAAGCAAAATAGGATTATTTTTCGTTTTTCTAATTAGAATCTGCATCATTCTAGTGATTTCCTCATCTCGTCCAATTATTGGGTCTAGCTTCCCTTCCAACGCCTTTTTGGTTAAGTCAATGCCAAATTTCTCCAAGCTCTGCAGATTCTCATCACCGCTATTAGATTCTATTTTTGCTCCGCCACGCATAGTTTCTAGGGTTTTTTTAAGCTCATTAATATCAAGATATTTTTTAAAGATTTCATTTAGTTTTGGGATCCTACTAAGATTCGCAATAATCCAAGAATCAAGCGAAATAAAAGAATCTCCATTGTTTATGGCATATCCATTTGCTTCATTAATGCTATCAAGCAGATTCTTAGATATGCTTATATTTTCCTTGCTAACACTTGAACTCTTAGGATAGCTCTCAACTAGGCTTTTTAGCTCCAAAGCCAAAGCCTCTTTATCGACATTCATAGCATTAAGTGCGACATTTAAAATAGAATTAGAATTTACCGCTAAGGCAAGTGCTAAATGCCCGCAATCCACTTCTTGATTTTTATTATTCAATGCTAGTGCAACGGCATTATCTAGTGTTTCTCTAAATTGATTTGTTAATTTTTCGATGATATTCATAATCTTCTCCTTTGATTATATGCTATATAAATATATTATATATGGAAGTATTATATAACTTTAGTCTATTATTGTCAAGTTAATAATAACACTATTATAAATTAGCACTATAAAATAATAATTGCTAAAAATAATTTATTGGGATTTGCGAAATTGTAAGTGGGATTCTACTTTTTATTCTCGACTATTAAAGCCGAGTAATAAAAAATATCTTTATTATTTACTTTCGTATATAAAAGGAACGCCTTGAATAACGCCTGTTTTAAATAAAGATTCTGTGGTTTTTTGAATGGCAGAAGTATCGATTGTTTTTGGAGCTTTAAAATTAGAGGAAAAAACCTCTTGTAGCACATTTAATTTATCTTTTTGGCTCATTTGGCTATTAACCTTACTCATTACATAAGCGGCTTTTTTAAGCGAATCTTCGCCAAGTATCCCAACCATAACTATATTTACATTATGAGTTTTTAATCTATCATTAATATTTTTAAGTTCTTCTCTGCAATATCCACAATTTGGGTCGGATATGATGAAATATGTTTTTGGATTCTTTGCAGATGATTTTAAACTTATATATTGTTCTGGTTTCAATGTTTGTATTAGATTCCCCGCTGCGATTTTTTGGCTACTTTCATTATGTGCGGAAGCCTCATCTGTAGCTTTTAGTATTAATTCTTCATCAGCTTTTGAGCTTGTAAAAAGTATATTCGATAATCCTATTATCATACTTCCATCTTTTGTTGCAAACATTGGGATTCTCTGTGCATTATCAATGATTTCTACAAGAATGAGTTTTAAATCTTTATTATCTTTTAGGCTTATATTTTTTACTATTTTAACTTTTGTTCCTGTTTGTTTTTCTATGAGATTCTTTATATTATCATCAAATGTAGCTCCAAAAGCAACACCAAGCATAAGAGCCGATATTAATAATATTTTTTTAATCATTTATGTCCTTTAAAAATTTAGATTATTGAAATGGGATTCTAGCCTTGTTTTAATAAAAACAAACTAAATACTCATCTCTACTAATTTATTAATCCTTTTTGAAAACTCGCTTGCATCGCTTAATGCACCTTTTTCTAATAATTTTGCATTATCAAATAAAATATATACTATATCGCTTAATTTCTCCTTATCATCGATGTTATTAAGCTTTTTGATAATATCATTATTTGGGTTTATCTCAAAAATCGGGGCAGATTCCTTTACTTCCTGTCCCATTTGTCGCATAAGCTGCTCCATCATTGGATTTGACCCCTCGCTTATAACGCAAGTCGGCGATTTGTCCAATCTATTTGATAATCTCACTTCTTTGATTTTTGTATCTAGAATCTCCTTTATATTATCAAGTAAATTTTTATACTCTGTTTTTATTTCTTCGCTAATGTCATCTTTGCTTTCATCTTCACTTACATTTTTAAAACTCATTCCCTCAAACTCACCAAGAGACGGCATTATAAAGCTATCAACCTCATCATTTAAAAGTAAAACCTCAATATTATCTTTTGTATATTTTTCAAGTAATGGAGAATTTTTAAGCAATTCCAATTCATTACCTATAATATAATATATATTATTGTCTTTTGCGCGGTCTTTGTAGGCTTTAAGCGATACAAATTCCCCTTGTGTTGTATCAAATCTACATAGATTTAATAATCTATCTTTATTTTCAAAATCACTATAAAGCCCTTCTTTTATTAGCTTTCCAAACTCTTTATAAAATGTTTTATACTTTTCTTCATCATTTGAGATTCTCTCTATTTCGCTCAATATTTTCTTTGTGGAGGCAGATTTTATATTTGCTAGAATCTTATTTTGTTGTAAAATCTCGCGACTTACATTTAGCGGTAAATCCTCGCTATCTATAATCCCCCGCACAAATCGTAGATATTGCGGTAAAAGCTCTTTGTCATTATCTGTAATAAAAACGCGTTTAACATATAGCTTCACGCCTGATTGATAATCAACCCTAAATAAATCAAAAGGTGCTCTAGATGGGATATAAAATAATGTAGTATATTCTAATGAGCCCTCCACTTGATTGTGAATCCAACTAAGTGGCTTTGTATTTTCGTGGCTAAGATTTTGATAAAATTCTATATAATCCTCATCTTTCAATTCATTCTTTGGTATTTTCCATAATGCTTTTGCTTTATTTATCTGCTCTTCTTTATGGACTATTTCTTCTTTTTTATCTTCGCCTGTTTTCTTTTCATCGTAGCTTAGGATAATTGGAAATGCGATATGGTCGGAATATTTTTTAACTAAACTTTCAATTCTCCATCGATTTGCAAATTCTTTGGAATCATCTTTTAGATAAATATCGATTTTTGTCCCAAATGTGTCTTTTACGCATTCCTTAATCTCATATTCGCCTTTTCCATCACTAATCCAAGAAAACGCTTTTTTATTTAATGCTTTTTTGGAGATTACTACAACCTTATCTGCTACCATAAAGCTAGAATAGAATCCTACGCCAAATTGCCCAATTAACATAGAATCTTTTTTCTTATCGCCACTCAAAGCATTTAGAAAGCTTTTAGTGCCAGATTTTGCGATTGTTCCTAGATTGTCGATTAGCTCCTTTTCACTCATACCAATGCCATTATCTTCAATAGTTAAGATTCCCTTTTCTTCATTGAATGAGATGTTTATTTGTGGTTTAAAATCCAATGTTTTAAATTTATCATTACTAAGTGTTAGATAATTTAGCTTATCTAGTGCATCCGATGCGTTCGATATAAGCTCACGCAAAAAAATCTCTTTATTTGAATAAAGCGAATTTATCATTAAGTCTAATAATTGATTGATTTCAGTTTGAAATAAATGTTTCATATTTGCTCCTTATATTTTATAAAATAAATTATTTGGCAAATATAGCATATTATTGATAAAAAGTCTATAAGTTTATATTGATACTATAAAGTTAATTATATGATTTTATATAAAATATTTTATATCTCTTTTATTAATTCTTTTTTATTTAAGTCTTTTATAACCTGTAATTGCATATTTTTTAGCTCTAATGCTAGATTTCGTAGTTTTTGAAATTCATCAGTACATTTTTTATCTTTAGCGTGTTTTTTTACTACGATATTACTAACCAACTCTTTTGCCATATATTCCAAGCCTTTTTTAGAAAATTTAATATTAAAAAATAATGTGAAATTATAATTTTAATAACTTAATATTTTATTAATTTATACTATTTATAGTATATTTTTATTTATTTATATAATCTATAGAGTATATTTTAATATTATAATAAGGAATACTTTTTGCTGATTAATGTGTTATGGACCAAAGAGAATTAAAAATTTTATTAGCAAAAGCAAATCTAAGTAAAAAAGAATTTGCACAAATGATAGGCATAAGCCAACAGAGTGTAAATAATTGGGGTTCAAATAAGAATATTCCCTATTGGGTGAAAAGCTATTTACTTAATTATATAGAGCTAAAAAAATATAAAGCGATAAGGGAAAAAATCGAAGAGCTTGGAATCCTAACATTAGATTAATGTATCTAAAACTAAAAGATTTACCCATAAGCTAAGATTCTAATAATCAAAAATAACTTTAAGATTCCAGCCATCTTTATCTAGAATCTCAAAGTTAAAAATTAATCTTAAAGTTGTAATTAAATCTTAATATTAGAAATATTAAATCTTAATATCTCCTATTATCAAGTGGGATTCTTCTATTTTAATTACTAGGATAAGAATCTCCAAATATATTTCAATAAACTTTAGTTTTAAAGAAAAACTAGAATCTTTAAAAAACTAG
>NZ_NHYM01000011.1 GCF_003288815.1 Helicobacter sp. 16-1353 | reverse complement strand
TTACTTTGGACTTGGAGTAAACTATGCCGTAACTTCAAATATAGAACTAGGTCTAAACTATCTAGGAAACTTTGGCGATGAAACTATACAAAATAGTGGGTTTTTTAATGTTAAGGTTGGGTGGTAGAAGTGATTTAAGCTTGGCGTGAATCTAGATTCTGTATTCCAGCGGAATCTGCGAGATTTTAAAAGTTTAAATTCTTATAAACCTTAAGAGATTTTACAAGGATATTTTAAGAGCTAACGCTCTTAAAATCTTTTTTTAATCTATGGCAGGAAACTTCGCTTCGCTCGTTTTCCCACCCACCGCCCTTTTTATGTGAATTTTTAAACCGCTTTTTTAATAATTATTATTTTTGTCTACCAACCTTTTTTTGTGCGTGAGGCTTGTGCCTCACACGAGATTCCTAAAAATTGCTAGTTCTGTGCGAAGCACAGCACCGAAAGAAGCGTCATCGGGGTTTTTTTGGGGGGGGGATTGCGAAGCAAAGGGGGGATAAGGGGAGCGATTTCGCAATTCAAGCCCCCTTGTCCCCCCTTTACTAAACAAAACACTTAAAAACAAAGGCAAAGGTTCTATGGAAAATACGATTTTATAGGGGCTTTGCCTTTGGTAAATTTATCTTTAAGTCCTTGTCTCCCTTGAATTGAATTAGGAAAACTGGCGGAATCTAAAGAGATTCTAATTAGCCAAAACGCTCAAGTTTGCGGAATCTAAAGCGTGAACGAGGAAACGGATTCGCCTAGAACAATTATTTTAAAATGCGACAAAAGCGTTACTTTTAAACTTAGATTCGCTTAAAAATTAAAGGTTTTTTATTGGGTGGAGGGCTTCGCCCTTGATTCTGTTTATTCCGCCCACCGCCCTTTTTTTGGTGCTTCGCACGGAACTTTATTTGACGAAAAATTGCTTCGCATTTTTTACAAGATTTCCACTCACCGCCATTTTATGCAAATCTCCCACTTCTCATAAACTTTTTTAAATTCCGCACCACAAATTTATAAAATCTGCTAGAATTGCAGTCTTAAAATAGTTTTTGCTTTTTAGTTCTTAGGTTTAAGAAAAGACAATAGGGCATTACTTCTTTTGGCTTTGGCTCCAATCGGTAGCTCTAACTGGCGACTTTAAGTTGCATAAAAATCGCCAAATCTCGCCCCAAAAGGCGACAAAATTTTCAAGCACAAAGCCACACTTCCCCTATTTCTTCAATATTGCATTTCTATTTATATCAATGTTTGGAGGAATCTATGTTTAAAAAACTCTCAATTTACCCCATTTTAGCGGGTCTTGCACTTGGGATTTTGGCTCCGGTTTTAGTTAAGCTCGGCAATCCGGGCAATATGGGCGTGTGTGCGGCGTGCTTCACACGCGATATTGCTGGGGCAGTGGGGCTTCATAGTGCTGCTATCGTGCAGTATATCCGCCCTGAGATTATTGGGCTGGTTTTTGGTGCATTAGCTGCGTCGCTTCTTTTTGGGGAGTTTCGCCCTAGGAGCGGAAGCTCGCCTATGGTGCGGTTTTTCTTAGGCGTTTTTGCGATGATTGGGGCGCTGGTCTTTTTGGGTTGTCCGTGGCGAATGTGGCTTCGGCTCTCTGCTGGTGATTGGAGTGCGATAGCTGGGCTTTTTGGGCTGGTTATTGGAATCCTAATTGGAATCTTTTTCCTTAAAAAGGGCTTTAGCCTAGGGCGGAACCACCCCACAAGCAAAATCGCCGCTTTAATAATGCCACTTTTCGCCCTTGTATTGCTTATCTTACTCGCACTTGGGTTAAGCGGACAAATTAGCTTTATAAAATTTTCAAGCAGTGGTCCCGGCTCAATGCACGCACCGCTTATAATCTCGCTAATCGTGGGCTTTGGGCTTGGCATATTATTCCAAAAGAGCCGATTTTGTATGATTGCAGCAATCCGCGATGTGGTGATACTCAAAGATTCCCATATCTTGCAAGGCGTAATCGCCCTAGTAGTCGCCGCAACACTCACAAATATCGCACTTGGCTTTTTCAATCCCGGCTTCACTTCCCAGCCAATCGCACATAATGACACTATGTGGAATTTCTTGGGAATGCTCTTAGCTGGACTTGCATTCAGCCTAGCTGGGGGCTGTCCGGGGCGACAGCTCGTGCTTTCTGGCGAGGGCGATGGCGATGCTGGAATCTTCGTATTTGGATTATTATTTGGAGCGGCAATAGCTCATAATTTCGCCCTTGCAAGTTCCCCTGCTGGAATTGGGGCAAATGCTCCGTGGGCAGTATTTGTAGGGCTAATTTTCTGCGTCGCACTTGGATTTTTTGCAAGAGAAAAGCGATAAAAATTAATTTTGGGAATATGGGGGAATTAAAAAGTGGCAATATATAAAAGGCGGAACTTCAAGGCAAAGCCTTTATAAAGTCGCTTTTCCAATGGAATCTTAGTTTTTCGTTTTTAAGCGTCTTGTTTAAGAAAGGGGGGACAAGGTGGGGCTTAAATGATGATTTGCCAAAGGCAAAGGCGAAGTCGCTCCCCCTTATCCCCCCTTTGCTAACGCAATCCCCCCAAACCCCCCGACGACGCTTCTTTCGGTGTCCGTTGCTGGCGCACGGAGATTAAGAAGTTGATGAAAAATTGCTACGCAATTTTTAGAAGACATTTAAAAGAAATTTAAAAAGGCGGATTCTAAACTAGAATACCAAAAATTAAGGCGAAGGATTTTAAGATGATTTTACAAGAAACTTCGTTTTACGGGCTGTGAAGTTTCGAGCGAGGAAATAAGACTAATGGTCTATTGACGATAGCTAAGAAGCGAACTCCCGTGAAAGCACTTAAAAGCCAAGCCAAGTAATAAAAAGGATAAAAATGAAACTAGATGTTCGTGGGCTAAACTGCCCAGAGCCAGTCTTACGGCTCAAAGAGGTAATGGATAAGGGCGAAAAAAATATTGAGATAATTTGTGATTGTGGGAGTGCGGAGGAAAATATCCACCGCTTCGCATTAAGCAATGACTTTAGGGTCGCAAAAGCCAAAAATAGCGATAATTCCATAACTTACACGCTTGAAAAATAAGGCTTTACCAGCTATGGGAATCTAAACTTGCTAAATCTAGCTTGTTTGTTAGTGAAACAAATACTTTCTCGTTTTTAAAACGAAGCTTTTGCAGAAAACCTTGCTAACGCTCGTTTTACACGAAGCAACTGCTTTGATGGTCAAGGGGTAAATTTCTCTTGTCGCAAAGAGGGCTTGGCAAGAAACTTTGTTTTGCCCTACTGCGAAATAAAGACTTTAAATTCTCGATTTTTGGACGAAGTCCAAATATTCGTAGCTTTTACAAAAAGCTAACGCTTTGGTAGGTCGAGAGAGTAAAACTCCAAGTCCGCAAAGACGGATTTGCTGGGGTGCGAAATAAAAATAAAAGGATTGAAATGATTTACTTGGATAATGCCGCTACAAGCTTCCCAAAGCCCCAGTGTGTGGCGGAATCTATGCTTGACTTTACCACAAATATTGGTGCAAGTGCTGGGAGAGCGGCATATAAAAGCTCGATTAGCTCAAGTAGGCTTTTACACGCCACGCGGAGGCAAATTGCCGAATTAGTAGGCTTTAAAAATCCAAGTAGAATCTTTTTTACTTATAATGCGACCTATGCGATAAACTTCGCTCTTTACGGGATTTTAAGGCAAAATGACAAGGTGCTAATCACACAAATCGAGCATAATGCCATTATGCGACCGCTGAAATTTCTTGAATCTAGCCGAAATATCGAGCTTAGGGAGATTCCAGTAAGCCAAGATTTGAGGCTAGATTTACAAAAGGCAAGGGAGCTTGCAAAGGGTGTGCGACTAATTGCATGTGTGGGTGGCAATAATGTAACAGGGGCGATTCTCCCACTTGATGAGCTAAGGGCGATTGCAAGGGAATCTGGAGCGATTTTACTAGTCGATGCGACGCAGTTACTAGGCGTATATCCGTTTTCAAGTGATGGGATTGATATTATTTGCGGGAACGCACACAAGGGGCTTTTGGCTCCTATGGGAGTTGGATTCTGCGTGGTGGGCGAGAATGTGGAGTTTGAGAGCCTAGTTTTTGGTGGCACTGGGAGCAAAAGCTGGGAAATCACCCAGCCAAATTTTATGCCCGATAAATTTGAGAGTGGGACGCATAATATGCACGGGATTTCTGGGCTAAATTCCTCTTTGGCGTGGCTAAAAAACTACGGTATAGAAAATATTTTTAAAAAGGAAAATGAGCTTAGAACTCGCCTTGAGGTAGGCTTAAGAGGCATTCCAAAGATTAAAATTATCGAGGTTTTTAAGGGCTATCAAACTACCGGAATTTTATCTTTCACTTGCCCCAATCTCTCTAAAATGGCGGATTTGCTAGATAGGAGATTTGATATTTGCGTCCGTGCGGGGCTTCACTGCTCTCCTATGACACATAAATCTATCGGCACTTATAGCATCGATGGAAATACTACTACAAATGATAGTTATAATCTTGCTAGAAATACCAGCGAAAATCCCGCTAGAAATCTTGGGAATCTAAGTGAAAATATAGGGAATCTAGCTTGGAATCTCAGTAAAAATACCAATCAAAAAATCGCCGAAAACACCAAGAATCTTATTAAAAATATACCAAATAATACACATAAAAAAATGCTTTATAAAAATAGTGGGACGATTCGTCTTTCTCCGGGCGTTTTTACCACTAGCGAGGACATTGATTTTGCCATAGAGGCGATAAAAATAATTACAAAAGAGCTGTAAATACGCATAGAGGGGACTTAAATGAAAGGTTATATTCTAGTTTGGACTACTTTTAGTGCCTTTGAGTGTGAGCGGATTTTGGGAGGCTTGGAGTGGATTTATATCCGTTTAGTTCCTACGCCAAGGGAGTTTTCGAGTGATTGTGGGATTGCTGTCTTTTTTGAGATTATAGATGAGATGAAAGGCATAACAACAATAGAAAATATCCTAAAAGATAATAAAATTGAATATGAAATAAAGATATTAAACTAACTTTGTGTTATTATTTCATTTCATTAGTTATTCGAGAGATGGAGATTTGAGTGAAAAATATATTCATTATATTTGTTTTAGCCATTAATATTCTTTATTCAAATACACAAAATTCTTCAAATGATACTAACAATACCCAAAATAGTGAGATTGAATATAATAAAGATGTAGGACTTTTTGCTCCCGCCCAAGTTATAAAAGATTCTTATGGGGCGTTTATGATTGGGTATGAGTTGCTTAATAAACAATCTCCCAATATTGGAAGAGAGAGCAAACAAGGAATATTTTTTGCCCTTGATAAGGGTTGGAATTTTGTAGATAATGTTTTATTGTTTGGATTCTCACTTGATGGCAGTGCTGGAAGCTTTTATTCATTAAATATTAATGCAAAATTAGGTGCTAGAATCTTTGATGGAAGAATAATCCCTAGTATATCATTTGGCTATGGGCTATTAAACCATTTTGTAGGTGATACACAATATAACTTACACGGTGGAAATGGAATGATTTCATTCTTTATTGATATTATGAGGGGATTTGGACTAGAGGTTAGCTATAGAGTGGGATTACACCCATTTCGTGCCACAAAGAAAAATTCTAATATCAAGGTTGATAACATAAATGCACTTATGATAAATTTTAAATTTATAGATTTTAGTATATGAGATTCTTACACATATTTTTTATAATAATCGCCTTTCAAATAACATCATTTGCTTGTAGTGGAGATTGCACAACTTGCCATTTTAATGTTGATTATAATGATAAAAATCATAGTGTTATGCTAAATTGCAAGGTTTGTCACACTGATGAAAAACTAGCAAAACTGCAAATGCAAAGCTCGTGCGGACAAGACTGCTTTGCTTGTCATAGTGTAGAAAAAATAAATATGGTTAAAAATGAAGAGCATATTGCATTGACAAATTGTATAAGCTGCCACATCTCGCTTAAAAGCACATTGCAAGATAAATTAAACAACAACATAAATCCACTATTTAATAATAAAATTTTCAATAAAAATAGATAATCTAAAGGGTAGAACTCACCCTTTATAGATTATAAATAAAAGTTATTCAATAAGCATTATCGCTTGATTTGCGATGATTTGGGCGTCTGTATCGACATAGATTTCTTTTACCTCGCCTTCAAAATTTGCGGTGATTTCATTCTCCATTTTCATAGCCTCTACTATCGCCACCACATCGCCACTTTTGACTTTATCGCCGACTTTAACATTGATTTTAATAACCCTACCCGGCATATTTGAGCTTATATGTCCTTGAGTAGTTCCCATTACTAAATTTGATTTTTTACTATCTAAAAATTTATTATCTTGTGATACTTCATCATCTTGCTCTATAAAAACCTCTTTTAACTCACCATCAAGTCTTAGGAAAAATGGCTTTACGCCATTACTCGTATGTCCGCTACCCTCGATTTTAATAGCGTATTGTTCGCCATTTACGATGATATTAAAATCTTTTGGTAGATTCTCATTCACATTTTCAAATGTCTCGATTTCCTCCGGCTTCAAATCATTCGCATTTCGCTCATCTAAAAAGTCCTTTGCAACCTTTTCAAACATCGCATAGGAGATTATATCCGTTGGGCTAAAAGCAAAATCCTTGCTCTCCTCTTTTGCCTTTGGTAGCTCATCTTTTAGCAAATCGCCCGGTCGCTTGGTGATAAACTCCTCGCCCATTTGCTTTAATTTTTCTTTTAGCACAGGGGCGATTTCCACAGGCGTTTTCCCATAGAATCCACGCGCTAGATTCTTAGATTCCTTACTGATAGTTTTGTATCGCTCACCAGATAAGACATTTAAAACCGCTTGAGTGCCGACAATCTGCGAACTAGGCGTAACAAGTGGCGGATAGCCAAAATCTGCCCTAACGCTTGGAATCTCATCTAAAACCTCGTCCATTCTATCAAGTGCATTCTGCTCTTTTAGCTGATTTGCCATATTTGATATCATTCCACCCGGGATTTGATTGACTAACACACGCGTATCAATTAGGCTATATGCGGATTCAAACTTCTTGTATTTCTTGCGAACGCGACGCAATATCTCGGCGGCTTTTTCCATTTTTTCAATATCTAGCTTTGTATCCCATTTCGTGCCTTTTAGTGTGGCGACCATTGATTGGGTGCAAGGGTGAGAAGTCCCACTAGCAAGGGCGGAGTTACTCATATCTAATATATCAGCTCCCGCTTCGACCGCCTTTAAATGCGATGCGAATCCAAATCCAGCCGTGCTATGCGTGTGAAAAACGATTGGCACACTTACATTTTCTTTCAATGCTTTCACTAACTCATATGCATCAAATGGTGTGATAAGCCCTGCCATATCCTTTATCACAATACTATCTGCACCCATTTTCACCAGCTCTTTTGCGTATTCTACAAAACCTTTTACATTATGCACGGGGGAAACTGTGTAGCTTATCGCCCCTTGCACATGCTTATTTTGCTTTTTAACTGCCTCGATTGCTACTTTTAGATTCCTACTATCATTTAACGCATCAAAGATTCTAAATATATCAATGCCACCCTCAGCGGATAATCTCACAAACTCCCTCACCACATCATCGGCATAATGCCTATAGCCCACTAGATTCTGCCCTCGAAGTAGCATTTGCAAAGGGGTTGTTTTAAATATACTTTTAAATATAGCGAGTCGCTCAAATGGGTCTTCTTTCAAATATCTAAGGCAAGTATCATAAGTCGCCCCACCCCACACCTCAACGCTATAGAATCCAATGCTTTCAAATATCTTTGCAGCTTCTATCATATCTTCAGTTCGAACCCTAGTCGCAAGTAGCGATTGATGTCCGTCCCGCAAGGAATTTTCTGTAATTTTTATCATAGTTTTCTCCAAATTTATAAATTTAATAAAATGTGTTTTTCTTCTCTCTTACGCTTCAATTCTTCTAATCTATGTGCTTCTTTTTTTAAAAATTGTGCTATATCTTGGTAGCCATTCATTAATGCTATTTTTAATGCCGTATTACCAGAATTATCCACAGCAAAAACATCTACTCCATTTTCAAGTAAATATTCTATAACATCTATATTTCCACTATTTACAGCCCTCATTAAAACCGTAGTGTGATTATAATCCCTAGCATTAATAAAAGCATCATTTGCGATAAGATATTTTACCACTTCCAAATGCCCCTCACCAGCTGCTAACATCAACGCACTACAGCCATCATTATCAATATCATCGATATTTGCCCCGTAAGTCAATAATAATTTTACAATCTCTAAATGCCCCTTTTCAGCCGCCCAAATAAAGGCATTCCAAACATTGTTTATCGTTGGATTTAAACTAGCCCCAGAATCTAATAGATATTTCACAACCTCTAAATGCCCTTTAAAAGACGCACTCATTAAAGCTGTGTAGCCGTCATTTTTACTTGCATTGACATCTGCACCATTTTCAACTAAAAATTTCACAACCTCTAAATGCCCTTTAAAAGACGCACTCATTAAAGCTGTGTAGCCGTCATTTTTACTTGCATTGACATCTGCACCATTTTCAACTAAAAATTTCACAACCTCTAAATGCCCTTTAAAAGACGCACTCATTAAAGCTGTGTAGCCGTCATTTCGCGTGGCATTAATATTTATGCCATTTTTTACTAAATATTTAATGATATTAATATGATTAAATGACGATGCCCACATTAAAGAATTCCAAGAATTTTCATCAGATGCGTTAATATCTGCACCATTTTTATGTAAATATCTAACAATATTTAGATGATTAAAAGAGCTTGCAAGCATTAAAGCAGTTGTTCCATCATTTCGTTTTGCGTTAATATCCGCACCATTTTCAACCAAAAACTTTACAATCTCTATATAGCCCTCGCTAACTGCACTCATCAACGCAGTCCAACCATCATTATCCTGCTGGTTTATATCTATATTATAATCAAGCAATCTTTCCACTACTTCTATATTGCCACTAAGTGCTGCAAACATAAGAACAGAATAGCCATTATTTGTAACAATACGAACATTTGCGTCATTATTTAATAGGATATTCACCATCTCTAAATTGCCATCTTTTGCAGCCCACATTAATGCCGTGCAACCGTCCTCATCAGTGGAATCTATATTAATGCCATTCCCTAATAAATATTTAATACTTTGGACTTTATTATCAATAACCGCTTTTATAAACTCTTTCTCCAATACACCCACTAGGATTCTCCACTTAAAACTTAGTTGTAAGCCTTAATTATAGCTTATAATAATAAAATTCCTATAAATTTTTGCCCTATTTTAAGATTATCAAAATACATAATTTCACAATGATTTTTTAGATTCTATACCCTTTAGAATCTTTTGGACTTTTAGAATCTACAAATATCTATGAGATTTTACACCACCGCTTTATCTTGCCATTTGCGACTTTTCCAGCGATAGGCATTACACAGCCCCCTAAGCCACTCATCAAAGCAGAATCCAATCCACACCCCAACAATCCCAAATCCAAAGTGAAAACACAGAGTATATCCCACCGGTAGGCTCACTCCCAGCATAAAAATTAGCCCCATAATAAATGGAAACTTCGCATCGCCACTAGCCCGAAGAGAATTCACCATCACAATATTAAATGTCCGCCCAAGCTCCAGCACGATAGAAAGCCCAAAGAGCGGGAGCATAATCTCCCTAAAGATAGATTCCAGCCCCAACTTATCCATAATAAAATCTTTGCCAAAAAAGTTTATTAAAACCACGATTAGGGTTACAAAAAGGCTCAAATACAAAACCCGCCAAGTGTGCTTGTATGCGACATTTGTCGCCCTTGCGCCGACGAGTTTGCCGATAATTATTTCATTTGCGATACTAAATGCCGCCCCAGTTAGCATAATAAACATAGAAATTTGAAAGTAAATCGTCTGCACGCTCGCATACTCCGCCCCTAGCGAATACACAAAGGATAACGCAATAGTGTATTGAATAATCCAAATGAGATTTTCCCCAGCGGAGAATGAGCCGATTTTAAGGACTTTTTTAAGCACTTCTTTTTCTAAATTGAAAAGTTCCTTAAAGTAAATTTTGATTTTTAACCTAAAAATTAGCACGATTAAAAGTATGAAAATCGCCGCAACTCGCCCAATAATTGTCGCCAGTCCCACGCCCCAAAGCTCCCAATTCGTATAGTGAAGCGTGTAATAATTTAGCCCAACGGAGATGAAATTCATCACAAGCGAGGTGAGCGTAACAAAATACGCCATATTATACACACGCACAATCGAAGCCAAAATAATCCCCACAGCGTCGAAAAATAGGCAGATTCCAAGCATTTTAAGATAAATCGAGGCTTGGGAAAACTGCCCTTCTGGGACATTTAAAAAATGCAAGAGATTATCGCCATAAAATAGGATTATCGCCCCACAGACAAATCCCAAAAGTGCGTTTAAAAATAGGCTTTGGTGCATCGCCTTTTTAGCTAGATTAAAGTCCCTAGCTCCCAACGCTTGGGCGATAACCACACTACAACCCACGCTTAAAAAGCTAAAAATGGTGATAAATAAATCTAGTATTTGATTCCCCGCACCCATCGAGCCAACGAGATATGCGGAGTGCTGGGAGACCATATAAGTATTTAGCATAAGCGAGGAAAATCGCAAAAACATATCAAGGAAAATCGGCACTACGAGGGCTTTGAGACTGAGTTGCTTTGACAAAAATACTCCTAAAATATTTGAATTTAGACTTTGTTTTAGGGCTGTATTTTAGCCAAGAAAACTTTTAAAAAAATTAGATTGCCTAGCAAGATTACAGCGGTAATTTCTAACTAATTTTATGCGCTTTAATGCAAAAAAATATTTTTTTTGATAATATTCCTTTAAAAATTTTAGAGGCTTTTAGTTGGCTCAAAATTTGATGGAATCTTAAAGATTCTAAAGTAAAATTTGTAAAAATAGCTAGAAAAGGGATTTGAGAATTTTGAAAAAAATAAGTATAAATAATTATAAAATCTCCATAATCACAGCTACGCTAAACTCAGAGCCAACCATAAAAAACACCCTAGAATCCGTGCTTAGCCAAGATTATAATAATATCGAGCATATTATAATCGATGGCAAAAGTAGCGATTTGACCCTAGAAATCATTCAATCTTATCGCCCAAAATATGAGGCAAAAAATATCACCCTAAAAATTTTTAGCCAAAAAGATAGCGGAATCTATGAGGCATTTAACCGCGGGATTAACGCGTCTAGCGGGGATTTGCTAGGATTTTTAAACTCTGATGATTATTTTGCAAGTTCTAATATTTTAAGCCTTATAAATTGGGCGTTTAATAAGCCAGTGGCAAAAAGCGTGGAA
Source organism: Helicobacter sp. 16-1353 (assembly GCF_003288815.1). Lineage (GTDB taxonomy): Bacteria > Campylobacterota > Campylobacteria > Campylobacterales > Helicobacteraceae > NHYM01. The sequence continues at coordinate 52,938 of NZ_NHYM01000011.1, read as the reverse complement.
TCCATATGTGCGAATTTGGAGTATGTGGATTGTGTAAATGTGGGGGGTTTGGCGGAAACTATAGATTCTACGAATTCCAAGAATCTAGATTCGGCGAATCTTACAAGTTTCCAAATCTCCCAAGATTCCACAAAATCTCCCAAGATTCTCCGCCAAATTAAGGGTCAAAATCTAAATTTTAGCGATTTTAAAAAGGGCTTACACCCCGCCCACCCGACATTTTATGTAAAAAAAGAGATTTTTGAGAAATTTGGCGGATTTAATCCAAGCTATAAAATCGCTGGGGATTATGAGCTGATGCTACGATTTTTAGCAAAAAATAAAATAAACAATATGTATATCGATGAAAATTTTATAAAAATGCAATTAGGTGGAATCTCCAATCAAAACCTAAAAAATATCTATAAGGCAAATGTGGAATGCCTCCGTGCGTGGCGGGAAAATGACATGCAAATCTCGCCTCTTTTTATTCTCCTAAAACCGCTTAGAAAACTAAAAGAAATCAATGTTTTTGCATATATTAAATATATGATTGGGGGGGGGGACAGCTAGATTCTAGCCTTTTATCGCATTTCAACTACACTTTAAATTTACTATTTTTTAATCTCTTTTATCCATTTAACCCGCTTTTTTCTAGCTCCAATTATCGCTTAAGAAAAGTCAAAATATGACTCCGCAAAATATAAATTTGGATTTAAAGCCGAGATTTTATCTGCTAGGCAAAAACGATAATAAAAATCCAAAATCAATCCCCCTTGACACACTCCAAAAATGGCATAATAGCGGGGCTATTAGCTATCTAGGCGAGAGCAATGATGTAAGGGAGTTTATAAAACTTGCCTCCGCCGTAGTTTTGCCTAGCTTTTATAAAGAGGGTGTTCCTAGGGTTTTACTAGAAGCACTTGCTATGGGAAAGCCCATAATTACGACAGATATGAGCGGGTGCAGAGATTTAATCACTATTTCGGGGGATTTAGAGGGAGATTTGGATTCCAAAGATTCGCCGGATTCCCACGATTCCACCCACTTGAAAATTACGCAAGATTCTAAAGATTCCCAAGATTCTAGCGTTATTATAGGCGAAAATGGCTTTCTAATCGCCCCAAATAGCATTAAGGCACTTTATAACTCTATCGTTAGATTTATGCAAACAAATACAGCTAAAATGGCAGAATCTGCCCTAAATGAGGCAAAAAAATACGACCAAAATATTATTATAAATATCTATCATAAAAAGATTTCCGCCCAGCTTAAAAGCCCACAAATTACGGAATCTACAAAAGCAACACAAGCCACACAGCCCACACAGAAAAATTTGAAAAATCCAAATTTCGCGAATCTAGATTCCGTCCGCTCAAAAGATTCCACAGATTCCACACAAGATTCTATAAATGCAGATTCCCCGGATTCCACGCACGATTCTAAGCCAAAAATCCTTTTTATCTCCAATTCTTGCTTTGGTATGTGGAATTTCCGCTTAAAAGCGTTGCAAAATATCGCAAAAAGCGGCTATGAAATCCACATTATCGCCCCATTTGACGCAAGTGCAGAAAATCTCAAAAACGAGGGCTTTATGCTCTATGATATTTTTATCGACCCAAAGAGCTTAAATCCGCTTAAAGATTTGCGATTTTTCCGCTCTCTAAGGGCGATGATACGCCAAATCCGCCCAAATCTAATTTTTAGCTACACCATTAAGCCCGTGATTTATGGCTCATTTATTGCAAATCGCCTAAAAATCCCAAATATCGCCGTAACTACGGGGCTTGGCTATGTGTTTATCCCAAGTGGGATTTTCAAAAAAATCCTAAAAAATATCGTTGTTTGGCTCTATAAACACGCACTTAAAGGCACAAATGAAGTGTGGTTTTTAAATAAAGATGATAGGGAGGAGTTTATAAAATCCAAAATCATAGAGCCAAGTAAAAGCTTTATTTTGCCTAGTGAGGGCGTGGATTTGGAGCATTTTAGGGCGGATTTCAAGCCAAAAAGTGATTTCAAGCCACAAAATCAAGCCCAAGAGGAATACCTAAATAATCCCCCAAAAGATGGCGAGATCAGATTCTTGCTTATTGCTAGAATGCTCTGGGATAAGGGCGTGGGCGAGTTTGTCGAGGTGGCAAAAATGTTTGAGAGAGAATCTGCTAATAGCGAAAAATCTCGCATAGGGGGGGGGCAGAGATATTATAGAATAAGATTCTACCTACTAGGCAAAAGTGATGCGAAAAATCCACAAGCAATCCCAGCCGAAACTCTCCAAAAGTGGCATAATAGCGGGGCTGTGAGCTATCTAGGTGAAACAAGCGATGTAAGGGAGTTTATAAAACTTGCCTCCGCCGTAGTTTTGCCTAGCTATAGGGAGGGCGTGGCGATTAGCCTACTAGAATCTATGGCGATGGAAACGCCAATAATCACCACAAATGCGATTGGCTGTAAGGAGCTCGTGCGAAACTACCCTAATCAAAGCGAAATCAATGGCAATCTTAATAAAATAAATGGATTTTTATGTGAGGTGGGCGATACAAACTCGCTAAAAACTGCTCTAGATTCCTTTATCGCCCATCAAAATAAGCCCATTTTGGGGGAAAACGCAAGGGAATTTGCCAAAAAATTTGATATAAACAACACAATTAAAATCTACCAAAATACGATAGATGTGCTAATAGCTGGGGGGGGCTATGAGCTAAGATTCCGCTTATGTATTCTTAGCCTACAAAGCAGTAACAACGTCAAATGGCGACTTGAGTGACTTGATAAATACCACAGCCACCTTGAGTGCCGACTTGACCCACACAGCCAACACACCGACCAGAGCCAAAACCAAACTTCTACTAGATATTTAAAACAAACTACATTGTTAACTTACTCGGCGGTTTTAAATGTCGCCTAGATTTTCCATAATAATCCCCACGCATAATGTGGAAAAATACATCGCTCGTTGCGTTGAAAGCTGCGTCAATCAAACTTTTATGGACATTGAAATTATTATCGTTGATGACTGTGGGGCGGATAATTCAATCTCAATCGCCCAAAATTACGCCAAAAGCGACCCGCGCGTAAAAATTATCCGCAATCCCAAGAATCTAGGTCGTTTCCACGCTAGGATAAGTGGTATAAATAACGCAAAAGGGCAGTATTTGCTATTCCTTGACGCCGATGATTTCATGGCGTTAAATACCTGCGAGTTGCTAGAATCTAAAATCCAAAATGAGATTTTAAGCTCCCAAACTCCGCCTGATATAGTGCATTTTAAGAGCGATTTTGTGGATAACAAAAATAGCTCAGCACTTGCCTATATTTTACATAAGATTCGCTATTTGCTCCCTACAAGATTTAGCAAATCCAAGCTTGAAAATACGCAAATCGCACATAATTTTTTCCTATCTAGCTATCATTTTCCTAAATTTACACTATGGGATAAGGCGTATAGAAAAGAGCTTGTGAGAAAGGCGGTGGGACTTTTGGAATGCGTGGAAAATCCGCTAAATATGGGCGAAGATATGCTGACATTTTTTGTGATTGCCCTTTTGGCAAAAAAGTATGTCAGCGTGGAATCTCGGCTCTATAAGTATTGCCTAAACGCCACTTCTATTACCAAAGATAACTCTAAGGAAAATATCTTAAAGCGGCAAAATGATATGACCTATGTCTGCGAGATTTTAGCGAAGCTAGGGCAAAATGAGCGGCTAAAAGAGCATAGGGAGTGCGAGAAAATCATCGCTAGAATTACTAATAATCTAAAATCGCTGATAATTTTAGAGGAGCGATTTGGAGCGGAAAATGGCAAGAGCCTCTATCTAAAAAAATGCGCTAAATCGCTAAAATACTGGAATCGCAATTTGACTTACTTGCGGATTCTAGCCTATATAGTGAGCTTTAGAAAAATAAAGATATAAGCATATAGGGCGAGGATAGTCATTATTAAATTTTAGGTTTAACCCAAGCAAAGCGGATTTTTGAAAATCTTTTTCAAAATCACCCCCAAAATTATTTTCACTGCATTAAACCCCAAATGTGGTCGATACGAAAGAAATCCAGCGGGAAAGTCTCTATATCACGCCCATATGCGAAAATATCAGGGGCGATGATGATTTTATTTGGATTTGGATTGATGTAGCTCGCCCAAGTGCTAAAGGTAGAATTTGCGATGATTTGGTGCTTACAGGCACTCATTAGGGTTAGCTCAAAAGCCGCATTTGAGGCGGAGTTAATGTCTACTATGGTGTAATTTGGGGTGTAATTTTGTGTGTGATTTGGGGCGTTGTTTGGGGTGGATTCTGCGGACTTTTCGTGTGAGTTTGTGGAATCTTGGGAATCTTTTGGACTTTTAGAAATTGATAAGTTTGTGGAATCTTTGGGACTTGTGGAATCTTGGGGATTTATAGAATCTTGTGAGTTCGTAGAATCTGCGGAATCTAAGCCCATTAAGCCAACGAAATGGTTTTTAACAAAATCTATGTCGTTGCTAAAGATAAAGAAATGTGGTGTGGAATCTACGAAATCTTGTGCTTTTTTAGATTCTTCGCATTGAGCGAGATTTTTGGATTTGATGGATTCTGCAAGTTTAATAAGTTCGTCGTATTGAGCGGATTCTTTAGTGAAGTTTTTTAGATTTTTGCAATTGCTAGATTCTGCGTTTATAATCTCGCTAGATTCGCGACCCCCCCCCATTTATATTAGCCCTATTTAATGGCACATTTTGTAGATTGGTAGCTAGATTTAGCGACGAATTCGCCCCACTTAACGCCATTTGCTCGGCTATCTTTTCACGCATTAGCTCAATTGCTCTTTTGTAGTATGTCGCCCCGAGCTTGGCGTATTGGTGGATATTTGCGTAGTCGCCTCGGCGGATATGGAGCGCCACAGAGTTTTTGCAATTATTGATTTTTGCCAACATTGCCAGATTTTCGTCGTTCATCGGTGTTTTTAGCCTAAATTGCGGGATTTCCATATCGCCCACAAACCCCGTTTTGCTATAGAGTTTATAGCTACCAAAATATCCCTTTACATAGGAGTTATCGGGGATTTCAAGCATTTTTGGACTATAGGCTATTTGGCTAAAATCCAAGTAGTTTTTAGGCGTCAAACAAAGGCGAGAGAGTCGTAATTTCCCCATTATTTTATTAAATACATATCGTATTTTATCTCCAAAAGGCAGGAATCTAATCATTTTAAGATGATTAAAATTCACCAACTCCAAGTCATTCTCAAATCTTAATAGCTCCAAGTCCCTCGCCTCACGCCCATCGCAATCAATACCATGCCTATCATACCAACTTACATCAAGCGCGACCTTGTAGCCATACCTCTTTTCTATCATTTTGGCAAAGCTATAGATATAGAGCTGATTGCCAAGCCCACCCACAAGCTCAAATACGACCATTTATCCCCCTTTTGTTTTAAAGTTTTTAGCTTCCGCCTTTTAAAATTGCTTGAATTTTAGCTTAATTTTGGCTTTTATCGCCTCATACTGCTCGTCTTTTAAAAATTTTAAAGCGATTTTTCGCCCCATATAGATACATTTCCAGCCTAAGTTTAGGCTCACTTCACGCATTCCTTTTGATTTTAAGAGTTTTAGGGCTTTATTCATTTTTTGTAAATTTTCATCATTTTTATGGATAGATTCTGCTCCCTTGCCGTATTCTAGCCCTTTTATGGAGCTTAGGAACTCATCTTTATCCTGCGGTGGGACAAAAGAGCTGATATTTAGATATTTCTTCAAGCTAAAGGAGAGATAGGCGTCTTCGCCCACACTACGCATTTTATAAAACTCATTTGAGCCAATCCACATCACCCCCAAATAATCCTTTTTCAAAAACCAGCTATGCCCCACAAAATCGACTTTCTTAGTCCGCTTATTTCGCACAGAAAAAGGCGGACTATCCAACCAGCCGATAGTCCTATGTGCCAAGTCAAAGGGGTATTTCGCCAAGTCGCTTGATAAAATCCCAACGCCACCATAAAGCCCATCTTTTCTCAAGCTCTCATAATGGCAGTTTTCAAGCCACCGGTGGGCTGGTATCGTATCATCGTCAAAAAAGCAAATATATTCGCCCTTTGCTAATAGCCCCGCACTAAATCGCCCCCATACGCCGACATTTTTCCGCACTTTTATAATATTATCAAAGGCAGAATCTAGGGTGGAAATATCAAAAATATTGTGAGATTCTATAGAATCCATTTTAGATTCTTGGCTAGATTCCGCACTAGATTCGCTCCCAGATTCCAAACTAGATTCCACAGATTCCCCACGAGATTCTACGCTAGATTCCACCGGCATATCGCAAAATAATATCAATTCACTTGGTTTTAAGCTTTGATTTAAAAGTGCTTCGACTTGCTCTCTTAGATATTCCCCACGCTTATAAAGTGTCAAAACCACGCTTACATCGCATTTCAAATCCTCATACATATAGCAGTTTCGCGACCCAAAAATCGAGTGTTTATCTTGGTATGGGCGAGTTTGCCGCTCCACATAGTAGCTATCAATGGCACTTCCAAAATCCACATAGGTATTTTTTGGATTCCACAAAAATAGATTTTTGATGATTGGAGAGCTTATAGGACCCGCACTCACCGCAAATAAAAGGTCGCTAGAATCCGCAAAATCTCGCTTGATAGATACAATCATCGCCTCCGCTTCGCTCTCCCAAAAGCTCACACAATCATCGCTAATTTTATAATGTTTTAGTATATTTAGATGCCCGATTTTTGCTCCACTTGCGGAGTAATTAGCAATTAACACTGCGTCTTTTTTGATTTTCTCAAAGCTATTTTTAAAGCGGGGGAAATTCACATTTACCCAAAGATTTGCAAAAGTTTTATTTGGATTTTTAATGCGACTTTCATACCAATAATACGCCTCTTTATCGCAGCACGGGCAGGAAATCCCATAGAAAAATAGCGGATTTTCCACATTTAGAGAATCTAAAAGGTCGCTTCCAAGTTTCGTAATATGGCTAGGCGACTTCCAAGATTCTTGCGTGGATAGGCTTTTACCCTGCATTAAAGCTCTCTCACCATCTCCATTTCTAACAAGTGCAAAATTCTCTCCCTTTAAAATCTTATCTATAAAAAAATCCATTTCTTTGTCTAATCGCCTTAAGCTTCTCCCCCTAAGATAGGGATTTGTAAGCTTTGAAGTAAGGAGAAAATTATACAAATGATTAATCAAAACATAGCAGATTCTAAATCTATAGATATATTTAATGAAATTTTTCAGTTTTTGCCGAATTGTTTGCAAGATTTTCCTTTAAGATTCCACTAGATTTTGGTTTTAGAGCCTAAAAAGTGTGTTTAGAAAAAGATTCTAGCATATAAATTTTTTAATTAGAAAAAATAGGATTTTTAAAATCATTTTGTTTAGCTTTCCGCCACTCTCAAAGCCCATATTTCCCGCCCAATTGCTATTTAAAATCACCCCAATATATTGTGATTTTAAATGCTCTAAATTTCGCGAAGACAGCCTATCTAGTGCGTATTCCGCTTTTGTATGATACATCTTAAAAAATGGCTCAATTTGAACTTCCTTAATCAATTTACACTTTTGAAAATATGCACTATACCAGCTAAATTCAAATGGCGAAATCGCCATTAAATCGGCATATGTAAGGTGATTTTTCTCCATAATTTCACTTTTAAAACTGCGTAAGATTTTGCTAGAAAAAATCTGACTATTATGACAAGTGCGAAGTCGTAAATCCGCCAAATCAATAAAGTCAAAAATCCGCTTAATGCCCCTAAGTCGCTCTTTTGCAAAAGCTTCATAATAGCTAGTTGAATGCAAATCCTTATCTTGGCAAAGCACGATATAGGGCGTCAAACTATCAGCAAAAAAGTCCGCCATACCAAAATCACGGATAAAAATCGTATCGCTATCAATGCAAAGATAATGCTCTGCAATATTGCTTTCAAAAAATGCAAGTTTGGCAATCTCTTGGTTTAGATAGCCCGCTTTTAGGGAGTTTGGGGGCGAATGTGTGATTAAATAATCCTTGGCAAAGTCGCTATCAAGGATAATTTTAATATTGCTATTTTCATATTGTTTAAAATCTTGCAAAATATTTAAGAATGCAGTTTGTAATGCTAAAGTGGCGGAATGTGGCTTAGAATCTAGATTTATAGTAGAATCTTGGCTAGAATCTATATTGATATTTGGGGCAGAATCTGCATAGTTGGCAGAATCTAGCTTAGAAATATTAATATTTGGAGTGGAATCTTGATTTTTAACGCTATTTAGTGGATTTGGCGGATTCTCTAACTTCTTCTGCCCCCCCCCATTTGATACAATCTCTATATCATTTTTTGCTTCCGCTTGGAGTTCTGTTTTAATTCTTGGCTCAGCGTAGATTCTCTCATCTTGCAAGGCGATTATAAAAGGGATATTTTCCCTATTGTGGCGATTAAAACTCTCAATCATTCTAGTAAAATTCCTAAAATCTTTTGCATAAGTTACGCAAAAAAAGCAAAATTTTTGCATATTTCCCCTTTTTGATATTATTTATTTCGTGCAATTTTTAATATTTTCAATATGTGTTTTTAGATTTTGAATAGATTCTTTCGTTAGATTCTTGTTTAAAAAGCTTAGATTTTTGCATAATTGTTGATAATCTTTTGGGCTTAGATTAATTGCGTTTTTTATCCCCAAACTTGCGTCATTATCGTAGAAAATCGCATTTTCATCGCTAAATCCAAAAGCCACTCCAAACTCCCTATTTATCACAAATGGGATATTGTAGCTTAGGCTAAAGCTCCGCATACCGCTAGTGCATTGGCTTAGATAATGCCTATGTGCGAATTTATCGTAAAATCCAAATATAAAATCCGGCTTAAAATCTCTTAAAATACTCTCTAGCTCGGCATTACTAGGATTGCCAAAGCTTAAAATATATTTACTAAATTTAGGATTTATCTCTAGTTTATTTCGCCCAATTAGTATAAATCGTGGAATTTTCATAGGCTCTTTGGTGGGATTTTTAGGGCGAAGTGTGCGGACAATTTTGTAGAGATTTCGCCTAAAATTGCGATGAAAAATAGGAAACCCAATGCTAAGAAAGGTTATATGCTCAGCTTGTTTATCGATTCTAGATTCTAGTTTGGATTCTACTTTAAAATTAGGCTTAGATTCCCCATTAGACTCCAGCCCAAAAGATATTTTGGAATCCGTCCTAAAATCCGCTATTTTTACCACACTACAGCTTAAAAAATCAAGCTTTAGGTTTTTATATTTCATCGCTCTTAGGGCAAAATAACGCCCTTCTTCATAATTTTTAAAATCCCCAAATCGCTCTATATCGCCTATTGTATGGTAGATTCCAAGTAGTCCATATTTTGGCTTTGGATTTACTAGATTTAAAATGTGGATTTGCGTAGATAGGCTTAAAATCATCGTGTTAAAAAATACAAAATCATATTTACTTAAGCTTATGGAATCCAGCTTTTTAAGCATATCGCCTAAATTTAGGGCAGAAATATTGATAGCAGAAATATTTACTTTTAGGCTCTTTAGCTCATCTTGTAAAATTTTTTCTTCTTCTTTTCTGGCTAAAATATCCACTAAAAAGCCCAAGCTATGGAAATAAAACGCTATAGAGCCTAAAGTCTCAAGATGAAAATTATTTACTTCACAAATTAGGATTTTTGGTGGGGATTTGCTGGATTTTGGATTTTTAGATTCTAGATTCTTGGATTTTAGATTCTTGGATTCCACGCTAGATTCCACATTTCTAGATTTCCTTAATTTAAGATTTTTGGAGCTTAAATCCAACCCTAAGCTATTTAAAAATTCTATATCTTTTTTTAATCGCTTTTTATGCGTGATTTTGGCAATTAACTCACCCTTTAAATAATAAAATAAATCCAATAATCTAATTAAAAATCTCATATTTAGCTACTTTTTGGTCTTTTGACTTGAGCTACTGAGATTTCTTTTAAGAAATTTTATAATCTTTTGGACGCTATTTCCATCACCGAAAACAAGGGGATTTTTTGGATTTGCCATTTTTTGATAGATTTTTTTATTCTCCAAAAGTCGCTTTGTCTCTTTTATTATCCGCTCTTTTTTCGTGCCGATTAGCTTTAGTGTGTGGCATTTGAGAGCTTCTTTTCGCTCAGTTTTATTTCGCAAAATTAGCGTTGGCTTGTGTAGAAATGTCGCTTCCTCTTGGATTCCCCCGCTATCAGTCAAAATCACATAAGAGCAGTTCATCAAATACGCAAAACTCTCGTAATCAAGGGGATTTATAAGGTGGATATTTGGGATATTTCCTAGTATTTTTCGCATTGGTTGTTGGATATTTGGATTTAGATGAAGTGGATATACGATATGTATATTATATTTTGCGTGGGATTTGCTAGAATTTGCACGAGATTCCACAGATTCTAAGCTAGATTTTTGAGCGGATTTTATGCGATTTTTACCACAAAATTTGCTAGATTCCGCACTCAAATCGCCGCGAGATTCTGCAAGATTCAAGCTAGATTCCACGCTTAAATCCCCATTAAAACCTTTAAACTCTCCAGCAATTTCCCTTAAAGCATAGGCGATATTTTCGACCTCTTTGCCAAAGCTCTCCCTCCTATGGCAAGTAACTAAAATAAATTTTTCTTTCTCAAAATCAAAGGGCAAGTTTATTTTTGCTTTTATTTCTGCCCTTGAAGCTGGGCTATTTTCAATCTTTTCTAAAGTCATTTTTAGGGCGTCAATCACGGTATTTCCCACGATTTTAATATGACTTTTTGGAACGCCCTCATTTAGGAGATTTTTAGCTGTTAGTTTGGTTGGGGCAAAGTGATATGTGGCTAATTTGGTAGTTAGCTGGCGATTAATCTCCTCTGGAAAAGGACTAAATCTATCAAATGTGCGAAGTCCAGCCTCAATATGGGCGATTGGAATTTGCAGATAAAAGCCACTCAACGCCCCAGCAAAGGTCGTAGTCGTATCGCCATGCACGATTATTAAATCAGGCTTAAAGTCCAAAACTACGCTTTGAAGCCCATTTAACGCACTTGAAGTAATGCTAAATAAATCCTGCGAATCTCGCATAATGTCTAGGTCATAATCCGCCTTTATCCCAAAGGTCGCCAAAACCCAATCCAGCATACTTCGGTGCTGTGCGGTAATACAAACCTTGAGATTAAATCTCGTCTCATTTTTTAAGCCCAAAATAAGCGGAGCGAGTTTAATCGCCTCAGGTCGTGTTCCAAAAATAATCAAAATTTTTTTCATCGCCACACTCTTTTAAATAAATATCGAGATTCTAGCCTAGAATTTGATAAGATTTCAAAAAACACCAACATATCTTTAAAGATTAAATGGTTTTGGGGCTAAAATTTGGGGCTAAAATAGGAGAATATATGAATAAAAAAGTAAAGGGTTTTGCATTGGATTCTAAGCTACAATCCGCTAAAACAAAATCAGTAGAATCTAGTGAAAAACACAAGGCAGAATCTAATGCAAAATCCGTTGAATTTGAAGAAGATTTTAAAAAAGTAGAGTTAGAGCCGGAGCTAGAAGCCATTTTAGAAGCCATACAAAAAGGCGAGATTCTAGGGAAAGTGGATACTAAAAATATAGAATCAAAAAGGGCAGATTCTACGCCAAATGATGTGGCTAGTAAAAAAATGGATTCTATATCAAGTGGCGAAATGATGGAGAAAGTGGATTTGAAAAAGGCGGATTCTAAGTCTTTGAATGCTTCTGCGGATTTAGATATTTTGGATTCTTTAGATTCTATAGATTTTACGAATCCAATTTTCGATTTAGATTCCACGAATCCAAAGAATGAAAATGTAGATTTTCTTGAGTCTTTGGAAGTGGATTCTAAAGATTTAGATTCTATGGAGTTTATGAAATCTACGATTTTGGATTCTAATAAAATTGATGTTCTAGATTCGCCAAATAATTTGGATTCCAAAGAAGAATCCATAAATATAGATTTGCCAAAATCGCTAGATATTAAGCTAGATTTAAGAGATAGCAAACCCATCGTGAAATCCCCCTTAAAACAAGTCAAGCTAAATAAATTAAGCGATGATGAAATAGCCGTAATAGTCAATAAAGGCACGGAAATCCCATTTAGCGGGGAGTATAACGACTTTTTCAAAGATGGAATCTATACTTGCAAACAATGCAACGCCCCGCTATACGATTCAAAAGATAAATTCGCTTCTGGCTGTGGCTGGGCTAGTTTTGATAATGAGATAAAAGATGCGATTTTAAGGGAAGTTGATAGCGATGGGATTCGCACGGAGATTATGTGTAGTCGCTGTGGAGGGCATTTGGGGCATGTGCTTATGGGCGAGGGATTTACTAAGAAAAATACTCGCCACTGCGTAAACTCCATCTCATTAAAATTTATCCCACGATAAAATACAAAATAATAATTGGATACTTTTTACCAACTCTAGCAATCAAATATTGATATTCACACATCAAAAAGTTAGGGTTATAGTGGTTGTTAGTTCTGCATATTGTTTAAATTGCTCTAATTTTGGATTCTTGTAAGTATCTTTGTTATAAATATACTCCTCAAATTCAAATTTCTCGTCACTAAAATCAAGCAAATAATCCACCCAACCAACTAAGATTCTATGCTCACTTGTTTTATTTAGTATCGCTTCCCACTCTGTATTTAACCGCCTACTTTCTAGTATCAATTTTGCTTTTTTGACTTCCAATTTATAGATATTTGAGTGGAAAGTATGGTTAGGATTTTGGCTTAAAAACTCATAGATATTATTGCAACCCTTTGATAAATGTCTAAATAATCTAAAAAAGCTTTCCACTGGTTCCGGCTTATCTAATCTGTGATTTTCTATGAAATGCCTACAAACTCGCTGATAATCTCTTAGAGATTCTATACTTATTGCCTCTATATTTTCGTTTTCTTTCACATAAAATAATATGGAAAAAAAGTAGCAAATATCCACATAGCCCAGCTTGTCTTTATTGAAAAAACTCGGCTGATATTTTTGCATACATTTTTCATTTTTGAATTTTTCAAATAGCTCAATTGCTCTATCAAGCAATTTTATATTATCAATGTTTCTCAAAGGCTCATAAAAATCATTTATTGAGTGATTTGGAGCGATGATTTCCTTATTATCTATTATCCCATTATCGTTTTCAAGGCGGAAAAATAAAGTAGCGTAATGTAAGAAGTTGCAGCCTCTTAAATCAAATTTTGAAATATTTTTGGGGTCAAAAAAATAATCGCTCCAATTTGTATCTATTCGCCTTAAAAGTGAAATATCCTTAGAAATAGCGGAATCTTTTTCTATAAACGCTTTTAGATTCTCATACTTGCTTAGCTGTCTGCCACGGGCATTCATTTTTATATACAAATCTTCGCCTAAGCCAAAATCTTTCATATCAAATAAATTGAAGGTGATTTTGTCTAAATTGTTGGTGAGATTTTCGGCATAAATTTATTTATGTTGGCTTGAAATATCCACATTTGCATTTGAGTAATTCTTGTTGATTAATATCATTTATCCACTTTTGATTTATCTTAATCGCCTCATTGCTATTATCAATTCCTATAAATTTGCGTCCCAAGTAAAAAGCCTCCCTTAAAAATACACCGCTTCCACAAAAACAATCCATTACAATAGAATCTGCATTAGAGGACATTTCTATAATTCTCCTTAACATAGCATAGTTTTTTTGTGTAGGATAAGCATGATTTTTAGTATCTTTAAACTCCCAAATATCTTGGATTTTTTTTCCTTTGGAATTTTTTGCATAAATCTTTTTTCTAGGCACTCCATTTTTGCTCCATTCAATTAAGCCTTCGCTGTCTAATTTATCCAATTCAAATAAAGAACAACGCCAATGCCTCCCTTGTGGTGGTTTTAAACCATGCCATTCTCGTCCGCTTTCACCATTTTGAGTAACTCCGGGAGCATGAAGTGGAACAGTAGTATAAAAACCTCTGTCATCTTGTTTTTTAAATCTTTTATTTAAATCAATAGATGAAACATCTTCATAAATTTCATTCCATATATATTGATGACTTTTCACATAAAATAAAATCATATCTTTTATGTTTCCATATCCCCTTTTTGTAAAATTTTTAGGATTACACTTGATGCGCGTAATATCATTAATAAATTTATCTCTTCCAAAAATTTCATCACATAGGATTTTGACATAATGTCCCATTTTGGTATCAATATGGATATAGATACTTGCTTGTTTGCTCATTAATTCCTTAATTAAAACCAAACGATAATAGAGAAATTCCAGATAATCCTCTAGGTTAAATTTATCTTTATATGCAATTTCTGAATCTAAACTTGCACTCATTGTGCTTCCCAATCTAAACACATTATTTGTGCCAAATGGAGGGTCAATATATACTAAATCAACAGCATTTTTTAAGGTTTTACCTTGATTGAAATGTTGATTTTGTAAAAGATTTTGCATAGCATTTAGATTATCATCAAAAATAAGCAAATTGTTCTGTTTAAAATCACCTTGCAATTCACTAGTAAATGGAGTATGCAGAAAAGATTGCCTAGATTTTAAATGATTAAAAAGATTAAGCATAATTATACCTGATAAAGAAAATCTCTTAAAAGTAAGGCAGACAAAATATTATAATTTTGATACTTATTTTTTAGCATTTCAAACATTTTATTTTTACCTTGTATATAACATACACCATCTAAAATCGCTATTTTTATAACTTTGGAATTTAAATGGGTATTTAATAAACTCATTGCATCCTCAAACTGAGCATTCTGATGTCCTCCAAAATCACTCAAAAATTTTGCTTCACCAATAATTATTTTTCCATTAAACCTTGCAACAAAATCCAATCCCTTAAGGCGAGTATAACCTAAACATTCATTTGCAAATTTCTGCATACTTACATCAGAAGCATTTAAAATAGCATTATTACTAGATGTTTTAAAAGTTTCTAGGTCGACAGGCTTTATACCTAAAACTTCACTATTTACCCATCGCTTAAAAAGTGGTCCTATTTGGCGATTGGTTTCTTTAGGTTGTGAAAGATTTTCATAAATTTTATTTAATCCCATTTCTTTTAATCTGCCACATAATCTTGCTATTGTTGATGGATTTCGTTTAATTGCACTTTTATCTCGTCTTAAGTAGGCAATATAAGAATCTTTTATGGGAAATAAATCAAAATCAAGCAAGGATTCTATAATTTTTTCTTGGTGATTATTACTAAATGCTTGTTCAAATATATTCCACTTGACATTATCTATTTCTCTTATATTATCCGGACTCATTGGATAGATACCAAAAAGTTGGTCGAGATAATTTCTTTGATTAGCTAATTCTATACTTTGATTAAGAAAATAATTCATTTTATTGTCCATTCTATTTTAATAAATATTTTTATCGCTATCTTTTCTAGTCTCGTAAGAAATCTCAAAAAAATCATTATTTTTAAGAAATTTAATAATCAAAAATATCGTAGTAAGCCTCTGCTGTCCGTCAATCACATTATAATGTTGCTCTTTTTTATTTACTACGATAGGCTGTAAGCAATAAAAATCTTGGGAAGTTTTAGTGGAATCTTTGTGTGAATTTTGATTGTATAGTGCGAAATCCCAAATATCTTGCAATAAATCGCCAACCTCTCTATCTCCCCAGCGATAGCCCCTTTGATAACTTCTCACATAAAATTTCTCCCCCTCTAATTCCCTTAATGACTTTAAATAATCTTGTTTCATTGTTTACCCCTTTTTGGATTTTTATCTTACTCCCACTCAATCGTGCCCGGGGGCTTTGATGTAATATCATACACCACGCGATTTATTCCGCTGACTTCGTTTATAATGCGATTTGAAACATGCTCTAAAAATCTATGCGGCAAGGGCGAGAAACTCGCAGTCATGCCATCTAGTGCATCAACGGAGCGGAGGCAAATCGTATTATCATAAGTGCGATTATCGCCCATAACGCCCACGCTCCGCACATTTAAAAGCACACAAAACGCCTGCCACACGCTATTATAAAGCCCATTCTTTTTTAGCTCCGTAATAAAAATCGCATCGGCTTTTTTAAGCAAGTTTAGGCTATTCTTTTCGACTTCGCCAAGGATTCTAATGCCAAGCCCCGGACCCGGGAATGGGTGTCGCATAAGCATATCTTCGGGCATTCCTAGCTCCCGCCCAAGTGCTCTCACCTCATCTTTAAACAGCTCCCTTAAAGGCTCGATTAGCTCAAATCGCAGATTTTCAGGCAGTCCGCCTACATTATGATGCGACTTTATGGTCTTACTAGGACCTTTCACGCTCACAGATTCGATTACATCTGGGTAGAGTGTGCCTTGCGCTAGGAACTTGATTTCGCCATTTTGATTGTGCTTTTTCGCCTCCGCCTCAAATACCTCAATAAAGGTCTCGCCGATAATTTTCCGCTTCCTTTCTGGCTCAGTAACGCCGCTTAATCGCTCTAAAAATAAGCTACTGGCATCGGCAGTAATTAGCGGGACGCCCAGATTCTCCCTAAACATTTTTTCCACCGCTTCTTTCTCGCCCAAGCGTAAAAGCCCCGTATCCACGAAAACTGGAATTAGATTATCCCCAATGGCACGATACAAAAGCGTCGCCACTACGCTTGAATCCACCCCTCCGCTCACCGCACAAAGCACCTTGCCGTTTTGAATTTTATTTTGCAGCTTTTTTATCTCAAATTCGGCGAAATTATGCATATTCCAGCTATTTTCCGCCCCGCAAATATGCAGTGCAAAATTCCGCAGAATCTCCCCTCCACACTCGGTATGCACGACCTCCGGATGGAATTGCAATGCGTAAATCTGTCGCCTAAAATCCGCAATCGCGCAATAATGCGTATTCCCGCTTTTAGCAAGCTCGACAAATCCACTTGGAATCTCCTCGACCTTATCTGCGTGGCTCATCCACACGATAGAATCCGCTTTGACATTTTTAAAAAAAATGCGTTGAAAGCGGGCAGGATTTGGATTTTCTAGGCTTGGATTCGCCGGATTCGCGTGGTTTGTGGAATCTGGATTCTTAGAATATGCGATGTTTTGGCTCGTGCGATTCGTGGAATCTGTGGAATTTAGATTCGACAGATTCGCCCCATTTTGGCTTAGATTTGTGGAATTTAGATTCATAGAATTTATAGAATCCGCCGAATCTGCCACATTTTTAGAATCTAGATTCGCAAGATTCGCGGAACTTAAACCGCTCGTAGAATCCAAACCACTCGTAGAATCTAAAGAATCCAAAGAATCCCCAGAATCCCCCACATCAAAAATCTCCAATTTCGCCTTGCCAAATTCTTGCGCCTCCGCCCTTGCGACCTTGCCACCGAAAAAATCAGCGATATATTGCATTCCATAGCAGATTCCAAGCACTGGAATTCCAAGCGTGAAAATTTCCGCATCTGGCTTGTATGCGTCCTTTTCGTAGATACTCGCAGGTCCGCCGGATAGAATTAGCCCCTTTGGCTTTTTTGCACGAATAGAATCTAGCTTTTCAAAATACGGCACAATCTCCGTATAAACCCCTTGCTCCCGCAATCTCCTAGCGATTAACTGCGTATACTGACTCCCAAAATCCAACACCAAAATTTCCGCTTTATCCATATGCTCCCCTAAAAATTAAATTTTTTGAAATATTCATCTATTTCTGTTCTCATCTCGCACCCAACTTCCTCAAAAGCCTTTAAAATTAGCTCATAGCTTCCCTTTCCGCCTATAAAGTCCCAAAATTCATCTGCGACTTTTAGCTCATTTTCCAAGTCCAGCATTCCCGCCATAGTCCATCTCTCATAGGATTTTGGATAGTAGGGATTGTAGGGAATAGCTATAAGCGAGTAGATATTAACACTTGGATTATGATAAGCAAAGCTCGCCACCCAAGTTAAAAGTGTGCGTTTAAACTCTTTGAATCCACCCTTGTTTGGCTTGGCAGTTTTAATATCAACCAAATATACATTATTATTTTTTTGCAAAAATAAATCCACTTTTGTAGGCTTGATTGTGCTTGTTTGCCCACTTTGTGCCACTGCTAAAATCCGCCTAATCTCATCTTGCTTATTTGGCCTTAAACTCCCACTTTCTAAAGAATCCATAATATCTTGGATAACCCTTTGAGCCGCTATAGTGATTGTATCTCCAGCTATTGCTTGTCGCTTAATAGTATCAAAAAGCCCATCGCCTAGCTCTTCTGCCACAGGCTCAAAAATACTTGTTCCAAAATTTGTATTTAGGCTTTGTATAAAGCTATATAGTGCCATTCTATCTTTGCCCAAAAGTCGCGTATGAAATGGCATAGAAGAAGTCTCAGGCTTATAATTACTAAATTTTTGCCTTAGGCTTGAAATAAGGCGATTTTTTATATTTTGCTTGATAATGTCACTCTGCATTAAAGCCCCTTATTTTTTCTTGTAGGTGGAATATACTCTCGCTATATTGATTTTTATCTTTTTCGCTACGATTAAGCACGGGTCGCTCAAAGCGATTTACTATTTGCATACCAGCTAATTCAGCGATTTTTGGATAAAGATTAAATTTATCATTTGCCACCAAAAACACATTATAGTCAGTTTTTAAGAATTTCTTGGCATTTTTTAAGGCTTGCGCTATGCCTTGAGCGTAGTTTTCTTGTGCTGTTTTGGTTTGCCCATCGCTTAGTTTGCCAATTTCTAAATAATCCTTGCGTGGCAAGTCAAATATATCATAGCTATATGCGTGTTGTTCGTGATAATCAATAAGCCCCACATAAGGTGGTGAGCTAAAGATTCCAGCGATTTTTTGAGATTCTAAAAGATTTGCAAAATCTTTATCTTGCTTTTGAATCTCAGTGATAATATCCACATTCTTAGAATCTGCATTTAGGCAAATTTGTTTGCTATTGCTACGCAAACTATCAAACTCGCTCAATCGCTTCAAAGTATCATTGGCATACGATTTCCACCATTTTGCAATGCTTAAAAGTGGCTTGCAGATTCTGCCGTGTTTGCGACAATAATAGCTTGTCGTAACGGAATCTTTAAGCGTGGCTAAATCTGAATGTGTCGTAGAGCGACAGCTTCTTGCCGTGCGACTTAAAATAATGCTTAATATATCTCTAAAACTACTAGGGGCTTCTAAAATCGCCTTTTTAAGTAAGAGAATCTCCGCCCTTATGGAATCTATATACCACTTTTCAAAGAAATTCCCAAATGCATTGGTGTTAAAAGTGATGTTATATTGCTTCACTAGATTATTATAAATAGCTAGAAATTCCATTTCTTTTGCTTTTCCATACGCTTTTTCGTCAATTTGCTTTAAAGAGACTTGACGCTTGAATGTTTTAGCAGGGAAATAAAGCTGATTAAACTCGCTTAGAGCTTTATTTAACGCAGATTCAAAGGAGACAATATTGGTGTTTTTTGTATGATTTTCTAGGATATTTGTTAGCTTGGAGAGTTCATTTTTAAGGGCATTCAAATCATATTTGGCGATTTTGGCATTACTTAGCATTACATTAAAACAGGAAATATCAACGCCAATGGCATTTATCCCCAACTCATTCGCTACGCATAGAGTCGTGCCACTCCCCGCAAAAATATCTAGCACAATATCATTTGGCTTAAAATGAGATTTTAACTTAATAGAATCTATATGGGAATCCAAAAAATATTCAACAAGCTGTGGGATAAACTTGCCTTTATAGGGGTGGATTCTGTGGATATGCTTTGTAGTTTCGGCTTCTTTATATTGTGCGAAAGAAAGGGGAGATTGCAAATGTTTTTGCGATTTAATCGTGGTGTCGTAATACGCCTTAAGCTCATTTTTGTCGATTAAATTATCTTTGGAATTTGTGCTGTAGTTTGCAATCTTGCCATAATTTAGCAAGTATAAGATATTGCTACTTGTTACCCTTTTCCCTAAATACTCACTCGCCCAAAGAGCCGCATTTTTGGGAGTTAAATGTAAATTATGATATTCCATAAACCGCCTTAAAATATATCAAATTTCAAATATCGTATTATACTTTTTTATACTCTAATTTAATGTGGCTTGGCGATTTAATACGGCTTAATGCTCCTATTTAGCCTATTAAAGCATAGAATCCATACAACAAGTCCGATAAATGCAGCCAATGCCAATGCTCCATAGGCATAGAAATAGCCTAGTTTTTGGGCGATTATCCCACCTAAGCTCCCACTAAGTGCCGCTCCAATCCCCCAGCAAGTCATCACAAATGCGAATCCAGCATTGAAATGCCCGCTTCCTTGCAAGATAAAAGCACATAACACAGGCACTAGAATCCCAATCAGCCCAGCTCCAATGCCATCTAGAATCTGCACTACAACCATACCCGGAATAGAGCTAAATGACGCAGCAATCCCACCACGAATAACCAGCTCAAATAAACACAACGCCATAAGCAAAAAGTAGATTTTAAAAGTTTTGTGCTTTTTGATGAGTTTGCCACAAGTGATACACACGAAAATCATCGTGCTTTGGGCGATTATAACTGTAGCTGCAGCATATGCCCCACTAGAATCCACGCCCATAGAATGAGCCCTTTGGCTTAGAAGTGGTAGCATATAGGCATTACTTAGGTGGAAGCAAAATACCGAAAATGCGAGAATTAAGATATTTGGATTTGAAAATATTTTCCTTAATGGGACTTTTTGCGTCCCTACTACTTCGCCCCTTGCCACCGTGTGATTTATGCTAGATTCTTTGATAAGATTTAGGAAGATAAACGCACACATGCCCATTAAAATCGTAATGATAAAAACCGAAGTAATCCCATAATACAGGGCAAAAATAAAGCATAAAATCGCCCCAAAAAGTTGCCCTCCGTGCCTAAAAGCCTCGTTTTTACTCGTCTGCTGATTATATTTTTCAATCCCCACAATCCCAAGCGTAATACTAGCAAATGCAGGAGCCAGTAACGCCCCACTCATCGCAATTGCAAACTGCCCAAACATCGCAAAAATGAAGTGCTGATATAAAAGTAGCCCAAAAGTCGCCAAACAAATAATGCTAATGCAAATGCCAACCAAAAGGCGTTTATAGCGAGTTTTATCTATCAAAATCCCAAGTGGGACGCCAAAAATCAAAGCACAAAGCGAAGCAAAAGTGCTAATAATGCCAATCTCGCCCTCTAAAAAACCATGCTCTTTTAGAAACACGCCAAAAAACGGACCCAATCCATCTTGCACATCGGCAATACAGAAAATTAGCAATACAAGGGCGATTTGCGGCTTCATTAGCTCTCCTTTGATTAATTTAATTGTGATATTTTAGCGAATTAACATTATATAGATATAAATTAAGATTCCACCGCTAAACGCACACAATGGCGATTATATCTGTATTATACCCCCCCCCATTTATAAATGTCAAATTTTCACTTCGATGCTAGCGGTATTTTTCGCCCCGATGGACGAGATAGGCACACCACGAGAATATGCTAGAAACGGCGATGGCTTTGGGCTGTTTGATTGGCTATACACTATATGGATATTTGCTAGATGCATTTGAGGGAATGGCTGGGTTTGCATTTATCGGCTTTATAATTACAAATCTTTTAAAAAGGGAATTAAAAAAATAAATAATTTGATTTATTTTATAGGAGCTATTGTTTTTATACAAAGGCAGTTGCAAAGCTTTTTAAAAGAGAGTTAAAAAAAATAAATAATTAGATTGTTTGAAGCTATTGTTTTTATACAAACAAAAAAATGGAATTAGAAAAAATAGTTAGATTATTTGGGATTCCTTAGATTCTAATATTAGAATCTAAGGAATCCCATTAAAACCACAATCTAACATTAAAGAATCCACTATTAGTCATACTTCTATCGCCAAACATTCCTAAGTAATTAAGATTTAATGCTAGATTCTCATTGATACGATAATCCACTCCAATTTGGGCTATGCCATAGAATTTATCTGTGCCGATAACTACGCCATAAGAATTAGAGTTAAGTATTACATCTACTTCAGGGCGACCTGTAAGCAAGTATTTCACACCTAATCCCATATTTAGCACCCACGCATTAGAATCCCCAAAGAATTTATCATATTGCCCAAAAATCTCCCCATAGAAAAGATTTAGCATATTGCTACTATATCGCTCACTTCCAAAGCTATAGCCAGAGTTGCTTAATCCCTCGTAGCTAAGCCCTGCCTCAATACTAGCAATGCCTTTCATAGCTCCACTTGTGATATTCCACTGCTTACCAAAACTAGCCATTGCATCAAATCCAATGGAAGTTGGGTTGTCCTTTGTTTGATTGGCATTCATAGGATTAATAGTATTGTAGAAATAATATCCATCTGCCCTTGCCTTTAAGAATAATCCATATATAAAGTCCGTTCTTAGATGAAGTCCAAGCATTGTGGATATTTGCGTATAATCTAGATTCACCTTATTATTATATCCACCATATCCAAATCCAATATGTCCCCCAACCATAGTGCTTCCAAAGTCTCCGCTAAGTCCGGTTATAAATCCATATGTATTTCCACTTGATTTTAGCCCATCATTAGCACTCATTTGTTGATTGCTAAAAAATGGCATAAAGAAAAAATGGCTATCATAGCTTTTGCTTTGTGCTGGGGCTATTCCAGCAGTGGAAATGCTAGTGGAATCTATTTGAGATTCTACAATCTCTGCTGTTTGGGATTCTACAGCTCTTGGCTCTGCTATTTGTGGCTCTACTCTGCTTGGTGCTACTATTTGTGGAGTGGAATTAGATTCTGCTTCTTGTGGTGGTTGCTTTGTGCCTACAAATCCCCTTCGTCTAAGATTCCTTGTATCATTTTGACTTACATAAAAGCTAGATTCGCTAGTATTATTAGAATCTCGCATTTTAGAATATGAATAAAATTCCCTTTGGCTTGGATTGTAATTTACACGAATAAAACTTGCTTGTGGAGTTGTAGAAGCTACACTTCTTTTTAAGCCTCTAGATTCTGGAGTTTTGTCATTACTAGCTACTCTATTATATGGAAAGCCATATTTGCGAAATGAGCTTGTATAGATGGCTTGATTGCTTTGATGGATAAAGGTATTCATAAGAGAGATGTTGCTTCTATAGATGTTGTTGGCAGAGGCAACCACTTCCAAAACATCTTCGTTTAAATACACTTGAAAATATGTTCCATTTTGGGTTATGCCATATAATGGGTCGGTAGATTCAAGATGTGTAAATATACTATCGCCCACAGGGGTGGAAGATGTAGTGGAATCTTCATAGGTTAGCTGGGTAAAATTAGTAGAATCGCCCGGATTATATATCGTTATAAGCTTAGATAATAGATAGTTTGTGTTTAGTTGGAAATCTCCACTAAAGCTTAGTAATATCTTTGCATTTGGCTTTAGCATTATGTCAAATTTATTTCCCCCACCACCATCAATTACTAAATGCGAGGTATTGCCTAGATTACCATTTGTATATGCCGTGCCAAAAGCATTAAAAGTGCTTGCATCTTCATTGATATTTAATGCATAGGTTTGTATAGATAGATGACCTATGCCTTGAAAATGCACAAATTGACCAGAACCGGAACTTACTTCTTTAGCTTGTATCTCGATTGTCCCAGTATTGATTAGATTATTTATCCTAGAGGAACCACCACTACCGACATATACCCCACCGCCAATACTACCTGAGTTGTTTAGCGTATCTACTGTGGTATATCCATCTACTAAATCTATACCGCCTGTTATTGTGCCATTATTGATGATATTATTCTTTTTCGTATTAGCTGCTGTAGTAGAATCATTACCAATACGAATTCCAGCAATTTCTCTATTTGTAGTTTCGATTGTGCCATTATTGATGATATTATCTAATTTACTATATTGGAAAAATAGGGCGTTTCCGCCACCTGTATTTCTTATCGTGCCATTATTTGTAAAGCCTACTCCGCTAAAATCTAAAAAAGTGATATTGATAGTAAAATTGCTATTAGTGCTTGTAACTACGCTACCCAAAGCCACTCCAACATTGGCTATATTATTAATTGTTACATCTTGTCTTAGCGAGTTGTCCCATTTAATAGCCGAAAGAAAGTCGCTACCTAAATCCAAATCACCTATAAGGCAGTCATTATAATTATCACTACTGTTAAAAGGGGCACAATTTTCTGATAATCTAACTGGATTTGCTTTGAGAAAATCTAAGGTAAGTAAAAATAAAGCTAAGAAAATAAAATGAGTAAATTTGAAAGGAAACTTTAAAGATATAAAATGTTTAAAAAACCTTTTATATCTTAATAATCTACCCCCCCCCATAGAGATAAATACTAAAATCTTAAGCCCTGAAATCATTTCTAATCCTCCTAAAAACTTAATAGATATTTTAGATTATTTAATAAATATAAAATTAACAATAACCAATGTTAAAAGCCCTAGTCTAAAAAATCTATTTAATATCTATTTAATATCCAAGTATGGCGTTTATCCTTTGCACTGCTTGCATCTCCATATCACCAACTGCTAATCTCTCCTGCTCTCTTGCTTGGAAAATCGCATATTCCTTTTGCGTGATTAACGATAGCACAGAGCTTACACGAGCTTCATCTCCAGCCGCCCTTGCCTCTTGTAAATCGACCTCTAGGATTCTCTTATCCAACTCTAGAGCTCTAATATTTCGCTTAAATTCCTCTTTTCTAGTGTGGATTGCCTCTCTTGCTTCAAAATCCACCCTTAAAGCCTCTCGCTTTCTCTCAAAACTAGCTCGTTCAAAAACCTCTGGGAAAATGCCCTTAATACGCGGACCTAAGTAATAATGATGTGGCGGAGGAGGTGGCGTAGAATAAAGATGTGGTGGCGGAGCAGAGTAATTAGGCGGTGGAGCAGAGCGATGATGTGGTGGAGGTGGCGGAGCAAAAAGCAAAACAGGTAAAACGACAACAGAAGCGATTAATAACTTTTTCATATTCTCTCCTTTAATATTAAAAATATTTCATTATACATAAAAAGTGCTTAAAAGTTTATATTAAAATATACTTAAATGTATAAATAGCCCAAATAAGGCGAAAAATAGCACAATTGGCACGATTAAAATAGCAGAAAACATATAGGTTTTAAAGCTGATATTTATACCATATCGCTTTAGCCCATAAATCCATAAAAGTGTCGCTAAAGAGCCAATTGGCGTGAGTTTTGCACCGATATTGCAACCCAAAATATTTGCATAGATTAGGCTTTGTGTGGCAATATCGTGGGGCGAAAAATCGGCGATGGAGAGATTTGCAATCATCATCATAGGTAGATTATTAATCACGCTAGAACCAAGTGAGCTAAGGAATCCAGCCCCAATAATGCCAAAGAAAAGTCCCGCGTTTTTAAGCTTTAAGAATATATTTTCTAAAAATTCGGTAATGCCGATTGATTGCAAGGCAAAAACGACCACAAAAAGCCCAAATCCAAAAAGCACGATGCTAAGCGGGGATTCCCTAAAAATGTGCGAAAATCTCGCCCTTTTGGTTAAGGTGGCATAAAATATCGCACAAAATGCCGAAATAAGCGTAAAAAATGATACAGGCAGAGAGAATAAATCCCTAAATGCAATGCCGATTATTAGTAAAAAAATGAATAGAATACAGAAAAAAATATTTGTTTTTGTGGGGGAATCTTGGGAATCTTTGTGGGTTTTTTTAGCAGAATCTAATGGGATTTTTTGGGTTTGTGATGGATTCGCTACATCTTGTGAGACTTGAGAATCTATTTGGGCTTGGGATTTTAGTAAATCTGGTGTTAGATTCGTAGAATCTTGCGAAGATTGAGCTAGATTTAATCTTGGATTTAAGGCTATATTTTGTGGAAGATTCGTAGAAACTTGCAAGAAATTATTAGAATGTTTAGTGAGATTTAAAGCAAGATTCTGCGATAGATTCGTGGAATCTTGTGGGATTTGCGAAGTGAAAATAGCATTATTTTTTGAAAGATTCTTATCAAATGTGAGATTTGGGGGCAAAAATTTTTTAATAATTAGCAAGAAAATAATCCCGCTAATCAAAATAGTAAAAATACTTGGAAGTGCCATAACTAGGCTAAATCTAAGCGAATCAATATCGAAAAAATCCGCCGTGATGATATTGGTTAGATTTGAGATTATAAGGGTGTTGGAGAAAAAATCGCTAATGAAGCTAGAGAGCAATAAAAATGCAATCAAAGCCCGTGAATCCTTGAATCCAAAGGCAATCATTAATGGAGTGAGAACCAAAATCGCCCCATCATTTGAGAAAAATCCCGCCAAAAATGCTCCAAAAAGTAACATTAAAATAGCAAATTTCCAAGTTTTGATTTCTGGTGTTTTGGGGGAATATTGCGATTTATTGGGGCTTTGAGATTTTAGCGTGGCTTGGGCGGAATCTTGTAGCGTGGAATCTAAATTATTAAGATTCTTGGAATCTGGCTTAAATGTAGTGTCTTTAGGCTTGGAATATTGCGAAAAATGGATTATTTTAAGTGCTAAAAAGTCGAAAAATCCAAGTTTTTCTAAAGCTAGAGTTAGGATTATTAGCCCAATTAGAGTTAGCAAACTATCGCCAACCATTCCCCACACAAAGGCTACATCGCTAAAATCCACAATCCCAAAAATAAAGCATAAAATCGCCCCACTAACGCTAAAAATCCAAATAGGAATCCCAAAAGGTCGAATATAAATCAACAACATCATAATGCTAAAAATAGCTAGAATCATTTTAAACCTTAGAAAAATTTAGTAAATAACCTCTAATCTATACTATGAATTTCTGCAACTTTGGCGAAATAAGCTAACCCAAAAATAGCCAAATCTCTATTAGAAAACCTTACCCAATACTAAATATGTTATGATTAGTTACTCTACCCTATCGAACTAAAAATATCAAACAATATTTTATTTCAAAATAGCAAGGTTATTTTAGTATATTGTCCCTAAAATAATAACGATGATTTTTTGGCTGAAACTCTTAAGATTTTAGCGGATTTTTAGATTTTATAGTGATTTTGGGTTTTTAAGGAGATATTTTTAAGCAAATTACTAGCAAAATTATTGGATTTCAGCAATCAAAATTCCCTAAATTTGGCTTAATTATTTTCTTTCATTTTTAAACGCCATTTTGAATCTATCTGCCCTTGATTTTTAAGCCTATCTACAATCATCTCATAATAAGGCTTGTGAAGCTCGCAGCTTATCCATTTGCGTTTAAGATTTTCACATAGCATTATTTCCCCGCCACTTCCGCCAAATAAAATAAACACGGAATCGCCCTCATTCGTGCAAGATTTAATAAACATTTCTACGAGTTTTAGGGGGATTTGACAAGAGTGAAAAGTCTTATCCTTGCTGACATTTTTAACCAAATCAAAATAAAACCACGAATAGGGCATTCTCCCCTTGTGTCCATCTTTAATTCTCTGCTGGATTCGCCTATCTGTGGGATTTTGATAAGGCAGGGCGATATTGTCCTTATAAAAGTGATTATTTTTGCTTTTTGTGGCGTGTAAAATGCTCCTATGTGCGGTTGTAAGCCGCCTATTGCTATGCCCCACATTTGTATTATAAACCCACACATAGTCCAGCACTTCATAAGCGATAGAATCTAGGCAATTCACCCGTAAATAGGCGTTTTGCTTGGGGTAATTCATCATAAAAAGATTCCCGCTTGGCTTTAAAACCCGCATAGATTCCCTAGCTAGCTCACAATACCAAGCGATATAATTTTCCCATTTTTGCGTATATTTCGCACCATTATAATTAATGCCGACATTATAATCTGGGTCGCCCCAAACCATATCCAAGCTTGAATCTGGCGTATTTTTTAGCACCGCTAGAATATCGCTATTATAAATTTTATTTAATTCCATTTGAAGCCCCCATTTTAAGCCCCTATAAGTTCATATTCGCACGATTTTAAGAATCTAAGAGAATCTATATGCAAAGGTTTATCAAAGGTGTAAGCCCAAAGTTTAAGGCTATTTTTATTTCTTACAAGATACACGCAGATAATTTGCTTAAAAGCCAAGTTGGAATTATAATAATACAAAAATGGGTGGTAGATTTGATAGATATTAAAGTCTGTTGGTGTGCCGTTTTTCGCTTCAAAGATTCCAATAATGCCATTAAATTCAAGCGTTAAATCAATTTCGATTTGTTGATTATTTGCCAGTATTTTTTGTGTGCCGACATAATAATTTAGAGTGGTTTTCGTGCGATGTGGAAAGTATGTCTTAGGGCGATTTTCTATGCTCAAATTTGCAAATTCCAAATCATCTCCAAATAAAAAATGATGCAAGATTCTTTGATTATTCGCCACGCTTAAGATATTGCTCTCGCTGTCGTTATATTCATTAAGCAAACTCTTTTTATACTGCCATTTTATGGAATCTTGGGTTGGCTCAAAAGTGTGATAAAGCTTATTTATGCCTTTGATAAATTGATGATTTCCGCTACCTAAATGCAGTATGCAATAATTTTGCTTTTTAAAAGATTCTGGCAGTTTGTCGCTAGAATCTAGCTTGGTTACATCAAATGGATTACCAAAACCATGCTTTTTGGCAATCTCTTTGACTAAATCATTATGAAAAATAAAAATGTTATTTTTAGTGCAATGTTTTAGTAAAGATTCCAAAACTAGCTGTTTTTTGTTTACTCTCAATCAATTCTCCCCAAATTTAGCCCAAGATTCTACCCTATTTCATTTTAAAGAATTTTATAATAATTTGATTTTAAAAATAGGTTTAAACAATTTCAATATATTCAATTTCGCCTTTTGTGTGGATTTCGGCTCTTATTTGGGCGAGATAAAATACGCTAAAGCGGGGGTCATTTAGGCTTTTAAAAGAATTTGCCGGGCGCTTTAGATAGACTTCTTTTGCTTCCAAATCATCGCAAAATACGGCTTTAGCATAGATTCTAATCCAGCTTCTATCCGCCCCACACGCACAAATGCAGATATTTGGATTAGCCGAAATCTCCCTAAATGTGGGCTTGTCGTTATTTAAGCAATACCAAATTTTATTTTTTAATAGCATTGCACTCCCAAATGGACGGGAGCTTGGGGCGAAAATCCCCATATTTGGCGGAATCTTAGAGCTTAGATTCGTGGCGGAATCCGGATTCGTGGTGGAATCTAGATTCTGTGTGGATTCTGCGTTAGATTCTAGAATCTTAACACTGCTTAGAATTTGAATTGGATTTTTAATCAAAAAATCCATAATTTTTTGGATATTAGATTCCAAAGATTCCGCAGGTTTCCCACATTTCAACGCCCTAGATTCCACGCCAGATTCCACAGATTCTAGCATTTTAGATTCCGCCCCAGATTCCGTAGATACCACGCTAGATTCCTCTCCAGATTCTAAAACGCCACGAGTTTCCACGCTTCCCCCCTTTTTTTAAATCGCTTAATTTTACTTTAAGATTCTAGTATCAATAACTTTTTTAATATTGTTATAGACTTTCGTAACCACGCGAAACTCCACTCTACGGCTCATTTCCTCGCTTTGCAACGGCTTTGAAAACGACAAGCCATTTGATTGAAACACACCCATAAGCCACTCCCGCTCCGTCGCACTCGCCCCATTTGCAAAGCAGTATCGAAGCACATTTAACGCCCTATTTTGCGACAAAGACGCATTGTATAAAAAGCTATCGTCCTTGCTACTCGTCCCTCGCCAGATATTTGAAGCGTGTCCCTCGATGATAATCGCCTCGATGTCGTCCCTGTATTTATTCATAATCTTCATATATCGTGGGAAAAAATCATCTAAAATCGCCTTAAAATTGGGCGTTAGCTCCGATTTCCCAAGCTCAAAAATGGCGTCTAGCTCGTTAAATCTAATCGTATTTGTGTCATCAATACTCGCATTCCACGCTCCAAAATCACCGCTAAACTCCCGCACAAGGTCGTTATTAATATCAAGCTGGAGCTTGGCATACGCCTCCAAAATCTCGCTCATATCGCGGTTTAGCTCCACTAGCTTTTTGTTGCTCTCAATCAGTTCCTTTGTCTTATTCTGCGACACAAAAATAAAGGTAATCGCCACAAGCAAAAAAATCATCATAATCCCAGCAAACATATCCGCTATGCTAATCCACTCAAATGAATTTCTCACGCTAAAAATCCTTTTTATATTCCGCTTTTAAGGCATTTTTGGAGCATTTTTGAGCTATAAATCTACAAGAATCTAAGCCCAAATAATTTAGCGTAAAAAAGCAAATACCATTCCGCTAGATTTTAAAACACTCTTTGACTTAGATTCTCGCAGTTTAGATTCCTATAGATTCCAGTATTTTACAAAAAATGTAAAAAATACTTGACATAAAATGTAAAATTTTATAGAATTTCGCACATGGTTTAATAAAGTGCTTAATAAAGCATATGGTTTTCACAACGCACGAGTTTTAATATAACTCGTGCTTTTTACAAAGGAAAATAAATGTTACGAGAAAGATTGAGGGATTTGGAGTTGCGGATTACAGAGTTAGCCGACTATCTCCAAGTCTCACGCCCCACGATGTATAAATTTATTGATTATTACGACAACAAAAAGTTTGATTTAATCGATAAAAATATGCTGAAACTTTTCAATTACATCAGCGAAAATGAGCTTATCGGCAAAAAAAATGTGATAAATTACATTTTAAGCAATTTCGCTGATATTAAGGATTTGGGTGTAGAGGGCGAGTTAGAGAGATTTAAAACCATAAAAAATTACATAATATCCAACCCAGATTCTAAAAAAAGTCAGTTTATCGCCACTTGTGCGACGAGCGATTTGTTTGATGTGGCGATTGGCTATTTTGTGGGGATAACGCCACTTTTAAAAAAGCGCAAATTAAGCAAGGCGGAGGGGGAGCGGATAATGCCATATAAAAAAATGCTAGAGACAATCAAAACAAAAGGAGAGTAAAATGGAGCGAGCATTGTATTTTAATAATTTTAGGAATGTGGGCTTGGATGAAAGCGAGAGATTAGTCCTTAATCATTCTCTAAAAAGAGGTGAAATGGGGAATCTTGTCATTCTCATCGGGGCGAGAATAACTCAGGCAAATCAAATGTGCTAGATGGATTGATGGCGTTTCAAAATGGGAAATTTGAGACTAGGGATATTACGACCCTAGAGTTTGATGAGAAATATAGGGTATCACAATTAGGGCTAGTGGCAAAAGATGATGACGGAAATGACTATAGTTATAGCATAACATCTTCTAATGAAATAATTATTAGCTATCCAAAAGTAGGAGACAAGCCAACCAAAGTGCTTTTAAACGAAGCATTTTACGATAAATACGACATAGACTTTACGCCAATCATTAGAAAATACGATGAAATAGCGATAAAAGATACTGATACCGAATGTTTGGTTGCAAATATGGCGAAAAATTCTTTTATGAAAGCTATTTTTTCTGCCATTAATATTTCCATAGATAAAATATCAAGTGTATATGAAAGTTTTAAAAAGACAAGAAGCAAAGGTGTTTTAAAAGCATTTGAAAAAAAGATTAATTCCAAATTAGCATAAGGTTTCAAGTGATTTTAATGCGCTATATTTCGCCAAAGATGACAAATATAGATTTAAGATAAGGTTGGAATCTAATAAAATATCCCTTGCTTTACTTAGAGGAAGCAAGGAAGAAAAAGGCTTGTCACTAGAGCAACAATCTACTGGATTTAGGTGGTTTTTTAACTTGTATTTTAATCTCTTGGTAAAGCAAAGCTTAGATGCTGGAGATATTATAGTAATGGACGAACCAGCGACGAATCTGCACCCAAATGGGCAAATTGAGCTAAGGAAATTCCTAAAAGATTTTGCGATAAAAAATGATATAACTATCATCATCGCCACCCACTTGCCATTTTTAATTGACTTGGACTATTTAGATGAGCTAAGAGTGGTAAAAATGAATGATAATAGGGTGTCTATAGTAAACAATTTTGCTGCAATTGATAGCGATGACCCAGATACGCTAAAGCACATTAAAAATGCCCTAATGACAAGTAAACATGTATTGTTTGACTTTGATAGCAAGGTGGTTTTTGTGGAGGGGATTACGGATTATAATTATCTCAGTATGTTTAAAAAAATCTTTCAAGCACAAGAGGATAAAAACAATAAAAATAAAGTTGGAGACACAAAAGATATTGTGTTTTTGCCGATAAATGGCGTCGGCGACAAAAACGCTCCAAACTGCGATAAAAAGCAACTTGAGATTAGCAAAAGGCTAATTGATATTAGGAAAAATAATCCTATTTTACTTGTCGATAGCGATGAGGCTGGTCGCTCAATGAAAGAGGCAAATAAGAAAGATTCGGCTTTGAATATTATTTGCTTGGGTGAGATTAATAAGGATTTTAAAACTATCGAGGATTTATTTGACAAAGATGATTTAAGCAAGCTAAATCTAGTTAATGAAAATGGCGAATTTATAAAACACTCATCGCAATCATCGCTAATAAAAACCCACTGTGCCAATTATGAATTTAGCGATAAAACCTTGGAGAATTTCAAAAAACTTTTTGATAGATTGAGAGATTGATTTTGGCTTTTATTTGGCTTTAATTTAGGGCGATAGAATCTCGCTTAAATTTGGTTTTGATTGGCTTTAAAGTAGCGATTTCTTAGATTTTTAAGATTCCTAGAATTACGAATCTAGCGAATATAGCCTAGATTTAAGCGATTTAAAAATTCCATCAAAGCCTACACGCTGTAAGTAGCGGTATATGAAATCTAAAATTACAAAATTCTAGAATCTTATAGTAGAATCTGCTTTTTATAAAATAAAAGGCTAGGATTTGGAAAAAGTAAGCATAATAACAGTCGTTTTCAATGATGAAAATAATATAAAAAGCACGATGGAATCGGTGCTAAGCCAAAGCTATCAGCATGTCGAATACATTATAATCGATGGTAAAAGTAGCGATTCTACGCTAGAAGTCATACTAAATACGCTAAAAGACATCGCCACAACCACAAGAGAAGAAAAAAGCAAAGATAGATTCTTGCGTGAATGCGTAAAAACTAGCAATCCAAACTTTAGCATAAAAATCCTGAGTGAGCGCGATAGCGGAATCTATGATGCTATGAATAAGGGAATTGACCTAGCTACGGGAATGTGGTGTAACTTTATGAATAGTGGCGATAGATTTTATTCTAAAAATTCTATAACAGAGCTATTTAATGAGTATCAAAAATACCTAAATAGGGGGGGGGTAGTATGTAGTATCATCTATGGCAATAGTGAGCTAATCTATGATAAAAATCACTCCAAGATACTCAAATGCACCACAAAAGAGCATAAATACAAACATCATTTTATACATCAAGCGGCATTTATCGATGCGAAATTAATGAAAAAATACCATTATGATACTGGCTTTAAGATTGCTGGGGATACGGACTTTTTCGTCAAATCTTATCGAAATGGCGAGAGATTCTTGCATTTTGAAGTGGTGGTTTGTAGCTTCAATCTCACTGGAATCTCATCAAATCTAACATTTCAAATCTTTAAAGAAGATTGTAAAATCGGCTATAAATATAATAGATTTTTCCCGCTCCAGCACACTTTTACATATCTATTTTGGATTATCCCAAGATTTGCTATTCGTAAGATTTTGCCCAAAAATCTCGAAGCAAAAGCAAGAATGATATTTGGTAAGAAACGACAATAATGCCTTAAATCACCAATAAATCACTAGAGATGTTTTATTGCAAAAGCCCAAGATTTGGCTAAAATCGCCTTTAAATATTTCACTAAGTATTTTAAAAGTGTTTATTTTATAGAATCCCACCTTTATATTAATAAAGCATTAGAATCTCAAGAATTCTACAAAAGGCATTTAATGAATAAATCACTAGAATCTAATCTAGATTCCATAGATTCCAAAGCTATAGATTCCGCTTCCAAATTAGAATCCAGCTTTGGAGATTCCGTG
The DNA here is from genome assembly GCF_003288815.1 of Helicobacter sp. 16-1353. Taxonomy (GTDB): domain Bacteria; phylum Campylobacterota; class Campylobacteria; order Campylobacterales; family Helicobacteraceae; genus NHYM01. Next base: position 19,054 of record NZ_NHYM01000011.1, on the reverse strand, counting down.
CTAAATTCCACATCAGATTCCACTCCCAAAATCGTAGCAATCTACGGCGATGTGGCATATAAACTAGATGAAAACTCACTAAAAATCCCAAAAAAATATGCAAATCCAAAATATCGTATGCCATTTTGCCACCAAGCCGTATTTGTCAAAACATCGCTGTTAAAAAAATATAAGTTTGATACGAGCTTTAAGATTTGTGCAGATAACGACTTTTTCACCAAGATTTATCATTTGGGCTATAAATTCCACAAGGTCGAGCAGATTATTAGCCTATATGATGCCTATGGGGTCTCTTCTCGCCCAAATCTTAGATTTTTCTATGAAGAGCTAAAAATCGCCCAAAAATACAATAAATTTTATTTTCTAATATTTATCCCAAAATATCTATTTATGGTTTTAAAATACGCCATAAAAAGCCTTTTACCACGAAAGTTATCAATCCTAATCCAAAAGAATTATAATGCCAAATAGCACAAAAAAGCCATTTATCTCTATCGTAATGCCCGTTTTTAATGTGGAAAATTACATTAAAAGGGCACTAGATTCGTGTATTAACCAAACGCTAAGCGATATTGAGATTATTATCGTTGATGATTGTGGGAATGATAGCTCGGTAGAAATTGCTAAAAGTTACGCCAAGCGCGACCCACGCATTAAGATTCTCCATAATTCCCAAAATCTAGGGCTATTTAAAGCTAGAATAATGGGGGAGAAAAATGCAAGTGGGGAGTATATCTTAGCCCTTGATGGCGATGATTTCCTTAGTATTTTTACTTGCAAAGCACTATTTAGAGCCGTCCATAATCTAAAAAATAATCTAATTTCAAAAGCTAAATTATTTAAAAATTTGAATTTTTTAGCTAAATGGGGGGGGGGGAGATGAATCCTAAAATCTCCATTATAATCCCCGCCTACAATATTGAGCGATACATTAAAAGGGCGTTGGATTCGTGTATCAATCAAACGCTGGGCGATATTGAGATTATTGTCGTTGATGATTGTGGGAGTGATAGCTCGATAGAAATCGCCAAATCTTACGCCAAAAGGGATTCTAGAATCCGCATTATCCATAATCCCAAGAATCTAGGCACTTTTAACGCACGATTGCAAGGCATAAATAACGCAAAAGGCGAGTATTTACTTTTCCTTGATGGCGATGATTATTTGGATTTAAAGGCTTGTGAGTTGGCTTATAAGGCGAGTTTGGACGCCATAGAATCTGCAGAATCCTTAGAATCTAACCCAAAAAATCCCAAAGATTTAACACATTCCACAAAACCCCCACATTCCATAGATTCCCCAGATTCCAAGCCGGATATTATATTTTTTGGTATGCGACATTATCCGCCCACTTGGAAGCGGACAACCCCGCCCGTGCTTACTAAAAGCCTACGAAATGAGGAGATTTTAAAAGCTGTATTCGCCCATTGTGCCACACCGCCGTGGCACATATGGGCGAAGCTTTATAAAGCTTCGCACATTATGCGAGTGTGCGACTTGCTCGTGGCACATATGGGCGATTTTGAGCGGCTTAACATGGCGGAGGATAGCCTAAAAAGCTTTATTATTATGGCTTTGGCAAAAAGCTCAAAGGGCATTGATGATAAGCTATATATCTACTGCGACAATAAAGGCTCAATCACAAGGCGTATCGACCTAAACTCCACAAAGAAAAAGATTGATGATTTAAGTAGAGTGATAGATTATCTTGATGAATTTGCCAAAATCGATGAGGTGAGAAATCATAAATACTTCCAAATCGCCAAAAATAAAACGCAAAATATCCTAAGAGCCACGAGGGAGCTAGAGTATCGCTACCTAAGCCCAAGTGATATAAATGCGATTAGGGGGGGGGCAGCTAAACGATGCGTAACTCTCCCTATTTATTTAGAGTGCTGTATAAAATCTATGCGCTACCACAGAAAGTGGCAGACATACGCCAGAATCCTAGCCTATATCCTAACACTAGGCAAAATCAAGCTCTAAAACTCGCTTCAACAAATCTTAGGAATCTAAAACCCCAGCTAAACTACCAAGATTTTACGCTAGATTCCACGCTAGATTCTAAAAATCCAAATCCGCAAACTCGCAATAATTCGCAAAGAAAATTAAGGATTCTGCATTTGGCAAGTGATAATTTCCAAGGCGGGGCGGAGAGCGTTTTTCGCAATACTATTGAAATCACTGCAAAAGATTTCATCATCTATACCGCAAGCTGCGATAGGGAGATAGCGGAATCTCAAAAGCACATTATTTTAGATGATTACCAAAACTATAATAAAATTTTAGGGGTGCTTAAATACATCTTTAATCTTAAAAATTACCGGATTTTAAGTGGGGCATTAAAAACGCTAAAACCAGATATAATCCACACGCAAAACTATCTCTCTCGCCTTAGCCCAAGTGTGCTTTTTGCCCTAAAAAAGTATAAGAAATATAATTCAAAAGTTCGCCTTATTTACACACAGCACGGCTTTGGAGCGTGTGCGAACTTATGCTTTTATAATTATAATAAAAATGCGATTTGCGAAGAGTGTAAAAATAAAAGTCAAATCCGCATTGCGTGGAAAAACTGCGATAGGCGTGGGAGAATCTACTCGATTTTAAAATCTATCCGCACACTATTTTATCAAGGGATTTTCCTAAAAGAGCAGAATCTCTTTGATAAAATCATTTTTGTTAGCAATTTTCAAATGCAAAAACACCTAGAAGCTGGATATGACGCCCAAAAATGCGTGGTTATCACAAACCCAATCGATAAGAAATTTTATAATCCAAATGTGAGTTTGGCGGATAAGGAAAATCTAATAGTATTTTTTGGGAGAATCTGTGCGGAAAAAAATGTGGAATTGTTAATAAAGGCTTTTAGAATGCTAGTAAATGAGCCAGAGTTTAGCAAATATAGACTGCTAATAATCGGCAATGGGGAGCGAAAAGAGAAATGTAAGAATCTAGCAAAAAGGCTTTTTGGAGATTTAGCGGGGAATCTAGGAGAGATTCAAAAAGATAAGATTCCAGCTGAGATTCAAGGGAGCGAGATTCTATCAGCAAATACGCCAAAGATTCCCCAAGCTAACGCACCAAAGCCTTTATGTGAGTTTATATCCCACCTAAGCCCAAGTGAGCTAAAAGAGATTTTAAAAAAGTCAAAAATATCCGTTTTGCCATCTTTGTGGTATGAGACCTTTGGGCTAACTATTTTAGAATCTATTCTAGCTGGGGCATTTCCATTGATGAGCGATATTGGAGCACTAAGCGAGACTAAAGAGAGTTTTGGAGGTGTTACATTTAAGCTAGATAATGGCGAAAATCTCTACATTGCTCTAAAAAATACGCTAGAAAATTATGAAGAATTTTTTAAGAAAATTCCATCTTATCAAAAAAATATCATTGAAACTACAAATGATAAAAACTACTTAAATGCCCTAGCTAATGCGTATAAAATCACTACTGCCGATGATATGGGGGGGGGAGGAGGAATCTTGCTAGTGCTAGAGATTTTTTCACATATAAGCAAAGTAAATAGCGTGATTTTTATGGATAGATTACCCCCAGAGTGCCTAAAAAATATCCTTAAAAACGCCAAAATTAGCATTCTTCCCTCACTTTTATATGAAACTTTTGGACTAACTATTGTAGAATCAATTCTAAGTGGTAGCATTCCTTTAAGTAGCGATATTGGAGCATTAAGCGAGACTAGCAAGGAATTTGGCGGATTTAGATTTATACCAAATTCCAAACATAGCCTAAAAGATTCTATGAGGGCGATTCTATTAAATTATGAGGAAAATCTTACGGACTTATTAGTGCAACAAAAGAAATTAGAGACACATAATAAAACCTACGAGCAAGACATAAAATCGCTATATTTTAGTGAATTTAAGGAGTAAGAATCTTACTAATCTCCACTTTTATATCCAAAATCTCGGCTCTATACATACTCGTAGTAACAACCATATCTACGCCTGTTTTTGCGTATTCTGCGATATTTTGGAGGTTTATGCCACCTGTGGCAGACACTAAAATATGCGGGAAATCCGCCCTTATAATCCTTACAAGTTGGCTTAATTGTGGTAGTTCAAATCGCTCACATTGCAATACATCTGCCCCAAGATTTGCCATTTTTAGGGCGGATTCTATGGAATCTACTTCGATTATTACTCTATGCTCTTTGAATGTGCTTTTTAGCTGCTTTATGGATTTTTTTGCGTCATTTAGGGCGTTTAAATGTTCGCTAAAGATTAGCACACTATCGCTTAAGCCCAATCTATGCGGGATTCCGCCTCCGGTTATTAATGCTTTTAGTAAAAATTTCTTGGCAAATGGCATTGTTTTCCGTGTGCCTAAGATGGCGATTTCTGGGTTAAATTGCATGGCGATAGATTTCATTTTATGCGTGTATGTGGCGACGCTAGAGCCGTATTCCATTAGGTTTTGAAGTGTTTTTGATATTTTTAAGATTGCCCTTAAATCGCCACTTAAATGCAATGCCAATTCTTTTGCACCTAGATTCGCCCCATTTTCCGCACAAGATTCTATATTTAGTCCGCATTCTAGGGTGATTTGCTTGCTCTCACTAATACCACACAAGATAATAGAATCCTTTTTTGGGTAAAACTTCGCCCAGCCACTCCCGCTAATACCAAGCCCAAAAGTGGTATTATCCAAAAACGGCACATCTTGCCTTAAAAGCCCCATTAGCTCGGCTATATCGAACTCTATCATCTACAATCCTTTCGCATTCAAATCCTTTTGTAAAAATCGCAAAAACAAAAATATCGCCAAGCAAATCACGCCTAAAATCGTGGCGTAAAAACTCGCAGTGTTGTATTCTGCCCCAAGCACGGCGTTATAAATGGCAAGTGAGATTGTCTCGCTTTTATTTACGATGTTCCCGCCGATTAGTAGCGTTATACCAACCTCGCCCATAGACCGAGCAAAGCCCAAGAATAGGGAGCTAAGCAAGGTTTTATAAATGCAAGGAATGCTAACAAAAATAAATGTGTAAATCTTGCTTTTGCCAAGCGTATAGCTAACCGCCTCCAAATCCCTAATCTTCCCGCCTAGCACAGATTCCACGGGTTTTACGACCAGCGGAAGCCCCGCGATAAAACTCGCAATAACAACCGCCTCAAAGCTAAAAAGCAAATTAAGCTCCCCAAAAATGCCATTTTTCCCAAGTAATAAAAGCAGAAAATACCCCAAGGCAATAGGCGGAAAGACCAGCGGGAGCGTAACTACGATGTCGATTGTGGTTGCTAGTAGCCCCTTATTTCGGCTTAAATATAATGCTAAAAGTAGCCCAACGAATAGATACAAAAGGACGCAAATCACGCCGACTTTTAAGCTAAGCCAAAATGGGGCGAAGCTAATGGATTCTAGCATTGCGTTAAGAGATTCTAGCGTTGTGCTAAGAGATTCTGGCGTAGATTCCATTAAAAGATTCCATTAATTTTAATAGATTCTTGCAACTCGCGGGATTTCGGCATTTTATATTTTTAATGCGTAGATTTAAGCCAATCTAGTGCTCTAGCCCATATTTTTTAAATATCGCTACCGCCTCCTTGCTTTCTAAAAATGCCATAAACTCCGCAATTTCTGTGCTTTTAGATTCACTTAATTTGGCAATGGAGATTAAAATTGGCGTATAAAGGCTCGAATCCACCTCAATCATCGCTCCAAGCCTATCTTTGAGTGCCAAATAATCGCTGATATTTATAAGCCCCACATCGACATTTCCCTCGCTTAGATATGTCGTAACCTGCGGGACTGTGGCTAAAAACATCAATTTAGATTCCACATCTTTATAAAGATTTGCGTTTTTTAAAAACTCCATTCCAGCCACGCCATAAATCGCCTTTTTGCTATCTGGGAGAGCGATTTTTTCGGCATTTTTTAAGTCATCTAAACTTTTAAATCCGCTATCCTTACTCCCCACAACTACGAGCTTTCCATAGCCTACAAGCTGGGGCTTTTCGACTTCTAGCTTGGACTTTGCGATAAATTTCTCATCGCCAAAAATGGCGTCTATTTTCCCGCTTTGCTTTGCTTGTTCGATGATTTGAGCTAGATTCCCATAGATTCGATTGACTTTTTTGCCACTTTGTTTTTCATAGATTTTCACCACCTCTTCAAGCGGCTTTTTATATCCAGCCCCACTAGCGACCAAAATCTCGGCATTTGCAAACCCAAAAAACGCACAAATTAACGCAAAAATAGCTAAAACTCTCATTTCCAAATCCTTTAAAATATAATGTGGTGCATTGTATATAAAAATATATAAATTATTTATAAATTAAACTATGGCGATTTTGATGAGATTTGGGCTAAACTTATGTATTTTTCCACGCCAAGCGTTCTATGCGTGTCATCAAAGTCATTTAGATAGAATGTAACGATGAGATTGCAATTTATGCTAGGCACGACAACCGCACAAATGGAGTATTTATCATCATAGGCGATTCTAATAACAAATTTTGTCAATTCGCCTTTAGATATGTAGCATTCCACTACTTCGCCACTTCTTAAGCTATCTAGCGTAATAAATTCTTGGATATTAATCGCACCTATTCTTTTTATCGTTTGCTCTCTATTCTGCATATCTAGGGCGTGTTTGGTGCAAATGATTTTCTTGTCATAAGAAAGAATTTTATTTGTCATTTCCTGTAATTCACTTGGGAAATAAAGTGATTTATTATAGATTCCATCAATCATAATTCCACTCATACAATCTCCTAAAATATTAAATTAATAATTGTTATTTTACCATCTAGCTTAAAATTTTCTTATATAGATTGGGTAGGATTTATAAAGTATGGAACGATTTAATTAAAAGCGGATTTGCAAGTTTGGCTTCGTTTTTAATTCTTTATTCCTTAGATTTGACATTTTAAAATTCATTTAAAAATCTTTATTCGGTAAAGGCTTTGCTTTTTTAATCTAATCCTACCTACCGCCACTAAAAAGAGCAATGGAAAGATTCCCAAGATTCCAGCGTTCACACAAAATCTAATTACTCTAAAATCTTATGTGAGGCGTAGCTTCACACTTAAATGGGCGGTGTGGGGCAAAATAAAATCTAAAAATTTAAACCAAGTTTATTTTTTAGAATCCCTCTAAACCACACTTAAAAACAAACTTAAATTTCTTAGAATCCTAAAAAGATTCCAATGCATAAAAATCTAAATAATTTCTACAGATTCCAAAGATTTCGCAGATTCCCAAACTCCAAAAAATTCTAAATATTTTAATATTTTCGAAATCTGCAAAGATTCTAAAAACCTATAAAAAGATTCTAAATTTCGCCCAAGTTTTTAAGCGTTTCAAAGATTTTTTAATATGTTGATTTTTAAAGGCGTTCACCTTTAAAAATTTATTTTAATCTAATCACGCCCACCACCTCTTTTTTATGTATGAGGCTAACGCCTCATACAAGATTTATAAAAATTGCTTCGCAATTTTTAAGGATTCGGTGGAGGGCTTCGCCCTCTTTTTTAATATAAAGGTGAAGTTTTATGTGTAAGAAATCGTGGCTGTGGGGGTTTTTACGAGTAAGATAAGACTCTTTCGAAAAAAACTCCGTTTCACGATTAAACCTCCATAAAAACATAAAACAAACTTTAATTTCTTAAAATCCCAAAACGATTTTAAATAAAAAAAGTTTTTTGATAGGTTGATTTTTTATCTATGACAGGAAACTTCGCTTCGCTTGTTTTCCAGCCCACCGCCCCTATTTTACGAATTATCAAAAACTAAAGTTTTTAATAATTCGCTTTTTTGGGTGCTACAGCACGAAATCTTAATTTATAAAAATATAGATTCCCAAGATTCCAAGCATTTACGCAGAATCTAAAAGAATCCAAAGAATCCACGATGACTCAAATTAGTATTTATACCCCAATTCTACATAGTATCTTCTGCCCTCCATTTCATAGCCATAGGAATACCAATAGTTTCTATCGGTTACATTGTCGATTCCTAGTGCGATTTCAAAGCCACTTATTCTATAAGCTGCTCGAATATCTAGCAAGAATACATTTGGGGAATCTATGTAGTTATTATTTACTCTCACGATTCTAGGGCTTGTGTATCTACCTCCTGCTATTAAATCTAAATCGATTAGCGGATTATATTTGATTCTTGCACTTGCAATATGATTTGGATAGTCTGTGATAATAGTTCCATCTTGGGACTTTTTCTTAATATATGCGTAGTTTGCATTAATACTTAGAGTTGAGATTAGCTCATATTGGATTTCAGCTTCTATCCCCCACGCATTGCCATTTGGCTTATTTGTTAAGCGTCTGCAGTTTGCTCCAGCAGCACAAAGGCTATCTGCCACATTCTCTGTTACAATCATATCTGTTAAATCATTGAAAAATCCAGCAAGGCTTAATCTTAGCTCATCTATTGGATAGTAGCTTAAGCCTAGCTCATAGTTTATGGCAGTTTCGGTTTTTAAATCTGGGTTTGGTAGTCTTGAGCCACCCACTGCACCATATCTATCCATTAGCGTTGGGAGGGCGTCCTTTTTCCCAATGGTAGCGTATAGATTTACACTATCTATTGGGTCATAGTAGAGTATGGCTTGTGCTCCTACGCCTCCTAAGCTTCTTAGAGGGTCTTTGGTGATTGGAGAGTTGTTATTTACTAAAGTCTCTGCGTTAATCACATCATTTCGCGTATAATTTAGGCTAAAAGAGGCTCGTAGATTATCCAAGAATATTCTAGTATATTCCCCAGCAATATAGCTTGTAATATCGCTTTGCTTTGACATAGGATATTGTGCTGGGGGCGATGAAATTTGGTTGGCTTTTTCAAGGTGATTATCGCTCTTTGCTAGAATGCTAAATTTTAGATAATCATCTGGGCTAATATCAATCCCCAACCCAAGTGTCGCCCCCAAAGTCCAATCATCATATCTAGAATATCCAGCAAAAATTCCTCCAGTTGGGTTGATTGTGCCATTTGCTAGGAGCTGCCCTTTGCCATCAAGCTCGTTATCAAATGTATCGTAGAATATTCTTGAGGTAAGCGTAACCATATCGCCTAGCTTGGTATTTGATAGAAAATAAGCAGTGATTTTCTCATATTTTGGCCAATGTAGGATATTACTATTTTGCTTTGTGTTTATCACTCCACCTCTATCTCCATTTTGATAGGTTAGATTTAGGCTATATTCATCGGTTAGATTCGGTGTAAAGCCTAGCTTTAGGTTAAATCGCATATTTTTATAATAGCTTCCTACACGATTTCTATCTCTCTGCCACGCTGTGGGCTTGAAATGTTTTGAAAGTTGGTAATATTTCCTTTGCATATTTGAGAAGCTAAATTGTGCGTAAAATTTCCCTAAGTTTGTCCCAATTCGTGCGTATTCGTAGTGTTGATTTGGCGTTTGATACTGCCCTCGTAACTCTACTTCAAGCTTATCTTTTGGCTTTTTGGTAACGAGATTCACCGCTCCACCTATGGTATTTGGACCATAAAGCATACTTGTATAACCCTTTGAAATTGAAATGCTCTCCGTGTCAAATAGCGTGAATTGCCCCCAATCTGTCCGCTTATCATAGATAGAATACATTGGAATCCCATCGATGAAAATCCCCGTTTCCCTACCTGCATACCCACGAATACTAAAGCTAGGCTCACCCCTATGACTAGCTGGAGGGGAGTAAATCACACCTGAAGTATATTGCAGACTTTGAGCAATATCTTTCATATTCATATCTTTAATCTCGGTTTCATCGACGATGCTTACTGTTCTATTTTCATCGATTCTTTTTGCTACGACCTCGACTTCGCCTAGATTGACTTGCTCTAGGCTGGAATCTGTGGAATCTTGAGAATCTTTAGCGAATGCTACCCCCCCCCCATAATAAAATAATCGATAAAACTTTGCTTATATTTTTCATTTGTTCTCCTTATTAATTTTAATTTCGCAGATGAGCTAAGCTCATCTTTGCGATAAGGGGCGTTGCCCCTTTAAACCCCCTAAAGCTACGAATTTTTAACAAAATTCGAGAAGCTAAGGTATAATTTCGCGGACTAGCCAAGCTAGTCCTTGCGACGAAGGGCGTTGCCCTTTACAGGAAACTTCGCCATCGCTCGTTTTCGAAACCCCTAAAGCTACCCGCTAAAAGCGGGAGAGGCGAAACTAAGTTTCGCCGGCAATAGTGGAATCACTAGTTTTGAAATAAGGGTGTTGCCCCTTTTAAATTTCACCTCACTTCATTTAAACCCCCTAAAGCTACGAATTTTTAACAAAATTCGAGAAGCTAAGGTATTAACTTCATAGGCGAACAAATTCGGCTTTATAAGGAGAATTAAAAACTTAATTTAAACTCCTTTATATCGCAGATATTCCTCACAATCGCTAATGCTATGGAAAAGCAACACATCGTAATAAAAAATATTACAATTTGATATTTTCGTATATTTCATTAGCAAGGCTAGATTTTGCGTATCGCTCGTGCTAATGGTGCATAATAGATTTCCAAAATTATCATAGATAATCGCCCACTCATAGCCTAGCTCACCCAAAAAGCTAAAAATGCTTAACACATTTTCATTTTGTGCCTCAAGATGGAATTTATCCCATTCAAAATAAATGCATGGCTTATGCATTTCTAGCGTCTCCCTCGCACTTCGTAGCACCTTAAAATCAAATCCATCTGTATCGATTTTGATAAAATTTGGCTTAAAATTATGCTTTTTTTATAGTGTTATCAAGGCTATCTAGGGAGATAGATTCCCCGCTAGATTCCACACCGGATTTAAAATCCGCCCTAGATTCTACCAACTTCCCGCTACCTTCACCCAGTGCCACTTCATAATTTTTAATCTCATCGCTAATAAATGTATTTTCAATGATTATACCCCCCCCCGTTAGATTGGCTAAAATCCGTGCCATAGTTTAGGGATAGATTCGCTTTAATTAGCGATTCGTAGCTTTTCTCGCCCTCAATTAGCAAGTAATTTGCATCTTTAATATTAGTAAAAACAGCGGTATCACCGATATTTGCCCCCACATCTACCATATTTAAAAATCCATATTTTGATTTTATAAATTTACCTATGTGGTGTAGCTCTCTGTCGTAATTTGGATAGATTTTTTGATTATAAAAAATGGTGTGTGAGAGTGGCAAAATAAGCCTAAATCCACCATATTCTAAGCAAATCAGCGGATTTGTGAATTTCAGCATTAGCCTCCTAAGTCTTAGTAAAATCCGCTCCAAAAGTTTAGAATCCGTCCTTAAAATCGCCCTATAAATAAACGAAGCGAAGCTCCCCATAATCCCGCCTTTTAAAAGATTTTTCTTTGTCATATTAACTCCCTTTTCTTGTAGTATTTTTATAATTTTGGCATATTATCACAACTTCGCAATCTCAATGATTTCTTGGGCGATTTTTTGATTAATTTCTTGCTCCCGCTCAGAGCCAGATTTAAAATTAAGATTGCCATTTTTATCCCTGCTCTGCCTTGCGTTATGGGCTTTACAATATGCACTCAATGAACGAGTTTTGATATGCCTAACTTGCTCCCTAAATTCATCTTTCACAAAAAAAGCATTTGTCCCGCTACTATCGCAGCCTACAAAAATATAGCCCTTTTTCTTCCCAAGCCTAACTAGTGCTTTTATCGATGCACCAAAATATAGTCCGCTATAATGAGCCAAAAAGCGATTGAAATCCGCCCTATAAGGCACACTTAGCGACTTCTCCGCACCAAAAATAGCGTTGTATTCGATGATTACAATGGCAGGAGCGATTTCTATGCGTTCCCAAATGTGATAATCCACGCCATCAATATCAATGCTTAAAATTGCGACATTTTTAATTGAGCGGGAATCCAGCCAAGAATTTATTAAGGCGTTAATGTTTTCTTTGGTGATAAAGGCATTTTTTGCCTCTAAGTCGTATTTCCAGTAAAGTTCGCTTTGCTTGATTTTATTTATATTTTCACTTCCGCCGTCCATTATTAGCCCTTGAAAATTGCGATTTAGTAGCAAATAATGCGTATTAGACTCGCTAAAATCCTCTACGCCAAATTCTATAAATGCACGGGAATAATTTGGGGAATCTATGGCGGTTTTGCTATGTTGTGATTTTGTGGAGTTTGTGGAATTTGTGGCGTTTAGATTGAGCGAATCTGCGGTATTTTTAGAATCTGCGGAATCTAATTTTTGCTCCCTTGCGGAATCCTTAAAATCTACGCAAGTCTGCCTATCTAATCCCAAAATCTCAATTAGAAAATCCAAGATTCCATCTTCGCCATTTTGTGAAAATACGCTAAATTCCATATCTTCTATAAATATGCCATTTTGTAAATGCTGGGAGCTGGATTTTACGCACGAGTTGGATTCTGTGCTATATTTTCTAAAATTAGGCAAATTGGATTCTAGTGCGGATTCTACGCTAGATTCCATATTAGATTCCAAACTCGATTCCCCCCCCCCCCTATTATTTGCTAAACCACTATTTGCCATATTTGCAAGCATTTTTCTATAAGATTCCATATGCAAATGAGCCAAAATCTGTGCGTTTAAAATCATATTTCTATCCACTTTCCTATCGATTTTATCTATCAAAAATCGCCTATGCCACGCCAAAGGCGGTATTAAAATCTTTTTTAAGATTGCTTTTAAAAATTTCATTTTTCTCCTTTATTTAGTTTGACGCTAGAGCTTTAACTTCATAGCTAAAGACAAGTGGGCTTGGGGCGTGAAATGCGGAGTTTGTCATACGATTCCAAAAAGCAATTTTAGAGCGATATATTTTTAAGAAAAATTTCCTAATCAATTTTTTTATCCCCCTGCTCCCCATTATCGCCTCGCTATCGACTATCTCCACATTTTTAAACCCCGCCATTTTCAGCACATAAATCAAGCTCCCAGCGGTAAATAGGCAATTATGCGTCCAATCCTCATACGCCCAATACGCCCCTGTATTGCTACTTGCATTTGGCACGGCTATGAAAATCCTGCCATTTTTACTTAGAGCGGATTCGCGAAAATACCTTAGAGTGGGAATCACCTGCTCTTTTGGCAAATGCTCGATTACATGCGTTGCGATGATTAGGTCAAACTTTTTGCTTGGCTTAAAATCAAAGATATTATTTATTGTTTCAACTTCAATCCCTAGCTTTTTTACGCACTCAATGGCGTTTTGATTTATATCTATTCCATATAGATTAAAGTCTTTTTTAGATTCATCGCTTGGTTTGGCGGAATTAGATTCCGTAGAATCTATCCCCCCCCCCCATATTTACGCTTAATTGCCCCTAAAACTTGCCCAAATCCACAGCCAAAGTCTAGGATTCTAGCACCGCTCTCCAAGTCTTTTAGCACAAAGTCAAAATACGATGGTAATATGAAATTCTCATAAGTCTCACTACTCACGCCCCTAGCTTCAAAATAATCGCTCATTTGCCACTCCTGCAAGTTAAATTAAAAGTTAAATAAAACTAGAATCTTAGGCTAAATCCCTAGAATTTAAGCTTAATTTTTTCATGCTCTATCATAATTTCTATGAGCTTATCAAAGCTCGTATTTTTAGGATTCCAGCCGAGTTCATTCTGTGCCTTTGTGGAATCCCCAATGCTACTTTTTATATCAAGTGGGCGAAAATAGTTTGGATTTACTTCGACTAGAATCTTATTGGTTTTTTTATCCACGCCCTTTTCATCTAGCCCATTTCCAATCCACTCCAAGTCTATCCCCACTTTTGAAAATGCGATTTCGCAAAACTCCCTTATGCTGTGCTGTTCGCCTGTGGCTATGACGAAGTCTTGTGCTTTCGTGTGGGAGAGCATTAGATACATACATTCGCAGTAATCCTTAGCATATCCAAAGTCCCTTTTGGAATCTAGATTCCCAAGATATAGTTTATCTTGCAGGTTTTTGGCGATATTTACGGCACTTTTGACGATTTTCTTGCTTACAAATTCATCGCCGCGGAATTCTGATTCGTGGTTGAATAAAATCCCATTTACCGCAAAAAATCCATATGCTTCCCTATAATGCCTAACCATATAAAATGAGTAGAGTTTGGCTATGGCATATGGGGACTTTGGGTCAAATGGCGTAGTTTCGCTCTGCTTCGTTTGGCTTGAGCCAAAAATCTCCGAGCTACAAGCATTATAAAACTTGCATTTAAGGTTTATATTTCTAATGGTTTCTAGGATTCTAAGTGTGCCAAGTGCGATAGAATCTGCGGTGTTTTGCGGGAGTGAAAAGGAGATTTTTACATTTGAGATTCCAGCTAGATTATAGATTTCATCGGGTTTTACTTTTTGTAAAATATCTACAATCGAGCTTGAATCTGTAACATCGCCATAGTGATAAATGACCTTGCCCTTAGCGTCATTAAAGTATAAATCATCATAGTGGATAAAGCTAAAATTATGCTTTGGCAAGTGCCTAATCATAATATGAACTTCGTAGTTTTTCTGTGCTAAAAGCTGGATTAGAAAGTAGCCATCTTGCCCATTTGCCCCTATAATTAGTGCTTTCACATTTTCTCCCTTATTAGTTTATTGTAAAAATCTAGCGTTTGTTTGTAGGTATTTTCCCAGCTAAAAAGCTCAAGCCTTTTTGTGGAGAGATTTATTTTTTCTTTCATTAGATTCTTATTTTTTATAGCTTGGATTATAGATTCTGCGATGGATTCTGGCTCGTGTGGATTAAAGTAGAGTGCGGAATCTTGGGCGATTTCCCTAAAAACTGCAATATCGCTTAATAATGTAGGACATTTGGCATAAAAGCTTTCTATTATGGGAATCCCAAATCCCTCATACAAGCTAGGAAACACAAAGCACAGGGCATTTTCATAAATGCTATATAGCTCATTTTCCTTTGCTTGAATGCTTATAAAAACATCGCTTAAATCTAGCGAGTTGAATCTCTCTAGCTCAATCTTATTAAATGGGCTTCCCACGCATAGGGCTTTTATATGGGGGTAATCTTTATGGATTAGCGATATGGCATTTATGAAGTTTTCAAAATTCTTATATCCGCTTCGACTTCCCACAAAAAGAATATAAGGCGAATCTAGATTTACTATCGCCGTGGCTTTTGGCGAATCTACCTTAGAAAAGCTACTAAGGCTATGCCCTAGATAAATAACTTGTATTTTTTGGCTTGGGATATGGAAAAGATTTATTAGGTCATTTTTGGTTTGGTTTGAGATTGCTATTATCCCATCGGCTTGTTGGCAGTTTTTAAGCTTTAGGGCGGAAGTCTTTTTATCGCTCTTAAAATAAGAGTTGGCATAAATCTCATGAATCATATCATACACGGTTACTACAAGGGGAATCTTATGGGGCGTTTGCCACATTTTCAGATTCTTATAATAGCTTATGTGATAAATATCAATTTCCTTGCTTCTTAGGGCGATTTGCTCTCTAAGCTCATTTAGATTCCATATAAGGCGTGTTTTGCCTTTAAAATTTTTAGTTGGCTTATTTTTAGCCAAATATAGATTTTCCGTGTAAAGCGTGGGGATAGTGGCGTTTGCATTTTGACTATATAGCTCAAAAATATACCTTGAGATTCCACCTACAAATTGCGTAGAGAAAATATCGTGCGAGTATAGCACTCGTGGGGTTTCTAGGCACATTTTCTATCGCTCCAATCGCTCCAAATGCTTTGGATTCGGGCTTTAAAATGTGCTTTGCGTGGTTTTGTCTTGGGTTTAAATATGCGTTGTGGGTGTTGGGAATCTTGAGAATCTTGGGATTTTTGGGAATCTGTGAAAAAGCTAAGATTTATTAGTATTATTACATAGAGTTCCCCCCCCCCCCATTTAATGCTTTCTCATAGATTGCTATTACAGATTCTGCGGAGATTTCATCTATATTTAATGTGCTTTTGTAGCTTTCGGTATTGCTAATTTTGGCGTAAAGCTCGGCGTTTGTGGCGATTTGCGGGTGTAGCACATAGTAGTATTTATCACATATCTCTTTGGGATATGGGATAAATCTATTTAGGTGGTTTCCGTTATATACGACAATGCTTGTCGTATCTAACGCACTTGCCAAGTGTGCTACACTTGTCTCGTTAGCAACCATGTGGTTTCCGTTATATACGATTCCCGCTAGTTCTAATAGAGTCGTTTTGCCACATAGATTTTTTATTTGGGGAGTTTCGGGGGAATCCGGGGCGGAATCTGTTTTAGAATTTAGCGTGGATTTCATCGCAGAATCTTTGGCAATTTTTAGCGTGGATTCTATTTTAGATTCCGCCCCAGATTCCGCATATTTCCCTTGCGCTAGATTTATGATTTTCTCTGCATTTAAGCAATCTTCACTTAGCCCACAAATGACTATATTATATTTTCGCTCTAAAATATGCCTTGCCATTTTGGCGAAGTTCTCCGCACTCCACTTGCGATTGGGGCTACTTGCCCCGATAAATAAAATGCTATATGGCTTTATTAGGCTAAATTTATCGCGTAAAATCTCAAAGCTAGGCAAAAATGCGGAGTCAATGAAGAGCTTTGTATCTAGCTTTACGCCTAAAAACTGCTCGAAAAACTCCATATTTCTATAAAATTCAAAGAGATTCCCGCTTTTGTTGGCTAGTAATTTTGTGTATTTTTTATTTTCTTTTAGTAGATTTTTAGTGCTTAGATTTGCGGTGTTGCCGATAGGAGCGACGCTCTCGCCGGCGTTTATATGATTTGCTAGTGCCTCGCTAATAATGCATTTTGAAAAAGTGGGATTTAGCAATATATCAAAGCGGAGTGATTCCAAAAAGAAAAGCGTTTTAAGGCGATAGAGTAGGCTTCTCATCATCTTAGGGCGACTAATAAATATGAAATTATCCACAATTTTAGAATCTAGCTTTAATGCTAATTCCTTATAAGATTCATTGCAAATTAGACTTAGGTTGGAATCTAGATGGGATTTTAGTTCGCACAGGAAGTTTCTAAAAAGTATGTAGTCCCCGATTGCATCGACTTTGATTATGGCGATTTGTGTGGAATCTTTGGGGCGAATAAAATCGCCGGGTTTTATAAAATCGTGGGCGAATCTGGAATCTATGGAATCTATGGAATCTGCGGAATCTGTAAAACGCCTAGAATCCCCCTTAATTTTCCCATAGATTCTGCCACATTTTGCTATTAGGTCAATCGCTAGAAATGCTATGTTTCTACATTGTTTTAATATGGGTTTTAGGGCGGATTTACAAGCTAGATTCATAAAATCCCCTAGCTTGATAGAATGTATAGAATCCTAAGTAATTAAGATAGTTTAGGTAGAGATATAAAAGTCGCCTTTTGGATTCTAAAATTTGCGAATATAAAATATGTGAGCGTGAAATGTAAGCGTGAAGTATAAAGAATAAAAATCTTAGTTCATATTCCCCCCCCCCATTTATGATTGCTTCATAGCTAGTTATATAGCTATTTGCCACCATTTTAGAATCAAATTTCTTTAATACACTCTCCCTTGCGTTTTGAGCGATTTGAGCGTAATTAGGCGATTCTAGCACCCATTTAATGCCATTTGCCAAGTCGCTCACATCTTTTGCTAGATAGCCATTTAGCTTATGCTCTATCATATCGCCATTGCCGCCAATATCAAAGGCGACGACTGGCGTCCCACAGGCTAGGCTCTCCATTATCGCATTGCTTAGATTTTCCGCTAGGCTGGGGACGACAAAGACATCTGCGGCATTATATATCAGCCGCAAGGTCTCATCATCGCTTTTAAATCCTAAGAAATGCGTCTTTATGCCAAGTATATTTTCACCGCTACTTGAGCCAAAAACAAGTAACTCGTAGCGTGGATTCGCACTTTTTAGATTTTCGCCCGGTGGATTCTTGCACGATAAATTTTCGTTAGATAGATTCCGCTCCGCAAGATTCTCGCCCGGTGGATTCTCGCTTGAAAGATTCTCGTTTGAAAGATTCCGCCCTAGATTTTTGCCTAGTAATTCTAAGGCGGCTTTTAGCTCACCATATCCTTTGCGTTTGACTTCTGTGCCGGATATCGCTCCAAATGCGATGTATTTTTTCGCTTTATTTGGAGAAGCGAAAAATAAGCTTTTTAAAAGCTCCTTATACCCCCCCCCATTGATGATTTTTTGATAGAAATCTATATAATTTTTTGCTACAAGATTAGAATCAAATTGCAGTGCTTTTGCCCTTGCATTTTGGGCAATTTGGGCGTAATTAGGCGATTCTAAAATCCACTCAATCCCACTTGCTAAGTCGCACTCACTATATGGCTCTGCCAAATATCCGCTTACTTTATGCTCGATAATGTCTTTTAATCCGCTCGTATCAAATGCCACGACTGGCGTCCCACACGCTAGGCTCTCTAGGGCGACTTGTCCAAAAGATTCTACTAGGCTTGGCACTACCACAACATCGCTTAGGCTATAAAGAATCCTAAGTGAAATATCATCGCTCAAATATCCCATATAAATGGTCTCAATGCCACTTACTAGCTCATTTGTGGAATATTTGGAGTGAGAATCTTTAAGGTGGTTCGCGGAATCTATCAAATCTGTGGAATCTATGGAATTTGTAGAATCTCCCTTAGATTTTGTGGATTGTGAAATATCCCCTGATGCCCCAAAAACGACTAGTTTTATATTTTCTTTATTTTTTAACATATTTAGGGCAGCTTTTAGCTCTGCATAGCCTTTTCTATCTGTATCTAGTGGATTTATCGCCCCAAATGAAATAATCTTTTTATTAGTATTTTCAAGCCCTAGAATTTCCCTTGCTAGTGGCTTTGCTAGGGGTTTATATATATCTGTGTCAATGGGATTTGGCAAGTTTATAATCTTTTTATCTTTCAATAGGGCGGATTCCTTAGCGGAGTTTGCTATCCACTTGCTAAGCCCATTTATGGTTAGATTTAGCTTTGGGTAGGTTTTTGCCTTTGCTCTAAAAGTTAAAAAGCTAATATCAAATTTAGCGCCTGAATTTAATAGGGGGCATTTTTTACACTTGATGCTAACCCCTATACAGGCGGGGGGCGCACATAGGCAACCCCCCCGTTCAGGGGTGGGCACGCGGACAAACCCAAAGAACGGGACCCCAA
>NZ_NHYM01000010.1 GCF_003288815.1 Helicobacter sp. 16-1353 | reverse complement strand
TTACTTAAAAATTAAAAAAGAAAATATAAATTTTGCCCCTTAATTTAAATGGGGGTTTTTTTTTACATTGGATGCTCCCCCTTAAAGGGGGGGGTCCCAAATGGGGCCCCCCGCCTGTATAGGGGTTAGCATCGTGTAAACTCCAAAGGAGCGGCACACCAAACTTGCCTAAATCTTTAACATTTAGAAAGCCGTTATTTATCCAATGCAAGTGGATTAAATCTGGCTTAATCTCTTTTATCCTTTTTATTAAAAGCCTATTTGTAAGCCCATTGGGTGAGAAAATATCCTTATGTCGCTTGGGATAGAAAAGTAGCGGAAGCGTGGAGAGAATCGGGCGAATCTTCTCCATTGCCTTTTGGGGCTTAGTCTTTGCTAGGCGAAGCACGGAGGGTAAATCGGTGGTTTTTTGCTGCACTAGCATAAGGGAATCTACGCCTTTATCTAATAATGCCTTATGTAGCCGTAAAGCCGCCCTTCCAGCCCCACCGGAATCTTGCGAGATGAGATGTAGTATTTTCATTTTAATCCTAGAAAAAATATAATGGGATTTTAGCATAAGCCTATAAATTATCTACACTTTTTAATATTTTTGCTAACTATTTTTAGATTATAATTGCAAAAATATATTAAAGAACATTGGATAATAAATATGAATAAAAATACTTCTCCAAGAGCGGTAAATCCTAAGGATTTAAAAAAGATGATAGATAATTGTATATTAATAGATGTTAGGAATAAGGGCTATTTTTTAATAGACCATTTGAAAGATTCTATAAATGTGGAATCTGCAAAACGAATAGGCTATATAGCACAAGAAAATAAAGATAAAAAGATTTTATTATATTGTCATAGTGGAACAACAGCAAAAAATATAAGCGATGAGTTAGCAAATAGTGGCATTGATAATGTATATTATGTAAATGGCTCATTTAGTGAAATAGTAAAAGCAGATGTAGAAATCATATATTATAATCAAGAAAAATAAGATGCTAAAGATTATATTAATATCAATTGTAGCATTACTACTAAATGCATATGATTTAAGCTTAGAAGAATCTTTTAATAAGGTTTTATTAAATAATGACGGATTAAAAGCATCGCAACAAAATGTGCAAAAAGCTAGAAAATTAAAATCTGCTGCAAATATGATGTATATGCCAAATATTGATTTAATTGGTAGTTACACATATATAAGCGACCCTATTCAATTCAATATGCAACTACCATTAAGCTCCATAATGCCTATATTGCCGAATATCAATCACACAACAAATATCAGCACAAATAATCTTGCCTATGGCATTATAAGCATTATGTATCCATTATATACAGGTGGGAAACGGCTCTCAGCTGGAAATATCGCGGATTTGAATATAGATGATGCAAATTTTTTAATGCAACTAAAGAAAATTAATTTATTTGAGGATTTGGTAAAAACATATTATGGTTTGATACTAAATTTAGAAATCTTACAAACGCTCTTAGATGTAGAAAATGGGCATAAGATTCATCTAGAAAATGCGATTGCATTAGAACAAAATGGACAGATTGCAAAACTAGAAAGATTAAGTGCGCAGGTTGCATATGATAAATCAAAAAGTAAAACGCTACAAGCAAAAGATTCTCTCTCCATTGCACTTTTAGGATTTGAAACCATTCTACAAGATAGTAATATAATGCGAGATGTTACAATTAATCAAAATGGCACTATTGAGAATCTGCATTTAATATCGCCATTAAAGATTAGCTTAAAGGAATTAGATTCATTGGAATCTTATCAGCAAAAAGTATTAGCATCATATCCAGCATTAAAATCAATAGAAATTAAGCAAATGCAAGCAGAAGAATTAAGCAATATTGAGTTTGCTGACTTTTTGCCGACAATTGGACTTTATGGCGGTTATATTTTTAAAGATAATAATGTTTTATTAAATAAGATGATTCCAAATTGGAATGTAGGTATTGTCGCAAAAATATCTATATTTAGCCAAAAGGGTAGAATCTTTAGGTATCAAGCAAGTCAAATCGCACAAAATGAGATTAATTATATGCGTTCACAGGCAAAAAAAGATATTTTACTACTAACCCAAAAAACATATAAAGAAGTTGTATTTGCAAAAGAAAGTTATGAGAATCTAGAATCCACACTTGAACTTGCCAAAGAAAATCTACGATTACAAGAAGAGGCATTTAGAAATGGAATGGGAGATAGTGCAAAAGTCATTGACGCAAGAAATGCATTATCAGGGGCGATGATTGAGATAAAAAATGTAGAATATAGATATATACTTGCTTTGGCGAAACTATGCGTTTTAAGTAATGATATTGATTTGTTTTATACATTTTATAAATAGAGGTCATTATGAAAATACTAAAAATTACTATTGTTGGCGTTATAATCTTAGCTATAGCAATATGGCTTGTATTTAGTTTTTATATTGCTCATAAACCAAAGCCAACTTTTATACAAGGACAGATTGAAGCTACACAATATAGTATCTCATCAAAAGTAGCTGGAAGGATTGAGGAGATTTTTGTCAAAAAAGGTGATTTTATTAAATCCGGTGATTTGGCATATAGCATTAAAAGCCCAGAATTAGAAGCTAAAATAAAACAAGCAAAAGCTGGTTACGAGGCTGCAAAAGCATTAAGTGAAGAAACAAATAAAGGTGCTAGGATTGAGACTATAACCTCTGCAAAAGAGGTTTATATGGCTGCAAAAGCTATGGCAGAATTGGCTGAGAAAACATATATTAGGATTCAGAATCTATATGATAGTGGCGTTGTTAGTTTGCAAAAAAGAGATGAGGCGGAAACGAATTTTAAAAGTGCTAAGTATAATGAAAACACAGCATATCAACAATATAAATTAGCCCTTGATGGTGCGACAAAGGAAACAAAAGAAGCACTTAAGCAAAAAGAGTTAGCTGCACTTGGGACATTAGATGAAGTAGAATCTTATGCAAAAGACACACAGGCATTTTCGCCCATTAGCGGAGAAGTTAGCAATATATTGCTACATACAAATGAGTTAGCCCCTAGTGGCTTTCCCGTTATTTTAGTGCTTGATACAAATAGTATGTATTTGAGATTCAGCATTACAGAAGATAAATTAGAAAAGTTTAAAATAGGTAGCGAATTTAGTGCATTTGTGCCGGCATTGGATAAAAATATTAGATTTAGTGTTAGATATATATCACCTTTAGGGGATTTTGCTATTTGGAAAAGTGCAAATAAGAAAAATAATTATGATATGAAATCATATGAGATTGAAGCAAATATCATTGATAAGATAGATGGTTTGAGAGTTGGTATGAGTGTTTTAGTAGAGGATTAAATCTTTAATATGCTTGAGATAATAAAGATAGAAATAACAAATATATTAAAAGATAGATTTCTATTATTTATGTATATTGTAATGCCGCTTTTTGTAGGTATTTTTATGTATAGCACAATATCCAAATCTATTATTAGCGACACTCCAATTGGGATTGTGGATTTGGATAATACGCAAACCTCAAGAAATATTATATTTGATATAAATGCCTCACAAGGAATAAATGTGAAGCGATATTATTCCAGCATAACAGAGGCGAAAGATGATTTAAGTGTAAAAAATATCTATGCTTTGGTTGTTTTTCCACATAATTTTGAATTTGACTTAAAAAGACAAATAACGCCTAGTGTGGGGATTTATTATAATACGCAATTAGTTTTTATTGGTAAAAATATATATGGTGCATTGAATTTGGTTTTTAAAAACGAAGATGTAGATTTAAGATTCAAGCGATATATCGCTTCTTCTCAAAATACAAGTTTAGCACTAGGAAAAAGCATTGATTTTATGCCAAAAATTATTTCACTATATAATCCAAATAGTAATTTTTCTCAATTTTTACTAACTGCTGCTCTGCCTTGTTCGTGGCAACTTTTTATTATCCTTTGTATGATAGCGTTGATTGCATATGATGAAAAAGATGTGGGTTTTATCAAAAATAAAATAAATAAAATAGAATCTATTTATAAACATCTAGGTGCAAAAATTTTAATTAATACAATAATATTTTTTATATGGTGGATTATAATGACTATAGCATTTTATAATCTCTCCTATCCTAGTAATGGGAATATTGGAATCTTAATATTAAATGCATTAGTTACCATATTGGCATATAATAGCATTGGAATCTTTTTATATGCAATTATTGGCTCTCATATTAGAAGTATTAGTGTAGCGGCATTTTATGCAGCACCAAGCTTAGCATTTATTGGCATAACCTATCCATTAAATAGTATGGAATTATTTCCTACATTTTGGAGCTCTATATTGCCTATAACCAACTACATACAAGTTTATATCCAACAACAAAACTACGAAATAGATGCTATTTATAGCCTACAATTAATAATGCGGAATCTCCCATTTTTATTATTTGGAATCTTAGGCTTTATTATCTATAAAAAGAAGAAACCCATATGATAAAGCTATTTGATGTGATTGTAAAAGAGCTTAAGACCATATTAACAAGCTTTTCAATACTAACTATAATCATTGGCGGAAATATCATATATGCATTTTTCTACCCAAGCCCATATCTAAATGATATTGTAGTAAAGCAAAAAATTGCCATTGTAGATGATGATAGAACAACATTAAGTAGGAATTTTGCATTTAACACAAATGCCACACCAAAAATAGAAGTAGCATCCATAACAAATATGCAAAATGCAATATCATTACTCAAACAAAATAAAATATATGGGATCTTGCATATTCCAAGTGGATTTGAGAGGGATTCTATAAAACTATCTGTGCCAAAGGTTTATTATATCGCTGATAATTCATATTTTTTTATCCATAGCACCATTATAGAGGGTTTAAATAATGCGTCAAATGCACTAAATACAGATATTAAGATAAAACAATCACTATATAATAAAGATATATCAATAGAAGATTCTAAAATAGATTGGGATTTTATCCCACTTTATAATCCAAGCATTGGATATTTGAACTACATA
This sequence comes from Helicobacter sp. 16-1353, assembly GCF_003288815.1. Classification (GTDB taxonomy): domain Bacteria; phylum Campylobacterota; class Campylobacteria; order Campylobacterales; family Helicobacteraceae; genus NHYM01. The sequence continues at coordinate 65,574 of NZ_NHYM01000010.1, read as the reverse complement.
ATATCAGTAATTTTGATATTCATACTTCATCAAACAATAATTATGTCGTGTGGAATCTTATGTGGATTACAAAACCAGCAATTCAAACAAGGCAGAAAAGATTATTTCTGTGAGGTTAGTCCATTTTTTTTAATCAACGCAAGGGTTATTGCATTTTCCATTATATATTTTCCATTATTTTTATTCTATTTTGGTTTTATTTATGATTTATATAATATAACGACCTTTGCAAGTATGGTAGAGCTTATTATTTTTGGATTGGCGTTTGTTTCCTCCACAAGTGCATTTGGTATTTTTCTTGGAAGTATTTTTAATAGAATGGAGTATGTTCCACAAATTGTGCTTGTTATGAGTATGCCATTATTATTTGCATTAGGTTTTATTTGGCCAAGTGAGATGATACCTATGTGGATTAAGTTTTTTATGAATTTTATCCCAGCATTACCAAGTGTTGATGGCTTTTTAAAGCTAAATCAAATGGGAGCAGATTTTTCTCTAATAAAATGGGATTTTTATCATTTATTATTTTTAGGTATTTTTTATATGCTACTTTCTCATATAATATTACATTTTAGATTCCACAATATTAAGATAGCTAAATGAATCCATATATTTTTACACTAAAAGATGCATTTTTAAAAGATTTAGAGATAATGTTTGGATATATTTCTATGGGTGCTATTTTTGGAATCCTACTAAAAGCAAGCGGATTTGGCACTTTTTATGCGGCAATTATGAGTATTTTTATTTATTCTGGTATTGGGCAGTTTTTGGCAATTAGCTTTTTTAGTGGTGGATTTGGATTAATCAATATTTTTATTACTATCTTAATGGTAAATGCAAGACAAAGTTTCTATACATTGATTATGATGCCAGAATATAAGCATATGGATTGGAAAAGGTTTTTACACATCTTTTGGCTAACTGATGAAACATTTGCATTGCTAAAGACTAAGATTCCACATAAAGATTCTAATAAAGATTTATTTATGTTATTTATCTCAATGTTAAATTATATATATTGGATTGTTGGTTGTATCTTGGGTGTATTGATTGGTGGAATCTTAACATTTAATACAGATGGATTGGATTTTATAATGACAGCAATTTTTGTTGTGATTTTTATCGATTTATGGAAGAGTTCTAAGACACATATCCCAGCAATTCTTGGAATCATAATTAGCCTTTTTTGGTTAATTACCATTGGTGAGCAGTATTTTTTGATAGTTTCTATTATAACTAGTATTATCGTTTTTATTATATTGCGACCATTTCTAAATGCAAAAATCCAAATACGAGAATCCTAAGAATGAATACGGAAATATTATTGATTATTTTAGTTATCGCTATCGCAAATCTTATTACAAGATTTCTGCCATATTTTATTATGCCAAAAAAGATTCCTGCATTTTTAGATTATATTTCAAATATATTGCCAAATGCTATAATTGCGATGTTGGTTGTGTATTGCTTACGATATATGAGATTCGAAGCACCATTTTATGGTATAAAAGAAATTATTGGAGTGGCTGTTGTGGTGATACTACATTTAAGCATTAAGATTCCTATCGTAAGCATATTAGGTGGCGTAGTTATATATATGTTATTAATCCAAAAACTATAAGGAGATTATATCAATATCGCAATTTTTGGTGGCTCATTTGACCCGCCACATAAAGGACATTTTGAGATTATTAAACATCTATCAACAATGGATTTCTTAGATTTAATTATTGTTTTACCTGCATTTTTAAATCCACTAAAAAAGCAAACCCTATTTTCTGCACAAAATCGCTTTGAATGGCTAAGAATATTAACAAAAGATTTTCCAAAAATTATTGTCTCAAACTACGAGATAGAGCAGAATAAGCCAAATTACACTATAGATTCTATTCTATATTTTAAAAAAATCTATAATCCAAATAGGATTTTTTTAGTTATCGGTGCGGATATTGTAAAGGATTTACCAAAATGGCATAAAATAGAATTAATTAAAAAAGAAGTGGATTTTATAATCGCAAAAAGAGATAATATTTCATTTGATACGATAAAGAAAAATGCAGTATATCTTGAGATAAAAGAGCCTTGTAAATCAAGTGATATTAGAGGGTATTTATGTGGAAATTTTATAGATTCTAAGATAGAATCTTATCTTTTAGATTCTATAAAATCGCAAATTCAAAATGAGGTAAAATATTTGAAAATTAAAGATAGAGTGGATTTTATCGTCCATTTGTTAGATAGTAAAAAAGCCGAAGACATAGCATTTTTTGACCTTACAAAAAGTAACTATATAACACAATATGTCATTATTGCAACAAGCTTAGCTGATAAACATAGCTTTGCATTGTTGGATACATTAAAAAATGAGTTAAAGCCACAAGGCGAGATATTTTATGCTACAGATGAGGATAATGGAGATTGGATTATCGCTGATTTGGGCGATATTATGATACATATTTTCACACAAAATCATAGAAAAAAATTTAATCTAGAAGAGTTTTTGACAAACTATCAAAACAATAAAATAAGGTAATATTAGATTTAAGATATTCTAGCTTTTAAAGCCAAAATATCTTAAAAATGTTATACAGAATAAAGAATAAAGAAATATGGAATCTCACAATTAAAACTGAACTGCTCCAGTTGTGGCAAGTGGTATAACCCTATTTGAATCACTTGGATAGGAATCTCTTAGGCTGGTGCAAAGCGTTTGAGTTCCTGTGATAAGGGTTGGGTCGAATGTTAGATTACCACTAGTTACATCTAGATTTATCAAACTACCGCATTCTACTTTTGCAGTGCTTCCACTTGCTGGGACGATGGGTTGGATTGAAGTGCCGGTGGATTCCCATCTGCCTCTATCTAACCCACCAGTATCAATCATCCACTCACCCCAATCGCTAAATCCATCTGCTGTGCTTGCAGTTGGGTCTAGATTCTCAGCGAAAACCCTAGCTGGAATTGCTTTTAACGTGGAAGCAATATCACTTCGTAGCATTGCCACTTGTGCATCTGTCCTAGTTGTTACAAATCTAGGCACAGCAACTGCCGCTAGAACGCCCAAGATAACGATAACAAACACCAATTCAATCATCGAAAAGCCGTTTCTATCTATCCTCTTACTTGTCATTGTTTCTCCTTCGTTTGCATTTTGCAAACTTGTTAAAATCTATAAACCATTAAATCATTAATGATTTATAAACGAAATATTAATAAGAGAGTGTGTATTATTTGTGAAATGTTTTTTTAATTTTTTGAAGCCATTCTTGGAGTGTTTTTTCAAAGCCAATATCGCTCCACTCGACGAATTTCAAATCTCTTGGGAGATATTGTTGCTTTACCCAGCCACCGAAATCATGGGGATATTTGTAGTTTTTATTGAAGTTTTTAATATGGGGTGGAATCTCTAGCTTATTATTTTCGATATACTCCAACGCCCCATCTATCGCCTTATAAGCGGTATTTGACTTTGGGGAACTCGCTAGATAAAGGACGCATTGAGAAAGAATTATCCTAGATTCTGGATAGCCGATTTTAGAGACTGCTAACATCGTGTTTGTGGCGATATTTAGGGCATTTGGATTGGCATTGCCAATATCTTCACTAGCCAAAATCACAAGCCTCCTTGCGATAAACTCCGGATTTTCCCCAGCCTTAATAAGCCTTGCAAGGTAGTAGATACTCGCATTCTCATCGCTCCCACGAATGCTTTTAATGAGTGCAGAAATCAAATCATAATGCGTGGAATCCTCGCTTACGCCCTCATTCATCGAAATCGGGCGGATTGCTTTTAGATTATTTAAACTCAAATCACTCTTTGCAATATCTAGTAAATTAAGCATAGCTCGGCAGTCTCCGCCACTAGTATTAATGATATACTCCCTAGATTCTGCATTTAAAACAAGCTCATTTTTTAAAGCTATAGAATCTAGAATCTCCCCCAAATCACGCGAACTTAACGCCTTAAACTCAAAAATAAGCGAACGAGAGCGAATGGCATTGGTTAGGGCGGAATATGGATTATAAGTCGAAGCCCCCAAAATTATCGCCCAAAAATTCTCCATTATAGGGAGCAGAATCTCCTGCTGGGCTTTGTTTAGGCGGTGAATCTCATCGATAAAAATAATTGGCTTAATTAGGGAATCTTGTGAAACAACCTTACGCAAAGATTCTGCTTTAAATGAAGTGGCGTTAAACTCCATAAAATCTAATGCGAGTTCCTTGGCAATTATCCTAGCTAAGGTCGTTTTCCCACTTCCGGGCGGTCCGTAAAAAAACATATGGATTAGGGAATTATTTTTTATCATATTTGCAATGGGGGCATTTTCACCCACAAGGTGCTTCTGCCCGACAAATTCGCTTAAATTTTTAGGTCTAAAATCAATTGCAAACATAAGCTCCCCTGAATATTAATCGCTATTAATTTTTCTTGCAAAACGAAGCGAAGTTTTCTCATAAAATAAATTTCCCATAAGATATTTTATGATTTTATCCCAAAAAATGATATTTATAGATTTTAAACAACAATTTATTAAAATTTAATTTAATCTCTGCCCGATAATATCTCGAATCCTGCGTAAAAACCACTCATAATCATTTTTAAAACCATCACTTACTTGTTGCAAAGAATCCTCTATATTTTTTATCGAATCTTTTGCCCTAGTTTGCATTATTTTACTTGTATTATTAGAATCCTCAATCTGTTTATTTAAAAGCTCTAGTATATTTAATAACTCTAAATTGGATTTATTTAGTGATGATACATTGTCTTTTATATAGCTTGTAATCTCATTATTTAGATATTTAATATCCTCTATATTGGAGAGATTTATATCTTTTGATGCTTTTATACTTGAGATTGTTATCTGCTCTAAAGATTCTAGATATTTATTAATAAGATTTAAGAGCGTAGAATCTAACATTTCTTGATTTTTACTGATTTGATTTGACATATTATTTAAGATTTTATGTTGTGTGTTAGAAATATCATTAAAATATAATTTCGTTGTATTTTTAAGATGTTTTATGCCCTCTTTGTTTATATTGCTTATCATTTCACTTGTATTTTGGCTAATAGCCTTGACATTTAATTCTAAATCTTTATTTAGCTTTTGGTAGTTTTGAGAGAGAATCTTATTTCCTTCAATCATTGAATTAGCTAGATTCTGCACTATTTTTACAGAAGATTCTATGGATTTAAGTAGCGATTCATCTCTATCTTTCATATTATTTATCACATTTTTATTGATAGATTCAAAATCCTTAATCGTTGCAATAAATACATTATCAATAGTGGCTTTTGTGTTTGTTATTAGGGTTTCATTTGTTGATTTAAGATGATGATTTAAGTCATTAAAAAATGTATTCATAAATTTTAAAGATTGCAATGCACCATTGCCTAAATCACGCATAGATTGTAGTTTTTCATCTAAGATGAGATTTTGTGTTTTATAATCTTTCATTATAGATGTAACTTCTTTATAAAGCTCTATTGTTTTTTCATCTCGCTCCATAATATTATGAATAACCTTATCTATTGTTTGGAGCGATTTAGATGATTGGGTTAGAATGTCATTGGAATCTAATATATTTTTCTTCTGCTCTTTTTGCCATTCTAAAAGATTATCCACAGCTTTATTAAATCGCTTAAAATTCTCACTAAAATGTAGATTAATCGTATTTGTAAATTCAGTTGAAAGATTATTGATAGAGCAGATAACATCGGCACTAAAATCATTTGAAAGCTTTTCAATCTCTTTTGTAAAAGATGTATTTAGATTCTCGATTTGTTTTACTATGTCTTTTGATGTGTTATTTAAAACATTGCTTAAATCATTTGAAAGATTCTGAATCTCTTTTGTAAAAGATGTATTTAGATTCTCGATTTGCTTTACTATGTCTTTTGATGTGTTGTTTAAGATATTATTAGATTCTATAAGTATTTTAATATTGTCATTGGAATCAACCATTTGAGAATATATTTTTTCATTAATATCAAATGATTTATTAAATATTTCTTTTAATTCCAATAAGATATTTTTAGATTCCTTATTTATATTAGAAATATTTGATAACTCATCTAATTTATCAAATTTCTTGCTTTGTATGGTGATAAAATCTAGATTATCTTTATTATCTATTTTAAAGCCAATTGAACGCTGATATATACTAATGATAATAGCTATGCTCATTCCAGCGATAGAAGTGTAAAATGCGATTTTTAGCCCATCTAAAAGATGTGGGACAGAAGTTTCGATATTATTTATATCAAATCCCAAAAGCCCTATAAAAACACCGATAAAAGTTCCCAAAACCCCAAAAGTCATTATGATGGATTTAAAATCTCTATGATTTGCTGTTTTTGTGGTTCTTATATCAATAATTGCTAGGATTATCATGAATACCGTAAAAATTATATTAATTACCATATCTAAGCCCTTATAAAATATCTATTATTTTCTTTTGCCAAATTTATCCTCAAAATCGCTATCACTCATCCAATCAGGTTTTGTTATCCCAGAAGGTTTATTGATGATATTCAAATAAATACGAATAGCAATCAATATAACTGCCATAGTAATAATGGCTGAAAATATCAACTCTAATGTATAGTTTTGTGCAAACATAATTCCTCCCTATCTTTATTTTTCTTGATTTTTTTCATCAACCAAAACATATAGATTTTGGTAATCCAACTTTTGAAGTAGATTCATAACTGCAATAAAACTATCAAAATTACTTTCCTTATCACCATTTATAACAATACTAGAATCTTTTGGAAGTCTCGAGATAAACAACTCCAACTCTTCTAAATTAACTTTTTTATCATCGAAGTAAAACTCTCCATCTTTTTTTATTGTGATTATTCTATCATCTTTATTTAGGCTTGTAGAGGCACTTTGTGCATTATCAACCTTTGGAATATCTATATCAATGCGATTTTGTGATATAAAAGAAGCTGTAGTTAGCACAATCACGAGTAGAACTAGCACAATATCGATAAATGGAACGAGATTTAGAGAATCTATTTTTTTCATTTTCTCTCACTTAAATCTATATACTAAAATCATTAATTTCGTGTGCAACATCCCATTTTAAAAGCAAAACCTCACTTTTTCTAAGCAATAGATTATATGCAACAATCGCAGGAATTGCCACAACAAGCCCAAGAGCTGTCGCTTTCAACGCTAAAGCTAATCCAGTCATAATAGCCTGTGTATTTACCATATCATTTTGACCAATCTCAATAAATGTAAGCATAATCCCCCCAACCGTTCCTAAAAGCCCGACATACGGGGCATTTGAACCGATTGTGGCGATTAGCGTTAGATTCTTGGTTAAATCAATCTCAAGTGATTTTCTATCAACATAACTTAAAAAATCAATCTTTTTAAATGTATAGATTCTCTCTAAAATCAAGCTCAAAACAACCACACTTAAAAATATCAAAAATCCCAGAATCCCATAATCCAATATATCTTTTAATAGCATTTTTACTCTCAAATAAATAATTTAATTTGTTGATTCTATCTAAAATCATATAAGTTTAAAATCTATCATTGAAAATAAAAAGTTTAGTTTGATGACTAAACTTTTATGATATAATTATGCTAAATATTTAATTTAAACATTATTATATTTAAGGAAATATTATGAATAAAAGCTTATACGATACTTTAGGTATATCTCAAAATGCTTCTAGTGATGAAATCAAGAAAGCTTATAGGAGACTTGCTAGGAAATATCACCCGGATATTAATAAGGAAAAAGGTGCTGAGGAAAAATTCAAAGAGATAAATGCAGCATATGAAATCCTAAGTGATGAACAAAAACGAGCACAATATGACCAATTCGGCGATAGTATGTTTGGTGGACAAAACTTTAGTGATTTTACACGAAGTAATCAAAATGTAAATTTAGATGATATTTTAGCTTCCATTTTTGGTGGCGGATTTGGTAAAAGTGGCTTTAGCAATAGTGGCAGTTTTTCTGGATTTAGCGGATTTTCCGGATTTAGCGGATTTGAAGAGATGGATTTAGATATAAGAGAAAATATAACTATACCATTTGAATCTGCCCTACTTGGCGGGAGTTACCACTATAAAACATTTGATATTAAGATTCCAGCTGGAATCAAAAATAACGAAACCTTGCGTATAAAAAATAAAGGTAAAAAATCCCAAAATAGAACTGGGGATTTGCTATTAAGGGTTAATATCGCACCATCAAGCGAATATGAAATGAGAGATGGTCATTTGTATAAAAATATTGACATACCTTTGAAAATCGCACTTTTCGGCGGTAAAATCAAAGTAAAAACACCATATAAAGAAGTGAGTTTGACTATTCCAAAAAACACAAAGAATAATCAAAAATTTCGTTTAAAAGAACATGGTATAAAAGACCGCAAAACAGCTAAAATTGGGGATTTATACTTAATTGCTAATATTATTTTACCGCCTTGTGATAAAATAGATTCTCAATTAGCCCAATTAATGAAAGAAAAATTACCAGATTAGGGAGAGAAAAATGCATAGTTATGAAGAACCAGTTTTTTTGATAAGTGTAGTAGCAAAGATTCTATCAATCCACCCTCAAACATTACGACAATATGAAAAAGAAGGGCTTATTGAGCCCGGCAGAACCGATGGAAAAATGCGATTGTATTCACAAAAAGATATTGATAAGATTAAAACCATACTTAGACTCACCCGTGATTTAGGTGTAAATCTAGCTGGCGTTGATATTATCTTGCGTCTTAAGGATAAATTAGATGAGTTGGATTCTTTGGTGGAGGAATTACAATATTCAATCGACAAACAAAATAATAAGAAAAATAGCGTTACTGTAAAGCGAAATTCTTATGATGTGATTATTTTTAAGAAATAGTTAAGAATTTATAGGATTCTAGAATCTATTGAAATAGGCAAAAAGGGATTTTCTAAAATTGATTTTAATCTATCGTAAAGAGGATATTTACTCCTTACGATAAATAATTTTAGATTTCATACACCGCTACAACCGTGTGTCCGTAAGCATTTGGTGGAATCTTTATAAATTTTTTGCCTAGCATTCCAAGTCGATTTATTATCTTTCGCCTTAATCCTAAATCAACCAAAATGGGCTTTAAAAAGATTTTCGCCCAAATTGTGGATTTATAAAAGTCTATATGCTCGTTTTGCACACTCTCGTGGTAGATTTGGGTTAATTTTATATCAAAAATCCTAGCGATATTTTCTAGGGTTTTATCGCTAAAACGAGAGATATGATGTGGTGGCATATTTAGGATTCCATTTACACAATCTTTTAGAAAGCTATCTTGGCTTGGAATAGCTATAATTAGTAGTTTTTTGGAATCTTTAGAATTTCTGGAATCTTCGTGGTTTGCGGAATCCATAGAATCTTTATAAATTTTGGAATCGTTACAGTGCGTGGAATCTTTAGAATCTGTGCAGTTTATAGAATCTGTAGAATTTTGGGAATTTATAGAATCTTGAGTGTTTTGAAAATCATCTAAATTTGGGCTAGATTTGGCTAATTTACGATTCCCCCCCCCCCATTTATAGCACTTTCCCTGCTTATATTTTCAGCATTTCTTAAGCACTCAATTTGAGCCTTTATAAACTCATTTGGATTACTCACATGCTCTAACACTTGGAAGCTACAAGCCACATCAAACTCCCCTTTATGCGATTTTGCAAAATCCTCAATGGCGATATTTTGGATATTTATATTATTTTTTGCAGCCATTTCTTTGGCATCAGAGCTAAACTCCAACCCAATATATTTTTCCCTTGCCCCTTGTGGTAGAAACTCCCTAAAAGCCGCCTTTCCACAGCCCACTTCCAAAACTTTTGTGCTATCATTTATGAAATTTTTGGCGAAATGATATTCATTTTTTTCGCTCATATAATACCACTCGATTTTATTTAGGGCGTTATAAAAGTCGTTATCCCCACTAGGAATTTCCCCATTTTCCAAGCTAAAAAATCGCAAATCACAGCTCTCACAATGCCAAAAAATAAGATTTTCTAACAATATTTTTGATACATCACCCCCAAAAGCCTTTTTGTATAAAAAGCTTAATTTGTCTTTATTTACCCTTTCAATTTGCCTTAATTGTGGGCTTTTACATAGTATGCATTTCATTTTTTTCCTTTTTATTGTTATTTTTTGCATTCGATATAAAGCGATGAAATCCCCTTATATGGGGAGTTATCAGCATTCATATCAAGCAAATATGAGTTAAAATCTAAAATCTCGCTTGTATTATAAGATAAAATTCTAATTTCCCTAAACCCGCACGATTCCAAAAGCCTACTTAGCGAATATCTATCATACATATATTTATGTCGCTCCCCAATGCTCGTGTTTATAAAGACTTCATCTCGCAGACTTTTTGGGATTAGAAATCGCACAAATTTTAAGTAAACATTAAGAATCTTATTAGCAAGTTTATCTAGCGTGATTTTATTTTTTATGGGAATCTTAGGCGTTTTTGCGGGATTTTCTAAAACATTATCCCCAACTCGTAATTTTATATATCTAGCATATTTTAGGTCATTATTTCCTTTAACTTTATTAAATATTTCTAGCAACCCCCCCCCCATTTGCGTCCTTGCTAGTTGGTCTAACATCTCAGCTACAATCCATTCGTGTTTATATGCGACATTGTGGGATTCTGGCGATTTGGCGGAATCTGGATTCTTATAATCCGGAGATTTTATAGAATCTAGCGACTTATTAGAATCTAAATTGCCAGAATCCGTAATAGAATCTAGTATTTTTATATATTCCCTTGCTATGTTTTCTAGGTCTGGGACGACTATCCTTAGGATTCCATTGGGCTTTAAAATCCGCTTGATTTCTCCTAGTAGCTTTGGAGCGACTTTTTTATCCAAATGCTCGAAAAAGTGGCTAGAATACGCCACATCAAAGCTAGAATCTTTATATGGTAATTTGCCTAGTAGATTTACTTTTTTCACTCTTTTATCTATGGGGCTAAAGTCGATATTCTCCCATTTATCGTGGATTCTAGCTCCACAAGCGATATTTATCATATTCATTTTTATCCTTTTTAATAAAATGCAACATTATACAAGATTCTTAAATGTGATTTTTGAAAATAACGAATGGGAAGAAAATAAATTTTGAATAATCAAGCGACTTTTCTAGTGCTATTTCTCTAGCTTTCTAGTGGGTAGATTTGGCTGGAAAAGTTTGTTTTAAAAGGGCAAAGCCTCATTGTAAGAAATAAAACTACCATTCCACGAAGTAAAAAATTTAAAATTCATAGATTTGGGCAGAAAACTTCGCTTTGCTTGTTTTGCAATAAGCTACACTTTAGGGGACAAAGGGTAACGCCCTTATTTCAAAACTAACTACTCCACTATTGCCGGTGAAACTTAGTTTCGTCTCTCTCTACCTTTGGTGGGTAGCTCGTAAGACTAGGGAGTAAAACTCTTCGTCGTAAAGTCTAGTTTTGCCAGACTGCGAAATCATACCTTAGCTTCTTGATTTTTAGGCGGAGATAAAACGAGCGGAGCAAAGTTTTACACGAAGCTACACTTCACCCTCCCCCAAATCTCCAGAGGCAAAGTCCCCTAAAGGGGAGCTAAGCCTGTTTGCGAAGTAAATCAATGCTCGACTGCACTACTTGCACCGATTCCACTTTGTGCTCTAAAATCCTGTGCGGCAAATCCGCTTTTATCGATTTCTGCCCTCTTACTATTATCAGTGATTGAAAATAGCCAAATCAAAACAAAAGTGAGTGGCATTGCAAAAATCGCAGGGTGGTCATATGGGAAAATCGCCGCTTCAAAACCAAAGCTCTTAACCCAAATGCTAGGACTTAAAATCACCATTACAAGCACGACTATAAGCCCGACTGTTCCACCGATAACCGCACCTCGTGTGGTTAGATTTTTCCAATAAATGCAAAGTAAAAGTATTGGGAAATTCACACTTGCAGCGATTGCAAAGGCTAAGCCCACGGTGAAAGCCACATTCTGCTCTTCAAATACAATTCCAAGTAAAATAGCAAAGATTCCTATGCCGATTGTTGCGGCTTTTGTAACTTTCATTTCTAGCTTTTGGTCGCATACGCCATCTTTGCAGACATTTACAAATAAATCGTGGCTTATTGCCCCAGCTCCAGAGACCGCAAGACCTGCTACAACAGCTAAAATCGTAGCAAATGCCACAGCAGATATAAATCCTAGAAAATAATCCCCGCCGATTGCCTCTGCTAGGACGATTGCAACCATATTGCTTCCGCCTTTTAAAGTGCCATCAGGGTTTACAAACTCTGGATTCCCAAGTAAAAGCACGATTGCACCAAAGCCGATGATAAAAGTTAAGATATAAAAATATCCTATGAATCCAGTGGCGTAAAATACCGATTTTCGTGCCTCTTTTGCGTCTTTGACGGTGAAAAATCGCATTAAAATATGTGGCAATCCAGCTGTCCCAAACATCAAAGCAAGTCCAAGCGATACTGCCGAAACTGTATCTTTTACAAATCCGCCCGGTTGCATAATCGCAGCTTCTTTTGGGTGATGGGCGATTGCTTGATTAAAATAATAAGTCAAATCAAATTTTGTTAGATACAAAATCATAAACGCCATAAAAGTCGCCCCAAGAAGCAATAAAATCGCCTTTATGATTTGCACCCAAGTTGTAGCGTGCATTCCACCAAAGGTTACATAGCAAATCATTAGGATTCCAACCAAGATAACCGCAACTGTGTAAGGTAGACCAAAAAGCACTTCGATAAGCTGTCCGGCTCCCACCATTTGGGCGATTAGATAAAAGACAATAACACTTAATCCACTAATGGCAGATAGAATCCTAATAGGCTTTGCATTCAACCTATAAGCGGTAATATCTGCAAAGGTGAATTTTCCTAGATTACGAAATTTCTCCGCTATCAAAAATAATATAACTGGCCACCCAGCCAAGAACCCAATGGAATACAAAAGCCCATCAAAGCCATTTGAAAACACTAACGCAGTAATCCCCAAAAAGCTAGCTGCACTCATAAAGTCCCCAGCGATTGCCATTCCATTTTGCATTCCTGTGATATTACCCCCAGCAGTGTAGAATCCGCTTGAAGTTTTGACCTTGTGGCTTGAATAATATGTAATAAATAGCGTAAATCCCACAAAAATCAAAAACATAACAATAGCAATGACATTTAAAGGAGCTTTTTCCGCACCGCCTACATCGAGTGCCGCTCCAAATGCAAGGCTACACCCAAGCAATAATAATAAAAATATTTTTTTCATTCATCCCCTCCTTAATCTTTTTGGATTGCATCTTGGATTTTGTCATCTTGCAAAACTCCATTTTTTAGGATTCCGCAATCCTCCATCTCCTCTAAAATCTCCCTTTGGTCTCTATCGAAATATTTATTTGCCACAAATGTGTAAAGCCCTGTAATGCTTATGCAAATGAATATCAAAAGTAGCCCCAAAGCAATCCCAAGAGTTACACTACTAGGTCCTATCCTATATCCCAAAACATCGGGGAAAAGCCCAACACTAAGGATAAAAGCATAATAGCAAAGCAGTATTACTACAGTTAGAAATAAAGAGAATTTACTCCTAAATGTAATGAATTTCTTGAATCTCTTTAGCGTAGATTCTTTGGTTATGGTTTTCATAATTATCCTTTATGTTGTAAATTTCTTTTATTTTTATAAAAGATAATAAAATTATATACTCTAGGAATTATCTTTAAAAGCTATCTTACTATCTTGCTTTATAAAATATTTAGTATGTTTCTATAAGTTGCATTTTTGATTTTCATTTGGCAAAAAACTTGTATTTTTTGATTTTGGGAAGATTTGGGAGGAATTTGCAAAGTCAAGAATCTAACATTGGAATCTAAAGCGATAAATATTTGGGCTTTTGCTATAATTGCGAAATTTTATAAATATCAAAAAGGGGAATGTGTGAATAGGCTAGTTTTTGAGAAAAGGGGCGGAGGACAAGAGGGCTTTAAGGACGGCTCTACCGCAAATACAAATGATAGAGACCCAGCAAAAATCATAAGGGAAATAATACAAAATTCCTACGATGCATATAATGACAAGTTCGCAAATAAGGTAATTAAGGGCAAATGCGAAAATAGCTTTATAAATATAGGGGGGGGGGAACACGGATATTTAGTATTTGTCTATTGTCTAGATTCTATTTCGAATCTAGATTCCACCTCCAATCAAACCACTCTTGCAAAGCTTCATAAAACCCATTACAGCCAATTCTTTTCTCCACCACAAATATATAAAGCAAATTTTCTAGAATCTAAAACCTTTCCAAATCTCCTAAAAGTCGCTTGAGTATGAAAAAAGCGATACAAAATAATCTAGAAGATTCTAGCTTTTATAATGCAAATATAGCCAATCTAGAGAATCTCTCTCCCGTATTAATCACAGTATATGATAGATTAGATTCCTTGCAAAATGCCATTATTTCGCTTAAAAATAATTGTTTAAGCCAACATACACATCTATATATAGTTTCGGATTACGCCTATGATGAATCCCACAAAGCCACAATAGAGCAAATCCGCACATTTATAAAAAATATTAGTGGATTTAAAAAAGTGGAGGGAATCTTTTGGGAGAAAAATAAGGGGAGTTTTGATTCCGTTAGTGATGCGATACAATATATATTTACAAAGCATAATAAAATCATCGTTTTTGAAGATGATATTTTACTATCAAATAGATTCTTAGAATATATGAATCTAGCATTGGATTTCTATCAAAATGATAAACGAATATTTTCAATCGCATCTCACACGCACTACAAGCCAATCATTCCTAAGAATTATCCCTACGATGTGTATTTAGGAAAGATGTATTCTCCGTGGGGCTCTGCGATGTGGAAAGATAGATATGAATCAATTGATTATAATTTGCCCGGACTAGCGGAATTTTTAAGCGATAAAAAACAAATAAAGGCTTTTAATAGTATCTCAAAGCATATGCTACCAATTCTAAAGGATATGCTAGAAAAAAACAAAAAATATGGCGATGTTATGAATTGCTACAATATGTTTAAAAATCAACTAAATAATAAACCCTATCAATTTACGCTCTATCCAATTAAATCGCTTTCAGTTAATCGTGGATTTGATGGGAGGGGAGAGCATTGTGGGGTTGATGAAATATGGCAGAATCAAAAGTTGGTAGATGATTTTTGTCCGCAAATGGTGGAGAATCTAGAGCTAGATTCCAGAATCCAAAAAAATCTCTATAAAGCATATTATTCCTATAAAAGAGATATAATCGAGCCATTATTGAAAAAACTAGGAATCTATGAATTTGTAAGATATATCTATAAAGCAATAAAATAATATCTAAAAATTGCATACAAAATTTATAGATTACACAACTACCATAGCTAGATGGAAACTATGCGATTTAATTCCCTTTAGGCTTTAATTCCTTACCAAGAATACCCCATTGAAACATTAGCAAGTATAAGTTTTCCCATTCCATCTTGGGATTGATAGATGCTTTTTGAGCCATCTTTTAAATATATTGTAGCTGAAGCACCTAAACTTAGATTTTTCGTAATAGGAATATTAATACCCCCGCCAAATACATATGCCGTGCTATCTGGTATGCCAATTTGGTCTTGTGGGACGGGGCTTTCATCATATGCGGCACTAGCCATTATAACAGTCCCTCCATCAAATCTATAACTCACACCAACTCTATATGCATTAGTATTCTTCCAGCCATTCCCCATAGCAACAGCATCATAATTCGCTAGATTCATCATACTTTCTATCTGTTCTTTTGAAAAAGATGCGATTATACTAGTTGGGTCAAGTGCGGTAAATGTAGGATTCGAAAAAGCAAAATCAAACTTCTTGCCCTCTGCCCACCAAATACGCTCATACACAAGCTCTAAGGTAAGACGATAGAATCTCTGTGCTATACCAATCTTAAGCTGTGCAGGGAGCTGAGTTAGTAGATTTAAGTCAGCTTTCATATTTATATCGCCAATACTACCACCAATGTAAGTCGTGGCATCGAGCTTTCCTTTAAAGTTAAATTTAACAGGAGAGTCAAAAACCCCGCTAATGGTAAGCGAATAATTTTTAAAATTCAATGGACGAACTGTAACTCCTGCTCTATAGCCAAAAGCTAAATCCGTGCCATTACTTTTTTGGTCGACTTTCGTAGAACCGCGTAAAGCCGTAGAAATATCCATATTCCCCATTCCAAAGGCTTCGGCTAGTTGCTTAGCGTCCATTAGCGGAAGATAACCCCTTGGAGCACCATCGGCGTCTGTTTCAGTGGGCGATGGGTAGGAGCAAGGTCCGGGATTACTAGTTTGTAAATTGCCATTAAAATCGTAGAATGTCCCTGTGTAGCAGTTTACATACGCCCCTAATCGCTTTGCCTTAGCCATAGTATCACCTAAATGTTGACAGCCATAACCCCAGCTAGTTGAGTAGCCATTCTGTATGCAGTAATTTACACCATTTACGAATTTATATGCTTGATAGCTTGAATGCTCTCCATTAGGGATTTTGGTCGTATAGGATTGATTTGGCACAGGATTAAATCCCGTTGGTAAGCAGATTGCAGTTTGAGAAACGCAAGTTTTATCATTATACCGCCAGTCTAAATTTCCTTTTTCCCATTCATTTTGATAATGACTCCAATTTGCCTTAATTGTGGCATTTACCTCTGCTACTTTTGCATTATACGCTTTTACATTGTGAGGGTCGCCTAAATAATCAACCGAAGGCATACCAAACCACGCTTCAGGGGAAAATAAAGTCGGCATTTGATAACGCAAGGTATTATTGTAGTGTGCCCCGCCACCTACAAAAAGCCCTGCAAACCCCGCAAGTCCGGTAGTTGTATTCACTGCATAAATTAACTCCTGCATAGCTGCTGGAATCATATCTTCTGGAATCTCATCATAGCCTTGTAAGTTCGTCAAAACATTTCCATTTAATGGCACATACACGGTATTATTAAAATTTCCCATTCCATAAAGGATTCTAGGGCTTATACCAATACCAATAATTTCACGGAATTGATAGCTAATCGCCGGAGAAAGCTCTACCATAGCAATCATAACATCTTTTAGGAATGCCCCTGCCTCGCCATTCCAAGTCATTGCAAGTCCGCTGGGAGCTGTAAATGCTACACCGACATTAAATCCACCGCCTCCAGCATTTAGAAAACTTTTGCTTTTATAAAAAATCTTTGGCACAGGGAAAATGGTCGTATCAGCAGAGCCCGGCACTACCGCACCCTCTTGCACATAGCCTAAAGTCCCGTGTTGGTTTGTATTGCCTGTGCCTCCGTGCTCCATTATTATCGGGTCTTTTAAGGAATTTAGATTTACACCAACAGCAGTGGCAAGATTCATAATCGTATCATTTAGCGGAACATGCATAGTAGTTTCTGAAGTTAAACCCCAATTTATCGAGCCATCACCCAAACTTTTTTTAGTGGTATCTGTGCTAAACTTAAAGCCGGGGATATAGATTGCCGTTAGGGCGATTTCTAAATCGTGTCTATCCTCTCTAACTCCATCTAAAAAGCCCATATTTGCAGGATTGAAATAGCTAGAATCTGCCCCATAAGCCGCCGCAACATAAGCTGAACTTAAGGCTATAGATTTTAAGCTTTGCTCATTTATCTTAAATCCAGATGCTTTTAAAGTATTTAAAGATAAAAAAAACAAAAATAAGACTAGAATCTTAACTTTTTGATTATTAAAACTTAATATCAAAACTCCATCCTTAAATATTTAATCCAAATTATAAATAAAATTACTAGACTAGTAGTCTAGCATAATTTATATTAAAATAATACCTTATAATCGGCAATTTTTAAATAATAATACAATGTTAATATAAAGTAAATAAAGAATAAATTTTAATTAACGAATTAATAACAAAAATTATTTTAGTCCTATATCTAGCCACTTTTTAGCTATGCGAACTGCATTTGTCGCAGCCCCTACTCGAATTTGGTCAGCCACACAAAAAAGATGAATAGTATTCTTATCAAAATAATCACTTCTTATTCTGCCTACAAAAGTATTATCGCTCATTGTCGCAAGTGAGGGCATAGGATATTTGCTATGATTTATATCATCAATAACTATGATGTTTTCTGCATTATTTAGAACTTCCCGAATCTCATTTGGGGAAACTTTTTTATCAAATCTTATACTAATGGCTTCACTATGACTTCTAAGGACAGGCACACGAACGCAAGTGGCACTTATCTCAAAATTAGAATGCATAATCTTAGATGTCTCTTTTATCATTTTCATTTCTTCTTTTGTATAGCTATTATCTAAAAAAATATCAATTTGCGGGATAAGATTAAATGCGATTTTATGCGGGAATACACCAATCTTTGCTTTTTCATCTCCATTTATAAAATCTTTTGTTTCGTTTATAAGCGATTCCATTCCTTTTTTCCCTGCACCACTAACTGCTTGATAAGTGCTTACATCAACTCTTTTTATATTAAATTGTTTATGCAAAGGAGAGAGAACTTGAACCATTTGTATGGTAGAGCAATTTGGATTTGCTATTATTCCGCTATTTTTCCATAGTTTTATATCATCTGGATTTACTTCAGGAACGACAAGTGGGACATTTTCATGCATTCTAAAATGACTTGTATTATCAATCACTAAAGCCCCAGAATCTGTAGCACTAGGAACAAACTCACTACTTACACTACCACCTGCAGAAAAAAATGCAATTTCTATATTTTCATCTTTAAATATTGTATGAGTAGTTTCCTGTATAGGAATCCTATCTCCTTTAAATATTATTTCCTTACCTACACTTCTTTTACTAGCTAATGGAATAAGCTTTTTGATAGGAAAATTCTGCTCTTCTAAAATACTAATAATCTCTTCGCCAACAGCACCGCTAGCACCAACAATAGCAACTATAAATTCTTTCATTGTAAATCCCATAAATCATTTTAAAAGTATTATTATAACCAAACAAAATATAAGTAGAATTATTAGTATTTTAATTATGTGGAATCTAGTAGAAAAATGTAGCAAAATATTAGAATCTAAAATAAAGTGAAATAAATCTGCGAATAACTCCACAAATAATGTAGTGGCTCCGCAAATAATGTAGTGGCTCCGGATGTAGGATTCGAACCTACGACCAAGTGGTTAACAGCCACCTACTCTACCGCTGAGCTAATCCGGAATAAAAAGTAAAATTATAATTCAAAACGAAATTAAAGTCAATATTTAATCTCGTTATTTTATAGTTATTCAGGGCTTACGAATACAATGAATGAATAAATTTATAAATCTCATTATCTTTATAATTTGCTTCTTTTTCTAAATGCTCGATAGCTCGTAATCCATTTACATCTCTTTGATTTGGATTAGCACCTAACTCAAGCAAAGTTTTCAAAATCTCCACATTTTTATTATTCAATGCAGCATAGATAAAAGCAGAATATCCTAATTTATTCGCATAGTTAATATCTGCACCAGCTTTAACCAATCTTCTTATAAATTCTGGGTTATTATTAAAAGTCGCAGCATAAATAAGTGGCGTAAATCCTATATCATTTACCTTATTTACATCTGCTCCTGCGTCTATTAGAGCTTGTAAAACTTCTGGATTTGGGTTTTTCTGTGCTGCCCCCATTAGCGGAGTTGCTCCACCTTTCGTTTTAAACTCTAAAATCGCCCCAGCTTTTAATATTTCTTTTATTACTTCTGGGTCGTTATTTTCTTCCGCAGCAAACATCAAGGGGGTGCACCACTCGTCATTTTTATCAAAAATATTCGCACCTTCTTTAATAGCCAATCTTACATCATCTACACTGCCAGACCTAGAAATATTGAAAAAATTACCTTCATATTTTTTCTTAGGCTCTACTATCTCTTCTTCTTTCTTACCAAATATTTTGTCAAATAAACCCATCTTAAATCCCTTTATAAAAAGTTTTATGAATTATAATTTAAAGTGTATAAAAATCAATTAAGCCCATAGTTTTTATACTAATTTTTTTCTCTCCTAACATCTCTTTCACTAGTGCCACACTGCTTTCATCGAGTATATTATATATTTCTTTTATATCAATTGGACGCTTTTTAAGTAAATCTAAAATCTCATCTTTAGATAAACTAAGTAATTCCATATTATCCATTTGCTTTCTTTGTGGGAGACTTACAAATAAGCCTTTGAATAGCTTACTAATCTCTTGCAATTGCATATAAGATAATGCTTTGACATTATATGCCGGCGGTCTATCAATCGTGCTTAGGTCGATTCTATCTACCTTTATTTCTTTTAAAAACTCAACTAATGGAAGTATGGAATATTCATTATCATTTATATCTTTTACGATTAAAACCTCGCAAATAAGCATATTTTGGCGAATCTTCGCATAGCTTTCTATGCCTTTTTTAATAGATTCTAAGCTTAGATTCTTAAGTGGGCGGTCTACTTTCTTAAAACTCTTAGATTCCCCAGAATCTAAACTAAATTTTACCACATCAAAATGCCCTAATGCTCGCTGAATCTTAGATTCTCCAAAAAGCGAACCATTACTTAGAATAAGGCTTTTTGCATTTTTTGGGATAAATGGCTTAATTTCGTTTATAAATTCCTCTAAATATGGATAGAGTGTAGGCTCACCATTTGCAGTGATAGTTAGGTAGTTGATATTTTTGTGAATGTTTAATGCATCTTTTGTGGCTTTAAGTAAATCGCTTAATGGTAGAATCTGCTCAAAGCTTGAAACTCGCCTAGCATAGGATAATTCACAATAAACACAATCAAAATTGCATTGCTTTTTATAAGGTGATAAATCCACTCCAAGCGAGATTCCAAATCTTCTTGATATAATGGGACCAAAGACTATATTCATCGTATATCTAAATATGCCTTTAGGCTAGAATCTGTCCATTTTGCTTGTTCTTTTTGTGAGTTTTGATAACTTTTTAAAACTTTCTCAAAATCCTTATTTTTGCTACTTTCTTCATCTAAAACTTCTTTTAACGCTTTTTTGAAAGCAGCTATAATATCATTTGAAAATGTTTTTACTATTGTTCCTTCTTTTATTAAATCCTCTAATGCTTTTGCATTTTTATACTGCCCTAAAGATGTCATAAAAGTATGAGATTCTATACTTGCAAATTCTAAAATATCACGAACTTCTTTTGGATAACTCTCAAATTTTGCTTTATTGAAAACAAATTCTGTGATTGAACCCGCTTCTTGCCAAGGCGTATAATAATATTTTGCAACCTTATGGATTCCCAAATCTTTATCAAATGCAGGAGAAACCCACTCAGCAGCATCCAAATTACCTCTTTCCAATGCAGGGACTATTTCAGCACCCGGAGTTATCTTAGTAGCCGCACCAAGCTTTCTTAAAACTGCCGCAGCAACACCAACCATTCTAATTTGAAGCCCATTAAAATCGCTCACAGAGTTCATCTCTTTCTTATACCAACCAGCCATTTGTATGCTTGTAGCACCGCCTAACATTGGATAGAGATTATATTTCGCTGCGACTTCTCGCCACAAGTCCATTCCATCGCCAAACATATACCACGCATTCATCTCGGAATCTATCATTCCAAAGGGAATCCCAGAAAACATATTAAAAGCTGAATTTTTTCCTTCCCAATAATAAGGTGCAGAATGATAAGCATCAATTTGTCCCGCACTCACCGCATCAAATACGCCCAGAGCTGGAACTAATTTACCCGCTGGGAAAATCTCAATTTCAATTGCTCCATTGCTTATTGTTTCTACTATTTCTTTATAATGTTTCACCGTATCAGCTAAAATTGGCATTGTGATTGACCAAGTCATAGCTAATTTTATTTTTATTGTGGCTTTTTTGGTAGAAACTGCATTTGTATTAGAATGCTCATTAGTTTTATCATTTTTGCAACCAGCTATAAGCCCAGCTGCTGCTATACTCCCAATACTTGCGAATTTAATAAATTTTCTTCTTTGCATATTATTCCCTTTATAAAATCAAAATTAAGCTAAAATTCTACTACATATTTTATTAAAAAATAAGCATTATTATTAACAACTATTTTTGTTTTCTGTTTTTCTTACTAATATATATATTTATGGATTCCACACCTAGAGAAAATGCCATAGCAAAATAAATATATCCTTTTGATATATGAAAATCCAAGCCCTCAGCGATAAGCGTAACGCCAACAAGTATCAAAAATGCCAATGCCAAAATCTTTATAGTAGGATTCTCATCAACAAATCTTGCGATATATTTAGAAGCAAACATCATAATCAATACTGCGATAATCACAGCTAAAATCATAATCAATAAATGTTCTGCCATTCCCACTGCAGTTATCACAGAATCTAATGAAAACACAATATCTAAAATAGCAATTTGTATTAATATGCCAAAAAATCCAACTTTACCAACCTTTTTTAGCATACTATCTTCATCGTTTTCATCATTCATTTGAGAGTGAATCTCGTGTGTGCTTTTCCATATTAGAAATAATCCACCACCAATTAAAATCAAATCTTTACCCGAAAACTCCATTCCAAAAATGCTAAAAAGTGGCTCTACGAGCTTCATAATCCAAAAAATGGAGATAAGCAATAAGATTCTAGTTATCATCGCAAAACCTAATCCCAAAACCCTAGCTCTATCTCTTTGAGATACTGGAAGCCTTGTAACTAAGATTGCAATAAAAATAATATTATCAATCCCAAGCACAATCTCCAATAAGGTAAGAGTAATAAGCGATGCCCAAGCATTAGGGGAGCTAAGCCAACTAAAATCTGTTAAAGAAGCAATAATATCCATATTCTAAATCTCCTCAAATATCAAAAAAATTACAACCAACCTTTTTTCTTAAAATACAATATAGGAATAATAGTCGAAATAATCATAACCAATAAAACAATGGGATAACTATATGTAAAATCTAATTCCGGCATATGTGTAAAATTCATACCATAAATCGTGCCAATTAGCGTAGGAGGCATCATAGCCACTGTAACAACTGTGAAAATCTTTATTGTTTTATTTTGTTCGATATTGATTTGCGAAGCAAAAAGTGCGTGGATATTATCCAAAGCATTCATATTCGCCACGCAAAAATCAATCAATGAGTTTAAATCCTTAACAATAATTGTAATATTAGTTTTTACATCAAAATCGACTTTATTGCTATTTAAAAGTGCCGTGAGAGCTCGTCTTTTATCAAATAGAGAATCCCTAAGCCTTGTATTTATCTCTTGGAGATTCGACAACCCACCCAAAACCTCATCATAATCATAAATATTCTCAAATACGCCCTTTCGAAGTGAGCGAATATCTCTAGCAAAATTCTCAATCATATCGGCATCTTTTTCAACCCGAACTTCAAAAATCTTAGAAATCAAATCAAATCCATCTTCAAAATTTCTTGGACTTGCTAGAACTCGTTTCTCTATCTCATCAAAAATCTTAAATTCACTATATCTAATGGTAAATAATATATTCTTATGTAATAAAAATGTAATAGTTTCATCTTTTAGACTTTCCTCACCAAGTTTAATCAAAAAATGAGTATTTATCGTAATAGAATCCTTATCTTCCCAATATCTCGCACTACTCTCAATTTCTTCTCGCTCTTCTTTGGTGGGAATCTCTATATCATAGGTTTGAGAAATATAAGATATTTCAGCGATTGTGGGATTAAGCAAATCAAGCCAAAGAATAGATTTGATAGAAATATCATCATTATCCTTATAAATTTCTTTTCTTACAAGAGAGTTTTGCTTTACAAATATATTTATCATCTATTTAACCTATTTTTTATCTAAAACCTCAAACGCACTTAGAATCTTACCTTCTAATAATTCCAACGACGCACCACCGCCAGTAGAAATAAAGCTCATATTATCAATCTCTCCAGCCTTATCCACCGCATCTGCCGTATCGCCCCCACCGATTAAACTAAATGCGTATGTATCAGCGATATAATGTGCAATATTAAAAGTTCCTCTAGAAAACTGCCCAATTTCATAGATTCCAATTGGTCCATTCCAAATTATCGTTTGACTATCACGAATAACTTCACCAAAAAGCTTAATACTAGCAGGTCCAACATCAACTGCCATATAATCCTCTGGAATATCTTGGCTTGGAGTGATTTTGATATTTTTATGCTCTTTTATATTATCTGTGGAAACCACATCAACAGGTAAATATATCTTTACATTTTTTTCTTTTGCGTGGCGTAAGATTCTCCTAGCTTCTTCTAATAAATGCTCTTCTATGAACGATTTCTGCGTATCATAACCAACTGCTTTTAAGAAAGTATTACTCATCGCTCCACCGATGATGATTTTATCCACCACATCAAGGATATTATCGAGTAGTGCAAGTTTTGAGCTTACCTTAGAGCCACCCACGATTAAAAGCACGGGCTTAATTGGATTTGCTAATGCTTTTGCAAAGGAATCTATTTCTTTTTTTAAGAGCAATCCAGCGACCTTTTCTTTGGCAAATTTAGCGATTCCATAAGTTGATGAATGCTTTCTATGGCTTGTCCCAAATGCATCATTTATGAAAATATCGCAAATGTCGGCTAATTGCTTGGATAGAAAATCATCATTTTTCTCCTCGCCCTCATAGTAGCGGATATTTTCTAATAGAATTACAGATTTTGTCTCTAGGGTCGCAATAATGCTAGGCACACTATCAATCCGCTCGGTGAAAACCACAGATTTATCTAGCAATCGCTCTAAACGCTTTATAATATGCTTTAGTGAATATTTTGGGTCTTTTCCCTTTGGACGCCCCAAATGACTAACTAAAATGATATGCTTTGCACCATTATCAATGCAATAATTTATAGTTGGTATCGCCTCTCGCATTCTCGTATCGTCCGAAATATTAAAATCCGCATCCATTGGGACATTAAAATCTACTCTAATTAAAATTCTTTTATCTCTAATATCAACATCTCTTAAACATTTAACATTTTTCATAAATTCTATACTTTTTGACATCATTAGCCCCCTTAAAAATAATCTTAAAATTGTAAATTCTACTATTTTTTACTTAAAATCTTTGAAATTATCTATTACTAACAAATAGGACATTTGTCTTTTTACTCAAAAACAAACAAATTAAATAAATAATCAAGCAAATTATAAAAAATGCACTTAATATATAACTAGGTATAAGCACATCAAATTGAAATAAGATAATAATAATTAAATAATGCACGACAAACAGCGATGAAGCCAAACCAAATAATGAGTGATATTCTCTCTTAATCATTGATTTAAAAGAGAATTCCATAGTGGATTTTTGGTAATTCTTAAAAGATGGTATAAAACAAGGAGTAGATTTGCACCACTCTATATAAGAATCTCCAAATTTTTCACTCAAAAAGGATTCTTCACTATAAATAATTCGCTCATAATAAAGCCAAAATGCTAGAATAAAACTCAATATAAAAAGCCAATTTCCAACCAAAATAACTGGACTAAGCATCATCAAAAAATTCCCAAGATAGAGAGGATTCCTGCATATTGAATAAAGTCCTTTTGTATTTAATTGTGCGGCTTTCTGCTCCTTTGTATTTCTCCCACTTGTATCTTTAGGAGCAAATCCAGCAACTAAGATTCTAATCCCCTGCCCTAAAAGCCCAACAATTAAAGAAATAATTATCAATGCATTATTATAACCCACATCATAAGTAATCAATCTACCCCCCCCCATATTGATATTTATGTGGTAGAGTGGAGAGCCAAAAGTAAATAAAGTAAGTATAAGAAATGGCACTAATATTAATGGTAAATAACTCCTATATCGAAATAAAAAATCCCCATTTTTTTTAAAATCATCAACAAGCCTCATATAAAACTCCTAGCAATAAATATAAGCTTGTATTTTAACATTTTCTAGGCATTAATAAGCATTAATAAATATTTAAAGATTAAGGTTTGAAAATAATTTTATAAGATTATGAAAGATTAGTAGTGGCGTCCCCAATTGGATTCGAACCAATGACCTTACGATTAGGAATCGTATGCTCTATCCTGCTGAGCTATAGGGACAAATAAAAAAACCTCAAAATAAGCTTTTTGAACTTAATTTGAGGTTTAAAAAATAATTGCAAAGTCTAGTAAAAACTATTTTTTGCTAACTTTCATTTTAGCAACTTCATCTTTCAATGCTTTGCCCGGTTTAAATTTAGGAACCATTTTATCAGCAGTTTTGTAAGTTTTGTTACTTCCCGGAACTTTTCCAGTTTTTGCTTTTTGAACTGCAGTTTCGAATTTACCAAAACCAACTAGCTCAACAGTATCTTTTTTAACTAAAACTTTTCTAACCGCATCAGAAAACGCACTAATTGCTCTTTCAGCCTCTTTTTTGGTTTCATAACCACCAACTTTTTTGACTTCTTCTATAAATTCAGCTTTGTTCACAATCATCTCCTTATTTAGATTTAGTTTTATATGAACGACGCAATTATAGTATTATTTTAAGAATTTACAATACTTTTATGCCTAAATTTCGACATATTTACAATAAAATTCAAAGAAAAACCCCTAAATTTAACAAATATTAATCTAATTTAAGCAAAATATTTTATTAAGCTAGTTTCATATATTATTATATTTTTAGAATCTAGCTTAAACAAATCTTAAGTAAGGGGAATAATAATGTTAGCAATCAATGGAACAGGTAGAATTGGACTTTGCACTGCTAGACTCATAGGACAAAGAAATGATGTGGAACTAGCTGCTATCAATACAACTGCTAGTATTGATACTTTAGTGCATTTATTAAAATATGATTCTGTGCATAAAAATTATAATAGTATTGATGGTAGCTTTGATGTCAAAAAAATCGACGAAGAAACTATCTCTATTGGCAATAGTAAGCATATAAAAATTCTAAGCAATAGAGATGCAAGAGAATTAGATTTTTCAAAATATGGTGCAACTTGCGTTATCGAATGCACAGGGAAATTCAATTCATTTGAATCATCAAAAGTGCATTTAAGAGATAATATTAAAAAAGTTGTAATCTCTGCTCCTGCTGATAATGTGCCAATGTATGTTTATGGTGTGAATCATAGCTCTTATAAAGGTGAAAATATCGTATCAAATGCATCTTGCACAACAAATTGTTTAGCACCTATAATAAAGGTTTTACATAAAGAATTTGGAGTAGAATCTGGGCTTATGACTACCATACATAGCTACACAAATGACCAAAATATCTTAGATGTAAAACATAAGGATATAAGGAGAGCTAGAGCCGCAGCAATAAATATCATACCAACTAGCACAGGAGCAGCAAAATCAATAGGATTAGTCATACCTGAGTTAAATGGAAAATTAAATGGTGTTGCTATTCGTGTCCCAACCCCTGATGTAAGTCTTGTTGATTTAAGTGCAAAATTAAGTAAAAAAGTAACTATAGAATCCATAAATCAAGCATTTTTAGAAGCAGAAAATAGCTATATGAAAGGCATTATTCTAAATGATTTAGAAAAAAGGGTTTCTAGTGATTTCATTGGGTCAACATATAGTGCTATTCTTATCCCAGATAAAACCATAGTAGTTGATGATACAAATATTAAGGTTTTAGCTTGGTATGATAATGAGGTTGGATATAGTCATAGATTAATAGACCTTAGTATGTATGTATTGAATAATTAAATGTTAAAATTTAAAGAATATTTCACAAAATCTTCATCTAGTAAAATTGTATTGCCTGAAAATAGTATCAATAAAGAAGCATTAGAAACACTTTTTAAAGCAATATGTGAAGAACGAGATTCTAAAATTAGCGGATTCCACAATTTACCATATGAAAAAAAAGCCATATTAGATTCTAAAAAATATATAAGGGAAAATATACATCTAACACAAAATATAGATAATCTAATCATCATAGGAATTGGTGGAAGCTCACTTGGACTAAAAGCTATTGATACGATGCTTTCACATTTGCCTTATAGAAAGAATATTAATCTAAAATTTTTAGAGCATACAGACCCTATAAAAATAGAAAAATCATTAAAAAAGGTAAGGTTAAATAATTCACTTTTTATCGTTATATCAAAATCTGGAACAACTATTGAAACATTATCATTAATGAAATATGTGCTTAAGCGATATGATTTATTAAAAAATGATAAAAATAAACAGCATTTATGTTTTATAACAGATATAAATTCTCCATTGCATAAATTTGGCAATCTAAAACATATAGCTACATTAACAATTAATAAAAATATCGGTGGTAGATATTCGGTTTTAAGCACAATTGGGATTCTGCCATTGATGATACTTGGATATGATGTAGAAAATCTACTTCTAGGAGCTAGAAAATTTTCTACAAGATTTTTTCAGCGAAAAGAGGAACATTTATTAAGAAAAGCAATATTTCTTAGTAATAATCGCGAAAAATTTCACATTAATATATTATTTTCATATTCTAGTGTTTTTAAGGATTTCAATGCTTGGTATGTGCAACTTTGGGGGGAGAGCTTAGGCAAACTAAATAGTTTCGGCAAAAAAACAGGTCTCACACCTATCGCTCTTATTGGAAGTATAGACCAACATTCTTTTTTACAATTAATAGTGCAAGGCGTTATGGATAAAACAATAACATTTTTAAGTTTAGAGCAAAAAAGTTATATAAATCCCAAGATTCCAAATATTAGATTAAAATTTCTAGATTCTTGTAATTTCGTAAATGGTGAATCTTTCGCCCTACTTTTGCAACAACAGCAAATATCAACAATGGAAGTCATACAAAAAGAAGGTATCCCAACCGACCACATTGAGATTAAAAAACTAAATGAAAAAAGTATCGGGGCATTGATTATGTATTATGAAATACTAACATCTTGTGTAGGAAAAATACTAGATATAAACGCATATGACCAGCCCGGCGTAGAGCTTGGTAAAAAAATATTAATAACAAAATTTAAAAAATCTAAATAGCCAATCAACAATACTACCTTTAAGTGAAAATTAAAAAAAAAAAAGTTTATAATTCGTTTACTTTAAGATTCCATAAAGAATCATAAAGAATTAAATATTAAGGTTTAAGTATGAAAAGAGAAGCTTTCTCTATGATTGAATTAGTTTTTGTTATTGTTATTTTAGGAGTTTTAGCCGCAGTTGCCATTCCTAGATTTGTAACCACCAGAACAGATGCACAAGTAGCTATGGCTAGAAGCGATATAGCCACTACTCTAAAAGCAATCCCAGCTAGGGTTTTCGCTGAGAATCTTGACCCAACAACTTCTACTCCAACAGGATTTTTATCTTGGGGAGAGTGGATGATTGATACGGGCGGATTGGATAGAGCTAGATGGATGGCACAAACCAGCGGAACAAGCGGAAAACCGGGAATTGCTCCTATTGGCAATGTAAAAACAACAGGCAGTGGAACACACTCAAAAGGAAACTGCGGGACAATTATTCAATTAGACACAAGCACAGGTAATCTAATATTCGACCCAAATCAAATGAGTGGTGTAACAGGTGGAGGCGGAAGTGGCGGGACATTCTGCAAGCAATTAAATCTTTCCTATCCAAGCGGAAGCAATAGAATAATCCCACTTGCTACAACAGGTGCTGTGAAATTTTAGAGATTCTTATATTAAGGGATTAGTCCCTTAATATAAACTTCAAATAATTCTTAAATATCTTAAAAGATTCTAGTTTTTCTTTAAAACGATAGTTTATTGAAATACATTTAGAGATTCTAGATAAAGATGGCTAGAATCTTAAATGATTTTGATTGTGGGAATCTTAGCTTATGGGAAAAATCTTATAAAATTATTAAATAAATATTAAAAATTTAGTTTTAGATATTAATCTAATTTTAGGATTCTACTATCAATTCTTTTGCTTCTAGTAAAACTAATGCTATTTTATGTAATGAGATTCTTAAATCCAAGTGATTCAAATAGAATAACCCCTCGTGCTACAATAGGTGATGTGAAATTTTAGAGAAATTTCACTTTCTTACACAATGTTATTATAATGGCTTTAAGCCCCCCCCTCCTTTAACTTTTATCATTTTTTAGAATCTCATTAGATAAATTAAATAAAATATTATTTGCCTGAGATTAAAACACCTTCTATAATGCTATCAATATCACCATCTAAAATTGCATCTACATTGCTATATGCAATATTACTCCGCAAATCTTTAACTTGTTGATATGGAGCTAAAACATAGCTTCGTATTTGATGTCCCCAGCCAATTTCACTTTTTTCATCAACTATATTATTTTGTTTTTTAAGCTCTAAATCATAGAGTTTTGATTTTAGCATTTTAAAAGCTGTGGCTTTATTTTTATGCTGGGAGCGGTCATTTTGACATTGGACTACAATGCCACTTGGTAAATGTGTGATTCTAATGGCAGATTCTGTTTTATTTACATGCTGTCCCCCCGCTCCACTTGAACGATATGTATCAATCCTAATATCTTTTTCATCAATCACTATATCAATATCATCATTCACTTCGGGGCTTACTTGAACGCTTGCAAAGCTCGTGTGTCGTTTGGCATTTGCATCAAATGGCGAGATTCTAACCAATCTATGAACCCCACTTTCAACCTTTGCGTATCCATAGGCATTCTCACCTTTGATGATAAATGCCACACCTTTAATCCCAGCTTCCTCGCCATCTTGATAATCTAGCAATTCCACCTTAAAACCCTTTCTTTCACACCATCTAAGATACATTCGATATAGTATACTTCCCCAATCTTGAGATTCTGTTCCACCTGCTCCGGGTTGTATAGTAACAATAGCATTTGTATTGTCATTCTCACCGCTAAGCATTACCTCAATTTCTATTTTTTTAATATCCCGCTCTAATTCCAAAGCCTCGCTAAAAAGATTATCCAACATCTCATTATCTTCTTCACTCAAAGCTAAATTATAAAGTTCACTAGCGTCATTTATGGAATCTAATACGTTTTGGTAGATATTAAGTATTCTAGTAATCTTACTTTTTTGTTTTCCAATTTCTGCTACTTTTTTATTATCATTCCAAAAACTAGGCTCATTCTCTAGTTTTAAAATCTCATCAAGCTCTTGTTTTAGTGTATCAACTTTGATTATTTGTGCGATATTTTGGCATTTGACTTGTAGGTTTTTTAATAATTCGCCATATTCATAAGAATCCAACTTAATCGCCTTTTATTTATATTTATTGCAATTATACAAAAATCTACCATATAATTATTCCCAACAATTAATAGAATCTTAATTTTTATGATATATGCTTTGATTATAAAAATTATTATTAAAAGGACAATTATGCTTATAAATAAAAATAAGTTTGATGTAGATAAGATAGATATAACAAGTGAAGAAAACTATATTAATCGCAGAAAAATATTAAAATTATTTGGTATATCTACTGCTATTGCTATAGCTCCAAATGCACTTAAAGCAAATGAAAAATATAGCCTAAAAACAATAACCCCAGAAAATAAAGCCAAAAGTTATAATAATTTTTATGAATTTGGATTGGATAAAAGCGACCCCTATAAAAACGCACATACGCTAAAAACTCGCCCTTGGGAGATAAAAATTACAGGCGAAGTAGCAAAAGAAATAACACTAAGCATTGATGATATTTTAAGAGATATTCCTATTATACAAAGGGCTTATCGTTTTAGATGTGTTGAGGCATGGAGTATGAATATCCCTTGGAATGGATTTGAGTTAAATAAATTATTAAATAAAGTAAAAATAAAAGGTAATGCAAAATTTGTGCAATTTAAAACAAAATACGCCCCAGATGAAATGATAGGACAGAGAAATTCGTATATAGGCGGATTTATAAAATATCCATATATTGAGGGTTTACGGATTGATGAGGCAATGCATCCGCTAACTTTAATTGCAACTGGAATGTATGGCAAAGATTTACCAAATCAAAATGGAGCACCTTTACGATTAATTGTCCCTTGGAAATATGGTTTTAAAAGTATTAAAAGTATCGTTGAAATAAAATTAGTAGAAAAAATGCCAACTTCAACTTGGATGCAATTACAAAGTGAAGAATATGGATTCTATGCTAATGTAAATCCAAATGTAAGCCACCCAAGATGGAGTCAAAGAGAAGAGAGATTTATAGGAGGTGGCTTTTTTAATTTTAAAAAAGTCCCAACCTTGATGTTTAATGGATACGAAAATGAGGTTGCAAGTATGTATTCTAGAATGGATTTAGTCAAAAACTTCTAATCTTTAAGGTATAAAATTGAATAATTTCATAAAATGTGAGCTAGAAAAACACAAGGATTCTAAATATGCGGAATTTAGCACGAGATTAACGCCCACAAAATATAAGATTATGGGTGTTAAGATTCCAATGCTACGAGATATTGCAAAGAGATTCTGCAAACATTATAAAAATGATATTTTAAGATACTTGCAAAATCCGCTTGTTGGGAACTTTGAGGAAATTATGATTTATGGAATGATTATTGGGAATCTAGCAGTAAAAAATGATGAGATTTTGCCAAGTCCAGCAAGTGAGATTCCGCCAAATGCGACTTTGGGAGGCAAGATTCTAAAAGCTAAGATTCCACAAAACGAGATTCTGCAAAATGAGATTCCAAAAAATAAGATTCTAGTAAGTAAAAGTGAGATTGAATCTTATATTATTAAATTTATGCCATATATCGATAATTGGGCGATTTGTGATGTGTTTAGTATGGGGCTTAAAAATCTTGCAAAGCAAAATAATGCATTTGATTTTATCCTTAAATTATTGCATAAAAACGCTGAATTTGAGGTGCGATTCGCCCTTGTGGCGTTAAATAGCCATTTTGTAAATGACAAATATATTACTAGAATCCTAGAGTTAGCCCCCACAATTAGGCACGATGGATATTATGTGAAAATGGCTTTAGCGTGGCTTATTAGCACTTGCTATATTAAATTTAGCGATAAAACAATGCCACTTTTTAAAAATCGCTCACTTGATAAATGGACGCACAATAAAGCAATATCAAAGATAAGCGATAGCCTAAGGGTTGGGAATAGCGATAAAATAATGCTAAAAAATATGAGAATAAAATAAATGCAAGGAGATATAAATGAAAAAAGCTTGGACAATGCTTGAATTAGTTTTCGTTATAGTGATTATTGGTGTGTTAGCATCAGTAGCCATACCTAGATTTGCGACAAATAGGATAGATGCAGAAGTGGCAATGGCTAGAAATGATATTTCAAATCTTTTAGAAGCAATTGAAGCTAGGGTTTTCGCTGAGAATCTTGACCCAACAGAATCTGCTCCAGATGGATTCTCAAATTGGGGTGAATGGATGATGGACACTGGCGGATTAGATAGAAGTAGATGGGAAGCTAGAGATAACACACTTGGACCTTTGGGAGATACTATCATAGATGGTAATCGCACTAATTTTTGTGGTCCAATTATCCAGCTTGACACAACTACAGGAGATTTGACATTCGACCCAAATCAAATACAAGATAATGAGGAGCAAAAAAGTGTATTTTGTGCGGATTTGAAAGATTCCTATCCAAGCGGAAGCAATAGAACAATACCACTTGAGTCAACAGATGAGGTTAAATTTTAATCATTAACATATTTAAAAATTAATTTAAGTAATAAATATAAGATTAGGAACTTCGCTTTGCTTATTAGAAGCTATGCTTTCCTAAGCACCGCAATTTAATGCTAACGCTTCCTTAAAAACTCTCCAAAAGTTTTAAAAATTGCTTTAGAGGTTTTTAAATATTAAAATAGATTCTAATATTAGGAAACTTCGCTTTGCTCGTTTTACAGCTAACGCTTCTCGCCCCTTGAGTGTGCAAAAATCAGGATTCAAGGGAGCAGTAATCCTCCCACCTGATTTTACAAAAGAATTATCTTTAAGTAAAAATTAAAAAAAAAAAAGTTTATAATTCGTTTACTTTATCAAATAAATTTGCATATTCACATATCTAATTTGATAAAAATTGTATATATAAAGGAGATATTATGAATACAAGAAGTGGTTTCTCTATGATTGAATTAGTTTTCGTTATTGTTATACTAGGAGTTTTAGCGGCTGTTGCTGTTCCTAGATTTGTAACCACTAGAACCGATGCACAAGTTGCAATGGCTAGAAGTGATATTGCTTCCACTCTAAAAGCAATCCCAGCTAGGGTTTTCGCTGAGAATCTTGACCCAACAGCTTCTGCTGCTCCAGATGGATATGCTTCGTGGGGAGAGTGGATTATTGATACAGGTGGATTAGATAGAAGTAGATGGGGAGTAGGCGGAAACCCACTACCAAGTGTAAGTGCGACTAGAGGAGTGCAGCCAATAGGAAATGTGCGAAATAACTTTGCTTCTTCGACTTCTCCAACTGCTAATGTTACAGGTGGTTGTGGAATGGCTTTGGGAATAGATGGAAATGGTAATCTTATCTTTAATCCGGGACATTTTGGTGGACAAAATACAGGAACATTCTGTGATAATCTAAAAAATTCCTATCCTAGTGGTTCTAATAGAATAATCCCACTTGCCACAACAGGGGCAGTTAAATTCTAAATCTTATTATATTAAGGGCTTAATCCCTTAATATAAACTTCAAATAATGCTTAAATATCTTAAAAGATTCTAACTTTTCTTTAAAATTAAAGTTTATATTGAAATATATTTGGAGATTCTAGATAAAGTAGTTTTGATTATAGGAATCTCAGCCTACGGAGTAAATCTTAAGCTTTAGATATTAATCTAATATTAGGATTCCACTATCAATTCTTTTGCTTCTAGTGGAACTAATACTATTTTATGTAATAATCTTGGAGATTCTTCAATCCAAATGATTCTAATAGAATAATCCCACTTGCCATAATAGGGGCAGTTAGATTCTAAATCTCTAATAAAAAAGGGTTAATCCCTTTTTTATAGAATCCTTATAAACACCAACTTATATAATATTAAAATAAATAAAATCTAGATTCTATCTCGCACTTTGGCAAACATCATTGTGATTATAAGAAACTTCTTTAAAAGTAAATATTATTTCACTTTCTCCAAATACTCGCCAGTTTCGGTGTTTACCTTTATCGTTTCGCCCTCTAGCACATGAAAAGGCACTTGCACGACTGCACCAGTTTCTAATGTGGCTGGTTTTTTAGAGCCCGAAGATGTATCGCCCTTGAAGTTTGGGGCAGTTTGCGTGATTAGAAGCTCGACTGCTTGAGGGACATCAACTGAAATCGCCTTATTATTATGAAATAAAATAGATACGGAATTACCCTCTTTTAGCCACTTCGCCACATCGCCTACTTGTGCCTCGCTTAGGGCGATTTGCTCGTATGTGGCACTATCCATAAATTGGAAAGAATCGCCGTCGTGATATAAATACTGCATAGTTTTTTCTTCAATATTTGGCTCTTTACACTTATCTCCAGCGTGGAAAGTCTTTTCAATCACCTTGCCATCTAAAAACGACTTGATTTTTGCCCTGACGAATGCTGGACCTTTTCCGGGCTTTACATGTTGATATTCTACGATTCTATAAGGTGTGCCGTCGATTTCGATTTTTAGACCTTTTTTTAATTCACTCATTCCTATTGCCATTTTTTTCCTTTGTTGTAGTTTGATGAAATTTTATAAAATTAATTTTTAAATTTAAGTGTTTTTGTGAATCTGAAATCTATTTAGATTCTGCTAGTCCTCGCAATTTGATTCAATGGGGGACAAGAGTTTAAAGCGATGAATTTGCCAAAAATAAAGTTTCTTATATAAAGGCAAAGCCCTTACAAAGCCACTTTTCCATAGAACCATATTTTATTTTTTTAAGCGTCCTGTTTAGTAAGGGGGACAAGGGGCTGATGATTTGCCAAAGGCAAAACGCAGTTTCTAGCAAAAGCGAAATTCACTCCCCACACCTATTGCAATCTCCCCCAAAGCGTAGCTTCTTGGAAAATGAAGCTTTAGCCTCGTTTCCTTGCCAACCCCCGATGACGCTTCTTAAGGGCTGTGCTTCGCACAGAACTAAGAATTTTATGAAACATTACTTTAGTAATTTTTAAAGATTCCGTGAGGCGATAGCCTCACATTTTAAATGGATAAAAACGCTTTTTAAGGATTCTTCGCCAAGAATCTTAGATTTTCCCATCGCTCCCTAGAATCTTAATCCGCTCAATTATTAATTTTCTTAACGCCTCTTTACCCGGGGTAAAGAATTTTCTTAAATCAAATTGCGTATTGTCGTTATTTGCGACTTTTCGCACTTCCGCGATAAAGGCTATCCGCAAATCTGTATCCGTATTTACCTTATTTATCCCACCTTTTATGGATTCTTGTAAAAATTCAAAAGGCACACCTTTTGAGCCTTTCAAATCGCCTCCAGTGGATAGAAACGCTTCCTTTACATATTCTGGAATCGCACTTGCCCCGTGCAAAACTAGCGGAATATTTGTCAATCTTTTTACTTCTTGCAATCGCTCAAAATCAAGCTTCGGCTCTCCTTTGAATTTAAAAGCCCCGTGGCTCGTGCCAATGGCTGGAGCTAGGGAATCCACCTTGCTTTCTTTGACGAATATTTCTGCTTCCTTTGGATTGATTAGCACGGCGTCTTTTTCGCTCACGCTAATATTATCCTCAATCCCCATCAATCGCCCAAGCTCCGCTTCTACGCTCACTCCGTGCTTATGTGCCATTTCGACAACCTTAGAGGTTAGCTCTAAATTTTCATCAAATGGGTGATGAGAAGCATCAATCATCACAGAGGTAAATCCCGCCTCCACCGCATTTTTACAAGATTCAAAAGTAGTCCCGTGATCTAAATGCAACGCAACTGGAATATGTGGATATTTCTTAGATAGAATCTTTACCATTCCTACAGCCATATCGATTCCAAGATATTTTATAGCCCCTTCACTTGCTTGAACTATAATCGGTGCATTTGCCTCATTTGCCGCTTCAAAAATCGAGCTTAGCATTTCGTAATTTACGAAGTTAAAAGCCCCAACGCCGTAATATTCCTTATGTGCTTTTTGTAATATTTCATTGCCAGAAACTAGCATAATTATTTCCTTAACTTTATTTAACGACTACTTTTGCCTTTTTGCGTAAATCTTGTGCTTTTTGTGATACAACTTCTCTAAATTTCATTAGTTGTAATTCTTGCTCTATTCTAGGTTTTATCTCATCATAGCTACTAACACCCTGTGGTTTTTTGGATTCCAAAAATATCACATGATAGCCAAAATCAGTTTTTACTGGTGTTTTTGTATATGTATTTGGTTTTAGTGCAAATGCTGCATTTGAAAAGCTTGGAACCATTTGTTCTTTTGTAAAAGCTGGTAATTCTCCACCATTAGCAGCACTTGGGTCTTTTGATTTAGATTTTGCTAATTCAATAAATTTCTTTTCAGCATCACTAGGTTTTACTTTATTTAGCTCATTTATAATATCTTGAGCCTCTTTTTGGGTTTCCACTAAAATATGTCTAGCACTAGCAGTTTCAGGAACAATAAATTTATCTTTATTTTCATTATAAAATTTCCTAATCTCGATATCGCTAATTTTTATATTATCTATTTGTTTTCTCATCCATAATTCAAGCAATAAAGTATCTTTAAAATCCTCTAAGGCTTCTTTATATTCCTTTGTATTTTCAAGTTTTTCTTTTTTCGCTTCTTTTGTTAGTAATTTTCGCTCGATTGCCTGCTCTACAGCTTTATCTTTCATTTCTTTTGGAAGGGTATCAAAATCAACATTAGGCATCGCTTGTCTTAAAAACAACATATCTTTATCAGTAATATCTTCTCCATCAACTGTCGCATAGACTTTTGCATAAGCACCAGTCATTAAAACGCTAGCTAAGCCTAAACTTATTAAAAATTTTTTCACTATTTTTCTCCTGCAAGGTATTTTAAATATATAAGCTTAGATTCTACAATTTAGCTTACTTTATGTCAATAAATTTAATTAATAGGAATTCTTAAAACAATCCATTTCATTATAAAAACTATTCCATAAACCATTTCTATTTTTTATAGCCAAATCTTGCAAATATAATAATCGATTCAAAAACTCCATATCCAAGATTCCATTTTTATTTACCACACCATAGCCATCTTTAATGATTTTTTCGTTGAAATTAGTATTCCCATAACTAAGAATGCAAAATCCATTTTCTATCCTAACACTATATAGTTGCTCCAAATTAAGATTATTTTGAAAATAACCAATAGATTGATGGCTCATTTTCTTAAAAGATTCCACTATGCATTGATTATCCCTCCCATAAAATGGCACGGCAACGCCTAAAAGCGAACATTCAAATGAACTTTTTGCTAATCTAAAAACCAAACGATTTGGATTATAGTAGCTATTAAGTAGGAACTTACCCTCTCCGCCAAATGCAAGATTAAACAATAATATAAAAATAATAATTTTTTTCATAAAATAGATTCTATTAATGTTTTTGTATAAGGATTCTGTGGATTTTCTAGAATCTCAATATCACCATATTCTTTGATATTTCCATCTTTTAAAATAAGCACTTTATCGCAAATTGAACGAACAACATACAAATCATGTGTAATAAAAATATATGTTAAATTAAATTTTATTTGCAAATCTAGCAATAATTCTAAAATCTGTTTTTGGGTGATTTTATCTAAAGCACTAGTTGGTTCATCTAAAATCAAAAGTTCTGGATTTAAGATAAGTGCCCTTGCAATAGATACTCTCTGTCTTTGCCCTCCGCTAAGTTCGTGTGGGAATCTGTGTGCAAATGTAGAATCCAAACCTACACATTTTAAAAAATCTATGATTAAGTGGCTAGAATCTTTGCCTTTATAATGGACTTCTAAACCCTCTTTGATTATATCTCGTATTCTATGACGCGGATTTAGCGATGAAAAAGGGTCTTGAAATACGATTTGGATATGTTTTCTAAAATGCCTAAAATCCACAATATCTTTATAGTTTCTACCCTCAAAGCTAATATCCCCGCTATAATCTAAAAGTTTAATCAATGAAAGTGCTAATGTGCTTTTTCCGCTTCCACTCTCCCCTACTACGCCCAAAATCGAGCCTTTGTGTAATGTAAAATTGATATTATTTAAGATTTGCTTATATTCATTTTTACCAAACATATGTTTTTTAGATAGATGTTTTACGCTTAGATTTTCCACTGATAAAAGAATAGAATCTGCGATTTTAAGATGTGTTTTTGGAATATGTAGCGATGATATGAGATTTTTAAGATAATCGCTTTTAGGATTCGACAAAATCGATATATCGCCACTCTCAACAATACTTCCACCTTTTAAAACAATGATATTTTGGGCATATTTAGATACTATATTTACATTATGTGTAATTAAAATAATAGAAATATTTAGCCTTTCTTTTAATGATTTAAGCAAATCTAAAATTTGTATTTGGAGATTCGCATCAAGTGCGGTTATAGGCTCATCTGCGATTATAATCTTGGGATTATTTGCTAATGCAATGGCAATCAAAACTCTCTGTCTTTGCCCTCCGCTAAGTTCGTGCGGGAATTTTAAAGCAAATGTAGAATCCAAACCTACAAGATTTAATAACTCCAAAAAACGATTATTGATAGTTTGGGAATCTAGATTCTTATTATGGATTTTTATCATTTCTATAATTTGTTTTTTTATCGTGTGCAAAGGATTTAACGCAGAAAGTGGCTCTTGTGGAATATATGATATTTCTTTTCCACGCAAATTTCGCATTTCCTTTTGGCTTAATTTCAATATATTCTTACCACAAAATTCTATACTACCATTAATATTACTAATCTCATTATCATTAAATAATCTTAATACACTATGACTAAATAAGGTTTTTCCGCTTCCACTCTCGCCGATAATGCCAAAAATTTCGCCTTTTTTAATAGTGAAATGTATATTATTAAGTGTAAAAATATTACGATAACAAAAACCAAAATTATTAACTTTTAGTATATCCATTTGGCTATCCATTATATTTTCTGCTATCAAGGCTATCTCGAACGCCTTCGCCAATAAAAACAAGCAACGATAGAATCAAGCTAACTGCCACAAATCCCACAATACCGATATGAGGGGAATTGATATTATCTTTACCTTGATTTAATATCTCCCCAAGTGAGGCATAAGATGGTGGCATTCCAAAACCTAAAAAATCAAGTGAGGTTAGGGTTGCAATAGAACCTGCCACAATAAATGGAAAATATGTAGTAATCGATATTAAGGCATTTGGTAAGATATGTTTAAAAATAATACCAAAATTAGACACCCCGAGTGCTTTTGATGCTTTTATATAATCAAAATTTCTAGTTCTTAGAAACTCAGCTCTAACAAGCCCAACCAAACTCATCCACGAAAACAATAAAACAAAACCCAAGATTCTCCAAAAAGTCGGGGTAATAAAGCTTGATATAATAATTAATAAAAATAAGATTGGCACAGAAGTCCAAATCTCAACAAATCGCTGAGAAAATATATCAATTTTACCGCCATAATATCCTTGTATAGCCCCTATACAAACACCTATAACACTACTTAACACACTTAAAACAATACCAAATATAAGCGAGATTCTAACACCATAAATCAATCGTGCAAGTAAATCCCTGCCCTTATCATCTGTGCCTAAATAATTTTTAGCACTAGGTGGAGTTGGTGGTGGAGATGGCAAATCATAAATAATAGTATTATAACTATATGGAATTAGAGCCCAAATAACGATAGAATCCTTTGTAAGCTCCTTAAAATACGGGTCTTTATAATCTGTATAATTTTCAAATTCCCCGCCAAATTCCACTTCGGCATAATTATGAAAAATAGGAAAATAAGCCTTAGAATCCTTATAAACAAAAAGCGGTTTATCATTTGCGATAAATTCTGCAAACATACTTATAATAAAAATGATGATGAAAAGAATCAACGAAAAATAAGATAATTTTTTACTTTTAAATCTATACCAAAAATTACGCACGATTATCTCTTCTCAAAATCTATTCTTGGGTCTATCAAAGCATATGTTAAATCACTAATAATACCCATAATAAGCCCTAAAAGTGTAAAAATATAAAGTGATGCAAAAACGATTGGGTAATCTCTATTGACAATAGATTCATACCCTAAAAGACCTAATCCATCAAGACTAAATATAATCTCAATCATAAGAGAGCCTGTAAAAAACATAGCCAAAAAAGCACTAGGAAATGACGCTATGACGATTAACATTGCGTTTCTAAAAATATGTCCATATAGAATCCCATTTTCACTTAAACCTTTTGTTTTGGCGATTAATACATATTGCTTATTAATTTCATCTAAGAATGAATTTTTAACCAATAAAGTCAATGTGGCAAATCCGCCAATTGTTATACAAAAAACAGGCAATGTAATATGCCAAAGATAATCTAATATTTTTCCCCCTAATGTTAGAGAATGGAAATCATCACTTACTATACCTTTTAATGGAAAAATATCAAGATAATTCCCACCACAAAACAAAATAATAAATAAAATAGCTAATAAAAATGCTGGTATAGAATACGCAAGGATAATAAAAGCACTTGAGAGCATATCGAATTTTGAGCCATTTTTTACCGCTTTTCTAATGCCAAGCGGAATAGAAATAAGATATATCAATAAAGTGCTAAAGATTCCAAGTGAAATGGAAACAGGTAGTTTTTCTTTAATAATATCAATAACCTTGCTTTTTCTATAAAAACTTTCGCCAAAATCAAAGGAAATATAATTTTTTATCATTATAAAAAATCTCTCCAAAATAGGCTTATCAAATCCATATAATTGCTCAATCTCTTTTATTAAATCTTCACTTAAGCCTTGTTTGCCACGATATTGGTCATTATTTTGGAACGATTCTTGTGTGGATAATGTGCTATATTTAGCAATCATTAACTCCACAGGACCGCCCGGAGAGAGTTGGATTATCGCGAAATTTATACACATTATTCCAAAAATAGTAGGAATAAGAAGCAATATACGCTTAAGAATATATTCTCTCATTGGTGATGTTCTATTTCCTTATTTTCTTTTTCCTTTACCCACCAAGTAAAAATATCAAAATCATATAATGGGGATATAGCTGGATATTCAAATTTATCCCAAAAAGCTACGCGAAAACTATTGGAATAAAAATGTGGAATTACATAATATCCCCAAAGTAGGATTCTATCTAAAGCTCTAGTATAAGCGATTTGTGTCATTTTATCTTTAGCATTAATGATATTATCAACTAAAAAATCTATATCTTTAGATTCTATTCTTGCATAATTTCTACTACCATTTGTATTTGCACTTTGAGAACTCCAAAAATATCTCTGTTCATTGCCCGGAAACAGCGATTGTGGGATAACAGCTACAATCATATCATAATCAAAATGATTAAGTCTATTAATATAGCTTCCAACATCAATCAAGCGAATACTAGCATCAATCCCTAGAATCTTAAGATTCTCAGTAAATGGCAAAGCCACGCGTTCCATTGCTTTTGAAACTAATAGAATCTCAAATTTAAAAGGTTTGTTATCCTTATATAGTTTATTATTAAATGATTTCCAACCAGCTTGTTTTAGTAAATCTTGAGCTTTTAATAACGCTATTCTTTTTTCTTGCGTATTATTGAATTCAGGTATATAAAATACAGAATCTAGAATCTTACTATCTACATTTAGTTTTTTTAAAATATCTAATTCCAATCCGCTTGGCAAACCACTTGAGGCAAAAATAGAATTATCAAAAAAACTTTTTGTTCGCTTATATTGATTAAAAAAAAGATTCTTATTACTCCAGCTAAAATCAAATGCATAAAATAATGCTTCACGAACGCGAATATCACTAAATATATCGCGTTTGGTATTCATAAAAAATCCCTGCATACCGCTAGGAAGTGAGTTTTTAAAAGCTACTTGTTTTAATTCTCCACTTTTCTTTCCCTTTCCATCATATCCAACCGCCCAAACCTTAGCACTAGATTCTAATCTATAATCATACGCCTTACTTTTAAAGGCTTCTAGGGCGACATTATCATCTTTGTAATATTCATAGGAAACTTCATCAAAGTTAAATTGACCTATTCTTGTTGGGTGATTTATAGCCCAATAATCCTTAATTCGTTCATATGTGATTTTTCTACCAACCTCAAAATCTTTAATTCTATAAGGTCCGCTACCTAGTGGTATCAAAAGGGGATTAGATTCAAACTCTTTATCTTTATAAAAATGCTCTGGAAGTATGCTTAATTGTCCTAAAATCAGGGGCAATTCACGATTATCGCTATTACTAAAAATAAACTTAATTTGTCTATCATTTAGTATTTGAACATCTTCTACATCAATATAATATTGTTTTATTAGAGGATTGCCATATTTCATTAGAATATCAAAACTAAATTTTACATCACTTGGTTTAATCGGCTCACCATCATTGAATCTTGCCTTTGGGTTAATAGTAAAAATCACACAATTATTACAAGTCTCAATCTTACAAGCTACAAGACCATATTCACTAAATGGCTCATCTTTGCTTTGGATTGTTAGTGTGTCATAGATTAATTCCAAACCTTCGGCTTTTGTGCCTTTCACTACAAATTGATTAAATGAATCAAAAGTGCCAAGTGCATACGCCCTTAAAATCCCACCCTTAGGAGCATTTGGATTGACATAATCAAAATGAGTTAGATTCTCGTATTTAATACTACCATCGATAGAAATATAATTTTTAGCAATAAGGAAAGGATTAAAAATAAAAAGTAACAATACAATTCTTACAATCATACTATAACTTATACTATTGGAGATTCAGAGAAAACCCCATAAGACATTATTTTATTATATCTATTAGCAAGAAAATTTTTATCGCTTCTAATTTCTTTTAGCGATGTTAAAAAATACTCAGCAATAGCATCTGCAGCACCTACTTTATCGCGATGAGCACCGACGATAGGCTCTTTTATTATTGCATCGATTAATTTTGCTTGATATAAATACTCTGGTATGACTTTAAGCGATTTTGTCGCATTTTCAACCTTTAGGGGGTCGTTCCACAATATCGCCGAGCAACCTTCGGGAGAAATAACGCTAAATATAGAATACTCCATCATAGCAAGTCTATCAGCAACGCTAATAGCTAATGCCCCGCCACTTCCGCCTTCACCTATTACAACTGCTACAGTTGGCACTTTTAATGAGCTAAATTCTAATAGATTCCTTGCTATTGCTTCACTTTGTCCTCGTTGTTCTGCACCAATGCCCGGATACGCTCCAGCAGTATCTACAAGCATTAGAATGGGGATATTAAATTTTTCTGCGATTTTGGCTACTCTAAGTGCTTTACGATAACCCTCAGGATTCGGCATACCAAAATTTCTTATAATCTTATTTTTTG
This sequence comes from Helicobacter sp. 16-1353, assembly GCF_003288815.1. Lineage (GTDB taxonomy): Bacteria > Campylobacterota > Campylobacteria > Campylobacterales > Helicobacteraceae > NHYM01. The sequence goes on along the minus strand of NZ_NHYM01000010.1, from coordinate 21,132 downwards.
TTCCCCTACCCTTTTCCTCAGCGATTACCATAGTTGTTTGACCTTGAATTTTACCAATAAAACAAACTATTGCTAAATCATCTTTAAAATGCCTATCTCCGTGTATTTCATAGGAATCTGTCAAAAAAATCTCTATATAATCCATTGAATATGGTCTATCGGGATGACGAGCTAATTGTAATTTTTGATAATCTGTGAGGTTGGAATATAATACCTTAACCTCATCTTCTAATTCTTTTGAGAGAATATTTTGTGCGTGAATATCCCCTCGAATCACTGCGGATTCAATATCATCTTGAATATTTTTTAATTTTTTTTCAAAATCTAGATAGGTTAGCATTATATTTTCTTAAAAATTAAAACGCCATTTGTGCCACCAAAACCAAATGAATTACTCATAACGCAATTAATTTTTGCATCTCTTGCTGTATTTGGAATATAGTCCAAATCGCATTCAGGGTCTCTTGTGAATTGATTAATAGTAGGAGGTAAGATAGAATATTTCATTGATAAGATGGAGATGGCTGCTTCTATAGCACCTGCCGCTCCTAAGCAATGCCCAATCTGCCCTTTAGTTGAACTAACGGGCGGAACATTATCTTTGCCACCAAAAACATTTTTAATTGCAATGGTTTCATATAAATCATTATATTTCGTGCTTGTTCCGTGAGCATTAATATAATCTATCTTGCTATTTGCCATTGATACTGCTAATTTCATAGCACGAAACGCACCTTCTCCATTTGGTGATGGTGTAGTTATATGATATGCATCTCCACTTTCCCCATAGCCAACAATCTCTGCATAAATATTAGCACCTCTTGCTTTTGCGTTATCATAAGATTCTAATACAAGCGTAGCAGAGCCTTCTCCCATAACAAACCCATCTCTACTATTGTCAAATGGTCTGCTTGCGGTTTGTGGGTCGTCATTTCTACTGCTTAATGCTTTCATTGCGGCAAACCCACCAATACCAACAGGACAAATTGCAGATTCTGCACCAATTGCAAGCATTATATCCGCACCACCTAAAACTATAGTTTTATATGCCTCAATAATAGCGTGAGCTCCAGCGGCACAAGCAGTTACACTTGATAAATTTGGACCTTTTAAATTATATTCTATTGAAACAAAACCACTTAACATATTTACTAATGATGAGGGAATAAAAAAAGGATTAATCCTTCTTGGACCTTTTTCAAAACAAGCTATGGAATTTTTCTCTATATTACCCAATCCGCCAATACCAGAACCTGAACTAATACCAAATCTATTAAAATCAAGCTCTTTATTGTTAATCAAACCAGAATCTTCCATAGCCTCTTTTGAAGACTGCAGGGCTAATTGTATAAACCTGTCTGCTTTTTTCACTTCCCTAGCATCCATAACACTAGCAGGATTAAAATCGATGATTTCTCCAGCTATCTTGATAGGCATATTTTCGGTATCAAAAGAAGTAATATTCTTAATACCGCATTTACCATCAACAATAGCCTTAAAAGAACTTTCTTTAGTTAATCCTAAGGAATTTATCATTCCTATACCAGTAACAACAACCCTTTGCATTTTGTCTCCTAAAGTATTCCTAAAAGTATATATTTAAGATAGATATTTAAAAAATTTATTTTTTATTTTTTTCTATATAATCTACAACATCTTTTACTGTTGCTATTTTTTCAGCTTCCTCATCTGGAATCTCAATCTCAAACTTTTCTTCTAACGCCATAACCAATTCAACAACATCAAGAGAATCTGCACCTAAATCATCAACAAATCTTGATTCTAACTTTATTTCACTCTCATTCACACTCAACTGCTCAACAATAACTGATTTTACCTCATCAAATACTGCCATAATAACTCCTTATAAACTTGTAATATAAATAAAAAAACAATTGTAGCAAAAATAATATAAATTACATATACAATCCGCCATTAACCCTTAACACCTCACCTGTAATGTAACTAGCACTATCGCTAAGCAAAAATGCTACCGCATTAGCAATCTCGACACCACTTGCCAAACGACCCAATGGTATATTTTTAATATACATATCTTTTATTTCATCTTTCAAACTAGATGTCATTTCTGTATCTACAAAACCCGGAGTAATAACATTAAATCTAATATTTCTTGGTGCACCTTCATAGGCAAAAGATTTACTCATAGCGATTATTCCACCTTTTGAAGCGGCATAATTCGTTTGTCCGGTATTTCCTCTTTCTCCAACTATTGATGATATATTAACAATACTGCCAAATTTATTTTTAGACATAATTTTTAATGCCTCTCTACAGCCAATAAAAGTAGAAAGTAGATTACTTTGTATTACATTCATAAAATCTTCACTCTTCATTCTAAGGGCTAATTTATCATTTGTGATTCCAGCATTATTAACGAGGTAATCTAATCCCCCATCACAATCTACAATAGCTTTGAAAGCATCAATAATCTCATTTTCTTTCGTTACATCAAAAGCTATAATACTAGCACTTCCGCCATTATTTTCTATATATTCTTTTACACGAAGTGCTGAATCTTGATTATTTCTATAATTAATCCATACTTTTAGGTTATAGCTTCCCAAGATTCTAGCTATATCTGCTCCAATACCTTTACTTGCACCTGTAACTAAAACATTTTTACCGCTAAATTTCATAAAAATACCTTAAATTTTATAATCTAGATTCGTATCGCCTTAAAACATATAGTCGTTTTAACATTTTCTTTTTGGCATTAATCTTTTGCTTTTTACGCTTTTCAGTTTGCGATTCAAAAAATCTCCTAGCTCTACTTTCGGTAACTACAAGATTTCTATCAGCTTGTTTCTTAAACCTTCTATAAGCTTCATCAAAACTCTCATTCTCTCTTATTTTAATTCCGGGCATCTATATCACCACCATTCTTTATTAAGATTAAAAGTTGAAATAGTAACAAAAAAAATTAAAAAAACAAATAAAGACCTTTTTAGCCATAAAGCTAAATTATTATAAAAATAAGGAATTTACACTCTCATTATGGGAGATTCTGCGGATTACCTCTGCAAATAGTGGAGCTACACTAAGAATCTTGACTTTTTTGCTAGTATTTTTAAATGGAATGGAGTTTGTTACTACAACTTCATCTAGCACACTATTTTCGATTTTCTCCAATGCATTTCCACTAAATACAGCGTGAGAACCAAGTGCCATAACACTAATAGCACCATTTTTCTTTAAAACCTCAGCAGCTTTTACCATTGTTCCAGCAGTATCAACAATATCATCAACCAAAATAACGCTTTTACCTTTTACATCGCCAATAATATTCATAACTTCACTTTCATTTGCCCTTGCTCTTTTTTTATCAACAATAACAAGCTCCAATCTAAGCTGTTCTGCAAAATGCCTAGCTCGTGCAACACCGCCTATATCAGGCGAAGCAATGATTGGATTTATAAGATTTTTGGATTTAATATAATCATAAAAAACAATAGAGCCATAGAGATTATCCACAGGAATATCAAAAAAGCCCTGAATCTGCCCTGCGTGTAAATCCATCGTAATAACACGATTCACTCCCGCACTTTGCATAAGATTTGCTACTAATTTAGCAGTGATGGGAACCCTAGGCGCTGCTTTTCTATCCTGTCTAGCATAACCAAAATATGGAATAACGGCATTAATATCAGATGCACTACTTCGCTTGAAAGCATCTACCATAATTAAAAGCTCCATTAGATTATCATTCGTGGGAATACAAGTAGGTTGAACTATATAAATATCTTTACCTCTAACACTTTCGCTTATTTTTACATTTATCTCTCCATCGCTAAAGCGATTTACAACAGCATTTGATATAATAACATCTAAATACCTTGCCAATTCCTTTGTAAAACTTGGATGTGCAGTTCCTGTGAAAATTTTAAATGACCTCATTTGCCAACTCCACTTTTGATATTTTATTGATAAAGAATTTGAAAGCATATTATAAATAGCATTAAAAAAATATGAATTTTATTTAAACTGCTTTATTACTACTTACTTTGCTCATAGATTAGAAATTAAAGGGTGATGAATTTGGGAAGCATATTTTAAGATTCTTGAGAATCTTAAAATAAAACTAAGATTTTGATTGTTTAAAATGTATTTTATAGCTTGATTCTGCCCCCAGTTTGAATGCGTTCCATGCACTCTCTCGTGTTGCTCCACTCGGTTTTTACGCCCATAAAGTCTGCCATTTCGTAGAGTTTGGTGTTTAGCGAAGCCATATTATCAGTTTTAAGCGATTCCGCGATATCACCCATTAAGCCATCAAATTTCTTTTTCTGCTCTACTAGGGCTTTCAAAACCTTTTCATCTAAAGCCTCTTTTGTTTCTCTAATCTGTGCTATCCGCTCGTCGAAAATCTTCTCAATCGCCTCTTTTCGCTTTTGAGATTTTAGGCTAAATAAGTCCATTTTATCCAATGCGACCATTAAAACCACGCTAAGAATCCCAGAAAATATCGTAGCCAGCACAATTGACAAAGGCTCTCCTATACCCACATAATTTAAAAGTGCCTCAATCCCTATCCCAGCCAACCCAGCTACAGCCGCACCGATTAGCTTTAGTATCGCATCGCCTTTCTCTTCTGGGCTCATTTTCGCGGAATCTTTGCCAAAGATAAGCTTAAAGGCGTCAATCAATATCTTTATGCCCTCTTTGATGATTTTAAATATTATTTTATAAATGCCAAGAAATGCGTTGATTACGATTTCAGCGAACATTGATACGACATTTTTTAAGAAATCAGTCGCAGTGCCAAGCGTGAATTTAGTGGCGTTATTGATGTAATAATCCTTAAGCCTATTAAATCGCTCCTCAAATGTCATTTTCTCCCCTTTATCGGTGATTACTTGGGATAGCTCGTAATAAAGTGGCGGAGTGATAAACATCACTATAGCTCCCACTGCTTGATTCCCAGCTTGGGTTGCAGCGGCACTTGAGATATTCATATACATTTGGCGACTTGTCGCATCAAAGGAAGTTAGATTCTTTATAATCGCCTTATTTGCCTCAGTTTGGATAGCTTCTTTGGCTTCTCCTTCCTTTTTTCGCATAGTGGCTTCAGTTTTTTTATCTAGCGGTGTGCCTTTCTCTTTCATATGTTTTACAAATTCATCGACGCTTTTATCCCCTTTTGCACGATTTAGCGATTTATCAGTATCGGCGTAATTTGCCCCCACATTAATAGCTTTTTTAACATCACTATCCGTTAAAGCCACATTTTTCTTTAGCTCATCTCCCATAAGCGTATTTCCAACGACTTCTTTGTGAAATGCACTTTTTGAGATAATATGGTCTGTGTCGGTATCCTCTCTAGCGATTTTTTTGCCCGTATATTCATCTATAATTGTGCCATCTGGGCTTGTATTATTCTCCTTATAATCGCTTATTTTGCTAGAATCGTGGTATTTGCTACTATCATATTCCTCGCTTAAAAACTCATTTTTAGTCGCTAGTGAGCGTTCATTCTTATTTTCCATATATGGGTCGTTGTAGTTAATATTACTTGCTCCATTTTCATAGCTGAACCCCCCCCCACATTCATTGATTAGTCGCTCTGGTGTTATCCCCCTTTTTCGTAAGGCTCTACCCCATGAAAATGCCTCAAACACGCCATTAAGCACCTTACAGCCAATAGGCTTAAGCAGACTATCTATCATATCCTCATTGGTGGCAAAGTGCTTATAAACCTCATCGATAATGGCTTGGGATTCAATCATATCGTAAAGCTCGAGTTGCTCTAACGCCATCGGCATATCTAACGGAGACATTTTTGAGATGTCATCTATTTGCTTTAGTCGCTTTTCTTGGGCTTCTTTAGCCTCTCGTATCATTTTATCGATATTAGATTCTTGATTAGATTCTATATTAGATTCTTGGGCGTTTGGCGTGGCAGATTCTATAGATTCTATAGATTTACCGGGTTCCACAGATTCTGCATATTTGCCAGATTCTGCGGATTCTATAGATTCTAGTGCCGTGCTGGATTTGCCAGATTCCATAAATTCGCTAGATTTATTTATATTTTCTTGTGTTAGATTCTGCATATTTTTCCTTTTATTTTTGCATTATGCGGCTTCAAAGTGCTCTTTAAATAGATTCTTGCCTTTTTCTAAATTGCCCTTGATTTCTACTATCTCATCTATGTTTTCAATCGCTTTTTGTGTGATTTCTTTCTCTACCATATCGCGTAAAATGCTACTTAAGGTCATAATCGCTTCTATCTCTTGTTGTTGCATTAATGGGAGATTATGCAAGTTTAGAGCGGAATCTTGCCTTGAGAGCCTTAAAAGTTTTGCGTTGTAAAATCGCACTTCTAGGAAGCCAAGTGAGCTACCCAATCTAAGCAATAAAATCCTATATAAAACCACGAGTTCGCTAAAATAATGTGCGATATTACTAAGCGATTTTTCAATTAGGCTTATTCTCTTGGTTTCTATTCTCATTTTTGCAATCTCTAGCTCGACTTTTTTGCTCTCCTCTTGGACTTTATGAAGCGTTTCTTTCGCCTTTTTTCTACTCCAAAATCCAAGCGTGAAAATCGCCATACAATGGCTTTTAAAAGCCTCATTATTAAAATCGATTAGATATAGCTCTTTCGTGCTTCGCACTTTTTCAAACTCTTTTATTTCTGGGATAAATTTCTCTAATGGGAATTTTTTATCTATATCCACACCTTGAATCCGCTTCATCTTATCTGCAAACTCCGCAAAAAGCTCGAATTTGATTAGATTTTTGGCATTATTTATAGTCTCTATGTGCGTTGCTATGGCTTGGGAATATTTCGTAAAATCGCTTTTATACTGCTCTTTGGCAGTTTCGTATTTATCTTTCATCTCGTTATAGAGCCTATCTGCCTCATCAAAGGTCTTTTTGTCGCTAAATGTGGCATACATTCCGCTAACCTTATCACGCGTGTATTCAACAGCCTCGATTGTCGTCTTAATCGTCGTAGCCACAACTCCAATGGTAGCTACATCGCATATAATTTCGCCGGCTTTTTCTACTGCCGCTACAGTAGTTTCAGCCACGCCCTTTGCCACACTTTTTACTCCAGCCCATAATTTTCCGCAAAATCCCATATTTTCCCCCCTTATCTCTTAGAGTTTATAAATACATATGCCTCTTCTAGCACATCGTTTATATCTTGGACTATTCGCATTATCCTATTTGCCTCAAACTCCCTAAATCCCAAGTCATCGCATAGCTTGACAAACCACGCTTTTTCATCATCGCAGATTTTGCCATTTGCATCTAGGACGCCAGCGACCTCGATTAGGATTGCTTTTAGGATCGATTTTTGGCTATTTTTTAGCTCGGCGATGATAGTTTCATAGCTTTTTAGCTTTTCTTTATAGTCATTTAGCCCCATCTCCAAGCGGAAATTTTTAATAATCTCCTTTTTCGCTCTCATCAAAGACCCTATCCGCCTCCATTGCTAACTCTGCTAGCTCTAAAAAGTTCTCGCTCTCACTTCGATTTAACGCATTTAAAAACATTTTTTCTCCTTTTTAATTTAGTTTGTTTCCATTCTCATCAAATTTTATAATCCGCTCTTTTCCCTCTATAATCTCCTTTCTTTGCTTGATTTGTCCGCTTGGGCTTAGCTCTAATTCTAGGGCAAGCTTGCCCTTTTCATCGAAGCTCTGCGTCTTAAAAATCCGCCCATTTTTATAAAACGCCTCATATATTTTGTGATTGTTTTTAAATTTTTGACTTGATATTAGATTGTTATTTTTGTCAAATTTATTCTCAATTTTTTCATTTGGAGAGAGTGCTTTTTCTAGCTCGTTTTCTGGCTCATTTTCTGTGGCGGAATCTGCGAATTTTGTAGATTCCGCGGAATCTATAGAATCTGCTGGAGACTTTCTGCTCCGCCCAAGCATTCTTAAATTTAATGCGAGTTGCTCTATCTTTAGATTCATCTCTTTGAAATTTTTATTTAAAGATTCGCTTAAATTTTCATTTGAATCTTGGCTTTTTTGTTGGCTTAAAATCGCTTTTAAGGATTCCATATTTAGAGCTAAATCGTGGGCGATTTGAGCTTTTAGGGAATCTAGATTCTCCGTATTTTGGGCGATTTTGGATTCTAATTTTTGTAAATCTTTGGTGATTTTGGAATCTAGATTCTGCGAATCTTGGGTGATTTGGGCTTTTAGAGATTCCACGCTTGAAGCGGAATCTTTTAGCTTCTCTAGCATTTCTTTTGAAAGTCCCTCAAATAGGTCATTTACAATTTTTAAAACATTTTCATTAGATTCTTTGAGCTTGGAATCTATGTTTTTATTTAGGGATTCCAAATTTTCTCTTGCCTCTTTAGATTGCAAGTCGAGTTTTTCGTTTAAATCTTTTGTGGCGGATTCTAGATTTTCCCTTAAATCCTTGGTTTTAGAATCCAAATTCGCAGTTAATTCTTTGATATTAGAATCTAGCTTATCGTCGATTTTTTCTATTTTATTTTCTAGTTTTTCTTGCGTTTCATCGATTTTTTCAGTAATTTCTTGGCGGATTTCTTTGGATTGCTTATTTAGATTTTCACTCAATTCCTTATGATTTTGGCTTAAATCTTTGCGTAAATCTTTTGTTTTTGATTCTAGATTCGCACTTAAATCTTTAAAGCTAGAATCTAGTTTTTCATTTAGATTTTTAGTTTTTGCCTCTAAATTCTTATCTAATTCCGCTTTATTTTTAGCGATATTTTCGCTTATATTTTTTGTGGCAGATTCTAGATTTTCATTTATTTCGCTAGTTTTTAAATCTAAATTAGCACTTAATTCCTTGAGATTAGAATCTAGTTTTTCATTTAGATTTTTAGCGTTTTGGTCTATTTTTGCGTTTAGATTTTCGCTTAAAGTTTGCAAATTATTTTCCAAATCTTGGCTTATTTTCTCTATATATTTTTTAGTGGCATTTTGCAAAATAAGAGTAGTGTTATATAAATAATAGCTATAAAAAATAGTTGTGATAATCCCACAAGCTCCGCAAATAAGAGCGATATTAAGAGTGCTTCCAAAAGTCCAAAAAGCTACAATTAGTAATATCAAAAGTGATACAAAAGTAGCACTTGTAATAAATATATTTCTAATGATTTTAATCATTGGTCGTATCCTTTGTGTTGATTTGTGGGTGTTTGGGGTAGGAATAATGCATGAAAAATGCCGCGAAAAATTGGCATAAAAATAGGTAAAAGCGAGATTAAATGTAGCTTATAAAATGTGCTTAGATTGCTATAATAGGGGGGGGGCAGGATAATGTAGCGAATCTATAAATAGATTAGAATCTGCGAATATAATAGAGTTGTAAAATTGGCTAGAATCTGCAAAAAAGCTAGAATCCAAAGCAAATTCTACAATGTTTATTTTGCCTATTTTAGATTCCACATTCCGCCTTTTTTAAGATTTTAATTTCACAATTTTATTTAAAATTTTTTAAACTCTACTTAATAAAACTTGCGAAAAAAGACTAAATCTTATCTTAATATTTTTAGATTTGATAAATGGGTATTAATATAGCAGATGGTACGCTCGGCAGGACTCGAACCTGCGACCTACGGCTTAGAAGGCTGTTGCTCTATCCAGCTGAGCTACGAACGCAAAATACGATAAGCTTAAATACAATTCCAATTATGGTACGCTCGAAGGGAATCGAACCCCCAACCCTCAGATCCGAAGTCTGATGCTCTATCCAGTTGAGCTACGAACGCAAAATATGGGGTGAGTGATGGGATTCGAACCCACGACCCCCAGAGCCACAATCTGGTGCTCTAACCAACTGAACTACACTCACCACATGGTCGGGGCGAAAGGATTCGAACCTTCGGCCCTCTGGTCCCAAACCAGATGCGCTAACCAGACTGCGCTACGCCCCGAAAAAAGCTAGTGATAAAGCTAAAACATCGTATTGAAAGAGTAAATAGAAACTTTTTTAAAAATGTTGATTATATTAAAAATAAGTCTTTATTGTCAATAAAACGAAATCTATTTTATAGCTAGATTCTAGAATCTTTAAATAAAAAATTAGATTTACAATCTAAAGAAAATTTGGAATCCCTAAATAAAATCTAGATTCCAAACTAAAAGAATCTAATGAGAATCTAATAAAAATTATAAATAAATCCTGTGATGGATTTTCAAAAGAACTAGAAACTAAAAGATTCCACTTCAAGCGTAGAATCCATAAAATCCCAAATCACCCAAATACGCAGATTCTAGAATCTAGTTTATTTGGTTATTTTATATAAGTGATTTTCTAATCTAACTTATTACTAATTATTTGTATGATATTAACACTCCTTGCCACTTTGTGTTATTAAGTGGCTTTTAAGATTCTAAGTTTCCCTAAAGTTCCTAAAATCAAATGCTAAATTTTTAAACTTTACTTGAAAATCAAATAAAGCAAAAACTTATATTTTTCTCCTAAAAAGATTCCGTCCAAAGCAAAGCTTAAAATGAGATTTAGCGTAGATTCTACTAACAAAGCAAACAGAGTTTCTTACACAAACCCAAGCGATAGCAAAGCTATTTATTATTTAAACCCTTTGTCTTTTTATGAAAACAAGCTAATAAAAAGTAGTATTATCTTTAGAAAAATATTTAATAGCTATCTTAAAATCATAAGGTTTTGCATTTAAAATATATTAGATTCTAGGAATGCAAGAATCACAAATAATAGAATCGTTTATCATATAAATAATAATAAGGTATGCCCAATAAATGCGATTAGATATGCCACAAAAGTAGTAAATAAAAATAAATATAATCCATAAATTGGTTTTCCAGCTTCTTTTGTAAAAACAACAGTTGCAGCAAAACAAGGCAGATAAAACATCACAAATAATATAAAGCTTACAGCAACTGGGAGGCTTATTTCTTTTTTGATAATCTCTCTTAGGCTTTGAGATTCTTCATTAGTTTCCCCCAATGAGTATAAAACTCCCATTGTGGAAACTACAACCTCTTTTGCTGCAATCCCCGTTACAAGTGATATTGATAATCGCCAATCAAAGCCAAGCGGTGCAAATACCGGCTGTATAAACTCGCCGATTATTCCCATATAGCTATTTTCTAATAGCTTGGATTGCTTTTCATTTTCTAAATCTAATATTTCTTGTGGAATCTCATCGTTTGTGCTGGATTCCATAATATTTGTAGATTGCAATTGTGTGGATAATTCAGCTATTTTCACATTATAATATTCTGCTATTGATTCATTCTTAGGATATTGCGTCGCAAACCAAATCAAAACAGAAGCGATAAATATAAATGTCCCAGCTTTTTTAATATAAAAATACGCTTTATTCCAAACAGAGCGACAAACTAAGCCAAGTGATGGAATCCTATATTTTGGCATTTCCATTACAAATGGTTCATCAACGCCCTTAAATGCGGTCAATTTTAAAATCTTTGCTAATATAAGTCCCACAATAGCACCTAAAATATAAATAGCAAAAAGCACATCTCCTGCATTTCTCTCGCTAAAAAATGCTCCAACAAAAAGTGTATAAACGGGTAATCTCGCACTACAACTCATAAATCCAATAATAAACATTGTAATCATTTTATCAGTATGATTTTTTAATACTCTAGTGCTCATATATGCTGGTATAGAGCAACCAAATCCGCTAACTAAGGGAATAAAACTCTTTCCATGTAAGCCAAATCTATGAAAAAATCCATCTAGTAAAAATGACACTCTTGCCATATAGCCAGTGCTTTCTAATAAAATAATGCCTAAAAATAAAATAAGAATAAGCGGTAGAAAAGATAAAACCGTCCCAACACCTCCTATTATCCCATCGGCAACTAATGACGCCAACGCCTCGCTTTGTATGCTTTCTTTTGTAATATTACCCAACCAAGCAAATAACTCCTCAATCCAACCTTGTGGATAAGAACCTATGGTAAAAGTTAGGTTAAATAAAAGCCACATAAAAAATAAAAATATTGGAATCCCTATATATTTATTTAATAGTATTAAATCAACCTTGCTTGTAGTATCATTTTTGGTTATTGATTTTGTTCTACAAACTTCCTTATAAGCACCTCTTGCATAAGCATAATCATCATTTAGAAATATTGCTTTTAGATTCTTTTCTTGGCTAAATAAATAAAGATTCTTAATACTCTCTTGTAAAGATGGATTTAACTCCACCCAAAAGGGCTTTGCGTGTATTTCCTCATATGTTTTTTCATCTTGAGATAATAGATTGATGGCTAAATGTCTAGGATTATTTAAAGATATATTTTTATCCACAATGATATTTGTTAGCTTCTCTATCTCATTTTCAATAAAATCTGCATAAACGCGTTTTGACGGACAAAATGGCTTTTCGTAAATATTAACTATTTTATCTAGCAAAGTATTGATATTTTCGCCACTTTTAGCAGATATTAATAATGCCTCAACACCAAGAATATTAGATAATTGTTTATCATCTATACTAATTCCCTCATTCCTAGCTTCATCAGCCATATTTAAGGCAATGAGCATTTTTCTATTAAGCGACATTAATTGTGTGCTTAAGAATAGATTCCGCTCTAAATTTGTGGAATCTGCGACATTTAAAATAATATCGTATTGCTCATTTAATAAAAAATTTGTGGTAATTTTCTCCTCTTGGGAATATTTATTTATAGAGTAAGTTCCCGGAAGGTCTATAATCTTTATATGATAATCTCTATATTCTAAAGTAGATTCTGCTTTCTCTATGGTAACGCCTGTAAAATTACCTACATGAAAATTTGAACCACTAATTTTATTAATTAAAAAGGTTTTGCCGACATTTGGTTGACCGACTAAAACAACTACTATTTCTTTTTTATTTGACATTTTATTAACCATAATCGAAAATTTAAGATATTAATTTTTACAATTACTATAATCCATTAGCAAAATACTTTATTGTGGATTTTTATAAACACTTAGTATAGCTTTATTGATTACAATTGCACTAGCCCATCGATTGGCGAGGAGGCACTCGCATAGGGCTTTTTGGGAATCCGCCCAGCTAAATAGCTCAATCTCCCAGCAATAACTGCATTTTTCATAGCTTCTGCCATAAGAACTGGATTTTTCGCCAAAGCAATCGCGGAGTTCGTAAGCACAGCGTCCGCCCCAAGCTCCATTGCGATACTTGCATCACTCGCACAGCCCACGCCCGCATCAACGATTACAGGCACATTTACGGCGTCCTTGATAAAGGTAATGTTGTAGCGATTTTGGATTCCAAGTCCGCTACCAATGGGCGAAGCAAGCGGCATAATCGCCCCAGCCCCCGCATTCTCCAGCTTTTTTGCCATAATCGGGTCATCATTAGAATACGCAAACACAATAAAGCCCTCTTTTGCGAGAATCTCACACGCTTTGAGAGTTTCAATAACATCTGGGTAGAGCGTCTTTTGCGTATCGCCGATAATTTCTAGCTTAATAGTTTTAATCCCTGTAGCCTCCCTAACTAGGCGAAAAAGCCCTATTGCCTCCTCGCTAGTAACGCACCCAGCGGAATTTGGCAAGAATTTCACTTGCGTGTCTTTGAAATAATCTAATAAATTTTCGCTATTCTTATCCGTGATATTTACGCGCCTAACGGCAACTGTTATCATCTCCGCCCCACTTGCTAAAGTCGCATCTCTAGTTGTGGCAAAGTCCTTGTATTTCCCACTGCCGACAATTAGCCTTGAGCTAAACTCGATTCCACCAATTCTTAATTTATCCATAATTTTTCCTTTATAATTTTTTAATTTCTTCTACTAAATCTAATGGCTCTAGTCCATAACTCGTTTTAATATTTTGTGAAGCGATAGAATGTGCCAATGAAGCACTAATACTAGCATCAAGTAGTGAATAATCTTGACTTAATAGCGAAGCAATCATTCCACTTAAAATATCGCCACTTCCGCCCTTTGATAGATTGCTTAAGCCTAATGTATTGATATAAATTTTGCCATCATAAGCGATAATGCTATTTGCACCTTTTACAACTAGCACTATATGCGGGTATTTATCGCTAAATTTTAATGCTAAATCAATTCTATTTTTTGCTATGTATTCACTATTAAACTCGCCCAATCCAAGCAATTTCAAAAGTGATGAAAACTCTTTCAAATGCGGAGTTAAAACAATATTACCCTTATCTAAAATATCTTTCAAATCAGTATTATAAAACATATCTGCATCAATAACACTTGGAATCTTTCCTAGAAAATCAAAATTATATTTATCAATCCTATTTCCAAGTCCCATTCCAAAAGCTATAGCATTACAATTTTTAGGCAGTGAATGTGTATTCATAATATGATATGGGATATTTTTTACATCGCCTATAATACTAACCAAACCGCTACCAAAAGCAAATGCACTTAAAGCACTCAATATACAAGCACCCTCTTTCTCACCAGCAATAACACAACAATGCCCAAAATTCCCCTTATGACTATTTTGTATTAATCTTTTTGGTAATTTCAAATCATCTTTTGTAAGTAGTTTATATATAGAATCTTGCTCATATTTTTCTTTAGAGATTCCAAGATTTACTTCTATTATTTCACCTATATAATCTTTTGCTCTATCGCTAAAATATGCAAGTTTTAAAGCACCCATACTAATAGTAACATCTGCATCAAAGGCGATAGAATCTATCTCGCCATTGCTAGAGATTCCACTTGGAATATCACAGGCAATATTGATTCTTGCAATCTTATTCATAGTGGCAATAATTTCTTTTTTCTCATCATCTAAACTACCCCTAAAGCCACTACCAAATAGGCAATCCACCACAATATCGCAACAAAATAATTTATCTATAAATACCGCATTAAGTTTTTTTAATCGTTCTAACTCTTTTTTAGAAAGCTCACTTTTTGGCTCATTTGGCATATATATTTTTATATTATATTTCCCAATTAATCGCCTAGCAAGAGTCAAGCCATCAGCTCCATTATTACCTGTGCCTACAACAATAATTATCATAGAATTTTCTATTGCATATCTATCTATTGCTTTTTCTAAGCCATTTGCCGCATTTTCTATTAAAATCTCATTACTTAAGTCAAATTGATTTATCGCATTTTCATCTAAGATTCCAATATTAGAATAAACATTTTTCATAAAGTCCCCCTTAAGCTAATAATATTAGGCTTAATGCCATTATCCCCATTCCAAAAAGCACTCCTATGACAGATTCATGTCCTTTTGTGCTTAATTTAGAATTTGGCAATAAGCTATCAATGGATATAAATACCATAATTCCAGCAATCAAACTAAAACCAACAGCTAATGTATAATCACCAAGAATTGGTGCTAGTATAAAATATCCCACCACCGCACCAATAGGCTCTGCTAAACCAGATAAAAAGGTAAGTTTTAGAGCTTGTTTTTTATTTCCAGTGGCGTGATATATGGGAAGTGATACAGCTAAACCCTCTGGGATATTATGGATTGCTACGGCGATTGCGATAGATAGCCCAAATGCAAAATTATCCAATGCCGATACAAATGTGGCAAATCCCTCAGGAAAATTATGGATAGTAATAGCAATTGCCGTAAATACAGCTGTTCTATGTATATGCTTATGTGAAGCTATATATTTATTTTTATCTATAAGCTCACAATGCACTTCATCTTGCGTTTTTAACTCGTGAGGATTCACATCTTTTGGAATAAAAAAATCTATAATGAGAGCTATTAACATTCCCACGAAAAAGAATAATACGCCAAATGTATTTGCATTAATATTTTCATTTGCTCTTTCAAAATATTCTATTGATTTTGGCAGAATCTCCACAAAGCTAAGATATATCATCACTCCACCACTAAACCCAAGCCCAAAAGCTAGGATTCTCGTTTCATCTTTTGTTTTAAAAAAAGCTAAAAATGCCCCAAGTGCAGTGCTAAGTCCAGCAAGTAATGTTAAACCAAATGCTTGTAAAAATACTGTTATTTCCATATGGATTCCACTTAAAGCCCTATGCCAACTTCTATTCCCAATTGAATGGTATTATTATTTGGCTCTACAAAATATCCTTGATACAATGTAGAAGTGTTATTTATATAAGTAACACTCTGTGTATTAGAATCTTTTACATACCAATAATCTGCCGTAGCTTGTGTAAATATCTTAAATGATTGGGCTATTTCATACTCAAATCCAATATAAACCTTTAATCCAAAATTATTTTTTTGGGTGAATGTTAAAACACTAGGATTTATCGAAGGTATAGCTTCGCCTATATGAGTCTTATTCGTCCCTAAAAACATATATCGAAATTCCGCACCATATCTTGCAGATAGTCCATCAGCACCCATTCCATCAATGGCATAGAATCCTACAGGAATATAGTAATATATTTGCTCTCTTGTATATCCGCCCTCATTTTGAACATTATTTTTTAAATATCTATAACCAACCCCAATATATGCTAAACCATCGTAATTGCTTCCAAGCATATTCATTCTTCTTCCAAATCTAAAATCAAGATTCCAGAAATTATCTTTTGAGGGGATAGCATTGACTGGGATTCCAGACATTGTTGAACCAAAATATTTTGTTTTTGGTGCAAATGTTTGTGAGTAGATTAATTCTAATCCTATTTCATCGCCCAAATAGCCAAGCTTGGTAAATACACTTTGTAGATTGCCTTGTATTTTCATTAATCCCGGCTCAGTATATCGATAATAATTATATCCATACCCAGCCTCACCAATAAACTCGGCATTTAAAGTAATAACAAAAAAAACTAAACTTAATATAATTTTTCTAAACATTGCTATCCTTTAAAAACATTCTTATTCCAGCTACACCTTTAATTCCTAAGTTATAGAAATCTTCAATATTAGTGCTGTTTATTCCACCTAGAGCATAGATTTTATGTTTATAAATATCTGGTATTTTATTAATATATTCTATACCAAGTGGGGGCATTTTACCTTTAACAAACAATATCGGACTTAAAAAAATAAAATCCACATTCGAATTATAGGCGTTTATTACATCATCTAAGCTATGTGCACTATATGAAATAAATAAATTAGCAGGTATTTTATCTACTAAATGTAATTCGCCACCTTTTAGATGAATGCCGTTAATATTGTAAGATAAAAATTTAACAATATAGTTAATAAACAATAAAATATTGTATTTTTTACAAGATTCTAAAAAATCAATAAGTAGATTCTCACTCAATCCTATATCTCTTAAATAAATCTTACTAACGCCAGATTCCATTGCATACGCAATATTTCTATCAATATTTGTATAAAACGATGGATTGGTGATTAAAAATTTATCTATATTATTACTCATATTTATTTTGTAGATTTTATGAGTATTTTCTCCAAAATCTCTATTTCTTTTGTTTTAAGTAAAACGGATAAAAAAATATATCTAAATAGTAATACTAAAAACACAGCTATAATCAAAATAACGCAAAATATCCCAACAGAAAGCAATAAATTACCTTTGAAAACAATAAAGGATATTACAAATCCGCAACATAATGCAATACCCAAAACCGCACCGATTAGAATCTCTACAATAACGCTTATAAAAGCAAAATTATATAAAAAAACCTTATTTGAGTTTAATACACTTTTTGGTTTGTATCGTCTTTTCCTTATACTATTCCTCATCTAATAGCAAAGCTCCAGCCAAATAGACATAGGTTAGAATCATAAAAATAAATGCTTGCAAACAAGCCATAAATGTAAGTATTGCAAATGCCGGCAAAGGTGCAACCCAAGGAGCTAACATAAGCATCACAAGTAGGAAAATATCATCACCTTTAATATTTCCAAAAAGCCTAAATGATAATGACACAACCCTTGAGAAATGGGATATTATCTCAACAGGAAACATTAAAGGAGCAAGCCATTTTATTGGACCCATAAAATGTCCAAAATAATGGATAAATCCATGTTCTCTTATGCCCTCGAAATGATAATACACAAATACAATTAGAGCTAATACCAAAGTAAAACTCCAACTTGAACTAGGTGCTTCAAATCCCGGAATTATCCCTATGATATTTGATACAAATACTATAAGTGCGATTGTGGCGGTAAGTGGTATATATTTTCTAGCTAGTTTTTCGCCTATTGCGTCCTTTGCAAAAAATATAATGCCACCCAAAAATGCCTCAGCAATATTTTGTAATCCACTTGGCACAACCTCAAGATTCCTAGTAGCTAATTTTGCAAATAAAAGCACTAAGATAGCGACTAAAACAGTATAAAAACCTATGATGAAATCGTGATTTGAATTAATTAAACCTGCAAATGTAAAAAGCCTACCTTCCATTATACTTTCCTCCTGCCATTATATTTTCCTCTCGCCATATACTTTCCTCCTGCATCATTAACTCCTTTGCCATTATTTCTTTCGCCATTTTTATATCTACCATAAGCATCTTATAAAAATAAATTATGCTTGAGATTCTACATTATTTTATTTTAAATTTTAGTTTAAACATAATAATTTTATAAGATTCTACAACATAAATGGCAATTTTATTATTTTACTGGAATCCTCTTATGTTTTAAAACCTTAGTTTTACAAATAAAATCGTGAAATGTTTTTCTATCTTTTCTCATAAATGGCACAAAAAATCCAAATACAAGACTCATACTAAAGCAAAATAATATAAATCTAAATAATGCTAGAAAAAATCCTACTTTTCTATCATCATCTTTTAATAATATGATTTCTGCATACATATAGCCCAGTGTTTGCGACTTTGTGGCAAATAATATAGACAAAATAATAGCATATAGAAAAAAGCAGATAAAAAGTGTAATTTGACTTTGTTGAAATGCCTCTTTTGAGCCTAAAATAAAATAAGTTGCAATATATAAAATTGGCATATAAATCATAAAAATATCTGTTAAAAATGCTTTGAATTTATCTATAAATAATATTTGTTGGAAAATATTTTGCTTTATTTGTGTATTTGGCTTATTTTTATTAGTTAGTTTTTGAAGGCTTGTTTGCTTTTTTTGCTTCATTGATTGATTTAATTACCACGACTGCCGGGCTTTATGGCAATACTACCGCTTTTGCAAATAGGGCATTCACTTGGACTAAACATCTCAAATATAAAATCCTCTAATGCAAAAAATGGGATATTATTAGGAAGTTTGCATTCTATCTTAGATGTAATATTGGAATCTACTCTTTTGCAGAATCCTCTATTTGCAAGAGCGGCAAAAGCGACTATTTTAGCACCAAAACTTTCTACACATTTAGCAGATTCTAAAGCACTTCCGCCTGTGGTGATTATATCCTCGCAGATTATAATTTTTTCATCTATATTTATATTAAACCCGCGTCTAAGATTCATCACGCCATTAACTCGTTCTGTAAAAATAAATCTAACTCCAAGTGCTCTAGCTAACTCATATCCAGCGAGGATTCCGCCAAGTGCAGGGGAACAAACACAATCTACTTTTATATTATATTTTATTATTGCATTTGCTAATTCCTGTGCTAGAATCTCGGCTATTTTTGGATTCTCAAGGACTTTTGCGGATTGCAAATAATAATTTGAGTGATTTCCACTGCTTAATAAAAAATGCCCCTCTAAAAGTGCATTTGCGTCAAGATAATATTTTTTAATATCCATTTTCTATACTTTTAAAATATCTTCTTCTTTGTTTTTTACCATTTCATCGACTTTTTTTACAAAATCATCAGTATATTTTTGTATTTCATCGTGAGCTACTCGGCTTTCGTCCTCTGTGATTGACTTTTCTTTTTCTATTTTTTTGATGGTATTATTAGAATCTTGTCGAATATTTCTTAAAGCAATTTTAGACTTCTCACCCATAGCTTTAGCTTCTTTTGCGATTGCCACTCGCTGTTCTTTCGTCATAGGCGGGAAAAATAGCTTTACACTATCGCTATCGCTATTTGGATTTACCCCGATATTTGCCTCTGCAATTGCTCTTTCAATATCCTTTAGCAAGGTCTTTTCCCACGGCGTTACGATTATTGTCGTGGCGTCCTTTGCGATAACTGAGCCGATTTGATTTAATGGTGTTGGTGTGCCATAATAATCCACCCTAATATTATCCAAAATCATCGTGGAAACCTTGCCACTTCGAAGTGTCCCAAAATCCCTTCTTAGTGAATCTAGCACTTTTTGCATATTTGATTTAGTATTATTATAAATCTCATTTAACATCTAAATTTCCTATAATATTAATTACTTTTTGGCAATAATGGTGCTGCTGGTGCTTCAAATGGCGAACTAGGCGAAGTTAAAGGACTAGATTCCAAAGGATTTGCAGGTGGGGATTCTGGAATCTTAGATTCTATCTTTGTGTTATCCATTATAGATTTACTTGTTTGTGTTGTGTAAAAATATCCTAAAGCTATTGTATTAATAATAAATATCAAACCAATTGCCATAGTAAATTTAGCCATAAATCCAGCTGGACCTTTTGCACCAAAAAGCGATTCATTGCTTCCGCTATACACACCCAAACCTATGCTAGAACTCTTTTGCAAAAGAACCGAAATAGTTAAAACTAAAGCTAATATTATCTGTGTTATTAGCAAGATACTACTCATTAATCACTCCAAATTAAGCTAAATATAGCCAAAAATATAAGATATGGATTCTACTATAAAAGAAAAATTTTTGCAATTAGTTAGATTTGCTGTAATAATATTCTATAACGCCTATAAACTAAATTTTAGCTTAGATTCTAAGAATAGCCCATATTGAGAATCTCCGCCATCTAATCCGCTTAATGGGACATAAATAATATATCTCTAAAAATTAATAATTTAAAATCTAAATTCACCATTGCTAAAATCTGCCCTAATCCGTCATTTCTAAAGTCGCCTTTCGCTTCTCCCAATCTGGCATATACAGCGAGAGATAATTATAAAATTCCTTAGAATGATTTGGATATAGCAAATGAGCCAACTCGTGGAATACGACATATTCTATGCATTCTTTTGGCTTTTTGATAAGCTCAATATTTAGGTTTATATAGGATTTATGGGGATTGCAAGTCCCCTAAAATGCACCTATACGCCACTCTAACCCACAACATAAAGAATAAAATCCCCCTTGACATTGTTTTTTTTTTTTTTGATAAACTCCA